>NC_016002.1:1692500-2292500 GCF_000283535.1 Pseudogulbenkiania sp. NH8B
GGACGTATACGGTGTGACGCCTGCCCGGTGCCGGAAGGTTAAGTGATGGGGTGCAAGCTCTTGATCGAAGCCCCGGTAAACGGCGGCCGTAACTATAACGGTCCTAAGGTAGCGAAATTCCTTGTCGGGTAAGTTCCGACCCGCACGAATGGCGTAACGATGGCCACACTGTCTCCTCCTGAGACTCAGCGAAGTTGAAATGTTTGTGAAGATGCAATCTCCCCGCTGCTAGACGGAAAGACCCCGTGAACCTTTACTGTAGCTTTGCATTGGACTTTGAACAGACTTGTGTAGGATAGGTGGGAGGCTATGAAGCTGAGACGCTAGTTTCAGTGGAGCCGTCCTTGAAATACCACCCTGGTGTGTTTGAGGTTCTAACCTTGGTCCGTGATCCGGATCGGGGACAGTGCATGGTAGGCAGTTTGACTGGGGCGGTCTCCTCCCAAAGTGTAACGGAGGAGTTCGAAGGTCACCTAGGTACGGTCGGAAATCGTGCTGATAGTGCAATGGCATAAGGTGGCTTAACTGCGAGACCGACAAGTCGAGCAGGTGCGAAAGCAGGACATAGTGATCCGGTGGTTCTGAATGGAAGGGCCATCGCTCAACGGATAAAAGGTACTCCGGGGATAACAGGCTGATTCCGCCCAAGAGTTCACATCGACGGCGGAGTTTGGCACCTCGATGTCGGCTCATCACATCCTGGGGCTGTAGCCGGTCCCAAGGGTATGGCTGTTCGCCATTTAAAGTGGTACGTGAGCTGGGTTCAAAACGTCGTGAGACAGTTTGGTCCCTATCTGCAGTGGGCGTTGGAAGTTTGACGGGGGCTGCTCCTAGTACGAGAGGACCGGAGTGGACGAACCTCTGGTGTACCGGTTGTCACGCCAGTGGCATTGCCGGGTAGCTAAGTTCGGAAGAGATAACCGCTGAAAGCATCTAAGCGGGAAACTCGCCTGAAGATGAGACTTCCCTGAGGGCTTGACCCTCCTGAAGAGTCGTTCGAGACCAGGACGTTGATAGGTCGGGTGTGGAAGCGCTGTGAGGCGTGAAGCTAACCGATACTAATTGCTCGTGAGGCTTGATCCTATCATTTGAGTGGCTTGGGCCACGCGGTGAATAGAGTGCGACGTACGATCGATTACCCAATTCGAAATGGAAGCTGAGAGGCTTCCAGGCTTCTTCCCGTTTGTTGACAGTTTATGTCTGGCGGCCTTAGCGAGGTGGTCCCACCCCTTCCCATCCCGAACAGGACCGTGAAACGCCTTAGCGCCGATGATAGTGCGGCCTTGCCGTGTGAAAGTAGGACACCGCCAGACTCCCCTCATGAAAGCCCAGCTCATCCGAGCTGGGCTTTTTGTATTGGGGCGAGCAAATCATGCTGGGGTGCCGTGCCTTTGCGGTGTCCCAAATGGGGGCTGGATTGTCCTGCCGAACCAATGCTGGAGTGGCACTGAGGGTAAGCGCGCTGCGCCCCAAGCGGACTGTGGTTGTGGTGCGGTCATGATTCTGTTGGGGCGGTGGCTGGGGAGAGTGGATGAATAGCACAGAGAAACCGTTATCTTGCTGCTTTGCCGAGTTGGTGCCGCCTGCGTATGCGCTGTATTGCCGGCACCTGCACCTGGGGTTGCCTGAGGACGTGAGCGGGATCGCTGTTCGGGCGTCAAGGTTGGCCGAACACTGTGATGTGTTGCTGAACGCGCTGCGCCGGCAATATGGTGGCGGTAGCGACCAGGCCTTGTTGTCGCAGTGGTGCGGGCGCTATCTAAACCTGTTGTTGCCCCCGGCGCTGATCGCCGCGCGGGTGTTGCGCCGACCTCTCCGGATGGCGCTGGCCGATTGCACCCTGCAGATGCATCAAGGCCTGCCCCAGGCCCTGTGGCTGCCTTGCGAGGCGTTGGGGGCCGAGACCGATGCTCCGGCGGAGCGTTATCGCTCCTTGTGCGTCGATCATCTGCTGCCATTCATCGACATGATGGCGGCCTCGGTCAGTCTGTCGCCGCGTGTGCTGTGGAGCACGGTAGGGAATAGTCTCGAATATGCACTTTCGACCGGGTTTGCGGGCGAGGAGGCACGGGCCGACGCCGACTACCTGTTCGGTCAACGGTCGTTTTTCGATACCGGTTTGGCCAACCCGCTGTATCGCGTGGTGCACTACCTCGCGTCTCCTCCTGCGTCCTTGTCTTCGCCATTGCGGGTTCGCCGTCTCTGCTGCCTGCGTGACGGCCTGCCGGGGGAGCGCGTGCTGTGCTCGAGCTGCCCCAAGCTGCTGCAACTTGATGAAGACGCACTGGTGGAACAGCTGTTGCTGAGGAAGACCGCCTTCGAGACGTAGCTTGCTCCCGCCCTGGGGTGCGGTATTGTCTCAAGGGAAAATCGGGGAGAGGCTGTTGCCGCTTCGTTTTTGCGTGGCGGGCAGGCTTGGCCGAGCCCGCGCCTACGCCAAATCATTCGGCGGCCCCATCGCGCGACGCTGCCGGCGCGGGATGGGGGCAGGTTAGAGGAATAGGGTCTTTGCCAGCAGGCCGACCACCGCACAGGCGGCGATGACCTGGATGACATTGCGCTTGAAGCGGAACAGGGCGATGCTCGCCGCCAGGGCGATCAGGGCGGATGGCCAGTCGAAATGGCCGGAAAAACCTGTCGGCCACAGGACGTGATAGCCGAAGAACAGCGCCAGGTTGAAGATGACGCCGACCACCGCGGCGGTGATGGCGGTCAGCGGTGCAGTGAACTTAATGTCGCCGTGCGTCGATTCGATCAGTGGGCCGCCGGCGAGAATGAACACGAACGACGGCAGGAAGGTGAACCAGGTCACCAAGGTGGCGGCGAAGGCGCCGGCGAGGAACGGCAGCTCGGGCCCGGTTAGCGCCTTGAGGTAGGCTCCGACGAAACCGACGAAGGTTACCACCATGATCAACGGGCCGGGGGTGGTTTCGCCAAGCGCCAGGCCGTCGATCATCTGCGTTGCGGTGAGCCAGCCGTAATGGTCGACCGCGCCCTGGTAGACGTAGGGCAGCACAGCATAGGCACCGCCGAAGGTCAGCAGCGCGGCCTTCGAGAAAAACCAGCCCATCTGGGTGAACACGCCCTGCCAACCGAATGTCACCGTGAGTAGTGCGAGCGGAACCAGCCACAGTGCCAAGCCGATCGCGCCGATGCGCGTCAACTGCGACCAGCGGAAGCGCGCGTGCGCGGGCGTCGGGGTGTCGTCGTCGATCAAGGCCGGACCGTAGCCGTCCTTGACCTTGCCATGGCCCCCGCCGACCTTGAAGGTGGCCGGTGCCACGCGGCCACCGACATAGCCAAGCAGGGCTGCCCCCAGGACAATCAGCGGAAACGGCGCGTTGAGCGCGAAGATGGCGATGAACGAAGCGGCGGCAATCGCCCACAGAACGTTGTTCTTGAGCGCGCGCGAGCCGATACGATGCGCCGCCTGCACCACGATAGCGGTGACGGCGGGCTTGATGCCGTAGAACAGCCCGGCGACCAGCGGAACGTTGCCGAAGGCCACGTACAGCCAGGACAGCCCGATCAGCACGAACAGCGAGGGCAGCACGAACAGCGCACCGGCGACGATGCCTCCCCAGCTGCGGTGCATCAGCCAGCCGATATAGGTTGCCAACTGTTGCGCCTCCGGGCCGGGCAGCACCATGCAGTAATTGAGGGCGTGCAGGAAACGTTTTTCGCTGATCCAGCGGCGGCGTTCGACCAGTTCGCTGTGCATGATCGCAATCTGGCCGGCCGGGCCGCCGAAGCTGATGAAGCCGAGTTTGAGCCAGAAGCGGAAGGCTTCCCAGAAGCCGACGGGCGGTGGCGCCAAGGTGGGGGATGGCGTGTCAGGGGGGCGGCGGGTCATGGTGTTCTTTCTGTAGGGCGGCCGAGCTGCCGGCGACATTCCCGCTCGCGAAGGCCACGCTCGGATGCATGGCGGCGGCGCGGTGTTGGGGGGCGGCGGCTATCGACATGGATGCTAACGCGCTTGGCTTGCTCTGGCCAGAAAGCATCGCGCCGCCTTCGCCTTACTTGCCGGAGTGTTTCGGGGTGGGCGGTAGCGTTCTTCGGCCAACCTTTTCAAACCCGGGCGGGCTGACTGAGGGGGAACCGTGCGCCGTCGTCCCCGGCGCGGCGATGTTCCGGGTCTGGGTGGGTAGCGGTATGTCGACCGTAACAAGAAGATCGTGGCCGGGAGCCGGACGGATGAGGCGGCAGTGTCACCGAGCGCAAGTGTGCTGGATCGGTGTGAATACATGCCTCAGATGCCGGAACCGCCCACGGGGGAGTGCGGGCGGCTTTGGCTCCGGGGTGGAACGGGCGTGGCCAGCGGGTGCCGGCTTTGCTATCGCCCCACCCTGGTGGGGCGGAGACTGGCGGGGCGTGCACTCGCAGTGCCCCGCTTGCCGCTCAGCTGCCGGGGGTCAATGTACGGGTGATCCGCCGAGCAGTCAGATCGACTTCGGCAATGCTGACATCCTCATTGAGCACCCAGGCCTTGTGGCTGTCGTGGCTGAATGAGATCGCCTGACGGGGACCGTGCAGCCCGCCGATTTCCCCGGTGACCTTGAAGTCCGGCAGGGAAACGATCGTCATGGAGTTGCCCTTGAGGTTGCCGCTATACAGAAAACGTCCATCCGGCCTCAAGGCGGCACCGTAAGGGTCGCTGCCGACCTTGACGCTGCGCCGCACGTAGCGGCCCTCGACATCCACCTCGGCCAGCGTGTCGCTGCCGCTGTTCGCGGCATACAGCGTCTTGCCGTCGTGGGAGATGGCGATGGCGCGGATTTTGTTGAATCCGCCGATCTCGGCCAGGGGCTTGAAGCCGCTGGGATCGACCACGGTGATCTTGTCGCCCAGGAAGTTGGTGACGAACAGCGCCTTGTCGTCCGCCGAGAGCTTGATGCCCTGCCGGGGCTGGGCAAAGCCCGTCATCACGGCGAGCGGTTGCAGCGTGGCGGGATCGAAGGCGGTGACCGTGCTCGTGGCCTGGTTGTTGACGAACAGCCGCGAGCCGTCGCGGCTCAGCGTGGTGCCGAAGGCGCCGGGGCCGACGGCCATGGAGGCAGAACGCGTCAGCGAGGCGCTGTCCCATTTTTCGATGGTGCCCTTGGTGCTGTCCGAGATGTAGAAGGACTGGCCATCCGGCGAGAACAGGATGTTGCGGGGCGAGATGAAGCCTTCCAGCGCCTGCCGCATTTTGCCGGAGCGCAGGTCGTAGACGTAGACCTTGTCGCTGTCGCTCTTGGCGGCCAGGGCGAGGGTTTCGGCCGGGTTGACGGCCAGGGTGTTGTTGCGGATCTGGCCGTCGAAAGCCGGCGCGGCGTGCGCCAGCCCGGTCAGCAAAAGGGCGGCCACTACGGCGTAAGGTTTTTTTTCTTGGAGCATGAGGATCGTCTCTTCGCGGGTGGGGGGCTGGAGCGGATTATTCCCGGATCAGGTGCCAGACGTTCTTGACCTTGTCTCCCAGGGTGTCGCCCGCGGCCTGGTCTTTCGCGAAGTAATACAGGGGCTTGCCCTTGTACGCCCATTGCTTGCTGCCGTCGTCGCGGGTGATGACGGACAACTCGCCTGCCGGAGTGGCGCCGCTGTCAGCGTGCAATGGGGGCCAGATGGCGGGGCATTCGCCGTTGCAGGCGCTCTTGCCGCTGCCGGCTACGTCCTTGTCGAAGGTGTAGAGCGTCATGCCGCGCGTGTCGGTTAGCACGCCCTGGGTCTTGGCGACCGGGGCGTCGCCGGCCCAGGCCATGCCCGTGATCAGAAAAACCAGACTGCTTGCTGCCAGATTCCAACGTTTCATCGTGTTCCCGTGGGGTTGAGGGTGGTTGGGGAAGGAGCGTGGCCGCCCGGGGAGGATGGCCACGCCTGGTTGTGCACTATATGTTATGGCGGCGGGTTTGCTGTCAGACCTTGCCTTTCCAGGGCACCAGCACGCGTTCCAGGTAGCGCATCAGCAGGTCGAAGGTGAAGGCGAACAGACCGATCACGATCACGCCCATGATCACCACGTCGCTGGCGAGAAACTCGGCGGCGTTGAGCACCATGAAGCCGAGCCCGCGGGTCGAGGCCACCATTTCGCCGGCAACCAGCGTGGTCCAGCCCACCCCGATGCCGATGCGCATGCCGGTGAAGATCTCCGGCAGCGCCGACTTGAGGATGACGTGGCGGATCACCTGCATGCGCGTCGCGCCCATCGAGTAGGCGGCGTGGATCTGCTCGATCGAGACCGAGCGCACGCCCGAACGCGCCGAGATGGCCATCGGGGCAAAGATGGCGAGGAAGATCAGGTAGACCTTGGAGAACTCGCCGATGCCGAACCAGATGATCACCATCGGCAGGTAGGCGAGCGGCGGCAGCGGGCGGTAGAACTCGATCGGCGGATCGAACACGCCGCGCGCCACGCGGCTCACCCCCATCAGCACGCCGATCGGGATGGCGGTGACGCAGGCCAGGGCAAAGGCACCGAACACGCGGTACAGGCTGGTCTCGGTATGCTCGAGCAGCGTGGCGTTGGCGAAGCCCTCGGTCGATACCAGGATGAACTTGTCGTACACCGCCTGCGGAGATGGCAGGAACAGCGGCGACACCCAGCCGGTGGCGGTCACCAGCACCCACAGCGAAAACAGCAGGGCGACGGTGACGAAGCTGATGAGACCGCTGCTGCCCTGACCGGGCGCGCCGAATTGTTCGCCGGGGCGAACCGATTTCTTGCTGAACAGTTGCGATAGCATGCCTGGGCCGCCGTGGGGTTTGGCCGGGTGGCTGCTCAGCGAGATCGAGCCGCGCTGGCGGCCAAGAGAGACTTCCGGGTCGTGTTTCAGGTTAGACATGGGACACCTCTTTCGCTTCGGCGGCGCGCTCGTCGCCATAAATGATGCCAAGCACGGTTTCACGCATCTTGATGAAGTCGGGGCTGGACTTGATCGTCCTGGCGTCGCGGCATTCCAGGAAGCGGCGGTTGAAGTCGAGCTCGTAGGTGTGGGTGATGCGGCCCGGGCGCGGCGACATGACGATCAGCCGGCTGGCGAGGAACAGAGCTTCTTCGACGCTGTGCGTGATGAAGAAGAACATCTTCTGCGTTTCCTGCCAGACGTCGAGCAGCAACTCCTGGATGGTTTCACGGGTGAGGGCGTCGAGCGCCGCCATCGGCTCGTCCATCAGCAGCATGGCCGGGTTGCAGGTGAGCGCCCGGGCGATGCCCACGCGCTGCTGCATGCCGCCGGAGAGCTGGTAGATCATGTGGCTGTGAAAGTCCTGCAGGCCGACCAGTGCCAGGTTCTTGGCGGCCAGCGCGCGCCGTTTTTCCTTGCTCACGCCTTGCAGCTTGAGGCCGAATTCGGTGTTTTCCATGACGTTGAGCCAGGGCAGCAGGGCGTGTTTCTGGAACACGACGCCGCGGTCGGAGCCCGGGCCCATGACCTTGTTGCCGCCCAGCGTGATGTTGCCTTCGGTGGGGGAGATGAAGCCCGCCATCAGGCTCAGCAAGGTAGTCTTGCCGCAACCGGACGCGCCTAGTGCCACTACGAAGTCCCCGCTCTTGATGGAGAGGTTGATGTTGTCGAGCGCATGGACCTGCTCGCCCGGGCGCCGGCCTGGGTAGCGCACGCTGACATTGCTGACGTTAAGCTCTTGCATGAGAGTTCTCCTCAGATCTGGTTCGGTCCTTTGGGACGCCCGGCCGGGCGTCCCATGCCGGGCGCTTATTATTTTTGCTTGAGTGCAGCTTCTGCGTACTTCGACGTGACGAAGGCGCTGTAGTCCGGGGCCAGCGCGTCGATGCGCTTCTGCTCCTTGAGGAATTCAGCCGTCGCCTTGAGCGCCTTGGCGGCACCGCCGGTCTTGCCGCCACCCAGCCAGGCGGGCGAGATCTGTTGTTGGAGGGTCGGGTAAGCGTAGAGCTTCACCGCGTCGGCAGCATCTTTGGGGGTGCCGCCCAGCATCTTGGCCATGGTCTTGGCCTGGGCGGAGTCGGCGCCCCAGGCTTGAGGGTTGGTGCGGAAGGCGGCGTCGGCGTTGGCGATGGCCTTGGTGAAGCTCGCCATAAAGGCCGGGTTGGCGTCGGCCCAGGTGCGGTTCACCGCCACGCCGTCGAAGGTGGCCTTGCCTTTTTTGGACAGCTCACCCGAGGTGATCAGCACCTTGCCGCTCTGCTTGATGCGTGCCAGTGCCGGGTCCCAGACGTAGGCCGCGTCGATGTCGCCGCGCTCCCACGCTGCGGCGATCTGGTTGGGCTGCATGTTGAGGATTTCCAGTTCGCTCGGTTTGATGCCCCAGAGGTTGAGCGCGAACATGGTGTGGAAGTGGGTGGTGGAGACGAAAGGAACGCCGAGTTTCTTGCCCTTGAGGTCGGCCGGCTTGTTGATGCCGGAACCGTTGCGCACCACCATGGCTTCGGCTTCGTTGATGTCGTCGAGAATCCAGAACAGCTGCAGCGGCAGGCCGCGGCTCACCGCGGCGGCGAGCGGGCTGGAGCCGATGACGCCGATCTGCACGTCACCCGAAGCCATGGCGGTACCGACCTTGGCGCCCGATTCGAACTGGCGCCAGTTGATCTTGTAGCCGGTGGCCTTTTCCGCCGAGCCATCGGCGATCACGGTCAGCAACGGACCGGCGATCTGCTGATAGGCGATGGTGACTTCCTTCTGCTCGGCGTGTGCCATGCCGCCGGCGCCGAGCGCCAGCAGGGTTGCCGACAACGTGAGAACCTTCTTGAAACTGCGTGCTCCGTACATGTCTTTCTCCATCGTAATAAGAATTTATTATATTTACCGGCATTTATATGCCATATGGATTGCAGCAGGGCGATTCAGTAAGGCCGATCTGACAGTGTTTATCGGGCATCGATACGGCTCGATGCCGCCATGGGGCGTACTCCTTTCTTTACTGGGCGCCACGTCTCGCGTGAGATGTGGCGGCGGTCAGGCGCCCGGCCGGAGGCCGGGCGATCGGCGAATGGCGCCTAGATGACTTCGTCCTTGAGGTGATACCAGCGGTACAGCCACCACTGGCCGAAGCGGCGGAAGGGGGCGAACAGTTCCGATTCCACCACCTCGCGCACGTTCGGGAACGGCAGCTTGGAGCGGAAGATCGGCAGGTCCGGGGTGCCCTTGCCGGCGATGCTGGCGGCCAGGTGGCGGCCGGCCTGTGCCGAGTACATGACGCCGTTGCCGCCGTAGCCGAGGGCGTAGTAGATCGTCTGCTTCGGGTCCGGCTGGTAGATGCGCGGCATCATGTCGTGGCTGACGTCGACCCAGCCCCACCAGGAGTAATCGATCTGGATGCCTTCCAGCGCGGGAAACTTGCGGTGCAGGTCACGGATCAGGAACTGCTTGTACTTGTCCTCGGGCGCATCGTGGCCGGTGATGGCGCTGCGGCTGCCGATCTGTACCCGGCCATCCGGCATCAGGCGATAGTAGTGGCGCAGGATGCGGGTGTCGGTGATGACCTGCGTGGTGCGGAAGTTGCAGGCATCGATCTCGGCTTGCGTCAGCGGACGGGTGACGATCGAGTTGGACAGGATCGGCAGCAGGCGGTTTTTCAGTTGCGGGTGCAGCCCCTGCGAGGTGTAGCCGCCGGTGGCGACGCCGACGGCACGGGCGCGTACGATGCCGCCCGGCGTTTTGAGGTAGTGCACGCCGTTGCGGGTCTCCCAGCCCATGACCGGGCTCGACGGGTGCACCTTGGCGCCGAGCGTGCGCGCCTTCTTCAGGTAGCCGAAGGCGAGCTTGCCGGCGTGGATGCCGATCCCTTCCGGCTCGTGCATGGCGCCGGCGGCTTCCTTGTCGTCGACGTAGTCACGCTTGACGGTGTCGGCGTCGAGGATGCGGGCGTCGTAGTTGAACACGTCGCGCAGGATCTTGGCTTCCTTCTCCAGCGCCGGCATGGCCTTGGGCCGGTGGGCGATGTAGAGGTGGCCGCCCGGCTGCGGGTCGCAGTCGATGTCCTTGATCAGGTTCTTGAAGGTTTCCATCCCGGCGCAGACTTCCTCATGCATGCGCAGCGCGGTGTCGAGGCCGTAGCGGGCGATCCACTGCGAGCGCTTGAGACGGCCCGAGGCGCACTGGGCCTGGCCGCCGTTACGGGTGCTGCAGCCCCAGCTGACGCGGTTGGCCTCGAGCACGGTGGCCTTGATGCCGTATTCCTGGGCGAGAAAGATCGCGGTGGTAAGACCGGTGAAGCCGGAGCCGATGATGGCGACGTCGACGTCGATGTCGTGGGTGATCGGGCCGTCATCGGGCGGCGGGTCGCCGGCGGTGCCGATCCAGTAGGTCGGGGCGTAATCGCGGCCCTGGCCCGGGGTGCTGGCGATCAGCGGGTCGTAGGCCGGGTCGTAGGCGGTGGAAGGGCCGGTGGCGCGGCCCGTGTTCACCGCGCGCTTTTGGGTAAGGGTATCCATGCTCGGACTCCTTGATGTTGACGCGATGTGAGTCCGGGCTCAGTTGCCGGCGTGGGCGACCGGTGGGCGGTCTTTGCGGTAGGCGTTTTTCACCGCAATCTTGCCGTCACGGAAGGTGAAGACGTCGACCATGCGTGCCTCGATGCGCGTGCCGTCGGCCTTGGTGCCGCTGAAGGTGGATTCGCTGACGCCGCGATCGCCGTGAACGAAGTGATCGCCGTCGAGCCAGGCGGCGTCGGGGAAGGTCTGCCAGGCGAGCTGGAAGCCTTCGCGCACCGCTTCGCGACCGTGGAACGTCCGGCCGAGCAGGTCGGGGCCGGCAACGGCGTGGAATTCGCAATCGTCGGCCATGAAGCTCATCAGGGCGTCGATATCGTGGCGGTTCCAGGCGTCGCTGAAGGCCTGCAGAAATTCGGCGGTCACGGGGGTATGGGACATCGTGTTCTCCTAAGCAGTTCTGATGTTGTGGGTGGTCCGTGTTGCCGTGGCGGCGGGCGCCGTGCGGGAGGACCACTGCATTTGACGACTTCAGATTAGTGAGCTGGAGGGCGATGCAGTAGGGCCAGTTCGGTTAAATCGTTTGGGCCAGTTTGGGCCAGAAGGAGCGGGGTGGAGGGCGGGCGGGAAGGCGGCGCTGTCAGGAGGGAATAGGGCATGCCTTAGCCCCGGCGGCGACGGGGGCGCAGCCGGGGAGGAGAGAGTGGGGCGGGGCGCCTGGTTCAGCGCGGGTGGGTCGGTTTCAGGTGGCGCAGGACCTCGGCCAGGGCGCGGACGCCGGGTTCGATCTTCTCGATCGGGATCGACGAGAAGCCCAAGCGGAAGCAGTTGCGCGGCATGGCGGTTTTCATGAAAAAGACGTTGCCGGGTTCGATCAGCACGCCGTTTTCTTCGGCGCGTTGGGCCAGTTCCTCGGCGTCGAGCCAGTCCGGTCCGACGATCCAGCACGAGGCGCCGCCCGAGATCGGCACCGGGTGGACTTCGGGCAGGTGGCGCGCCAGCGCGTCGGTGAGCACCTGGGCCCGTTCCCGGTATGCCGCGGACAGCCGGCGGTGGTGCGAATCGTAATGTCCGAGCGAGAGGAACAGGGCGAAGGCGCGCTGGATGTAGGCCGAGGGGTGGCGCAGCATCAGCCGGCGGATGCCGCGCAATTCGGCGATCAGCTCGGCGGGGCCGACGATGTAGCCGATGCGCAGTCCCGGGGCGAGGTTCTTGGACAGGCTGCCGACGTAGATGACGCGGTTATTGCGATCAAGGCTTTTCAGCGTCGGGGTGAGGTCGCCCTGGAAGCGGCTTTCGCTTTCGTAGTCATCCTCGATCAGCACGAAGTCGGCTTCTTCGGCCATCTGCAGCAAGGCCTGGCGCCGCGCCAGCGGCATGGTCACCGTGGTCGGGCACTGGTGGCCGGGAGTGACGTAGACGTAGTCGCAGTTGTGCAGCGCGCCGCTGACCATGAGGCCTTCTTCGTCGATCGGCAGCGGCAGCAGGTGGGCGGTGCGGCTGCCGAAGATGTTGCGCGCGTCCGGGTAGCCCGGGTCTTCCACGCCGACCGGGGTGTCGGTGCTCATCAGCAGGTCGGCCAGCAGGTAGAGCGCCTGTTGCGCGCCGACGGTGATGACGATCTCGTCGGCCGAGGCCCACACCCCGCGCCGCGGCAGCACGCGGGTGCGAATCTGCTGCACCAGCAAATCGTCGTCGCGCAGGATCATGTCCTGCGCCCACTCGTGGATGTCGAGCACGCTGAGCGCCTTCAGGCTGCACTCGCGCCAGTCGGCGGTGGGAAACAGGATGGGGTCGTACTGGCCGTAGATGAACGGGTAGGGGTAGTCCTGCCAGTTGGCGCGCTTGACGATGTTGCGCTGTTGGGTGGGGCGGAACACGAAGCGCCGCCCCCAGTCGGGACCGTCGGCCGGGGGGCGGTCGTGTGGGGTGGTTTGGGCGGGGAGGCGTCCAGCGAGGATGTCGGCGTTGACGAAATAGCCGCTGCGCTCGCGCGACACCAGGTAGCCTTCGTCGACCAGCTGCTGATAGGCCAGCACCACGGTATTGCGCGCCACGCCGAGCTGGGCCGACAACTCGCGGCCGGACGGCAAGGGAATACCGACCGGCAGCTGGCCGTCGAGGATGGCCGAGACCAGCATCTGGCGAATATTGCCTTGCAGGCTCATGCCGCTCTTCGCGTGTTGCTGGAAAAGCTGGTTCCACATGGTGCCGGTCAACTTGGTGCTCATCGTTCCTTCTCTGTGACGGTGCCGTTTCAACATAACACGCTACTTGTAGACTAAGTGATTGTCTGTCGTTTGGCGATGGCCGCCCCGCGGGGCCGGAAGGGCGCCTGTTGCTGGTGAGAATGTGCGCCTGTCGTGGCGCCGCCGTCGCAGGTCGGGCAAGGGTATGTGGCGGCTCCCGGCATGACCGGTCAGCGCGCGGCGAGGATGGCGCGGGCCGCTTCGTCCGGCGCCGGGGCGTCGAACAGTCCGCCGATGATGGCCAGCATGTCGACCCCGGTTTGCCAGGCGAGTGCGGCGTTGGTCGGGGTGATGCCGCCGATCGCCACGCACGGCACCTCCAGCGGCGGCAGCGCGGCAAACAGCGCGAGCGGGGCGGAGACCGCCTCCGGCTTGCTGCGCGAGGGAAACAGCGCGCCGAAGGCGACGTAGCTGGCGCCGTTGCCGACCGCCTGCACCGCCAGCGCCGGCTGGTCGTGGCAGGTGGCGCCGATGATGGCGTGCGGCCCGAGGCGCTGGCGTGCCGCGCAGAGGCTGGTGTCGCCCCGCCCGAGGTGGACGCCGTCGGCGCCGACTTCTTCGGCCAACCCCACGTCGTCATTGACGAGGAACCAGGCGCCATGCTGCCGGCACAGCGCCCGGATGGCCGCGGCTTGCTCCCGCCGCAACGCGGTATCGCGGGATTTGTTGCGGTACTGCACCAGGCTGGCGCCGCCCGCCAGCACGGCGGCGACGCGCGGCAGCAGCCAGGCGCTGTCGCTGGTGTCGGGGGTGACGGCGTAGAGCCCGTCCAGCCAGACCGGGCGGGTGGGCCGTTGCGTGGCGTTATTCACCGTGGCGTTCTCCCTTATCCGCCGCGCGCCGGGGCGATCATGCCGCTGGTGGGCGAACTGGGTTCGGCGCTGTAGAGCTTGCGCGGCATGCGCCCGGCGAGGTAGGCCTCGCGCCCGGCCAGTACGGCGTGCTTCATCGCGCTCGCCATCAGCACGGGCTGGCGGGCGTGGGCGATGGCCGAGTTCATCAGCACCGCGTCGCAGCCCAGCTCCATGGCGATGGCGGCGTCCGAGGCGGTGCCGACCCCGGCGTCGACCAGCACCGGCACCTGGGCGTTGTCGATGATGAGGCGCAGGTTCCACGGGTTGAGGATGCCCATGCCGGAGCCGATGATCGAAGCCAGGGGCATCACCGCGACGCAGCCGATCTCCTCCAGGCGCTTGGCCTGGATCGGGTCGTCCGAGCAGTAGACCATGACGTCGAAGCCTTCCTTCACCAGCGTCTCCGCCGCCTTGAGCGTTTCCGGCATGTTGGGGTAGAGGTTGCTCGGGTCGCCCAGCACTTCGAGCTTGACCAGCGTGTGGCCGTCGAGCAGCTCGCGCGCCAGGCGCAGCGTGCGCACCGCGTCCTCGGCGGTGTAGCAGCCGGCGGTGTTGGGCAGCAGGGTGTACTGCGACGGCGGCAGCGCGTCGAGCAGGCTCTGTTCGCCCGGGTGCTGGCCGATATTGGTGCGACGGATCGCCACGGTGACGATCTCGGCGCCGGCGGCGTCCACCGCTTCGCGGGTTTCGGCGAAGTCCTTGTACTTGCCGGTGCCGACCAGGAGGCGCGAGGAATAGGTCTTGCCGGCGATGATGAGCGGGTCGTTCATGTCGAGTTCCTTCGGTAACGGGCGGACGTCAGGCAGTGCGTGGCGGGATCAGCCGCCCCCCACCGCGATGATGATTTCGAAACGGTCGCCCTCGGCGAGGCGGGTGTCGTCGTAGCGGCTGCGCGGCAGGATGTCGCCGTTGCGCTCGATGGCGACGCGCCGCCCCTGCAGCTCGAGCCGTTCGAGCAGCTGGCGCACCGTGAGCGGGGTGGCGAGTTCGGTGGGCTCGCCGTTGACCAGGACGGTAGGCATGTCGGGTATCTCCAGTGAGGTGGGGATGGGGCGTGGGTGCGCCGGTTGGCAAAGCCGGGCTTCGGCCAACCTTGGCGGCGCCCGCGCTCAGATCTTGTCGTACAGCTTGGCGCCGCCCTTGACGAACTCGATCGACTTCACCTCCATGCCCTTGGCCAGCGCCTCCTCTGCAGCCAAGCCCTGCTGCGCGGCAAAGTCGCGCACGTCCTGGGTGATCTTCATCGAACAGAAGTGCGGGCCGCACATCGAGCAGAAGTGCGCCACCTTGGCACTATCCTTCGGCAGCGTCTCGTCGTGGAACGAACGCGCGCGGTCCGGGTCGAGGCCGAGGTTGAACTGGTCCTCCCAGCGGAACTCGAAGCGCGCCTTGGACAGCGCGTTGTCGCGGATCTGCGCGCCCGGGTGGCCCTTGGCCAGGTCGGCGGCGTGCGCGGCCAGCTTGTAGGTGATGATGCCTTCCTTGACGTCGTCCTTGTTCGGCAGACCGAGGTGCTCCTTCGGCGTGACGTAGCACAGCATCGCGGTGCCGTACCAGCCGATCTGGGCCGCGCCGATGGCCGAGGTGATGTGGTCGTAGCCGGGGGCGATGTCGGTGGTCAACGGGCCCAGGGTGTAGAACGGCGCCTCGTGGCACCACTCCAGTTCCTTGTCCATGTTTTCCTTGATCAGCTGCATCGGCACGTGGCCCGGGCCTTCGATCATCACCTGCACGTCGTGCTTCCAGGCGATCTGGGTCAGTTCGCCCAGGGTCTTGAGCTCGCCCAGCTGCGCGTCGTCGTTGGCGTCCCACACACTGCCCGGACGCAGGCCGTCGCCCAGCGAGAACGCCACGTCGTACGCCTTCATGATGTCGCAGATTTCCTCGAAGTGGGTGTAGAGGAAGTTCTCCTTGTGATGCGCCAGACACCACTTGGCCATGATCGAACCGCCGCGGCTGACGATGCCGGTCATGCGGTTGGCAGTCATCGGCACGTAGCGCAGCAGCACGCCGGCGTGGATGGTGAAGTAGTCGACGCCCTGTTCCGCCTGCTCGATCAGCGTGTCCTTGAAGATGTCCCAGGTCAGATCCTCGGCCTTGCCGTTGACCTTCTCCAGCGCCTGGTAGATCGGCACGGTGCCGATCGGCACCGGCGAGTTGCGCAGGATCCACTCGCGCGTCTCGTGGATGTTCTTGCCGGTGGACAGGTCCATGATGGTGTCGGCACCCCAGCGGATGCCCCAGGTCATCTTGTCCACTTCTTCCGAGATCGACGAGGTCACCGCCGAGTTGCCGATGTTGCCGTTGATCTTCACCAGGAAGTTGCGGCCGATGATCATCGGCTCGGATTCCGGGTGGTTGATGTTGTTGGGGATGATGGCGCGGCCGGCGGCCACTTCCTGGCGCACGAATTCCGGGGTGATGGTGTCGACCATGCCGGCGCCGTAGTTCTGGCCCGGGTGCTGGCGCGTCATCAGCTCGACGAGGCGCGCGTTCTTGCCGCCGGCGGTCTTGAGCGACTCGAGGTAGGCGGCGCGGTTCTGGTTCTCGCGGATGGCGATGTATTCCATCTCCGGGGTGATGAGGCCCTGGCGCGCGTAGTGCATCTGGGTCACGTTCTTGCCCGGCAGCGCGCGGCGCGGCTGGCGCGTCAGGTTGAAGCGCAGCTCGTCGAGCTTGGCGTCGGCCTCGCGGGCGCGGCCGTACTCGGAGCTCAAACCGGCCAGCTGCTCGGTGTCGCCGCGCTCCTCGATCCAGGCGGCGCGGATCGGTGCCAGGCCGGAGCGGATGTCGATCTGGGCGGCCGGGTCGGTGTAGGGGCCGGAACAGTCGTAGACGTAGATCGGCGGGTTCTGCTCGCCGCCGAACTGGGTCGGGGTGTCGGCCTGGCTGATCTCGCGCATCGGCACGCGGAGGTCGGGGCGCGAGCCTTCGACGTAGATCTTGCGGGAGTTGGGCAGCGGCTGGATGGCGGCTTGGTCCACCACCATTTCGGTATTCAGGTTGGTCGGCGCGTTCATGGTCATCCTCGTTTATTCATGTAGTCATCAGGCGCCGAAGACGCGGCCCAGGTACACCACCAGCAGCATGTAGCCGGCAATGAAAATGGCCTCGCTGCTCATCAGCACGATCGGCTTCCAGCCCAGTTCCGCCAGCTTTTCCAGCGAGGTCTTGACGCCGAGGGCGGCGATCGAGGTCACCAGGCACCAGCGCGATACGGTCGAGCTCGCTTCCACCACTTGGTGCGACAGCAGCCCCAGGCTGTTGAGCGCGGCGAGACCGGCAAACACCACCAGGAACATCGGCAGGATCGGGGTCTTGCTGCCGGCCGTGGCGGTTTTCTTGCGCTCGGCGTGGAAGGTCAGCGCCAGGATCACCACCACCGGCATCAGCATGGCGACGCGGAACATCTTGGCCAGCGTGGCGGCGTCGCCCACTTCCGGCGAGATGATCAGGCCGGCGCCCACCACCTGCGCCACGTCGTGGATCGAACCGCCTAGGAACAGGCCGGCTTCCGCGGTGGAGAGCCCGGCATGTTTGACGATGAGCGGGTACAGCACCATGGCCAGCGTGGAGAAGATGGCGATGCCGATGGCGGTGAGCAGGGTGTAGCGCTCGTTTTCCCGCGTCGCCGGCAGGGTGGAGGAGATCGCCAAGGTGGCCGAGATGCCGCAAATACCGGTGCCGCCGCCGGAGAGCAGGCCCAGCATCGAGGGCAGGCCGAGCAGGCGCGCCATCAGGATGCCGAAGCCGATGGTCAGGCCCACCGCGCCGATCAGCGCGCCGACCCCGGTCAGGCCCAGGTCGCTGACGTCGCTGGCGACGATGCGGGCGCCGAGCAGGGCGACGCCGAAGCGCACCAGCTTCTTGGCCGAGAGTTCGATGCCGGGCTGGCATTTCTCCGAATCGGCCAGGAAGTGGAAGGCAATGCCCATCAGCAAGGCATAGAGAAACTGCGGGCCGCCGTAATGCTCGGACACGAAGGTGGCGGCGATGGCGATGACGCCGCAGAGCATGATGCCGGGAAGAAGCGCCCGGGTCTGCGCGAACATCACGGGTTGGGCGAGACTGCTGGGAGGGATCATCGTGTGGGTCTCCGGTGATGGACATCGTTCCCGCCCCGCCTCTGGCCTCGACGAGACGGGGGTGGGAGGGGGCGGATTGGGGCTGGGCCGGGGTGGCCAGCATTCAAACAAATAACAAAAAACGGTACAAATAATTCCGTTAATTTGTTTTTTGAAAACTATAAGTCGGGCACCAGGGGAATGCAATAGTGAATTTCAAATATCGATACAAAACGTACTGATATTTTGTTTTTTAGAAAAAGACAGCGGGCCGCCGAGGAGGTGTCGGCGGCCCGCTGGAAGGGGAAGGGTTTACAGCTTGGTGTAGTCGGTGGAAGGCTCAGCCAAGGCGGCGGCCGGTGCACCCTTGCGGAAAACCTGGCGTACCACGTAGCCCAGCAGCAGGATGCCCAGGCTGGCCACGCCCAGCAGCAGCGGCGAGCGCTGGTCCGGGATGAACGCCATGGCCACCACGATGCCGATCATGCCGGCGATGGCGAGGTAGGTCAGGTAGGGGTAGGCCCACATCTTGACGCGCAGCCGTTCCGGCGCCTCGCGCTCCAGGCGGGCACGCAGGCGCAGCTGCGAGATGGCGATCAGGATGTAGACGAAAATCGCCACCGTGCCGTAGGAATCGACCAGGAAGGCGAACACCTTGTCCGGCGAAACGTAGGACATCACCACCGCCGCGTAGCCGAACAGCGTGGCAAACAGGATGGCGCGCACCGGCACGCCGTTGCGGGTCAGCTTGGCCAGCGATTTGGGCGCGTCACCGCGCTTGGTCAGGGCGAACAGCATGCGCGACGATGCGTACAGGCCGGAGTTGAGGGCCGACAGCACGGCGGTCAGCACCACGGCGTTCATGATCTGCGCCGCAGCCGGGATGCCCATCGCGTTGAGCGCGCTGACGTACGGGGTGGCGATGCCGGGCGAACTCCACGGCACCAGGCAGACCACCAACAGCACCGAGCCGACGTAGAAAACCAGCACCCGGGTGATCACCGAGTTGGTGGCCTTGGCGATGGCTTTTTGCGGTTCGGCGGTTTCCGCGGCGGCGATGGTGACGATCTCGGCGCCGAAATAGAAGCCGGTCGCCGCCACCGCCCCGGTCAGCACCGGCATCCAGCCATGCGGGGCAAAGCCACCGTGCGCGGTCAGGTTGCTGACGTTGAGGCTCGCTCCCGGCCACATGCCGAGCACGTACAGGCTCGCCAGGAACAGGAACACGACGATGGCGCCGACCTTGATCGAGGAGAACCAGAACTCGAACTCACCGAACGACTTCACCGAGATCAGGTTGGTCAGGGTGAGCGTCACCAGCAAGGTCAGGCTGATGATCCAGGTGGGCATGTCGGGTAGCCAGTAACGCACCAGGTTGGCCCCGGCGACCGCTTCGAGCGCCACCACGATGACCCAGAAGTACCAGTACATCCAGCCAGTGAGGAAACCGGCCAGTTCGCCCACGGCCGGGCGGTCGTGCCAGGCTTCGCGGGCGTATTCATAGAAAGAGCCGCCGGTGGGCAGGGCGACGGCCATTTCACCCAGCATGCGCATGACCAAGACCACGAGCAGGCCGGTGATGAGGAAGGAGAGAATAGCGGCGGGGCCGGTGGCCTTGATCACCACGCCGCTGCCGACAAACAGACCCGCGCCAATCACACCACCGAGTGCAATCATGGTCATGTGGCGCTGCTTCAGGCTGTGCTGGAGCCCGTTTGAATGCTGCTGGTTGCCTATCACTTTGATATATCTCCGTATTTCTCTATTGTAGGACGCCACGGTTTGTTGAGTTGTAGGGGAATGGCAACGTGCGTGCGCCGCCCTCCGGTCCGTGGTCGTTCAGGGTCGTGTGACTGTCCGTGCTGCCGGTTAATGGAGGTATCCCGGCTGCCAGGATGGGTTATCTCAGTTTCGGTTCACCTTTCAGAAACGATGAGGTCGCCGCGGCAGTGAGGCGGAGCGGACCGTGAGGCGTACACTGCCTGCGACACGGCCCGCTTGTCTTCACTTTCGCGTCAGCGCGGTGGTTGATCAAACGTAATCCTTGTACTTGTCGAGGAAGCGAACCGGCTTGGAGAGGGCATCGCGGCGGAAGGGATCGCCCAGCTCGCGGGTGCACATGATCTCGATGATGCAGGTCTTGCCGTGGTTCATCTGCAGGTCGATGGCCTTCTTCAGCGCCGGGCCGACGTCCTCGAGACGGTCCACAGTGATGCCTTCGGCGCCCATGGCGCGGGCGATCTCGGCGAAGCTCTGGTTGTCGAGCTCGCCGGCGACGAAGCGGCGGTTGTAGAAGTCGACCTGGTTCTTCTTCTCGGCCCCCCACTGGCGGTTGTGGAACACCACCGCGGTCACCGGGATGTTGTGACGCACGCAGGTCATGGTCTCCATCAGGCTCATGCCCCAGGCACCGTCACCGGCATAAGACACCGCCGGGCGATGCGGCGCCGCCACCTTGGCACCGATGATGGTCGGGAAGGCGTAGCCGCAATTGCCGAAACTCATCGCCGCGAAGAAGCTGCGCGGCTTCTCGAAGCGCAGATAGCTGTTGGCCACCGAATTGATGTTGCCGATATCGGTCGACACCATCACATCCTCCGGCATCGCCTTCTCCAGCTCGCGCAACACCTGGCGCGGGTGCAGGTAATGGCCGCCATTGAAGGTGCGCTCCTGGGCGTTCTGCTCGATCATGTCGAGGCTGAAGGCATCGCGCTCGTGCGTCCACTCGTCCAGCTCCTTCTCCCACGCCGCCTTCTCGGTCGCGATCTTGTCGCCGCGCTCGGCGCGGGTCGCATCGCAGGCCAGGGTCCGGTTCGCCAGACGCTGCGTCAGCGCCACCGCCGCCGCCTTGGCATCGCCGCAAATGCCCACCGAAATCTTCTTCACCAGGCCCAGCATCTTGTTGTCGGCGTCGATCTGGATGATCTTCGCGTTCTTCGGCCAGTAATCCATGCCATGCTGCGGCAGCGTGCCGAACGGCCCCAGGCGCGAACCCAGCGCCACCACCACGTCCGCCTGCGCCATCAGCTTCATTGCCGCCTTCGACCCCTGGTAACCCAGCGGACCGCACCACAGCGGATGGCTGGCCGGGAACGAATCGTTGTGCAGGTAGCTGTTCACCACCGGCGCCCCCAGGCGCTCCGCCAAGGCCTTACACTCCTCGATGGCATCGCCCATCACCACGCCGCCGCCGGAAATGATCACCGGGAACTTGGCCTGCGCCAGCAACTCCGCCGCCTCGTTCAGGCTCTGTTCGCCACCGGCGCCGCGATCCAGACGCGCCGGCTGCGGAATCTCGGCGGTGATCTCGCCGTAGAAATAATCGCGCGGGATATTGAGCTGGGTCGGGCCCATCTCGCTCATGGCGCGGTCGAAGCAGCGGCCGGTGTACTCCGCCATCCGGGCCGGGTGCGTGACATGTCCCTGGTACTTGGTGAATTCCTGGAACATCGGCAACTGGTTACACTCCTGAAATCCGCCCAGGCCCATGGTCATGGTGCCGGTCTCCGGCGTCACGATCACCACCGGGCTGTGCGCCCAATAGGCGGCGGCGATGGCGGTCACGCAATTGCTGATGCCCGGGCCATTCTGGCCGATCACCACGCCGTGGCGGCCGGACACGCGGGAAAAGCCATCCGCCATGTGGGCGGCGCCCTGCTCGTGGACCACCGGGATCAAACGGATGCCGGCGGGGGCGAAAATATCCATGGCATCCATGAAGGCCGACCCCATGATGCCGAACATATCGGTCACGCCATTGGCCACCATGGTTTCGACGAAGGCTTCGGAAGGGGTCATCTTGGTGGGGCCGACGGGCACCGTACGGTTGGCTTGCTCGCTCATGCTGACTAGTCTCCTGTGAGTATTATCTCAAAATCGGTACGAAAGATTCCGATATGTGAGACACGACTCAACTCTAGGAGGGCTTATGCGGCAAGTCAACAAGAAATTACGTAAAACGATACTTGTTGTATCAAAAACAGAAACTGAACTATGATGGAAACGCCATGAACGACACCGCACAGACCCCGAAGAGCGAACCGGGCCGGCTCGACGGCGACACGCCGACGCTGCGGCTGTTCGCGCTGTTGGAAGTGATCGCCGAAAAGGACCAGTTCTTCAGCCTGCAAGGCCTGGTGGAAGAAACCGGGCTGCCCAAGCCGACGCTGCACCGCATGCTGCAGCAACTGGAAAGCGCCGGGATGCTGCAACGCGACGGCGACGGACGGCACTACAGCACCGGCGTGCGGCTGCGGCGCATGGCCGAGAACCTGCTGCTCAACAACACCGTGCACGGCGCGCGCCACGCGGTGCTGCGCCAACTGGTGGAAGAAGTGGGCGAAAGCTGCAACATCACCGCGCTGTCGGGCAGCGAAGTGCTGTACCTGGACCGGGTGGAAACGCCGGCGCCGCTGCGCTTTTACCTGCACCCCGGCTCGCGGGTGCCGGCGCACTGCTCGGCGAGCGGCAAGCTGTTCCTGGCGCAGATGAGCCCGAGCCAGCGCCGTCGGCTGTTGGAGCACGTGCCGCTGGAGCGCTACACCGCGAAGACGCTGACCGACCTGGCGGCGCTGGAGCGGGAGATCGAGCGGGTGAAGCGAGACGGCTACGCCTGCGACGACGAGGAATTCCTGCCGGGGCTGTTCTGCCTGGCGGTGCTGGTGCCGACGCCGGGAGGCAAGTCCAACACCGGGATAGCGATACAGGCGCCGGTGCTGCGGGTGACGCCGGACAAGGCGCTGCAGTTGCTGCCGGCGTTGCAGCGGGCGGCGGCGGCCCTGGCCAAGATCGAGGCCGAGGCCATGCCCGAGGCGCGGGAGAGCGAATGAGTCTGCATCTTCCGGCCGGCCGGGGGTATCCCGGCGCGAATGCTCTGGCCCCACCGCAGGGCGAGACCGGCTGAAGCCGGGCCTGCACGGGGGCGCCAGAGGTTGACGACTATTGACCCACGCCGCGCAGTACGTCGCGGCAACCACTGGAGAGCTCCCGTGACAGACATCAACCAGATTCAGCCCGACCGCATGGTTTCGGTGCGCGAGGTGTTCGGCATCGATTCCGACCTGAAGGTACCCGCTTTCAGCGAGCGCGACGACCACGTGCCCGAGGTCGACGAGGCCTATCGTTTCAACCCGGACGTGACGCTGGCGATCCTTGCCGGCTTTACCCGCGACCGCCGCGTGATGGTGCAGGGGCTGCACGGCACCGGCAAGTCCACGCATATCGAGCAGGTCGCCGCGCGCCTCAATTGGCCGTGCGTGCGCGTCAACCTGGACGGCCACATCAGCCGCCTCGACCTGGTCGGGCGCGACACCATCGTGCTGCGCGACGGCCTGCAGGTGACCGAATTCCAGGAAGGCATCGTGCCCTGGGCGCTGCAGCGCCCGGTGGCGCTGATCTTCGACGAGTACGACGCCGGCCGTCCCGACGTGATGTTCGTGATTCAGCGCATTCTCGAACGCGACGGCAAGTTCACCCTGCTCGACCAGAGCCGGGTGATCCGCCCGCACCCGTATTTCCGCCTGTTCGCCACCTCCAACACGGTGGGTCTCGGCAACCTGTCCGGTCTTTACCACGGCACCCAGGTGCTGAACCACGCCCAGATCGACCGCTGGAACATCGTCGCCACGCTCAACTACCTGTCGCGCGAGGAGGAGATGGCGATCGTGCTGGCGCGCGTCCCCGCCAAGGACCACGAGCAGGGGCGCCAGTTGGTGGCGTCGATGGTGGCGGTGGCGGAATTGACACGCAAGGGCTTTGCCGCGGGCGACCTGTCGACGCTGATGTCGCCGCGCACCATCATCAGCTGGGCGGAAAACTGCGAGATCTTCCGCAACCCGGCGCTGGCCTTCCGCCTGTCCTTCCTCAACAAGTGCGACGAGGCGGAGCGCCCCATCGTCGCCGAGTACTACCAGCGCTGCTTCGGCGTCGAACTGGACGAATCCTGGCTGCTCACGGCGGGGGCGCAGTGATGGCCAGCCCGCAGCAGAACGCCCAGCGGCAGCAGCAGGTCGAGGAGCTGTGCGCGGCCGCGCTCCGCGCGCTGACCGGCGACGCGGCGCTGCACTACCGCGGCGGCCGGCTGCATCGCGCGACGCGGGCGCTGCCGGTGCACGCGCCCCACTTGCGCATCGACCCCGGTGCCGACGACTTCGTGGCCTGCCGGGCGGCGGCCGACGGCATGGCGCTGCGCCTGCGCCATTCCGATGCCGCGCTGCACCGCAGCCTGTGCCCGGAGGAGCCGGTCGATCGCCTGGTCTTCGAGCTGCTGGAACAGCTGCGCGTCGAGACCCTGGCGCCCGCCGACATGCCGGGCATGGTGCGCAACCTGCGCCAGCGCTTCGAGGACTGGTCGCGCGCGTTCTACCGCTCCGGGCTCACCGAGGGCGAGGTCGGCATCCTGCTCTACACCGTGGCGCAGATGTGCTGGTCGCGCCTCAACGCGCTGCCGGTGCTGCACGAAACCGAGGATTACATCGAGAGCACCCGCTGGTCCCTGGTGTCGGCGCTGGGCAGCGCGCTGGCCGGCATCCGCCGCCAGCGCCACGACCAGGCCGCGTTCGCCCCGCACGCGCTGGAGATCGCCCGCATCGTCGGCGACAAGGTGCGCGCCAAGCGCGTCCAGCCGGGGGAAGACGAGGCCGGCGCGGCGGACGAGGGCGACGCCCGTGCCGCTTTCGCGCTGCTGCTCGACTTCGACCAGGACGAGGGGGGTGACGGCATCGCCGCCGCCGTCAGTGGCGCCAGCAAGGTGTTTGTCGAGGCGGATCAGGCCTACCGCGTCTACACCACCCGCTACGATGTCGAGCTGGCGGCCGGCGCGCAGGTGCGCAAGGCGCTGCTGGAAGAGTACCGCGAGCGCCTCGACCGGCGCATCGCCGCCCAGGGTGTCAATGTTCCGCGTCTGGCGCGCCTGCTCGGCGCCGTGCTCGCCGAGCCGCGCCGCGACGGCTGGCGCTTCGGCGAGGAGGAAGGGCAGGTGGATGGCCGTCGCCTGTCCCAGCTGATCACCTCGCCGGCCGAGCGCCGCCTGTTCCGCCGCGAGCAGTTCAAGCCGGCGGCAGACTGCCAGGTGAGCGTGCTGGTGGATTGCTCGGGCTCGATGAAGACGCACGTCGAATCGGTGGCGACTCTGGTGGACATCCTGCTGCGTGCGCTCGAGATGGCCGGGGTCGGCACCGAGCTGCTCGGTTTCACCACCGCCGCCTGGAATGGCGGCCGTCCTTACCGCGAGTGGATGAGCCGGGGGCGGCCACGCCATCCCGGCCGGCTCAACGAGGTCTGCCACCTGGTGTTCAAGGACGCCGAGCGCAGCTGGCGGCGCGCGCGCCGTGACATCGCGGCCTTGCTCAAGGCCGACCTGTTCCGCGAGGGGATAGATGGCGAGGCGGTCGACTGGGCCTGCAACCGCCTGCTGGCGCGCAGCGCGCAGCGGCGCATCCTGATTGTGATTTCCGACGGCAGCCCCGCCGACAGCGCCACCGGGCTCGCCAACGATGCCTTCTATCTCGACAACCATCTCAAGGACGTCGTCGCCCGGCGCGAACAGCAGGGGCAGGTGGAGATCCTCGGACTGGGGGTCGGGCTCGACCTCAGCCCGTTCTACCGCCGCTGCCTCGCCACCGACATGACGCAGGCGCTCGACAACACGCTGTTCTTCGAGATCGTGCAGCTGATCGGCGGACGGCACCGGCGCTGAGCGCGCCGCCGTTCCTTCCCGGTGCGCGCGGCGCTTCTTGGCGATGGCCGTAGCGCACCCGATACAACCCTAACAGTGTCAACAGGAGCCTGCAGCATGGCGAAGAAACGAGTGGTGGTGGAGTTCGGCATGGGGACCTCGATCCGCAGCCGCAACTACACCGAGGCCGCGGCGCGCGCGATCCGCGATGCGCTGTGGCGTAATTCGCTGAACGTGGCCGAGTTTTTCGGCTTTCCCAAAACGGCGATGCTCATCGATGTCGAGATCGGCATCCAGCGACCGGAGGAGGTCGACTGCGAGGCGCTGGTCGGGCTGTTCCCCTACGGCACGCCGTCGATCAGCGTGGTGAAGGGAGGGCTGGACGTGCCCAAGCATGGCAGCGATGGCCTGAGCGTAATCGCTCACGCCGCCATCATTGTGTCCTTTGATATGGAGCCGACACATGGCTGAGAAACGCATCATCCTGGAAATGGGGTCCGGCAACGACCTGTACGGCGGCGACTACACCAAGGCCGCCTGTCGCGCGGTGCAGGATGCGCTGCATCATTCGTCGATCATCCTGTTCCGCTCGCTGGGCTACGACCACCGTACCATGCGGGTGCAGGTCACCATCGGCGTGCAGGAGCCGGACCAGGTCGACACCGCCGTCGTGGCCGCCACCTTGCCGCGCGGACGGGCCGAGGTGACGGCGGTGTTCGGCGGCCTCAACGTGCATGACCCGGAGCAGGGCACCACCCACGTCATCGCCACCGCCTCAGTGGAGGCGTTCCTGCCCGCCGACAGCGACTGGCGTCTGAGCGAGCCGGCCTGAGCGCTTGCCCGGTCGCCGTCGGCGGCCGGGCGCGTTCCCCCCTTGGAACCTGTTTACGATCTGCTGCGCGTCGGCGCTACCGCGTTAAAACCGTCTTCGGAATGCTCATTTACCGCTTGTAAACTCCGCTTCCTCAGCTGTTTTCTCCTTGTCTCGCTCTAGCTTGCGAGAACGTAAACAGGCTCTTATTCCTGTCAGGCGGGCGGGGCCGGGTCGCCAGCCTGATGTCGGCCTGCACCCGGCCCCCGGCCTGTTCGCGGCAACACCCGCCGCCCGCTGCCCGCTGCCGGCGGCGGGAAATCAGACCTTGAAGCGCTCCAGCAACGCGTCCTGCTGTCCCACCTGTTCGACCATCACCTGGCAGTGATCGAGCTGCGTCGCCGCGCCCTGCGCCACGGCGTGGCTGATGTCGCGGATGCCGTCGGTGCGCCGGCTCAGTTCGCGCGTGGCCACGCTTTGTTCCTTGGCGGCTTTGGCGATGTGCAGGTTCATGTCGTTGATGCGCGTGATCGCGTCGCGGATGCGGCCCAGGATGTCGTTGGCGCTGGCGGCGTCGTCGACGGTCTGCTTGGCGGTGTGGCTGCATTGCAGCATGCTGCTCTCGGCGCGTTTCACGCCGTTTTGCAGCTGCTCGATGATGTCGCGGATCTCGGCGGTCGAACTCTGGGTGAGCGAGGCGAGGGTGCGTACCTCGTCGGCCACCACGGCGAAGCCGCGCCCGGCCTCGCCCGCCCGCGCCGCCTCGATGGCGGCGTTGAGCGCCAGCAGGTTGGTCTGGTCGGCGATGCCGGCGATCTTGCTCAGGATCGACTCGATGTGGCGGCTGAGCAGCACCAGCTCGTTGATGGAGAGCCCGGTCTCGCCCAGCTTGTCGGCCAGCAGCTGGATCGTGCTGGTGGTGCGCGACACCACCGCCACGCCGTGCTCGGTTTCAACGTTGGCGGTTTCGACGGCGCGCGCCGCCACCTCGGCGTGTTCCGCCACGGCCTCGGCGGCGCCGTTCATGTCGTTCATGGTATGGGCCAGTTGATCGAGTTCCTGCAGTTGCCGGTACAGCCGCTCGGAGGCGGATTGCGCCTGGCTGGAGGTGGCCGTGCTGGTCTGGCGTACCTGCGCGGCGCTGTTCATGACGTTGCCGATCAGGGTTTGCAGGTGCTGCACGAAGCCGTTGAATTCACCCGAGAGCAGCGCGACTTCGTCCTTGCCCGTGGCCGGCAGGCGGCGCGTCAGGTCGCCTTCGCCACGGTTGATGTCCTGCAAGGCGTGGTGCAGCCGCTGCAAGGGCGACAGCAGCCGTCCCATCAGGACACCCAGCACCAGCAGGCTGAGCACCACGCCAATGATCGCGCCCACCAGCGCGCGCTGGCTGGCGGCGTCGGCCTCGCGCATCAGCGCGGCTTCGTCGAGCACCACCCCCAGGTACCAGTGCATGCCGTGCAGACCGCTGAGCGGCACGAAGGAAACCAGTTGCCGCCGCGCGCCGTTGACCGCGGTCAGCGCCGGCGTCAGTGCCGGGCGTTGTCCGTCGAACAGCCGGCTGTAGGGTTGGCCGTCCAGCTTGGCGTCGGGGTGCGAGATGATCTTGCCGTTCCCCGCCAGCAGGAAGGCGTAGCCGGCGCCGTTGAAGTCGAGCGCGTTGACCGCGGCGGCGATGTTCTGCAGGCTCAGGTCGCCGCCGAATGCGCCCATGAAGCGGCCGTGATCGCTGAGTTTCGCCACGGCGGAGATCAGGATTTCGCCGGTGGCGGCGTCGGCGTAGGGTTCGGTGAGCACCGCGCGCGGCGCCTGGCGCGCCACGGCGTACCACGGCCGCTGGCGCGCGTCCCAGCCGGGCGGGTTCCATTTCGGGTCGTTGGTGAGGCGCTTGCCGTCGCTGTCCAGGCCGCCGAAGAGCAGCAGGAACTGTTCTTTCAGCAAAGGTTGGCCGAAGACCTGCTGAATCCGCTCGGGGCGGAAGTCGGCGTCGATGCTCTGCGCCATCAGGTCGATCAGCTGCAGCTTGGCGTTGAGACCGTTTTCGATCTGGCGCGCCAGCGCGTTGCCGGACTGCGCGATGCTGGATTCGGCCTGCGAGCGCAGGCTGCTGCGCAGCTGGTTCACCTGCACCAGCGACAGCAGGCTGACGGTGAGAAACAGCACGGCGGCGCCGGCGAGGCCGGCCTTGTGTGAGATCTTCATGTCGAGAGCTTCTTGTTGGTTTGGTTGGGGAATGAGGTCAGGGCCGGCGGGGTGGACGGTTCAGGCGCCTCCTCGGCCGAGCAGCGCCGGCAGGGCGCTCAACATCAGGCTCACGCCGATCAGCAGCAGGATGCAGAAGGCGATGCGGCGCATCGTCGCCGGGGCGACCGGCGGTGGGTGGCGGCGTCCGAACAGGGTGACGAAGGTGGCCAGCAGCATCGACAAGCCGGTCAGCAGCCAGACCGACGCCGACAGCTCGCCCTGGCTCGCCACGAACAGGGTGCGCGTGCCCGAGGTGAAGGCGAACACCAGGAGCAGCATGCTGCGCACCGCCGCCAACTCCATCGGTTGGCGGTAGAAGTGAAAGATCACCGGCGGCCCGGCCATGCCGAACAAGCCGCCGAACAGCCCGGAAAACAGCCCGCTGACGAAGAAGCTGCGGTCGGGCGAGCGCTCGGCCAGCTGCGCCGGACGCAGCGCGAACACGATGCCGCTGTAGGTGATGGCGCCGCCCAGCAGGAATTCCAGCAGCAGCGAGGCCGTGCTGCTCAGGTAGTTGAGCAGCACCACACCGGCGATGATCGACGGCAGCACCCCCAGCAGCACGGCACGCGCCGCACGCCAGTCGATCAGGTGCCATTTGCCGCGCAGCGCCACCGCGCTGTTGACCAGCGTCACCATGCTGACCACGGCCGCCGCGACCGGCACCGGGGCCAAGGCGAAGCCGCTGGTGGCGCCCATCACGATCATGCCCAGCCCGAAGCCGGTGACGGTCTGGAAATAGGTGCCGACGGCGATGGTGGCGAGCAGGGCGAGGAGGGTATCGAGGCTCATGGGCGTGTCCTGGCGGCGGGGGGGCGTTTAGCCCGCGGTGGCCGTCTCGCGGGCGGCGTGCGCCTGCACCACCGTTACCGCGATGACGTGGAACACGTCGTCGGCGCTGCAGCCGCGCGACAGGTCGTTGGCCGGCTTGGCCAGCCCCTGCAGCAACGGCCCGATGGCCACCGCGCCACCCACTCTTTCGGCCAACTTGTAGCCGATGTTGCCCGCCTCCAGGTTGGGGAAGATCAGCACGTTGGCCTTGCCCTTGACCTGCGAGTCCGGCAGCTTGCGGTTGGCGATCTCCGCCACAATCGCGGCGTCGAGCTGCACGTCGCCGTCGATGGCAAGTTCGGGGCGCTGCGCCTTGACCTGGGCGGCGGCCTGCGCCACCTTGTCCACCGCCGCGTGCTTGGCGCTGCCGTTGGTGGAGAACGACAGCATGGCCACGCGCGGCTCCTCCATCAGCAGCTGGCGCGCGCTGTCGGCCGCGGCCAGGGCGATGTCGGCCAGTTCGCTGGCGTTCGGATCCACCACCAGGCCGCAATCGGAAAAAATCAGCCCGCCCTTGAGCGAGTGGAACGGCTCGCACAGCATCATCAGGAAGAAGCTGGAAACCAGCTTGAAGGATGGCTGCACGCCGATAACCTGGATCGCCGTGCGCACCACGTCGGCGGTAGTGCGTACCGCGCCGGAGACCGTGCCGTCGGCGCGCCCGGTTTTCACCAGCAGGTTGGCGCAGACCAGCGGGTCGCGCGCGGCGCTGGCAGCCTGTTCTTGCGTCATGCCCTTGTGCCGGCGCAGTTCGAACAGCGCCTCGGCCAGCTCCGCCTGCAACGGGGCGTCGGCGGGGTCGTGAAAATCGATACCGCTCAGGTCGAGGCCGCGTTGCCGCGCCAGCGCCTCGATGGCGGTGCGGTCGCCGACCAGCACGATGCGCGCGATGCCCTCGCGCGTGGCCCGTACCGCGGCGTCGAGCACGCGTGGGTCCTCTCCCTCGGAAAGGGCGATGCGGGCGGGGGCGTGGCGGGCCTGCTCGATGATGCGGGTGAGTGCTCTCATGGTAGGGACTCCTGATAAAACCATTTCCGACAAGGAAAAAAAGGGCCGGAACCCGGTGCGAGGGATGCCCGGGCCCCGGCTAACACTCAACATGGATTGAGTAGGAGGATGAAAGGGTCGAAGTCATTGCCTCGGGATGCACCCCTGCTGATCAGGTCGGGGTGCGTCCCGTCTTACTTGCTCACACGTAATCCTTGTACTTGTCGAGGAAGCGAACCGGCTTGGAGAGGGCATCGCGGCGGAAGGGATCGCCCAGCTCGCGGGTGCACATGATCTCGATGATGCAGGTCTTGCCGTGGTTCATCTGCAGGTCGATGGCCTTCTTCAGCGCCGGGCCGACGTCCTCGAGACGGTCCACAGTGATGCCTTCGGCGCCCATGGCGCGGGCGATCTCGGCGAAGCTCTGGTTGTCGAGCTCGCCGGCGACGAAGCGGCGGTTGTAGAAATCGACCTGGTTCTTCTTCTCGGCCCCCCACTGACGGTTGTGGAACACCACGGCGGTGACCGGGATGTTGTGGCGCACGCAGGTCATGGTCTCCATCAGGCTCATGCCCCAGGCACCGTCACCGGCGTAGGACACCGCCGGGCGATGCGGCGCCGCCACCTTGGCGCCGATGATGGTCGGGAAGGCGTAGCCGCAATTGCCGAAACTCATCGCCGCGAAGAAACTGCGCGGCTTCTCGAAGCGCAGGTAACTGTTGGCCACCGAATTGATGTTGCCGATATCGGTCGACACCATCACATCCTCCGGCATCGCCTTCTCCAGCTCGCGCAACACCTGGCGCGGATGCAGATAGTGGCCGCCGTTGAAGGTCTGCTCCTGGGCGTTCTGCTCGATCATGTCGAGGCTGAAGGCATCGCGCTCGTGCGTCCACTCGTCCAGCTCCTTCTCCCAGGCCGCCTTCTCGGTCGCGATCTTGTCGCCCCGCTCGGCGCGGGTCGCATCGCAGGCCAGGGTACGGTTGGCCAGACGCTGCGTCAGCGCCACCGCCGCCGCCTTGGCATCGCCGCAAATGCCCACCGAAATCTTCTTCACCAGGCCCAGCATCTTGTTGTCGGCGTCGATCTGGATGATCTTCGCGTTCTTCGGCCAGTAATCCATGCCATGCTGCGGCAGCGTGCCGAACGGCCCCAGGCGCGAACCCAGCGCCACCACCACGTCCGCCTGCGCCATCAGCTTCATTGCCGCCTTCGACCCCTGGTAACCCAGCGGACCGCACCACAGCGGATGGCTGGCCGGGAACGAATCGTTGTGCAGGTAGCTGTTCACCACCGGCGCCCCCAGGCGCTCCGCCAAGGCCTTACACTCCTCGATGGCATCGCCCATCACCACGCCGCCGCCGGAAATGATCACCGGGAACTTGGCCTGCGCCAGCAACTCCGCCGCCTCGTTCAGGCTCTGTTCGCCACCGGCGCCGCGATCCAGACGCGCCGGCTGCGGAATCTCGGCGGTGATCTCGCCGTAGAAATAATCGCGCGGGATATTGAGCTGGGTCGGGCCCATCTCGCTCATGGCGCGGTCGAAGCAGCGGCCGGTGTACTCCGCCATCCGGGCCGGGTGCGTGACATGTCCCTGGTACTTGGTGAATTCCTGGAACATCGGCAACTGGTTACACTCCTGAAATCCGCCCAGGCCCATGGTCATGGTGCCGGTCTCCGGCGTCACGATCACCACCGGGCTGTGCGCCCAATAGGCGGCGGCGATGGCGGTCACGCAATTGCTGATGCCCGGGCCATTCTGGCCGATCACCACGCCGTGGCGGCCGGACACGCGGGAAAAGCCATCCGCCATGTGGGCGGCGCCCTGCTCGTGGACCACCGGGATCAAACGGATGCCGGCGGGGGCGAAAATATCCATGGCATCCATGAAGGCCGACCCCATGATGCCGAACATATCGGTCACGCCATTGGCCACCATGGTTTCGACGAAGGCTTCGGAAGGGGTCATCTTGGTGGGGCCGACGGGCACCGTACGGTTGGCTTGCTCGCTCATGCTGACTAGTCTCCTGTGAGTATTATCTCAAAATCGGTACGAAAGATTCCGATATGTGAGACACGACTCAACTCTAGGAGGGCTTATGCGGCAAGTCAACAAGAAATTACGTAAAACGATACTTGTTGTATCAAAAACAGAAACTGAACTATGATGGAAACGCCATGAACGACACCGCACAGACCCCGAAGAGCGAACCGGGCCGGCTCGACGGCGACACGCCGACGCTGCGGCTGTTCGCGCTGTTGGAAGTGATCGCCGAAAAGGACCAGTTCTTCAGCCTGCAAGGCCTGGTGGAAGAAACCGGGCTGCCCAAGCCGACGCTGCACCGCATGCTGCAGCAACTGGAAAGCGCCGGGATGCTGCAACGCGACGGCGACGGACGGCACTACAGCACCGGCGTGCGGCTGCGGCGCATGGCCGAGAACCTGCTGCTCAACAACACCGTGCACGGCGCGCGCCACGCGGTGCTGCGCCAACTGGTGGAAGAAGTGGGCGAAAGCTGCAACATCACCGCGCTGTCGGGCAGCGAAGTGCTGTACCTGGACCGGGTGGAAACGCCGGCGCCGCTGCGCTTTTACCTGCACCCCGGCTCGCGGGTGCCGGCGCACTGCTCGGCGAGCGGCAAGCTGTTCCTGGCGCAGATGAGCCCGAGCCAGCGCCGTCGGCTGTTGGAGCACGTGCCGCTGGAGCGCTACACCGCGAAGACGCTGACCGACCTGGCGGCGCTGGAGCGGGAGATCGAGCGGGTGAAGCGAGACGGCTACGCCTGCGACGACGAGGAATTCCTGCCGGGGCTGTTCTGCCTGGCGGTGCTGGTGCCGACGCCGGGAGGCAAGTCCAACACCGGGATAGCGATACAGGCGCCGGTGCTGCGGGTGACGCCGGACAAGGCGCTGCAGTTGCTGCCGGCGTTGCAGCGGGCGGCGGCGGCCCTGGCCAAGATCGAGGCCGAGGCTCAGGCCGGGGTCGGACGCGCGGAGGGGCCGGCACTGTCGGACGCGGATTGATATAAGGAGCGGGTCATGAAAATTATTGTCCTGGGGGCCGGTGTCGTCGGGGTCACGTCCGCCTGGTATCTGTCCCGGCAGGGCCATGACGTCTCCGTGATCGAGCGCCAGCCCGAGCCGGCACTGGAGACCAGTTTTGCCAACGGCGGCCAGATCTCGGTCTCGCACGCCGAGCCGTGGGCCAATCCCCATGCCCCGCTAAAGGCCCTGCGCTGGCTGGGAAAAGAAGATGCGCCGCTGTTGTTCCGTTTGCGCGCCGACCCGGCCTTGCTGGGCTGGACGCTGCGCTTCCTGCGCGAGTGCCGTGCCGACCGCTACAAGCAGAATATGCGGCACGTCGTCGCGCTGGCGCTCTACAGCCGGCAGTGCCTGAAACAGCTGGGCAGCGAGCTGGCCGGGCTTCAGTACGACCGGCTGGAGCGGGGCATCCTGCACGTCTACACCGACCACGCCGAATACGCCAAAGGGATCCAGGCCGCCCGGCTGCTCGGCGAGTTCGGCTGCGAACGCCGTCCAGTCTCCGCCGAACAATGCCTCGAGCTCGAGCCGGCGCTGGCGCCCCTCGGCGAGCGGCTGGTCGGGGGCGATTTCGCCGCCGACGACGAGTCGGGCGACGCCCGCCAGTTTACCCGGCAGCTCGCGGAGCACTGCCGGCGCGCCGGGGTCCAGTTTGCCTTCGGCCAACCTTTGGCCCGCCTCGAAACCGAGCAGGGGAGGATCGCGGCGGCGGTGACCGCCGACGGGCAGCGCCACGTTGCCGACGCCTACGTCGTGGCGCTGGGGAGCTACGGCCCGGCGCTGCTGCGCCCGCTGGGTATTTCCCTGCAGGTTTACCCGGTCAAGGGCTACTCGGCCACCTTTGCCCTGTCGGAATCGAGCGTCGCCCCCACGGTCAGCCTGATCGACGACGAATACAAAATCGTCTTCTCCCGGCTGGGAAACCGCCTGCGTGTGGCCGGTACCGCCGAGATCGCCGGTTTCAATCACGACCCGAACCCCATCCGCTGCGACCTGCTGGTGCGTCGCACCCGGGAGCTGTTTCCGGAACTCAACGATCAGGGCGAGCCCGAGTTCTGGAGCGGCCTGCGCCCCGTCACGCCGTCCGCGGTCCCCTTCATCGGCCGCTTGCGCTATCCCAACCTCTGGGTCAACACCGGTCACGGCACCCTGGGCTGGACCATGGCGTGCGGCTCGGCCGCCGCGCTCAGCAGCCTCATGGGCGGGCGGCAGCCGCCAGTCGATTTTCCGTTTCTGGGGTGAGCGGGTGGTTCGGTGCCGGGCAAGGCGGTTTTCGGGCTAAAACCCGTAGCGGGCGAGAATACGGTCGACTTCGCCTTCCTGCTGTAATGCCTGCAAGGTGGCATCGAGGCGCTTGATGAAGTCGGCCTTGAACGGCGGGGAGGCGCGGCGGCTGAAGCCCACGTAGGCTTCTTCCCCCGACAGTTCCGCCACCTCATGCAGCGTGAGTGCATCCAGCTCCGGAAAGTGGGGGGTCTCGTTCTTCATGCGCCTCAGCGTGTAACGGATCGACAGGCTGTCGTTGGCGTAGCAGCCGATGCGGTTCAGGGCGAGCTTGCGCAGGTTCACCGCGTTGCCGTTCGCCTCGTCGATCCGCACGGAGTGGTTCTGGCGGGCGGCCACCAGCACCCCGGAGAGGGCGAAGCCGGCGTTGACGCCGATGGTGACGTCGCCGAAGTCGCGCGGGAAGCGCTGGCGAGGCTTGCTCATGGTCCTGTCGTTGCACACCACCACCACGCGCTCGCGGTAGAGCGGGATCGAGTAGGCGTCGATAAACGTCCGCTCCGCGCGACGGTAGGGCGGAAACAGCGCGAAAGCCTCACCGCTCTCCAGCATCGACAGCCCCCGCCGCCACGGCGTCGGCACCAGTTCCAGCTGGTAGCGCTCCGCCATCCTGCTGGCGGCCGCCTGCAGCAGCTCGACATAGACGCCTTTGAACTGGCCATCCTCCAGGTAGGCATACGGAGGGTAGGAGTCGTCCCCGTACAGCACCACCTTCTCGCCGGCATCGCAGGACAGCGTCACCAGCAGGGCCGCCAAGGCGGGGCAGGCGCAAGACTTCACGAAGGTCCTCCCTGAACCGATTCGCTGACGTGTTGAGTATAGGTGCGGCGCTCCGTTACGGCCGGACAAGAGCAAGCCGGCAAGCTGGCGGAAATCCGTCCCGGCGGAGGTGGTCAGTCACGGGGTATGCCAGTAGAAATGGCCGTCAATGGGGCGTTTCTTCGGGCGGATGCGCGCAGGGCAGGCCCGCCTGCCATTTCATGGGCATCGAAAACCGGATTGATGGCGGGAGTCCGTCGTAGATAACGGGACGGTGGCTTCAGCGGTCATCCATTTGTCCACCTTACAGCCGGGCCTTCGGAATCTTGAATACCCTCTCGACGGGGTACCCGGGGCGGTCGTAATGGATCACCGCCATTTTGTGATGCTCGCATTCGGTGGGGTCGTGCAGGTAGATGAACGCTTTTAACCCCCCATGTTTACCGCGCTGGACGGCCCAGGCGCGAATGAAATCATCACTGTCAAATACGGTCGGCAGGTTGTTTGCAGGCATGGCGGTGTACCCACGGTCTTGTTGATTGTTTTTTAACTATAGGTAACAGCGATTGATACCGAATCGGCCGGGCTTGATGTAACTCAAATTCGCGACAATTAGGCGGATTGCCGCTCGGCGGCCGCCGCCCGGACAAGGGCGGTGTCGGCCGGCTAGCGTGATGTGGCAGGCGTATTGGCACAGGGCCATAGCGATGGGATGAACCGGGATGACCTGGACGGGCTGTGGCGCTGTTAAACGTTGAGCGATAAGCCGCACCCGGCCTGTTCCAGCATCACCAGATTGATTCTCTGGGTTTGTGAATCATCCGCTTCGGTAGGCAGGATCAGCCGTCCTTCCGGTGAGCCTTTCAAGGGTTTGGCGGTCACGGCGAAGGGATGGAAGCCCACGTACCAGCCCAAACTATTTTTGGCATTGACCCAGCCGCATAGCGAATCTCCATACTGCTCATGGTCAATGGACCATTGCAAATCCCTGAACTGGGCGGAGTCGGGGTCTTTTAGCGAGTCTCGTACAACCTGCAAGTAGGCGGCCTGCTTTTGCTCTCTCTTTTTATCCTGTTCAGCCTTCTGCCGGGCCAGTTCGGCAACTTTCCGTTCTTGGAGTTGTGAGGACGCATCGGGTGGAGAGTCGCCACAGGCGACAAGCGAGATCAAGGTCAGGATAACGAGAAATGACGGTGGGGTCTTCACGTCGAATTCCTTATTACATGCGGTGGGCAAGAGCGGCACCGCCTGGACTTGTTCAGGCCGGTCATGACCGCCTGAGCTCTGCTGTATAACCTCACGATAGCTAAAAAAATCCTGCTCTCAAGCAGGCAAATGGCAGAACCTGGCCCATCTTCCCCGTCAACTCGGGCAGGAGGCTGCTACACGATGATGTCATGGCCATGGGCCATTTTAGAACGACCTCCGGGTCGCGTCCGAGCGGTCAGGCGCAGTCTCGCTGTCTGGCGGGGTGAGGCTTGCCAATCCGTCGCGGGCGGCCACCATTTATCCATTGAGCAATAACGTCACCCACTACAACACCACGGTCACGGGTATTGCCAGCGCCGCCATCACGGCGGCAGCAAGGAGTGGACCAGGGTCCAGGGTGGTGCCTGCTCAACCGAGTTCGTGATGGTCGTGATGGCGGCGGCCGGAACCTCGTCCACGCTCTGGATGACTGATTTATGCCGTCTCTTCCAGAAACAACAACGGCCCACTGTGTAGTGGGCCGTTTGTTCACATGCGAAAATTTCTTAGTGGATGACCGATAGGAGGTGCTTCGGTAGCCAGTCGGCACCACCGCGCGGCCAGGCAACCAGCACGCCGCGCGCATGGTCACATGCGACGACCGTGCCATCACACTTCTCAACATGGCCGTACGGCGCATAATTCACACGCAAACCAGGCTGTGGTTGAACATCGTTACTTTGGAAAAGAGACAGAAGGCTAGAGATGATGTATTTCATATTCGAGATTGGACTTGCTGTGGTTTCTAAATTACTAAGCAAATTATAGGTGCTAATTGTGCGGTGCACCATAATAATTGCGACAAATATGTTCGTAATTGAGTTATTTTGTGTAACATTTCGAACATTTACGTTTGCGGAGAGGTTGGTTGGGTTGTGGCCATGGGGTGGTTGTGGTGTGGCGGGAGAGCCTCCCGATTGCAGCCGGCGGTCAGCATGGGGGTCATCACAACGACGGTTCCCATCCTGGGGCTGCGGGGCTCGGAGGATGGCGCCATTTGGTAAGGAGGCTCACGCGGCCGGTGAGTGACCTCGCTGTGGTGTTGCGGGAGTATTGGCACAGGGCTGTATCGGTGGGATGAGCCGGGATGAACTGGGCTAAACCGGGATGTGATAAGGCTTTCAGCCGAGATGTCGTCGACTGACCACGATTTTGTGTTTAACGCTCAACAAAGACAAAGCCGCGAAGTTTCGCGGCTTTTTTGTCACTCAATCAGGTAAAGGGATGGCTATACCTGTCGCCCGTACCAGACGACGCGCCCGATGATGGCGAAGTCGTCCGTCGGCTTGTTCAGATCGACCTCGAAAGGTTCGTAAGCCTCGTTGGCACTCAGAACTTTCAGTCTCCCACCGGGGATGCGCTGTACCCGCTTCACAATCAGGTCGCCGTCCAAGCGTAGTACGTATAGGCCTGTGCCTGGTTCATTGTCGGTGTGATTCACCAGGATCGCGTCGCGGTCGTTTAGCACCCCTTCCATGGAGTCTCCCTTGACCGATAGCACCGACAAATCCTTGGGGTCGGCGCGCAGGTAGTGCTCGACCCAATATCGGCGGAAAGCCATTGAGAACACAGGCTTCTCACCATCAGTGGCCGAGCCGTGAGCTGCTGCAGCCTTCAGATTGAAGTGCGGGATAAAAACGAAGTCTTCCAGGCTGACTGGATTTCCCAGGGTGTCCTGGCAGATACATGGAGAAGGCTCTCTCTGCGGGGAGGGAGCTGCTACCTCGGCCTCTCCCTTGCGCATGGGGCCTTCGCCAAATAAGAGCCAATCAGCAGATATGCCGTAGTGCCGAGCAAAAATGGACAGTTTGGTAGCGTCCGGCTCCCGTTCCCCTGCCTCCCAGGCCTGGAATGTAGAAAGAGATACCCCAACTACGCTAGATGACTCATTTCTAGGTACGCCAAGCTCTTCTCTGGCCTCCCGAATGCGCCCACCAAGAGCGGACCTGCTACTTTCAGGTTTGTCTTGCAAACCTGAAAGCGATTTCGACTCGCCGATACCTGTTTTAAGGTTCGTCATAAGCACCTGAAAACAATATGTATTTTCAGGTATGTTGTTATTTTCAAACACAACAAACCTGAAAATAAGTTGAAAACCACTTGAGGCAGCCTGTTTTCAGGTATGATGCGTTCACCTAATCAGTGCAAAGGATTAAGGAATGAACACATCGCACGCCCCAAAAAAATCCGCCGAGGATTGGCACCGGGCGGACATCGTGGCGGCCCTGCATAAGCAAGGCTGGTCATTGCGGGAGCTGTCACGGCAAAGCGGGTTGAGTGCGGGGGCACTGAACAACGCGCTGGACCGTCCTTGGCCGAAAGCGGAACGCATTATTGCTGCCGCTATCGGTGAAGCACCCGAGACCATCTGGCCGAGCCGCTACGAACGGCGCCATTTTAAACCGGCTTTCCCATCCGTATCCCCAGTATCTGCAAATTGCCCAATCGTCATGGGTTAAAGCGTAGACCTGGACGCGACAGCGTACCAGAGCTGCGTTTCCCAATAAGAGGAAACACGTGATGAGAAAACGCCATTGGAAGTCGGTGCACCCCAGCAGTCTGAGCGAGGCATTCGAGCTGTGCATCGAATTTGCCGCCGAGCATCGCCGCCCGGTCAAGGTGCTGGCCGACCTGATGGGGGTCGAGGTGAAGACCCTGTACCGCTGGCAGGCGGAAACCTCCATGCCGCTGAACCGGGTGCGTCAATTCGAGACGTTCTGCGGGGTGTCGTATGTGAGCGAGTACCTGTGCCTGGCTCACGGCAACAAGGTGGTCATTGAGATTCCCACCGGCAAGAAGGCCTGCGTGGCTGAAGTCGCCCAGATACAAGCCCATGCCGCCACGGCCATGGCACTGCTGGCGCGGTTTTACGTTGATGGGCTGGACGCAGAAGAAACCCTGTCGGCCATGACCAGCGCCTTGTCCGAATTCGCCTACCACCGCCAGAACGTGATGAAGGCCGGCGAGCCGGAATTGGAACTGTTCGGGGAACGCCATGAGCCAGCCCACGGTTAAAACCCATTACAGCGCCGCCGAGTTGGCCGCGATGAAGCTGCCCGGCTTGCCCGGCACGATTCAGGGCATCGGTCTACGGGCCAAGGCCGAATCGTGGAACAGCCGTCGCAAAGCGGGCCGGGGCGGTGGCTTCGAATACGCCCTGACCAGCCTGCCGGCCGCCGTCCAGGAGGCCATCCGCACCCAGGTGGCGCGGCAACTGGTGGCCTCGTTGCCGACCGTCATCGACAAACCGGGCAATGCACCGGTGCTGCGTGAACAGCAGCTGGCCCTGCCGCTGACCACCGAGCAACAGACCGTGGAAGCCGCCCGCCTGGGTGTGCTGGCTCATATCGACAAGCTGGTGGCCGGCTGCGGACTGACCAAGGAACGTGCGATGCAGCACCTGTTGGCCAGCGTGGCCACCGGTACGGCCGACCCGCTGATCGTCGCCATGCTGCGCCGTGCCGGGGACAAGCGGGGCCGCAAGGGGGCAGGGGAGCTGCCCGCGATCCGCACCTTGAAGCGCTGGTTTGCTTTACGAGATGCCAAGCATCTGGCCCCACAAGTGCCGCAGCCGGACTTCACCATTCCTTGGTGGGCGCGGGATTTTCTCGGCTACTGGCAGCAGCCGCAGAAACCCTCGGTCGAGCTGGCATACCGGTTGTTTTGCGAGGAGATGCAGGCGAGGGGGGCTGACATGGGGCTGGAACGCATCCTGCCCAGCGTGCACGTGGTGCGGCGCTTCCTTAAAAAGCTCGGCACGGTGAGCCGGGAGCGGGGCCGCATGGAAAGCCGCGACCTGAAGCGCCTGCAGCCGTTTGTCCGGCGCGACTTCGGCGATCTGCTGCCAAACGATGTCTGGTCGGCCGATGGCCACTGTTTTGACGCCGAGGTGCAGCACCCGATTACAGGGCGACCGTTCCGCCCGGAGATCACCAGCATCGTCGACATCGCCACCCGGCGCGTGGTGGGGTGGTCGATCGATCTGGCCGAATCGGGGCTGGCGGTACTGGACGCGTTGCGCATGGCCGAAGAGCAGGCCGGCATGGGGGCGATCTTCTATGTCGACAACGGCAGCGGCTACGTCAACGCCATGATGAAAGACGAAGGCGTCGGCCTGATGGGGCGCATTGGGCTGACCATGCTGCACTCCATCGCCTACAACTCGCAGGCTCGGGGCGTCATCGAGCGCCTGCACCAGACGCTGTGGGTGAACGCCGCCAAGAGGCTGCCGAGCTACATGGGCGCCGACATGGACGCCCAGGCCCGCCAACGCCAGTTCAAGATCACCCGCGCTGCGCTGACCAAGAACGGCAACGCCAAGCGGATGCCGCTGATCGGCTGGGACGACTTCCTGCCGTTCTGCCGAGAGCGCGTGGCCGAGTACAACGCCCGGCCGCACGCCAGCCTGAAGGGGCTGAGTCCGGATCAGGCGTGGCAGGGCTTCGTTGCCAAGGGCTGGCAGGCCGAGCGACTGGAGAGCGCCACCCTGGAGGCCCTGTTCCGGCCGCGCATGGAGCGCACGGTACAGCGTGCCGAGGTCCGGCTGTTCAACAACCAGTATTTCAACGAGGCGCTTGCCGAGCTGCATGGCGAAACGGTGCACGTGGCCTACGACATCCACGATCCACACCGGGTGTGGGTGTACCTGACCGAAGGCCGCTTTGTCTGCACGGCCGAGTGGAACGCCAACCGCAGCAGCTATGTGCCGACCAGTGCCAAAACGGCCGCGCAGGAGAAACGCGCCGCCGCCCAACTGCGCAACCTGGACAAAAAACGTGACGTGATCGAACAGGAGCGGGGTGGCCGACCGGCGCTGACGGTGATCGACAGCCCGGTGGTGATGCCGGGCATTTCCGGGCGAGACATCGTGGGTGCCTTCGAGCGCCTGGCCGAACCGGAGGTGCCGTTAATTCACCGAGAACCGGTGCGGACGATTAACGCGGCCAGTGGCGATACCGAAGGGTTTGTTGTGCCACCGGCGCCGGAGCTGCGCATTCGGGTGTGGCACGAGCTGAGCACGTTGGCCGAAGCCGGCGGGCTGCTGACCGAGAAGGAAACCAAGTGGCTGGCGAGCTATGCCAAGAGCCACGAATTCCGGGTGATGAGCCAGAAATACGCCGAAGCGGACCAGGCCTCGGCGTGATGTGAAACGTGTGATTCAAGGGGATTGTTAACGATGTTCGACCATAGCGTCAATCGCATTGCCCCCATCGCCAACCTCGATCTGGTGGCGGTGGTGATGGAGAAGCTGGTGCACCGGCAGGATGGCTTGCCCGGACTGGCGGTGTATTACGGCCCGTCCGGCTGGGGCAAGACTACTGCCACGGTAGCGGTGGCCAACCGCAGCCGCGCCTATTACGTGCAGATGCGCTCTTCCTGGACGCGCAAGGACCTGCTGGAAAAAATCCTGTTCGAGATGGGCATCAAACCGGCGGGCCGTACCACCCTGCTGCTGGACCAGATCTGCGAGCAACTGGCCGCCAGCCGGCGCCCGCTGATTCTCGACGAGTTCGACTACGCCGCCGATAAGCACGCGATGGTCGAGTTGGTGCGCGACATCTACGAGGGCAGCCAATCCAGCCTGCTGTTGGTCGGCGAGGAGTTGCTGCCGAACAAGCTGAAGAAGTACGAGCGTTTTCATGGGCGGGTGCTGTCCTGGGTGCCGGCGGCGCCGGTCAATCTGGACGACGTCCGCAAGCTGGCGGCGATCTACTGCCCGGAGGTGGCGCTGGCGGACGACCTGCTCAACCACCTGGTGGCCCTCAGCCACGGCTCGGTGCGACGCGTCTCGGTGAACCTGGTCAACGTCCACGACGCTGCCCTGATCGAAGGTTGGGACAGCGTGGATCGCGCCCAGTGGGGCGAGCGTGCCTTGTATACCGGCGACGCGCCGAAGCGTCGCGCCATGGCATGAGGGGCAGGGCATGATCGACCGCAAACGCCCCAAACGTCAGCCGGCAAACATGGAGATGGTGGGCGGCAAGGGGAGTCGTCAACGTACCTGGGAAGCTGTCCGCAAGCTTCGGGACGACTTTACCGCCTACCAGGTCGCCAGGGTGGCCAAGGCCGACGACGAGACTGTGCTGACCTATCTGCGCTCGCTGGACAAAGGTGGCTTCATTACCTGCCTGACGCCAGCCGATGCCCCCTTGGCCACCGTGAAGCGCTACAGCCTGACCCGGGATAACGGTATCGAGGCCCCCCGGCTGACCAAGGACGGCAAGGTGGTGAAACAAGGGCTGGGTACGGAGGCCATGTGGCGAGTGATGCGCATCATCGGCGACTTCACCTGCCGCGAACTGGCGGCTCATGCCAGTACGTCGGAGGTGAAGGTCAGCGAGGACTCCGCCAACAGCTATATCCGTGCCCTCAAGCTGGCGGGTTATCTGGTGGTGACGGCGGAGGCCAAGACCCGAGGGATCGGGGAGGGTAGAACCTTGGCCCGCTACCGCCTGGCGCCCGGCCGCTACACCGGCCCCCGCCCGCCGATGATCCAGCGCACCAAGAACGTCTACGACCCGAACCTGGGCAAGGTGGTGTGGCAGCAGGAGATCGACCATGACGACCTCTGAACCGCGCTGGCTGGAGTTGCTGCGCGCCGAGGCGGAGCGCACCAGCATCGCCGCCATTGCCGGCCGGCTGGGCTACAGCCGCACCAGCATCAGCCTGGTGTTGGCTGGCAAGTACCCGGTGGCGCCCGACCGCATCGCCCGGGCTGCGATTGCCTTGCTGGACGTGGTCGAGTGCCCGCATGCCGGGCAGACCCTACCGCTGGCAGAGTGCCGGAGCGTCGCTCTCGGCGCGGCGCCAACACACCACCCGATGAAGCTGGGCCACTGGCGCGCCTGCCAGCGCTGCCCAAACCGACCGCAAGGGGACTGAGATGCAGATGCAATCGATCGCTGAGCGAATCAAAGATTCGCACGCCGTTCAACCAAAGCGCCCGCCGTTCAACGCCCTGATGCTGGCCGCCACCTTCAAGGCCGCGGCCGCCATCGAGGCACTGAGCCAGAGCGGCCTCACCGTGGTGAAGGTCGAGCTTGAAACGCCGGCCCGGCCGACCATCCGCATCCAGACCTGCGGTCAGTGCCGACGCCTGATCGAAAGCGGCGATGCGGTGTACTTCAGCTACGGCCAGATGGATCACTTCGGGCCGTACCGCGAGGGGCAGTTTCAGCTGGGTGGCTGCCGCATCGTGTGGACCGAGTTTGGACATTGAAGAAGAAGGGGAGAGCCATGAGCAATCAACAACGCATCGATTACCGCGCACTGCGCAAGAGCAAGGACCTCAACCAGCAGGATTTCTGGGGGCCGGTTTACGTGACCCAGTCCGGCGGCAGCCGCTACGAAAGCGGCCGCGACGCCCCCGAGCCGGTGGCCGAACTGGTCCGGCTGTATCACGAGCTGGGCATCGATACCCGCCTGATCACGCCGGAGAACGCCCCGCTGATTCGCGCCGTCCTCGACAACGGGATGAAGGTCGCCAGGCATGACGACCGCGCCGACTGAACTGGACCCTGACACCAGGAGTCGGCTCGCCGACGAGGTGGAGCGGCTGGTGCGGATGGGGATGGACCGGAAGAAGGCGCGCCGCGTGGTGTGGGACGACTACCTGGACGAACGGGCCGCCGATGTCACCCCGCCTCCCGAGCCCGAACCCGTCCAGGTGGCGCCCCCGGTGACCGCGCCGTCACCCGCGACGCGGCGACCGATCCCGGAGGCGCAGGCCGAGCAGTTTTTCACCCCCGAGCGGCTGCAACGAAACCGGGGCGAGCTGGCCAGGATTAAACAACTTGTTGGATTAAGGAACCGGAAAACATGAAGACAGACCAAACCCTCCCCGCCGGCTACTGGCGCGACGCCAAGGGCCGGCTGGTGCCGCCGGAGCTGGTGGCCCCCCTCGACCAACTGCGCGACCAGACCGTGCGCCAGCTGGTGGACAAGGCCCTCGCGTTGCAGACGCAGCTGCAGGCCTTCAAGGGCACCGCCTTCGCCGACGTGGCGGCGATGGTCGCCACCAGTGCCGAGCAATACGGTGTGGCCTTGGGTGGCGAGAAAGGCAACGTCGTGCTGACCAGCTACGACGGCACGCTCAAGGTGGTGCGCGCCTACCAGGACCGCATCAGCTTTGACGAGCGCATCAAGGCGGTGAAGGCCCTGATCGACGCGTGCCTGGAGGACTGGACCGCCGACGCCGTGCCGGAGCTGAAAGCCCTGGTCACCCGCGCCTTCGAGTCGGATCGGGGCGGCGACCTGCGGGTACAGCGCATTCTGGAGCTGCGCCGGCTGGAGATCGCCGACGAGCGCTGGAAGCGGGCCATGCAGGCCCTGGACGACGCCATCAAGGTCGACGGTACGGCCGGCTATATCCGGCTCTACCAACGCGGTGGCGCCAACGAGCAATGGCAACCGATTTGTCTTGATCTGGCCGCCGTGTAAGCCCGACACGCCACCCCATTACCCTCGCACGCCATCAACTTTTTTATCAGCAAGGAGCAAAGCATGACCAAACAAGAACTGATCGCCACTCTGGCCGCCAAGGCCGACGCCACCAAGGCCGACACCCTGCGCTTCATCGACGCGCTGGAGCGCACCATCCACGAAGAACTGGGCAACGGCGGCGAGATCACCCTGGCCAGCACCGGCAAGTTCAAGGTGAAGGTGACCAAGGAGCGCAACGGCCGCAACCCGAAAACCGGTGAAACCGTGCTGATCCCGGCCAAGCGCAAAGTGACCTTCACCCCCTCCAAGGCACTGAAAGAGGCCATCGCCTAAACCGACGCGACCGTTCAGAACCCGGTGTCGAGCCGGCCGCCGTTAACCCGGCCGGCTCCGCAACGTGTTTTAACCCGCCATGCAGCCGTGAGTGGCCAGCCTCCGACCAACCCAACTGGAGGTGCGCCGTCCTCTGAACCCGGCTTGGCCACTCACGGGTGCATGGACTCAAGGAGACGATTCGATGACTGACCGCCGCCGCGCCATGATCGGCAAGCTGCACGTCGCCCGGCAGCAGATCGGCATGGCCGAGGAGGATTACCGCGCCATGCTGGCCCGGGTGGGCGAGGGCAAGACCAGCAGCACGACGCTCACCCTGCCGCAGCTGGACCGTGCCCTGGCCGAGATGAAGCGCCTGGGCTTTGTGCCAAAACCCCCGCAAAAAGCCGGCAAGCGTCCCACGCCGACCGACGAGCGGGAACGTTACATGGCCAAGGTCGAGGCGCTACTGGCCGACGCCGGCCGGCCGTGGGAGTACGCCGACGCCACGGCCAAACGCATGTACCAGATAGACAAGGTGGCCTGGCTGGACCTCGCCCAGCTGCGCAGCCTGATGGTGGCACTGGAAATCGAGGCACGCCGCCACGGCAGAGGAACCGAACCATGGGAAAAATGAACGAAGAGGCCATCGCGCGCGCTCAGCACCTGCTCCCGGAGAACGCCCGCGAGCTGGTGCGGCTGATCGGGCTGAACCTGACCATGAAGTTGGTCGACCTGCTGGGCGGGACGCATTTCCCGATCCCCAAAACCGCCAAGCAGGAGGGGCAGTATTTCGCGGCCCTGGCCGAGGTGGTGGGCGTGGAGGCCGCCAAGGTGCTGATCCGCCAGTACGGCAACACCCGCCTGTACGTGCCCAAGTGCGCGGCGGCGCTGCGGGCGCTACGCGACGCCAACATCCGCGCCGATTACGACCGTCACTGCCGCGAGCTGGGGCACAACGCTACCGTCAATCATATCCTGGTGCCCAAGTACCGCCTCTGTGACCGCCGCCTCGAAAAAATACTGAGCAAGGTCGACGAGCTGCTGCCGGAAGCGGCAGCCCAGGGGCAACTCTTCTAGTCCCTCTCCACCGCGACCATCCCACACCCCGCCATCCGGCGGGGTGCTGCTTTACCGAACCCTTTCCCGGTCCGTTCCCGCCCCATCGCTCTCTACGATAGCCCCCATGTTTTCAGCATGAGGAGGCGTGATGCCCCGTTCCATCGATCTGATCGTCATTCACTGCGCTGCCAGCCCCAACGGCAAGCAGCTGGCCAAGAATGACGGCCACCAGACGGCCGCCGGAATCATCGACGTCTGGCACAGCACACGCGGTTTCCGTCGTCAGCCGGCCGCCGTCACCCGGTTCAACCCCCATCTCAAGAGCATCGGCTATCACTTCGTGCTGGACTGCGACGGTCGCAAGAGCACCGGGCGCGGGCTGGACGAGATCGGCGCCCATGCTCTGGGCCATAACACCCACTCCATCGGCCTCTGCCTGGCCGGGACCGACCGTTTTACCCGCGCCCAGTGGGACGCTCTGCACAGCCTGGTGAAGGCGCTGCGCGCCAAATTTCCGGCCGTCCGTGTCGTGGGCCACCGCGACCTGTCACCCGACACGGACGGGGATGGCACGGTGGAGCCCTCCGAGTGGCTAAAAACCTGCCCCGGCTTCAACGTCGCCGACTGGCTCAAGGGCGGCATGCAGCCCTTGGCGGGTCACCTGGTGGAGTAAGGCATGCACCTCTCCGACCTCGTCACCAACCCCGCCACCGGCCGCCTGTCGCACACCAAGCTGTGGGCCAACGTGGCCTGCGCCTCGGCCACCGGCCTGTTCGTCTACCAGGGCGTCCAGGGCACGCTCGGGGCCGACGTCTGGCTGACCTACCTGGGCACGCTGGGCTGCTACTCCGCCGCCCGTAGCTGGATTGCTACCCGGCGCACCAAGGGAGCTTCCGATGCTTGATCTCAACATCAAACCGCTGCTGATCGGTACCGCTCTTGGCGGTGTGCTGCTGACTGGCTACGGAATCGGCCGCTGGCAGAGTGATCTGAGCCACGAGGCCGTGATCGCCAACCTGCGCGCCAGCCATGAGCAGGATCTGCGGCACCTCTCCGACGCCAAGGCGGCCGAGCTGGGCCAGGCCTTGACCGAGCAGCAGCGCCTGACCGACCACGCCAACCAGCTGGGCTGGGAGCTGATCCAGACCCGCGCCCAACTCACCGGCATTCAACATCAACTCAAGCAAAGGATTGCCGATGCGGTCCGCTCCGATGGTCCCCGTTTTACTGGCCTTGGCCCTGTCAGCCTGCGGCTCTACGCCGCCAACCTCGGCTACCGCACCCCGGGTGATCCAGGTGTGCCCGCAGCCGACCCCGGAAATGCGGCAAAAGCCGATCAAGCCCGCGCCGCCGGTACCGGGCTATCACCGGCCGACCTCCTAGCCCATTCAGCCGATTACGGCACGTGGTGCCTGCAGCTGGAGAGCCAGCTGGACACCTGGATCAGCCTCTATGCCAAGGAGTCGTCATGACGACGGAGGGAGTACGCATCAACGCCCAGGGCGACCTGCTGGGCGAGCTGGACGTGACCAGCACGCGGCTGGCCGCACAGATCAACCAGATCGCGCCCTTGGGCGGCAACGCCGAGTGTGCCAAAGAGGCCGCCAAGCGGCTGGCCGAAGCCCTGTTCTGGGTGGAACGCGCCACGGGGGAATTCGATGGATCGATTTGATCGCGAGAGCGCCGACGAGCGCCGCAAGGAGGGACTGTGACGATTACCGTCGATTTCTGGTACCTGGTCGGGCTGCTGCTCGGCTTCCTGGGCTTTGTCTTCACCTTTGGCCGGCTGCTGCTGAGCCAGATCGACCAGCGCATCACCGCCTCGATCAAGGCACTGGCCGAGGCCGAGAAACACACCTCGGACCGTGTGGCCGGCCTGGAACGCGACCTGATGGCGATGCGCGCCGAGCTGCCGTCGCGCTACGTCATGCGCGAGGACTACATCCGGGGCCAGAGCCTGATCGAGGCCAAGCTGGACGCTCTCTATAGCCGCAGTGAAGCGATGAAGAACGACCTGATCAACAAGCTGGAAGCCATCTGGAAGGACAAACCATGAGCGTCGATCTGCAGAAAATCCGCCGAGAGAACATGCGCTGGCAGATCCTGCTGGTGTTGAACAACGCCCGCCCGGTCGGTGCCTACGAGGAAGTCATCCTGTCGGTGGTGCAGGCGCTGTACCCGGATGCCACCGCGCACGAGGTGCGCCTGCAACTCGACTACCTGGCCGACCGCCAGCTGGTGAAGCTGGAGCGCGAGCCCGGCGGACGCTGGTTCGCCGACCTGACCCGCCTGGGTGTGGACATCGCGGAATACACCGTGGACTGCCAGCCCGGCATCGCCCGGCCCGAGAAGTACTGGAGCGCCTGATGCCGCCGCGCTCCAAAGTCGCTCAACTCCCACCCGAGGTGAAGGCTTGGCTCGATACCGCCCTGGTCGAAAGCAATTTCAGCGGTTACCAAGAGCTAGAACAGGCTTTGGCCGAGCGGGGGTACAAGGTCAGCCGCTCAGCACTGAACCGCTATGGCCAGGAGTTCGAAGACAAGCTGGCCGCGTTGCGGCAGTCGTCCGAGCAGGCCCGTGCCGTGGTCCAGGCGGCGCCGGATGAGGAAGGATCGGTCAACGAGGCGTTGATGCGCCTGGTTCAAGACCATCTGTTCAAGCTGCTGATGAGCCAGGACGACAAATATGACCTGTCCAAGGTGGCCAAGGCCGTGGCCGAATTGGGCCGGGCCAGCGTGGTGCAGAAGAAGTGGCAGTCGGAGGTCCGCGCCCGTGCCGAGGCGGCCGCCGCCTCGGTCGAGAAAATCGCCCGCAAGGGCGGGCTGTCGGCCGACTCGGTGGCACAGCTGCGCCGCGAGATCCTGGGGATCGCCGGATGAGCGCCGTTCCCGCCCAGCTCCCCGACACCGCGCTGTCGCCCATCCCGGCCGCGCTGATGGGCTACCAGCAGCGCTGGGTGGCCGACACCTCGCCACTCAAGGTCATTGAGAAGTCGCGCCGCACCGGCCTCACCTGGGGCGAGGCCGCCGACAACGTGCTGACCGCCGCCGCCAGCCGCACCGCCGGGGGACAGAACGTCTACTACATCGCGTACAACCAGGACATGACCATCGAGTACGTCCAGGCGGCCGCGATGTGGGCGCGGGTGTTCAACTACGCCGCCTCCGAGATCGAGGAGGGGCTGTGGGAGGACGACGAGGACGACAAGCACATCAAGACCTTCACCATCCGTTTCCCCGGTTCGGGCTTCCGCATCGTCGCGCTGACCAGCCGGCCGTCCAACCTGCGTGGCCGCCAGGGCACCATCGTGATCGACGAGGCGGCGTTCCATGACCAGCTGGATGAGCTGCTCAAGGCCGCCCTGGCCATGCTGATCTGGGGCGGCCGGGTGCGCGTCATCTCCACCCACAACGGCGACGACAACCCATTCAACGACCTGATCAAGGACATCCGCGCCGGCAAGCGCAAGGGCACCGTGCATCGCGTCACCTTCCAGGAGGCGGTGGCCGACGGCCTGTACCGCCGCGTCTGCCTGCGCCTGGGCAAGGACTGGTCGGCCGAGGACGAGGCCGAATGGATGGCCGGGGTGTACGCCTTCTACGGCGACGGCGCCGAGGAGGAGCTGGACTGCGTGCCGGCCAACTCGGGCGGGGCCTGGCTGTCGCGTGCCCTGATCGAATCGCGCATGTCGCCCGACACCCCGGTGCTGCGCTGGGAGTGCAAGCCGGGCTACGAGCTGCAGCCCGACCCGCTGCGCGCCGCCGACTGCCAGGAGTGGCTGGAGGCCACGCTGGCGCCCGAGCTGGCCAAGCTGCCGGCCGGTGCCCGCTCGTTCAACGGCGAGGACTTCGCCCGCTCCGGCGACCTCACCGTGCATGTCCCGCTGATCGAGCAGCCAAACCTGACCCGCCGCGTGCCGTTCGTGGTCGAGCTGCGCAACGTGCCGTTCCGGCAGCAGGAACAGATCGCCTTCTACCTGCTGGACGGCCTGCCGCGTTTTGCCGGGGGCGCGTTCGATGCCCGGGGCAACGGCCAGTTCCTGGCCGAATTCGCCCTGCAGCGCTACGGCGAGGACCGTATCCGCCAGGTGATGCTGACGGAAAGCTGGTACCGCGAGCACATGCCGCCGCTGAAGGCGGCGTTCGAGGACGGCGACCTGCAGAACCTGCCCCAGGACGCCGACGTGCTGGCCGATCTGCGCGCCGTCAAGATCGTCGGTGGCGTGCCCCGCGTGCCGGAGACCCGCAGCAAGGGCAGTGGCGAGGACAAGGGCAAACGCCACGGTGACGTCGCCGTGGCGCTGGCGCTGGCCTGGTTCGCCAGCCGCGAAATCGACGCCCAGCCCCTGGCTACTCGGGGCTACAAGGGGATCAGCCGGAACGGCTTCGCCGGCTCCACCCGCTTCGGCCGGGGTACCTGGTAACACCACAAGAAAGGCAACACATGCCGCGCATTCTCGGGCCGGACGGCCAACCCATCGACACCGGACTGTTAAAAACCACCCTGGTCCAGCCCACCACCACCGGCGTGCGCCAGGTCGCCGCCGCCAGCCTGCAGGGGCTGGATGCGGAAGAGCTGGGCCGGCTGCTGCGCAACGCCGTCCAGGGCGACGCCACGGCCTACCTGCAACTGGCCGAGGACATGGAGGAGAAGTACCTGCACTACGGCTCCGAACTCAGCACGCGCAAACGTGCCCTGGTCGGGCTGGAACTGTACGTCGAGCCGGCCGGCGAGGATGCCGCCAGTCATGCCGCCGCCCAACTGGTGGAAGAGGCGCTGGACCCAATCCGCAAGAGCCTGTTCGACCTGCTGGACGCCATCGGCAAGGGCTTTAGCGTGCACGAGATCGACTGGGAGACCAGCGCCCGGCAATGGATGCCGAAGGGACTGAACTACCTGCAGCCCTACTGGTTTACTACCCGCAAGACCGCGCCGGACACGCTGTTTCTGCGCTCCGACCTGCACACCGGCGGCGAGCCGCTGGCGCCCTACAAGTTCGTGGTGCACCAGGTGAAGGCCAAGTCCGGGGTGCTGATGCGCGGCGGGCTGGCGCGCATGGCGGCGTGGGCGTTTTTGTTTTCGAACTACGCCATCAAGGACTGGGTGGTGTTCGCCGAGGCCTACGGCCAACCGCTGCGCGTCGGCAAGTACGACAGCAGCGCCACCGCCGAGGACATCGGGAGCCTGTTGATGGCGCTGCGCCAGCTCGGCACCGATGCGGCGGCGGCGATTCCCAAGAACATGGAGATCGAGTTCGTCGACGCCGGCAACAAGACCGCCTCGGTCGACATCTACGACCGGCTGGCGGCGTACTTCGACAAACAGATCAGCAAGGTGGTGCTGGGCCAGACCCTGTCCACCAACACCGGGGACGGCGGCGGCGGGGCCTACGCCCTGGGCAAGGTGCACAACGAGGTGCGCGAGGACATCCTGGAATCGGACGTGGCCGAGCTGGAAAGCACGCTCAGCCGCGACTATGTGCGTCCGGTGGTCGACCTCAACTTGGGGCCGCAAGCCGCCTACCCGAAGATCCGGCTGCGCATCAACAAGCCGGAGGACCTGACCGCGCTGGCTGGTGTGGTGGACAAACTCGTGAGAGCCGGACTACCGGTCAGCCAGGAGTCGGCCTATACCCGCTTCGGCCTGACCCCGCCCAAGCCCGGCGAGGCCATCCTGGTGCCGGTGGACCTGAGCCAGCCACAACAGGCGATGAACCGCTACCGCGCCGCCAACAGCCGGCAGCCCACCGGGGAGGGCGGCGACGTCGACCCACTGGTCACGCAACTGGCCGAGGCGGCCGGCTCGCCGCTGGACCGGATGCTGGCGGTGATCCGCCAGGCACTGGACGATGCCCCCGATCTGGAGACCTTCCGCGACTGGCTACTGACCGCCTTCGGCGACCTGCCCAGCGAGCAGCTGCAGGACGTGATGGCCACCGCCTTCAGCCTGGCGACGCTCGCCGGCCGCTACGAGGTGAGTCATGGCCGATGAGCTGGGCCTGACGGCCGTCATCAAGCAGCCCTGGCCAACCCAGCAGGACTATTTTCGGCAGAAGCTGAACCTGCCGACGGCGGCCTGGACCGACATCATGAAGCAGGCCCACGACCGCTCCTTCGTCGTGGCCGGGGCGATGAAGGCCGACCTGCTCGAAGACCTGCGCCAGGCCGTCGACCAGGCGATTGCCGGCAAGGCCACCTTGGCGGACTTCCTTCGCCAGTTCGACGACATCGTGGCCAAGCACGGCTGGGACTATCAAGGCGGCCGCGACTGGCGTACCCGGGTGATCTACCAGACCAACTTGTCCACCAGCTACGCCGCCGGCCGCTGGCAGCAGATGACCGACCCTGACATGCTCAAGGCTCGCCCGTACTGGCGCTACCGCCATAGTGACTCGGTGCTGCGGCCTCGCCCGCAACATGTGTCCTGGCACGGCCTGATCCTGCGCGCCAACGACCCGTGGTGGCACACGCATTACACGCCCAACGGTTGGGGCTGCCAGTGCAAGGTATTCGCGGTGTCGGAGTGCGAGCTGCGCGAGAAGTACGGCAAGTCCGGGCCGGACACCGCGCCGGCCATCCAGTACGTGGAGCACGACACCCCGGACGGTCCGGTCCAGGTCCCCGAGGGCATCGACTACGGTTGGGACCACGCCCCCGGGCAGGCCTACCTCGGCCAGCTGCTACTGAACAAGGCCGCCGCCACCTCGGCACGGATCGGGGCCGCCGCTGTGCAGAGCGCGGTCGAGCATGTCGGCGCGCTGGACACCCTCATCAACGGCCCCTGGAAATCCTTGGTCAACACCATCTACCCCGAACCGGGCGCGTACCGGCCGACCAAGCAGCGCCTCCACGTCGGCGCGCTATCGCCGGCCATGGTCGAGCGGATCGAGCGCGAGGCCGGCGAGGAGCTGGCAACCGCCGTGATCTCGGTCGACGACAGCGAGATCAAGCACGCGCTACGGGATGGGGGAGGGAAGGCCGACAAACGGGTCAGCGAAGCCGATGCCCTCAACGCCGTGGCCGGGATGTTCCAGCCTGAGCGGATCTATCAGGCCTTGGACAATGGCCAGCCCTTGCCGGTGTACCTACTGATCTACCCGGCCGAGGAGGGGGAGCGTTACGTCAAGGCGGTGGTGAGTGCCAATTATCGCGCCAAAGAACGCGACACCACGGGCAAGCGGAGAACGATTCAGACCAACACGCTGACGACGCTGGGCTATGCCCGCTTGAACGATCTGGACAACCCGGCGCAATACCGCCGGATTCAATAAGAGGGAAGCCGCACCGGCTGGACGCCACCCCCAGCGTGGGCACGCCCGTTTCCGGGATTGCCATACGTACATGCGCTGTTTCACGTATTCCAGTGCGGTAGGGAAAGTATGAGCGACAACACCTTTGAGATCAATGTCATCTCCAACACCATCCAGACCGCCCTGGACACCCTACTGGCCCGGGGCCAGAACCTGCGCCCGGCGCTGCTGGACTGGGCCGAGTGGGCCAAGGGCGAGACTGACGAACGCTTCACCGAGCAGGCGGACTGGCATGGTACGCCTTGGGAGCCGAACGCCCCCGACACCCTGGCCAACTACGTCCAGGCCGGCGGGGCCAAGAACTTTAAGAAGGACGGCTCGTTGTCAAAGCGAGGCCAGACCGTGCTGGTCGCTAAGAAGATTCTGCAGGGGCACACCGGCAACCTGCGCCAGTACGCCTTCAGCTACGAGGCCTCGGCCGACAGCCTGACTTTCGGCCCCTGGGGTAACGGCCTGGACGCCTATGCCGCCATCCAGCAGTTCGGTGGCCAGGCGGGGAGGGGGCTCAGCGTGTACCTCCCGGCGCGGTCCTATCTGCCGGTGGATGCAACCGGCCAGCTGGCTCCGGCGGCGGAGGCGGAGCTGCGGGCAGTGTTGGGGGAGTATTTGAATAGATTATGGAGCAGGTAGAGACCCAAAGTCGCCAGTCTTGAGTAATGAAAGTGTCTGTTCAACACCCACGATAAGCGGGGCGGGGGCGAAGCACGGGAGGCAGCAACAGGTGCGGGATGCTGGTGGTTCGCCTAAGGTTTTGAATGAATCGTTCCTCACCTGATCACTGACAAGGTTTCAGAAATATCGACAGGCAAAAACTGAGGAAATTCTTCAATTGTTTGAAGTATGCCAAGCTTTAGTCCCGCATCTCCATTTCTGCTGGATATGGCATTTAGTTCAGGAATATTTTTTAGTAAAAGAGCCTCCCAATCATGCCCTCGCATCATAAGAAAAGCCTTTGGTAGCTCGACAACCCAGCCATTATGGAGGGTGGATTGGGTTTTCTCGCCAAGCGGGACTGCAGTAGATGCAAATATTTTGTTTGCCATATTCTGCGCATCGTGCTCCGTCAATTTTGCTGCATCAACGTACGTGTGCAAATCGATTACAGAAAAGTCACTTAATGATTTTTTCCCCGCTCTGACAAGTGAAAGAGCAACATAAATTGGGTCAAGAATGTAGTTTTCAATGGAATATCTTCTGCCTCCGCCGAGCACGTAGACCGGGTGGCGATCTGTTTTTTTTCCATCCCAGTCGATGATGCCACGAACCAAATCACTGCCAGCTTCGTGAAGCCGGGTTGTGATTAACTCAACATCAGTACAGTTAGATGTTCCACTGTGAGGCTCAAGAAATATCGGCTGATAGCCGAGCGGATTAAATCTGTTTATGGTTTGAAATAGTTTCTGAAAGTAAATAACATCATATTTGCTTTCAACAAATATTTGACGTCTTTCTTCAATTGACACCTTAAGATGCGGTATGCCCTCGGTCAGTACCTCAATGCCTCGGCTGACGCTAATCATTTCTGGTGTTCTTGTTGCTCTATTCATTTCAAACAGTGCGTTATCTGGACACATAGCCACAGTCGATGGCGAATGCGTGGTAACAATAACTCTTACATCGGCTTTATCTACAACAATATCCCGCAACGTCTCAATCAGTAATTTTGAGTATTGGGGGTGAAGGGGGGCGTCAGGCTCATCGAGAATCAGCACCTCCGGTTTACCTGTTGATTCATGTGTATTATAAATGGCGAGCGCTAGCGACATGAGTACCTTTTCGCCAGTCGATAAATCATTAGCAGAAATATCGGTGTTATTTACCCTATCTATCAATCGCAACTTGTAAGTTGAATCTATGTCAATTTGCTCTGGACTCACCACCTCGTATGTGAGTCCCGCTTTTGAGAGTATTTCATTAACCAAGTCCCATGGTCTTGGGCCGTATTTCTGCAAAAACTCTTCATCAGTGAGGGTCGGAAAGTTTGTTTTGTTTTTTTCGTTGAGATATTGTTTGAATTGATTTTTGGTGTATCTGAGGTGGTAGGTTTTGAATATGAGCGCCAATTGCGAGGCGAACATGGTGCCTTGGTTGGATTCTGCAATGCTAAGGTTGTAGTAAATATCGTCTTCGCACAAGTCCTCAAACGGTTTAGACAGCTTGCTTGTAATGCTGGCTGCAACTGCGGTGAGAGGCTGGTTTTGCCCCCACCTTGGTAAGAATTGCGTGATAGGGTCGGTGATTATGTCGCCATTTTGTTTGGCTTGCTTGAGTAATCTTTGCTTCTCCTCTATTTGACTCCACCAGTTTTTTGTGATCTGGATAAGATTTTGCGGGTCACAGGCTTCATCAATTTGGGGGTTAAGCCCACCAAATCCGATTAGCTGGACTTTTGTTAGTGTTAGCCCGGAGTCTGTAATGGTTGATAGCTGACTATTCGATATTGCTTCCAGTAAATGGCTTTTCCCGCTTCCATTTTTTCCTGTAATTATGCAGAATTTTGGTATGTCAAAGAATATGTTGGCCGGTATGGATTTGTGGTTTTTATTGATCGTTACTTTCATTTTATAGGCGGATTTCTTATTAACTATTATGGATAAAACGTCCTGTGGTTGCTCAGTCGACTAGCAGAAAGCGTACTCGGCCCTCTGGAGGAGCATACGCCCTAGCTCGGTCCGAAATCTCCCTAAGCCGGGACCTCCATTTAGTCTCAACTCCTTGCCGTCGCGGGGTCTCCAGGCAATCTAGCGCCGAGTAGGTGCTATTAAATGAGCCTGAAAGCCAGCATATCAGTCAGATAGCATACTCGCATGGCACGTGAATGTCTGCTTCAAGGCAGGTGGACAATATCCGCTTCTGGCCGATTTCAGACCTTAGTTAGTGAGCTATCAGCAACTCATCCCAACAGGTTGTCCACCTTGGCGACCTTTTTTCTTGCCGCATCGCCCAGTCCCGCGTCAGCCCCTCCGACGCCAGGCGTAGCGTTCCGTGACCAAAGTCCCGATTCACGCGGTCCATTGTAGCCATCAGCGCGGTTCGGCGCGGATCTGGCAGCGGGGCGAACAGGTCCTGCTGATCGATGCCGGCAGGGCCGATTTCCATCAGCACGGCCCCCGCCTTCTTATAGGAAAACCCCTCCCGGTAGATGGCCCGCAGCCCGGCCATTGCTGCCCGGGTGATTTCGATGGTGTCGGCCGATGGGTGGACGAGCGGCACTACCGTCCATCCGTGGTATTGCAGGTCTTGTTCGCGGAAAGGGTTCGTTCTAATGGACACCCCCACAAGCCGGGCCGCGCTGTGCTGTAAGCGCAGTTTCTCGCTCGCACGACTGGCATGGTGGGAGATGGAACTGGCCAACGTATCGAAGTCGGTCACCAGTTCAGCAAAGGACCGCGAGGAGATGATCTGTTGTTTGTCCGGTGCCACGTCCTCCAGGGTCAGGCAGCTGACGCCATTCAACTCGGCTATCGTCCGCTCCACTACCACACTGAACTGCCGCTGGATAGCGCGTGGGTCTGCCCGCATGAGCTGCAGTACTGTCGTGATGCCCATGTGGGACAATTTCTCAGCTATCCGACACCCGATGCCCCACACTTCCCCCACCGACATCCGGCTCATCAGCTGATCCTGGTAGTGCTGAGATAGCCAATCCCAGGCAAACACCCCTTTGCATTGGGGATGCACTTTGGCCACGTGGTTGGCCAACTTCGCGAGAGTCTTTGTCGATCCGACGCCGACACAGGTGGGGATGCCCACGCGCTGCAGTACATCAGCCCGGATACGGGCGGTGTAGTCACGCAAGTCAGGGATGCCGTCCAGTGTGATGAAGCTCTCATCGATAGAGTACACCTCCTGCTCGATGCCCCAGCGTGCCAGTACCGTCATCATGCGTCTGGACATATCGCCATATAACACATAGTTGGAGCTGAAGACGGCGACTTCGTGACGCCGACATAGGGCCGCAATTTCAAAGTAGGGCACAAAGCCTTTGATTCCCAACTGCTTGGCTTCCGCCGAACGGGCGACCACGCAGCCGTCGTTATTGCTCAGCACCACGATGGGCTTGCCGTCCAGGTCGGGACGAAACACTCGCTCGCAGGAGCAATAGAAACTGTTGCCGTCGACCAAGGCGAAGGTGGTCACAGGAATTTCTTAATGCAGCCGGTGACCACGCCCCAAACCTGCAGCTCCTGGCCGTTGTGCAATTCGATGGGCGGGTAGGCGGGGTTTTCGGGGAGCAGCGCCACGCGGTCGCTACGCTTGTGCAGCCGCTTGACAGTGAACTCTCCATCCACGGCGGCCAGCACGATCTGACCATGCGCTGGCGGGATGCTGCGGTCGACCACGAGGACGTCGCCGTCACTAATGCCAGCGCCGAGCATACTGTCGCCGGACACCCGTACCATGAAGGTGGCGGCAGCATCTTCGATCAGGTACTGGTTCAGGTCCAGCGCCGTCTCCAGGTAGTCATCGGCGGGCGAAGGAAAGCCCGCCGGCACGCGCGAGCCATACACGGGTAATGCCAGGGATGGCGGGTCGCTGGCGGGGGTGAAAAGGGTATCGATCATGATGTGCTCCAGAACTCTTTTGATTGTGTACGAAATCAAAAGCAAGGCCAAGCACAATCGTGAACGCTATACTGGCGGCATGTGTGTCAACTTCATTCCACCCACCCGCCAACAACTCCTCGATTTATTTGATGTGGAGCCGCCACAGTTGGACTGGCCGCTAGAGGTCTGGCAGGACTACATCGCCCCGATCATCATCGACAACGGCAGCGGCCCCCATGCACTGCTGGCCAACTACGGTTTTGTGCCGAAGCGCCACATGCCGCTTGGCATCCGGCTCTCCACGATGAACGCCCGGGCGGAAACCATCGGCCAGCTGCGCACCTATAATCAGTCCTGGCACGCCGGCCGACGGTGCCTGGTACCGATGCAGTTTTTTTTTGAACCGTGCTATGAAAGCGGAAAGGCCGAGCGCTGGCGTATCGGACTGGCCAGCGGCCAACCCTTTGCCGTGGCTGGCATCTGGCGTGCTTGGCCGGAGGAGGATGGCTCGATCAGCCATGCCTTTTCCCAGGTCACCATCAACGCCGACGATCACCCACTGATGCGACGCATGCACAAGCCCGGCGACGAGAAGCGCAACCTGGTGATCATTGAGCCCGAGCACTACCAGGACTGGCTGGCGTGCCGTGACCCGGAAATAGCGCGAAGCTGCCTGACGAACTACCCCGCCGAGCAGATGCTGGCGGAGCCCGCGCCGAAAACGAACAAAGCGCCACCGACATCGGGGACACTTGATTTGTTCAGCTGAATACGAAGCGAGGCTTGTAATGCCAGGTCAAAGTGACTTGCCAACTATCTCCCGCAGCAAACTTTAAATTTTTTCCCTGAACCACATGGGCATCGATCGTTACGTCCGATTTTCTCGCTTTTTCTGGCGAATGGAATGACCGTTGATTTAGGGGTGGCAAATAACATTCCAGGGATGAAGAGCTGACCGGCAAGCTCTATTTTTTTATCTTCACTGAGATCGCGGGCTTCTCGAAATTTGTACAAATTGTCGAGAAATTTTCTATTTTGCTCTTGACGGTTTTTGACAGGATGGCCCATGGAATCAAAGTAGCTCAATACGATTATCGCGCTTTCCATGATCGAATCGCTTGCTGCATTCCTAGCAAAGCCATTCCTAATTTGACTCACTAGGGGCGGGGATTGCTTCCAACATTGTTGGGCAAGCTCACTTTTCCCTCCTTCTCGTTCATAGCACTTTTGAAGCAAGTTGGCTGCTTTTATCAGATCTTCATAATCCGCCCCCTTGGCTATATAGACTTGAGCAAGTTCATAGAGGACCTCATTGCCCAGTTGCCCAGATTTCAAGCAGCCCAAGTAAAGCGATTCTGCATCATCGCTTCCCTTTCCTTCAACACGCCCTTCCGCGATAAATTTAGCCAGGGTGAACATTGCAGTGGGAAAACCCTGTTCAGCTGCTTTGGTCAGCCAATTCAATGCAGTGATTTCATCCTTATCAACCCCGATCCCATTTAAATAGTGAACAAACAGATTGTATTGCCCCTCCGGATAGCCGGCCTCTGCGGCTCGGCGCGTGTAGTCAAATGCGGCTTGCGGGTTTGCCGGTCCACCCATTCCTTTATCGTACATCGCCCCGAGATTGATCAAAGCTGTCGGGTGGTCCTCCATCGCAGCCAACTCAAAATGGTTGCGGGCTTCCACTGGGTCAACGTCAAACAATTTAGATCCGAACATGTAGCAGCAACCAATGAAGGCATGAGCATCGGCATTGCCAAGCCTGCTGGCCCTGCAAATAAGATTCTCACCTATCGCTATTTTGTCTTCGCCTTCAAAGCCGTTGGCAAGAGCGGCACCGTATTCAAACATTGAAGGGGCATGCTCCTCATTGGCCGATGCCAATCTGAACCAGAAGACAGCCTGTTCCCGAAAAGACTGAATATCAAAGTTATGAAAACTAATATCCCCTGACTCAAGAGCCTTCTGGGATTCCAGTTTCAACCCATCTACTTTGTCTTTAAATATCTTTCCTGCCATGTACCTTGCTTCGGGGTCGGCCCCAATCATGGCTTGATAGCAAATCTCTTTTAATCCATCACTAACTTGGGCCGAAATATCGTAATGTGGCACGGGGGACCCAGGGTGGCACAATTGATAGGTAACATGAAGCAACTCCCTAGTGATGTTCATTGACTGTTCACAAAGAGCTGTAAAGCCCTGCTTGGTCAGGTAGAATTTTTCTGGATGGGCCCCTGTGTTTCCATTCTTCCGTAGCTGATGTAACTTTGACATGGTTTCTGAATTGATCAGTTGTTCTTTGAACAGCCGATAAATTTTCTGATCAAGGTCGCCCCCATCTGACGAACTAAGACCCCCTTTCTCAGCGATCAGCTCACAGACTAGATGGCACAAGCCTCTCAAACGTCCCAAGGAATAATCAGGGAGCTCCGAGCTGTTTTCCTTTGCAGATTTGTAAAGCTCTCCGATCCTAGGCGAGATGAAAAGCGCAAAATCGATATCATTCATGAAAAATGCTCGTGTTGTGTCCCGCTAGCTTAGACTGACTAAAGTAACGTCTATTGTCAGTTTACGTGCCAATTTGTAAGAGTCTTGGCCGCAGTTGAGTAACCCAAGAGACCTTGGCTTATTCATGGTTGCATCACTATGGATTCAAGTGGCACTTTGGTGCATCTGCTGTGACGGAACATAAATCAACCAAGTTCTGAAGTCAGAATGATGACGCGAGGCCACTGAGGTCCTAACCACAAAAACTGCCGCTGCAACGCGTTCATCATGCCACTAGGGTCGATGTATGCCAATACCATTACGAGCCGTGCCTGAGCCGATTTAACGGCCTTTTAACGCCATCACCGTAGCCCGCCGTCACTCCACCTCGCGGCTTACCGAACCCTTTCCCCCGTTTTGCCCGAACTCGACCCGCTCACAATGCGGGCCATGAACACGACCCCACTCCACCGAGCCATCAACGCCTTGTTCTCATCAGGGCGGGCCATCAACGCGCTGACCATCGATTTGCCCGCCGAGGTGCCGGAATGGGTCGAGCTGATTCCGGCCGGGCGATTTACCGGCCGGGATGGTCGCGGCCCCTGGTTCAGCGACATCCCGCTCATCCTGCAGGCGTTCATTTCGGACCAGGCCACCGGCATCGAGCCGGTGGTGGATTACGACCATCAGTCCTGCGTGGTGCTGCAGACCGGCCAAAAGGCCGAGGCCGCCGGCTGGATCAAGCAACTGGAAGAGCGGAGCGGGGCGATCTGGGGGCGGGTCGAGTGGCTGGCCGAGGCCGCCCAGGACATTGCCGGCCGTCGCTACCGCTACCTGTCACCCGTGTTCGACTACGACGCTACCGGCCGGATCGTGAAGCTGGTCTCGGTGGGGCTGACCAACGTACCCAACCTGTTTTTACGTGCGCTCAACTCAATGGAGGAACCTGGCGTGGAACTGCTGAAACAACTGAATGAATTGCTGGGGCTGGAGGCCGGTGCTGACGCAGCGGCGGCTCTGGCGGCCACCAAAGAGCTGCAAGGCAAGGCGACGGCGACGCAGACCGCGCTGAACAGTCTGCGCAAGGCAACGGGCGCAGCCGAGTCGGCCGACCTGCAGACCGTGGCCAACAGCGTGCTGACCCAGTTTGTGCCGCGCTCCGAGTACGAGCGCGTGGCCAATGCGCTGTCCACCCAGCAGCAGCAAAGCAAGGAAGCCGAGATCGACCAGGTAGTCGATCAAGCTATCGCTGACGGCAAGGTGGCGCCGGCCAACCGGGGCTATTTCCGTGCCCAGGCCAGCGCCGACCTGGCCGCCTTCAAGCAATTCGTGGCGGGCGCCCCGGTTATTGCCGCGCCGGCCAATACCCAGCGTGCCGCCAACACCCTGCAGGAACGCCAGGACACCAACCCGCTGATCGCCAACGCCAAGGCCCGTGCGGCCGCCAAGTAAAGGAATCCTGAATGCCTACCGTGATGGAACAACTGCTACCCGGTATCGCCCTGGTGGAAGACCCGCGCCTGTCGCGGGAGCTGGTCGACGTGGGGCCGGCCGCGTTGGCGGCCGGCACTCTGGTCGGTGTCGCCGCCCTCGATGACGAGCTGGCGGTGCCCTGGATCGATCCGGCTGCCGCGCCGCCGGCCATCCTGCTCGGCATCGTGCCGCGAGACATCCCGGCCGCCGAGGCCGGCGTGACCTCGCGCCCGGTCGAGATCGTCGCTGGGGCGGCCCTGGTGGCCCTGGACGAGCTGCTGGTCTTGGCCTCCGCCCAAGCCACGACTGCCGCCATCTACCGCAAGGTCGTGCGAGAGCTGTCGCAACGCGGCATCCGCCTCACCGAACGCTCGTAACGCACCCCATATAAGGATAAGGAAACACCACCATGCCGCAAAATATCGCCGACATCCTGAAAAACCCCGCGTTTGGCGTGGCCAGCCTGACCGAAGCGATCAAGCTGCTGCCCAACGTCTACAGCAAGGTGGGCAAGAGCGGGATTTTCAAACGCTCCGGGATCAACACTCGCACCGTGGCGCTGGAATACGCCAACGGCCGCATCCACCTGCTGGCCACCAAGGAGCTGGGCTCGGCGGGCAGCCGTACCAAGGCGAACCCTCGTGCCGTGCGCTACTTCGGCGTGCCGCATATCCCGCACGACGACACCATCTTGGCGGCCACCCTGCTGGGGAGCCGTGCGTTCGGGTCGACCGATCCGGTGGCCGACGTGGCCTCGGTGGTCAACGATCACCTGCAGGAGATGAAGACCCGCCACGACGTCACCCAGGAATGGATGATGCTGGGCGCAGTGAAGGGGCAGATTCTCGATGGCGAGGGAGAACTGCTGTACGACCTGTACAAGGAATTCGGCATCACCAAGAAGGTGATCAAGTTCAAGCTGTCCGACGGCACATTCAACGTCAAGAAGGCCTGCATGGAAGTGTGCCGCCACGTGGAGAAGAACCTGCTGGGCGATACCACCAACGGCATCAAGGTTTGGGTCGGGGCGGACTTCTTCGACGCGTTGACCAGCCACCCGAACGTCGAGAAGGCGTTCCAGGGCTGGGCCGCCGCCCAGGAGAACATCGGCGGGGATACCCGCAGCGGCTTCAAGTTCGGCGGGCTCATCTTCGAGGAATACAACGGCGAGGTGCCGGATGCCAAAGGCGCGACCCGGACGCTGGTCGAGGCCAACCGGGGCCATGTCGTACCGCTGGGCACCATGAACACCTTCCGCCTCTACGACGCCCCAGGGGACTTCCTGGAAGCAGTCGGTACCAACGGCGAGCCGTACTACGCCAAGATCAAAAACACCGACTTTGACCGGGGTGTGGACCTCCACACCCAATCCAACCCGCTACCGCTGTGCAACCGCCCGGGTGTGCTGGCAGAACTGCAGCTGGAGTAAGGGTAGGGAGAAGTAAGTAAGAGAGACAGCGACCAGCCGGGTGCTGCGAACACCCGGCCGGCCAGCTGACCCGCAGAGTATGCCTGCAAGCCAACCCGAGGCTGTCACTTTCTGCGCAGAAAGCGCCGACAGTTTAGCGGGATTATTAGCACTTGCAGAGACATGACGAACAAATTGGATGACATCCGCTGCGGCCACTGCGCCCGCAAACTGGCCGAAGGCCGCTACATCGAACTTAGCATTAAGTGCCCGCGCTGCGGGACGATCAATCACCTCCGGGCCGCGAGCCCATCACCAGCACGCCCGCGAGCGTCCGAAAGCAAGGATGCTCATGCATGGCCAACAAACCACAACACAACCCACGGTCGGTAGCCTCTTCGCCGGAATCGGCGGATTCGACATCGGCTTCGAGAACGCCGGATTCCGTACCGTCTGGCAAGTCGAAATCAACCCCGTCTGCAGGGCTGTCCTCGCCGACCGTTTCCCGCACGCCAGGCAATTCGACGATGTGCGAAGCATCGGCGCCCACAACCTTGCCCCCGTTGCTGTCCTCGTCGGCGGCTTTCCCTGCCAGGATTTGTCCACCATGGGGAAACAGCGCGGATTGGCAGGGGAAAGGTCCGGACTGTTCTACGAGGTCTGCCGGATTGCCCGTGAAATTCAGCCTCGCTGGCTGGTCCTTGAAAACGTCACGGGGCTGCTCTCTTGCAACCATGGCGAAGACTTCCAGGCAGTCATTTCAACGCTTGCCGAATGCGGGTATGTGGGATATTGGCGGGTGCTTAATGCTCAATACTTCGGAGTTCCCACGAGGCGCCGTAGGGTTTTCATTATTGCCGGCCTTCATGAACATCCCCCCATTGAGTTGCTGGCTGACGCCGAATCAATGGACGCTGTTCATGAACCGACGGGCGCGGAACAAAACAGGCGAGCTTTTCCTACATTGCTTGCCGGATCGGCTGCCAGCCAAATCGATATCAGTGGTTCCGGCCTCATCGTTCAAGCCAACGGATGGGATTCGATGGTTGAGCGGGCCCGAGCGTCTACGGATCATGGGCTTTGCCTCGGACTGGATGAGACCAACTTTGCAGAAGCTCGGGCTGCCGGTAACGCCGTTGTGCCGCAAGTCGTGGAGTGGGTAGCCAAGAGTTTGGCTAAGACGTTCTAGGGCACTTTCCCATTGCCCTAGCTGTACAACAGGGACTGCAGAAGATGAATTGAGGGGGATTCATACTCGTCGGCAGAGAGGTTTGGACGTCTCTGCCGAGTTTCCTGTTGAAGGTTTATATCTGACGATTGACGAATGGGGCAGTCGGTGAAGTACGTAGCGCGATAGAAATTAAAAGGTGCCACATATCAGCAGGTCTTCTCAGTAAAATCTATGGAACTACTTCCACCATGCCTTTTGGTTGTCAACATAAATAGTGCACTGTGGGATTCGAATCGTTTTGCTGGAGAAAGCCTTTTTGACCTCCCACCGGAAGTCCGTTGCCAAATTCACCAAAACACCAGGCGAAGGCGTTTTGTATCTTTTAGATGTTTTGTAGTAACCTCCTGATGTATTTTCGCTTCCACCAGGTTCGTACCAAGTGCGCTGCTCGACATAAAGCTTGTAATCACCAAAATGTATTGGCTGCAATATTAAGCCTTCCACCCAGTAGTAGACACGGCCAAAGTAGGTGGCATGACACCATTTCTCCCACGCTTTGGGGCTATACATATTCGAAGAAAGATTTTCGTTTCTTAGTCCAATCCAAATAACGGCTACTCCCAAGCGATGGTAGTTTTCTGTTCGCGTTGTTATATCCGAAACACTTAGATTGCTTCGTTGAATCTCTATGGCAACAGGGATGGAGTTGATGCAGGCGAACACATCCGCAACTGAAACTCCAAAGTCTTTTTCAAGCTCAAGGCCTGTGATATTGGCTGAGTTGGCAAGGGCGTGAAAAACATCTAGCTTACAACGCATGTGAGCTTCAGTCTCACCCTTGCCGCGATGGCATGTTATGGGAGGCTTGTGCTTGAAATGGTGGGTCTTAATGTTTCCTTTATTTAGGACGACCTGTTTCTTGCATGTTGGACAAAAAAATGGAGCTTCGATTTTTTGTGCGACAGATGCAATAACCTTGCTTTCGTCGCTTTGGCGGATTGCTGTCAGCATTTTGACTCCAGATTTCTATTGATTAGACTCAGCTGGTACAGAATTCTGCCCTTCAGGATTGGAGTTTAGGCTTTTGACTTCGTGCCGAAGCTTTTCAAGCTGCAGGCGAGCCGTCTCATCTTGGATTGGCTGTATTTCGCGATGCCATTTAACAAATCCATAAAACATGGAAATAACACCAAATCCGGCGACAAACCCAAGCACCGCCATAAAGAATTTCTTGTCAGATAGAGCTAGCTCAACCTTCTTTTCAATTACCTTTTGTTTGGTCGCTTCGATAGCTGTTGGTTTTGTAGTGGATTTTAATGTCTCATACTCAATTGTGGACGCAAAAATCAATTCATTAGTTGATCTGGTAATGTAGAGCGAAGAGCCCAAGCAGAATATAAAAATCAGCAGTCCAAATAGTGCGTAGAATTTGTAAATGCTATCGGTTGGGAGTGGGATTTTGTTTTCCATGGAGGCGCAATCCGTGATTGAGATGTGTCGCTATTGAGGTGAGTGTTAAATTTCTCCCAACCTGACAGCTTAGGGTGCGTTTTCACCGTGCCACTCACTGAGGGTTTGTGAGGCGAGCTCGGCAATATTCGCTGTACTTATGCCGTGCCTCTTGACGAACGCCTCTACTTGTTTGGCCACCTCTTTGAGTAAGAGGCGAGCTTCTTCCGCAATGATGTCCAAGCGCTCAATCAGTATCTGGCATGCGTGATCGTTGTGAATTGCAGCGCGGCTGCTGGCTCGGGAACTATGGACTAACCAGTTTCTCTCTGAGAGAAGAGCTTGGAACCGGTCTTCGACCTCCTGTGGTAGCTGCTTAGCTTTTACTAATTGATTAATCGTTGAGCCAAAGGTCTTGCTTTTCGCCTTGTCAACTAGTTCTTGACCCGCCGCGATACCCATACCAGCCTTTGCGTGAACTACAAGTACGAAGTACTGGGCAGAAGTAGCTTCTAGCTCCTGAAGCTGCCAGAGAGCAAACCCTACTCGGTGAGTGATGGCAAACAGCCGATCAGACTGGAGTTGGTGGTCGTGTAGCATGGTTATATGTTCTAATTTAAAATTTTCTGGCCGCTGGAGGCCGAAGAATAGGGAAGAACCTGCAGGGGAGATTGTTGGCAGTCCGGTTGATCACAGTATTAAGCAAAAGTACTGGCCGGTATGGAAATTTGATCGACGCTATAGCCCAACTTGGTGGCAAGAGTGCTCACGTCAATTCGGTCCCAATGAGGTGAGCCAGTTTCGTTTTCAGATACAAGCAGGTAATCAACTTTGTCAGGTGACAATCCAGTTCCTGCGGGCCAGTGTTCAAGCCACACAACATCCGGTTTTTCTTGCCTCAACAGATCAAGTATCGATTTCTCATTTTTCAATGCTCCAGATACCTGACGAAGAAGGAACACGACAACCGCAACCGTAAGCTTCTTTGCCTTCTCAATAGTAGTTGCAAATTCATCCAAGGTATCCGCAAGGAATTTTCTCTTTTTCTCGACAGATTTGTTTGACAGATATTGATATACCTGGTCTCGAATGATCTCGTATGCGTTCTGAACGGATGTGCCATGATTGTCTGGTGTCTGAGAGCAGACGATCACGACGGGCCTCCCCGACTCCGCAACGATACGAATGTGACACTTTGATCGAATCCCGCAGAATCCTGGGAATTCGTAAAAAAAATCCTCTTGCATGAGAACACCCCCCTTATACAGCCCAGCCAAGTCTAGTCTTGCATTGCATTGTTGAGTATTCATAAATCATATACAAAATGCATTACCCTCTGCCAGAGGTGTCGTACATTGAAGTGTTCACCTCTGGTTGCCTACAGTCCTCCTTACCGAACCCCTTCCTCCCTCTCCCTGTCTGACCCCGCCCACACAATGCGGGCATGACTAGCCCGACGCCCTACATCACCCCCCAGGATCTGGAGGACCGCTTCGGCCCGGACTTCCTGCTGTCGGCCACCGACCCGCGCAATAGCGGTGAGGTGGACCAGGCAGCGGTATCCCGCGCCATTGCCGACGCTACCGACCTGATCAACAGCTACCTGGGCAAGCGCTACGTGCTGCCGCTGGCGGTGGTGCCGGGCACGGTGGTCCGCATCGCGGCCGATCTGGCCCGTTACTTCCTCCTCGCCGACAACCCCGGCGAGGAAATCACCAAGCGTTACAACGACGGGCTGCGCTGGTTGCGCGACGCGGCGGACGGCAAGGTCTCGACCGGCCTGCCGGAAGTGCAGGTCCCCGCCAGTTCCAACGGCAAGGTCATCGTGTCCGGCTCGCCGCGCCTGTTCAGCCGTAAAACGCTGAGGGGGTACTGATGGAGCGTCCCAATCACCTGGCGTTTGGCGGTCTGCTGGTGAGCCGTCTGCGGGCCGAGCTGACCGACATCCGCAACATCGGCCAGCGCGGCGAGCTGGACGAGGTCATCAGTGGCAGCGGCCAGGGCTTGCCGGCCATCGCCGTGATCTACCGGGGCGACCTGGTCCGCAGCGGCAGCGAGCAGGCGGCCGGCGGCACCCGCATCGTGCAGCAGTGGCTGGTGGTGGTGGCGGTCAAGGTGGCCGGCGCTCCCGACAGGGCACTGCTGGACGCCGGCGACCTGCTCGGCCGCGTCCGGGGCGCGGTGCTGGACTGGTTTCCGGGGCATGAGCCCTACGGGGCCATCGAGGCCGCGACGCCGCCCCAAGCGCTGTATCTCAACGGCTGCGGGTTCTTCCCGCTGGCCTTCAATGTCGATTTCTACGCCTGACCAACCCAAGGAGAACGTCATGGCCGATCCAACGCCCGTCCGCGTGAAGCTACTGAAGGCCCACCGCCACGCTGGCGCGGACCACCAGGAGGGGGCAGTGCTCACCATGTCCCCGGCCACGGCAACGTGGCTCAAGAACAACCGCATCGCCGTCGACGCCGACACGGCCACCGAGGCTGCCACCGTCGTCACCGTTAAACCCAAGGAGGCTCACGCATGAGTTTCGCGCCATTCCAGGCCAGCACCGAGAAGCACACCATCGCGGTGAACGGCCAGTTCCTGTGGGCGGACTACGCCGCCCGCAAGTTCACGTCGTTCGCCATGGTGGAGTCGGCTGACATCTCGATCAGCGAGGAGTCCGAGGAGCTGCCCGACTCGTACACCGGGGACGGCAACTACGACAAGATCACCCGCGTGAAGGCGGTGGTGATCGACTTCGCGGTCAAAACCTTCTCTCCGGAGGTGATGGCCGAGATGAGCCAGGGCACCGCCTCGGTGCGCGCCGCCGCCACGGTGTCGGACGAGCTGCATACCGCCTACAAGGGCAGCGTGGTGCTGATCGAGCAGCCCGGCGCCGACACCTACCAGCTGACCGACGAGGCCGGCACCAAGACCTACGTCCCCGGGGTCGATTTCTTCCCGACCGCCGCCGGCCCGATCCCCCTGACCACCGGCGCCATCGCCGACGGCAGCAAGGTCAAGGTCAGCTACCAGGCGGGCGAGGCCAACGTCGTCGAGTGGCTGACCGGCCAGCGCAAAGAGAAGGCGCTGCTGTTCCACGGCATCAACCGCGCCAACGGCAAGCAGGTTGTGGTCGAGGTGTTCCGGGGCAAGTTCGGCTTCGTCGACAAGTACGCGCTGCTCGGCAAGTCGTTCCGGTCCGGCGGGCTCAAGTTCGAGTGCCTGGCCGATCCGCTGCAGCAGGGCGCGGGCCGTTCCCAGTGGATCAGGGAAACCTACCTCAAGTAAACCATGGGCACGGGACACCGTGCCCCGCCGGAGCCAAACATGCGCGTTCAAGAAACCTATCCCATCGGCAAGGACAAGTCCGTCACCGTGACGGAGCTGACCGTCGCCGAGATTCGCGGCCTGGTGGTCCAGTTCGCGGCGCGAGATGACGTGGCCGACCTCGACCCGGCCGAACGTGCCGACCTGTTGATCGACAAGACCCTGGTGCCGGGGATCGACCTATCAGCCATCCGCCTGATGACAGGGCTGTCGCGGGAGGTGCTGGGGGCATTCGGCCAGTCCGAGCTGCAGGCCATCGTCGAACACTGCCGGGGCTTGAACCCGCTTTTTTTCGGGATGCTGGCACGGTTGGAGGAGGCGAAGCAGCGGGCCGAAATGGCGGCGCTGGCGAGCTTCCAGTGGCCCAGCAGCTAGAGCGTTTCGAAGCCACCCTGTGCGCCGTGATCGGCGCCGGCCATCCGCATGCCTTGAGCTACCCCTGGCGGCTGTTCCTGGCCGCCATCGATGAACTGAACCGCCAACGATCATGACCGCCCAGACCCTGCAATACGTCATCAACGCCAACGCCAGCGGCTTCCTGAGCGCCATTGGCCAGGCTGAGGCCAAGTTCGGCAACGCCTTGCAGGGCATGGCGGACAAGGCCGCCCGCGTCCAGCTGTTCGAGCGCTCGCAACAGAGTGCCAAAGAGGCCGCTAAAGCGTACTTCTCGCTCAAGAAGGAGGTCGACGCCTACCGCCAGGCGCTGGCGTCGGCCACGTCGCCCAGCAAGGAGCTGGAGGCCCAACTGGCGCGGGCCGAGCGTGGGCTGGCCCAGGCCGGCACCCGCATGCGCACGGAGGCCGGGGCGCTGGCCACGTTGCGGAAGGAGCTGACGGCGGCCGGCATCGATACCCGCAACCTGGCGGCCGAGCAGGAGCGCATGGCGGCGCGGGTGGCTTCCGTCAGCCAGCGGCTCAACCAGTCGCGCCGGCTGGATTCAGCCCGCTCGGTGCTGGGGGTGGAATCGGAAGCGGACGTCACGCGCCAGATCCGGCAGGTGCAGGCGGCCTATCAACGGCTGACCGCCAGCGGCAAGCTCAGTTGGTCGGAACAGGTCGCCGCCGCCCAGGCCATGCAGACCAAGGTCGCCGAGTTGCGCGGCTCGCTGGCCGTACCGATGCGTTCGGGCTTGCTGTCGTCCTTCAGCTCGGAAATGGCCGGCGCCTTGCTGGCGCTGGGTTCCCTGACGGCCGCCGTCCAGGCCACCCAGTCCGTGCTGACCGTCGGTGGCCAGTTCGAGACGCTGCAGGTGCAGCTCAACAACGTCGAGAAATCCTCGGTGCTGGGCGCCAAGGCCATGGCCGACATGCGGCAGATGGCACTGGACACCCCGTTTGGCGTCAAGGGGCTGACACAGACCTACGCCCAGCTCAAGAACTTCGGCCTCGATCCGCTGAGCGGCGCGATGCAGGCCGCCACCAACCAGGCGGCCAAGCTCGGTGGCTCCCAGGAGACCCTGTCGCGCATCTCCCTGGCGCTGGGCCAAGCCTGGTCGAAGGAGAAGCTACAGGGAGAGGAGGCGCTGCAGCTGATCGAGGCGGGCGTGCCGGTGTGGGAGCTGCTAGGCCGGAAGCTCAACAAGGCTGCCTCCGAGCTGCAGAGCCTGGCCAGCAACGGCCAGCTGGGGCGCGACGCCATCCGCCAGCTGATCCAGGCGATGGAAGAGGACGCCAAGGGCGCCGCCGCGTCCAACGTCGGCACCTGGGAGGGCATGCTGTCCCAGCTGCGGGACCTGTGGGATCAGTTCCTGGCCATGGTGGCCGAGAACGGCGCCCTGGACGCGGCCAAGGAACAGGTCAAGGCGTTGATGGACGCCATCAAGCAGGCCATGCAGGACGGCACGGCGGCGGAAATGGGGCGGAATCTCGCCGCCGCCATCCGCGCCATCGGCGAGGTGGCCCGCCTGACGGTCGGTTTCATCCGCGAGCATGCGGACGCGATCAAGCTGATGCTCGGGATGTGGGTCGGCGGGAAGATCCTGCAGGAGGCCATCGGCTGGCTCGGAGGGCTGGCTGGCGCCCTCAATGCCGTTCGCGCCGTATCCTCGATCCGGGTGGCGGTGGCCGCCGACTCGGCCGGCATCGCCAAGGCCCTGAGTGAGATCACCGGGCTGCTGAAGGTGGTGCGGATGCTGCCGCTCAGCCTGACCCTAGGCATCGGCGTACTGGGCGCGGCGGCGGCCGTGGTCGCCATCGATGTCATCCTGGAGCACACGGAACGGCTGAATGCCGCGAACGAACGGCGCAACAAGCTGCAGCAGCAATTCATCGACCTGGCCAAGAGCGGCGTCACCGAGGTGGATGTGAAATCCGCCGCTCAACTCAACGGCTTGAGTAAGGAGGCGCGCGCCAAGTACGAAGCCGACCTGAAGCGCGCCCTGGCCACCAAGCAGAACCTGCTGCACCAGCGCCAGGAAGACGTCGGCGACATCAGCGGCGACGCCACGGCACAGCGCCTGGCCAAGGAAGCCTGGGCGTACCAGCAAGCGCTGGACGCCTACCGACAGTACAGCCGGCAGCGCATCACCCTGGAAGAGACCTTCGGCAAGAACGTCGAAGGGGTGCGGCGTGGCACTTTGGCCAACCTCGCCGAGAACCTGGCAAAGGAACAGAAGCTCTACGACCGCGCCAACGAGCAGCTGAAGAAAAGCCTCGATGCCCGCCAGCGTCACCAGGATGCCTGGGCGGCGCGCAACGCGACCGACCCGGCAGCCAAGGCCAAGGCGCCGGACGAGCTGGGCGTGACCGACTACTACGACGCCAAGAGCAAGGCGGCGGCCTTGGCCAACAAGGCGTCGGACAGCCTCAAGCAGGCACAACAATCGGGGCTGGACAGCGACTTCCGCCGCTACCAGCGCGAGGCCCAAGCCGCCGAGAAGGCATTCGAGTCGCTGGCCGACACCATCGCCCGGCTGCGCGAGGCGGGCAAGATCACCGAAGGCGAGTTCAAGTTCTTCAACGACGAGTCCGGCCGCCTGCAGGACAGCTTCGACGCCGAGGCCGAGACAGCCGCCAAGAACCAGCTGCAGGCCGTGATGGAGAAGCTGGAGGCGCTCAAGCAGGCCGCCGAGCAGGTCAAGAACCTGAAGGTCGGCTTCGATACCGAGCAGGGCGTGTTCGACCTGGAGAACCTGCTGGCCCGCTTCCAGCAGCTGGCCGAGGCGAAGCCAGTGCGGATACCGGTGGAGTACGTCGACCCCGACGGCAACTACCTGAAGGAAGCACGACAGTCCGTCGGTCTGCCGCCGATCCAGAAGAACGCGGCGGGCGGCCTGATCCGTGGTCCGGGGACGGGCACCTCCGACAGCATCCTGTCGTGGCTGTCGAACGGCGAGTTCGTGGTCCGCTCGGCGGCGGTGCAGCACTACGGGCCGGAACTGCTGCACGCGCTCAACCGGCTCAGCCTGCCGCGCTACGCGCACGGTGGACTGGTGACCCAGCTGCCACGCCTGGCCAGCCCGATGGCGGCGTTGCCGGCCCTACGAGCGCCCGCGCCCACGGTCTCCCGTGAACTGCAGCCGCTCAACCTGTACCTGCCCGGCCAGACCGCCCCGGTCGCGCTCGCCGGCACGAATGATGCGGTCAAGCAGCTGGTCGACGCTGCCCGGACCCTGAACCTGAAATTTGGCTGACATGACGGAACACGACTACGCCCTGACCTTTGGCCTCGACGGGGTGTTAATCCCGGTCCGGGCCGCCGTGAAGTTAACGCAGCGCTATGAGCGGCTGGGCGGCAGCACACTGCTGCGCACCCGCTCCGGCAAGGGGGTGCTGCAGTCGCACTGGCACAAGTGGCGCACCGAGTTGACCGGCACCGGCTGGATGCCGGCGCCCCTCGGCCTGCTCGATCCGACCGTGCCGCACGTACTGGACTGTGTGGCGCCTCGCGCCGTGACGGTCGGCACACCGGTGGTCGAGCGCCCGGACATCCCCGGCCAGGTGCGCGACGGCTTCTACATCTACTGGCCGCGCCTGACGGGCTTCATCACCGTCACCGAAGACACCGATCCCCGCGCCCTGACGTGGGGCTGGACCCTAACCCTGGAGGAGCAGTAATGGCGACGCCGAATCCCGACTACCGAAAATCCGTCCCATCCATCAATGGCATTCCGACCTATCTGGACGGGTGGGAAACCGTCACCACTGCCGAATGGGATGGCGGCATGGCCCTGCCGGTGGATGACTGGATTGGTCTGGACGCCATGCTCCGGAGTAATGCTGACACGTATGCCGTCCTGACCATCGAAACCCCTGCCACGGCCCCGGTCACGTATCGCCAGATACTGGTGGTCTACAGCATGAGCGACATGATGCAAATTGGACTCAGCCAAAATATGGCCACCGATGCGCCGCCGCTGGACTTCCGTTTCCCCGCAGGCAGCCGCCTCTACATGTCGATTTCGGCGGAAGACCTGCAGCAGTTGTTCAACAACCAACTAACCGTCGTGCCGTATGGTGTGGTCAATGGCAGTTGGGCCTGCTTGGCGCCATTCCCGCCCAGAGTGGTCAATCCCGATGGCACGAGCTACGTCCTACCGGCGGTGGGAAGTCGCACCGGGCTGATCCTGGTGGCCTTCCCGGCGGCCGGTGGCAAGCATATCGCGCTGTCGGCCACACCCTTGTCCCTGTCGGGGACATGGTACAAGCAGACGGATAACGGGGCCCCGTCTGAGGGCGGGCCGGCCTGATGCTCGGTACCGGTATCCTGTCACGTTTCGTCCTCGGGCAGTCCGAGACGACACGCCCTGACAACACCTTCCGCCTCCCGCTGCATGTCGTGGTGACCGCGCCGGCCGCCGGCAGCATGACCGCCGTCGCCGTGCGCGTCGCCGTGGTGCCGGCCCGGCTCGACGCATCCACCTGGTCGATCCGGGTGATGCTGGGCGGCGCCGATGTGTCCGAACGGCTGACCGGATCGGTTGAGATCGAGGCCGAGGAGGGCGCGGCACGGATTGCCACACTGACGCTGCTGCTGGCAGCCGGCGACACCTTGGCGGGCTATGCCGGCGCGGTTCTGGCCGTCGACGCCCAGGCCACCCCCGCCGCACCGTGGGTGCGACGCTTCACCGGCCGAGTGGTAGTGCCAGAACTGGACCTGGAACAGGGCACGGTGCGGCTGCACGGCCAGGATGCCCGGCGCGAAGTGCTGGCGCTGGCCGACCGCAGCGCAATCGATGCCATGCTGGGTGGTCACGGTTCTGACGTGGTGTTTGGTGCTGGCCGCGACAGTCTGCGCTACGCCACGGACCAACTCATCACGTTGGCCGCTGCCTTCGACCTTGATATTTACGGCAATCCCCGGCTGACACCCTGGTCGGGCCTCGCCATCACCCGGACGCTGAGCGACGACGACCTGATCGACGGTACGCTACACGTGCAGCCGGCGGCGCTGACCGACGTGGTCAACGTGGTGACCAACGACACCGTCAGCCTGGTCGACGACAACGCCTCGGCCAATAACGACCCACGCAATGCCGTGACCGTCGGCCGCCAGCGCCGGCAGACCGCCTGCAGCTTCGAATACCGCCTGCCACGCTTGCACCAGTGGACCTTCACCTACCACTGGAACATGGGTATCAGCTACAGCGAGTACGTCATCGGCAACAACGGAAAGCCCTACCAGCTCCCCGAGAAAACCCTGTTCGAACAGGCGGCGCAGAACACCGGCTGGCTGTTGGCCTCGGCGACCTACCACCCGCCACGCCCGACCGGCTTTGTCGGCTACAGCTCCACCGGCAGCGTGCTGATCTTCGTTAACGACTACACCGGCGACCCGGCCACTGACCCACGCTGCGACGAGGCCCAGCTGACCCTGGTTAAGCGCATTGCCCAGGTGGTCACCGAGCGCTGGCGCCTCACCGTTTGTGCACCGGACTCGGTGGTCGCGCTGGGTACCCGCAAACAGCAAGGCGCCACCGCCAGCCTCGACGCAAATAGCCGCTTCCAGTCAAGCGAGTGGGAGGGCTCTAGCGACGTTGCCCCGCTGATCGCCGGCACCACGGATGTCGACACCTTGCCCGGCGTGAGCCGTGCCACTTGTACGACGGCCATCAAGACCCTGGCGGCCCTCGGTCGGGCGCAGATCCTGGCCAGCCACCGCGCCACGCGGGTCCGGTGTCAGATCCCGGCCGACCTGCGTGCCGATCTGAACCAAGCCTGGCGGCTGGACAGCCGCAGCCTGCTGGCCAGCGGCAAGCTGGCCCGGCTGGTGGAGCGTTACGACCTGAACGCTGGCACGGCGCTGATGGACGTCGAACTGGCGGTGTCAGCCCTGATCGGCGCCGGCACCGTGGACGCGTCGCCATTGCCCGACCCAGCGCTGTCGGCCATCACGGACCAGAGTCTGACTGCCTCGGTGACGGTGCCGAGCTACCTGGAGGGGAGGGCGGAAGCCGAGTCAGGCACCGGCTTCACCACCGGCGCTCAGGGCGATACGACCGCCAGCTACCCGCGCCAGGTGGTGATCCAGACCCCAGCCATCCCGGCGACCCTGACCGACCCGCTCGACGTCGAGCAGACCTATGACGTGACCGTGGCCATCCCGGTCGACGAGTTCACCGTGAGGATTCCCACACCATGATCAGCTTTGCCCTGTACTACGACGCCGCGCTGACCCGACCGGTCACGGAACTGGCCCTGACCGGCGACAGCGAGGGCATGGGCACTCCGCCAAGGATGCGGCTCTGGGCCGGTCCAACGCCGGGCCGGGTTGCTACGGCCGCCGACGGCGGCGATATCGTCCTGAGCGCCCAGAGCACCGGCGCCGGCATCCAGGCCAATGCCGTCCGCCTGGCCACCTCTGAGGATGGCCTGGCTACCGGTGGTGCCAGCGTCAGCCTGGGCGCGCGCATCGACGTCGCCGTGCCGGTGTGGTTGCAGATCACCACTCAAGGCATCGCCGTTGGCGACTACCGCAATCTGGAACTGGTCACCAATGCCCTGAAGGAGGCTGCACTATGAGTCTGAGCAAAGATGACGCCAAGGCCGTGGCCAAGGCGCTGGGGGTGCCGGATCGCCAGTCGAGCGGCGGCCTGCCACCGGCTCCGTCGCGGGGTGGCATCCCCAGCCGGACAGGAACCGGCACCAGCATCCCCTCCGGTGGAGGAGGCATGTCATTCAGTAAGTTGACGGAACAAAGCCGCGAGTATTACCCGGCGGCAGCGACGCCCGCTTATACGGCCGACGGCTTGTTCGCCATCACTGCCAAGCCGATCAAGTCGGTGAAATGCCTGACGGACGGCAATGATGTCGTGACGCTGGAGTTCAAACAGCCATGACACTGGACCAGGTCGAGAAGGCCGGCTTCATCGGCGGGGGCTACGTGGTCACGCAACCTGACCCCGATTCGCCGTACAGTCCGATCACCGGCTATGGGCGCTCCGGCACCTTGCACCGCTGGGACGGGCAATCGTTCGCCTGGCGCGGGGCCAATCCTTTCGGATTCCAGTGGGACGACAAAGGGAATTTCAAGAATGGTGGGCCGCCTTCCTGCATTAACGTGGTTGACGTCCCCGGCGCCCCGAAAAACGTACCCGGGGCCAGAACGGAGGTCTGGTTCACCGGCCCACAGTTGTCGGTGTACGCCGGCCAGGTGCTGGGCCAGTCCTATTACCGCTCACCCCCCTGGCTGTATCCGATAGGTCCAGGAGAAGTACTGTGGCTCTCTTTCGATGGCGGCGGGTTCGCGGACGAGCGTGATCGCCTCCTTCAGCCAGAGGTGAACATCCAGGAGACCAACTCGTTTGCCTGGACCCTCGCCTGGAACGAGAACATTGAGTGGGTTTGGTGTTCCCTGGACGGGAAGAAGGTGCTGGTTCTGGTCAAAGGCTGGGGCTACTTCGAAGCCGACGTCACGGCGGTTACACGAACCGACAATGTGGGCAACCCGAAACGGCTCAATCAAACCCGATACGATGTGCAGATCGCGGTGAAGCAGGTCGCCAACATTCTGCCGCGATACAGTGGCACCAGTGGCGGAGCGGCCTTTCTCATGCCAGAGGGTGTCGTCAAACTGGTCGAGACCCAGGAGGCCTTTGACAGCGATAGCGTGATCAGTGCCTACCAGGGCGTCCTGGAAGGCACGTATAACGAAGACGACAGCCAGCCGTCGGTCTCCCTAACCCTGAGCCAGTATTGGCGAGTGGTCACGCTGTCATTGGAGGGCAGGGACCTGGTGACCTTCAAATATGGTCAACAGTATGTCTCGGCCTGCACAATCGACGGAGAGTCCATTCAAGACTATATGGCAGGATCGTACACGCCGAACCTGGAAGATCGGTGGTGGGAGTCATACCACGGCCTGCCGTATGGGGCGCTGATGCGCGTCTACTACAAGGCTCTCGCTATCTGCGGGGAATCGTATGCTATCGAAGACATGGGGCGCCCCTTCCTGTCCTCCCTGATGCGCGTCGGGATCGTCGAGGTGCCGCAGAACGGGGTACCCGACCCGACTTTTTATTACATCGACGCGGTGAAGGGGAGCCTGATCCCGGATGATCACATCATCCGTAAAGTGCCGAACGCCCGCCATCTGAGAGCCCTGTCACCGGATTACCTCTATCTCTCGGACAACCCGGATGATCAGAGCTTCTTCTTTACGTGAGGCGCCTAGCTTAGCCGCAGACGGCAGCCAACTTGGCCGGATCGGTTACTAGCGGGTTGCCTTCGCCCTGCAGTTTCACAATGCGCTCGTTACGGCGCAGCTCCCAGTCATCGACGGGGTACTGCTTGGCCCAGGCGCACATCAGTTTGCGGTCCTGGCTGCTCATGCGTAGCTGGTAGCGATCGTGCATGTACAAGGTGATGCGAGCGGCCCGTCCGCGCACCTCTTCGCGCGGCTGCACGCGCCGGTTCTTGAAGTCGACGATGGTCCGGCACTGACCGTACATCGGCTCCGGGTTGCGCGTCCAGGCACCGTAAGCCAGGTTGCCCCGGTCGCCGTTGACCTCGCCTACGGCGGGCACTAGGTTGTTCAGGTCGCCCTCGGCCATCTGGAAAACCGGATCGGTAGAGGTGCAGTTTTTACGGCCGCCGTTCTGCCAGCACTGGCGTTGATGGCCCAGCACCCAGGCCGGTACCACGTGCTCCCACTCGATGCGGCTGGCGCGTGCGACGTTCTTGCGCGGCTGATAGCCGCAGGAAGAGAAGTTCACGTCCTTGCCGGTGTACTTGCAGCCACAGTAGAAGTCCTCTTCCATGCCGGTGAAAATACGGGGCAGCACCTTCTTGGCGTTTGCAAAATCACGGTGGCCAACGGCAGACTTGCCGTTAACCAGATTGGAGGCGACGACGGACGCAGCTGGCTTGTCAGTGGAACCAACCGAGTCGGTCGAACTCAGCATGCTCTGACCCAACTGAGCCAGTTGTTTGACGGCCGGGGAATGGGCAACCGAGGAGACTTGGCCGGCGTCACAGCCGGCCAACAGAAGTGCAATTAATACGGGGAAGTAGCGCATTGGGCGGAGTCTACTGACCAGCATGCCGCCCGACAAGCTCTCGCAGTTCGCCATCAAAATAACCTGACGAACCTGCCTGGGGCGGGGGCAAATGCCGGTCTGGCTCCTGCGACACAATAAATATGGAACTATTGCGTTGCTCAGAGTCGGCTCCCATCGATCCAAAGTTGCCGGTCGTATCAGTTGCGGTTAAACAGGAGGCATATGAGCGAAGCAGGCGCCCGGCGAAGCCACTAGCAGAAAGCAGGTCGGCCATAGCGGACGATCCTTCGCTATGGAAGAGAGGTCCGCCGCCAATTCAAAGCAGTTCTTGCGAAGTGTTACAAGGAGCGAATGCCTTTCGACCATCCCGGTCGCCCAGCATGCATTGGGAGAGGAGGGGTCTCCAATAGTCAATAGAACTGTTGCTATGCCTGGGAGCCTCATGCCACGTTAACTTTGGCAAATTATCCACTTAATGATCGCCCCAGAAATCTGCAACTCCTGCAATGCTGCCAATACGGCGAGCAATGTCAGCAGGAGGGACTTGGAAAACGAGTCGGCTTTTGTGCGGTCCCTTACAAACAATGTCTTCCCACCTCGCCAAGCCGCACTGCGTGAGCCGGTTAACAAATGCGACCCACTTTGCCGATCCAAGCCGCTGCGTCCAACCTAATCTTTCGCCATCCGCCTCAAGGGTTTCAGTGACGACGACAATTGGTGCGTCCGGACGGCTTACTAACGACTCAATAAAATAGTTCGCTGTGTCCAGCCACTCTCGGCTAGCGGCGTTTGCTTCTCGTTCGATAACGCCCTCATCTTCCAGGGCCTTGCGAATACTTGGTGTGGTGTCACAGTAGTAGTCTGGCGAACGGAGCACTTGAATCAACTCGGGGGTGAGATTACGCAGTCGCTTAAGCGTTGTGGAGTTGTCCACATCAAGGTATCCGATGGCCGTGTTTCTGAGGTCAACATTCGGCGCACCATTAGAAATCAGAAGCTGATTGACGATGGCATTTTGCATTCCGAGTACTTGACTGCTCCCATTTCTTAGACTGATGGTCTGGAACTCAAGCCCTGATGCGGAGAGGTGTGGCGGCACGCCTCCTGCGTAATCGAGGAGCGCAGTCCAAAGGGTTCCGACATTCTTCTTCCAGTTTGGCGACTCTCTTCTTTGCGATAGGAGTGTTTCCAGCGAGCGGCGTGCAACCTCAGAATTGTAAGCGACGAACCATTCGATAACAGCTGGATTGATGGTGCCCTTGTCGAAAAAGTTTGCGACGTAGGTCTGCTCAACACTAGCCTCACACCGTCGTTGCAGGGCCAGCGAAAGGAAGCAATCGTAAATCACCTCGTGAGAGAAACCAAACTTACTGTCGCCCGCTATGATGTCCCCGGCAGACAGGCCACATAGTGAGCTTAGCCTGCGCCGTAGCCCTGGGCGCTCCTTGTCGATATCATTGAGCCCTAAAGCAGCGCTGGCACAGAGCTCTAAATCCGACTGCTCCAGTTCACGTTTACCTTCAAGGTGCATCATCTCGGCGAACTCGCTGAATAGCACCTGAAGATCTGGTGTAGTAAGAATGGGAACGTTGTTATGGTCGAGAATCTTCGTGGACTCACGTTCAAGGTATTGCTCGACAACAACCTGGAAAATTCCAATCTGCTCTGTGTGTGAGGATTTTCGGCTAATACACCACGTAGCAAATGCTTTGGCGAAGAAAGGTATAGCCAGTAGCTTCCAGTCTCGCTCGCTGAGGCCGGAGAGGTCGGCATTTTGCACGCCGTAGCTCTCGAGAAAGGCTCTGATATTTTCTTGTGTCCACGGCTGGATGTGTGCGACCGTATGTTCCACATTCAGGTCTGTCGTCTCGCTTAGAGACCGTCGATACCGGGTCATGTAGTAGGCTGAGCGTGCGGAGGCGATTAACACGCCACGGCCACGCAAATCTCGGAACCATCCTTCGAGCGAACCAAGCGGGTTGTCGTAGCCGCTGCTACCAAGGAGCTCGTCGAAACCGTCAACGACTAGCACGAGTAGGCCATTTCTGCACAGTGCCTTGGCGCTTTGATTGTTTAGAATTCGGGTGATGCTAAGTGAGGTGTTGATAGCGTCGTCAATGTTGGAAAGGGCACGTCCCGCGGAGCTAACGAACAGGTAAAGAGGCACCTCGCTGGTTGAGTCGGCCTCTATCGCACTGGCCCGTTCGCGGGCGAGGCTCAGGAGGTACTCGGTCTTGCCCATACCAGCATCGCCAACAACAAAGAACACGGTTGTAAAACTCTTAGACGGTAGGCAGGCCCCGTCAGCACGCGACAGGAGATTAATACCTGCCTGCGAATCTCGGGAGTCGGTCTCCTCGACTAGCACAGCTTCAATTTTCGTTCCCGCACTAGACTGAGCTGTACCGGTCTCCGCGACCTGCTTGCGCCTTTCTTGCTCGTCGAGCTCAATGCGTACGCGCCGCGCCAGGACGCCCCAGTTTGAAATTCTGCGCAAGAAGCTGGAGTACCCGACCCAAGTATTCGAGTCGGTATCTAGCCACTCATAGCGATTGTCTTGGCCGCGACGGAACTGGTCAGTCCTATACACATTGCCCTGGCTGCTAGCCTGTGTCCAAGTGACGAAGACAACGCCCGCGTACTGTCCCTCCCCAAAGTCATAAGGTGGAGGCGAATGGTCTTCTGAGAAGCCCGCGATGTCCCGCGTGATCTCATAAACGAACTGGCCAAAATGCCTAGCTATTGGATCTTTCCCCAGGAAGCCGTCTCGGAACGCCTGGGTGTTCTCAGGATGCTGGTTGCGGTAGGACCCAATCTCTGGGCATAAGTAGTACACTCCATCGTAGTCGAAGGTCGCGTAAATACCGATAACGCCTTGCGCCAGATTGAAGTCCCAGACAGGGCAGAGCTCTTGTACGTCTTCCCCGCACGAAGCCTTAATAGATTTTGTGCTCGTTGTGTATGTGAACTTATCCAACTGCGTCTCTAAGCGATACGCAATCGCATCGGAAAACCCGCGCAATGCATCGCAGATCGCCGCTGCCGGTTTGTCGTCGACGGGGATCGGATTGCCATGAGAAAGCTCATCTCGAATGGTCTTAAAGTTCTTACCATCGTGAATGTTTCTCGAAAACTCCGCGAGGAATTCTTCGGCGAATTCATGCCATCCGACAACAATTGGATCTTGGCTGGTGCGCCATTTCCTGGCGAGCCTGATCCCGCTTAGCATCTCTCCCACGCCGGGTGTGTCACCGAGCTTGATGGGAGCAGCAGTGCGGGCACTGTAGGCTGCCAATAGAGTCAACGCGACTTTTATGTGGAAGTCCACGAGTGCGGCGTATTCACGGGCGTCAGAAGGAGACTGTGTTAGACGCTTTCTGTATGGCTTTGAATAGTTGCGAATGAGTTCTGATAGCTTGCCTTGCATAAATATCCCCGCGCGGTCTGTGCACAACATAGCAAATGTTACGATGACTTTTGTGTAGTCTATGACATTTCGGTGTATTTCTGGTACATCCCGACCTCCATAGATCGCCCAGGGCCGGATAGCACAACCCACAATCTCTCGAGAAAACAGGTTGGCGCATGTCAGAACTTCTGTGTATTCCTGCCATTGCGCATCGACCTCTGAGCTTGCTTTTTAGGCCGAGGAGTGCGCCTTGGGAATTCGGCTGGTTTTAGTGAGTACCAACTGCTCGAATGGCTGTTGAGTAGGAGAGTGAGCGACAGTACTTGGCCGTGCAGCGCAAACTTTGGTGGGGAGGGAGGTAGTCAGGAGGGGGGGCTCATTCTGCCTGTTGATGGGCAGGAATTTTGGCGCATAGGCTAGTGCAATTTAGCGAGCTAATGTGCATAAACTGGCGTGATCAGACTATGACAAAAGCCGCGCAAAAGAGTTTGTCATTTAGCGCGCTAATTGTCACAAGCCGGCGAGACGACGCTGTGACAAAAGCCGCGCAAAAGAGTGCCAAAACTCGCGCAAGGTTACACTCGCAGAACGTGTGTCGGGAGTGCCATTTGGCGCGCTAATTGGCACAGACCGGCGAGACGACGCTGTGACAAAACCGCGCAAAAGAGTGCCAAAACTCGCGCAACGTTACAGTGACAGTAGGCAAGAAAAAAGCCAGCAAGTCGGCGGAAACCCGCGTCGTTACTGGCTTTTGTCCGGATGATGGTGGAGGCGGCGGGAATCGAACCCGCGTCCGGAAATCCTCTACAGTGAGTTCTACATACTTAGCCGTGTCATTTGGATTTAACTCCGGGTCACGCCGACGGGCAGGCTGGACTGGAGCGAGTCACCTATTGTTTCGCGCTGGATCAAGTGACCCGGTGCAGCGCTAGCTGATGTAGAGTGACACTGCAGCGGTTTGACCCACCCGACCCATCAGCGAATCGTTGCAGTGTCTAGCGCGATTAAGCGGCTAGAGCGTAAGTTTCGTCGTTTGCGACTAAATAAATTCAGTGTTTTACGGGGTGACTGAAATCCCGGTATGCCCTCATCTGCTTCGCAACCCCCGTCGAAACCAGGTCGCCCCCAGATAAAGTGTTGTGATTGTACAGACAAAGGGGGGGGGCTGCTAGTTCCGCAGTCGATTAAAGATAATTCAACAATTGGAGCGGGTGGTCGATGGCGAGGTCGGCACCCCAGGCGTGCGGGGTGTCGAGATCCGAGATGTAACCCCAATTGGCCAGCACTGTTTTCATGCCTACGGCGTGGCCGGCCTGGATATCACGCTCGGCGTCACCGACGTAGATGCAGCAGCTTGGGTTGGCACCGATCAGTTCGGCTGCATGCAGCATCGGCTTGGGGTCGGGCTTGGCAACGCCGACGGTGTCGCCGCTGACGACCACTGCAGGGGGCGTGGCGAAAGGGAGGGCGGGCACCAGGCGGTCGGTGAAGCGCATCGGCTTGTTGGTGACGATGCCCCAGCGCAGATCGCGTGCGGCAAGTTGCAGGATCAGCTCGTTGATGCCGTCGAACAGGCAGGTCTGGTCGGCGAAACTGGCCTCGTAATGATCGAGGAAGCGGGTGCGCAGCGCATTGAAGTCGGGATGGCCCAGGTCGATGCCGAACCCCAGGCGGATCAAACCGCGGGCGCCGTGCGAGGCGATGGGGCGGATGGCGTCAAAGGGCTGTGCTGGCAGGCCTTCTTCCGCCAGCAGCCGGTTCAGCGCGGCGCCGAGGTCGCGTGCGGTATCGGCCAGGGTTCCGTCAAGGTCGAATAGTACGGCTTTGATCATGGTGTGTAATGCGGGTCAGGCTTCGGCCAACCTTTTGCACGGGCGCAAGGTTGGCCGTAGGGGTTACAGGGCGGTCTTGCCCAGGAATAGCTTGTACGCCGGGTTGTCGGTCTCTTCGACGTAAGGGTAGCCCAGGCTGTCGAGGAAGCTCTGGAAAGCCTCGTTGTCGTAGCCGGGCACCTGGATGCCGACCAGCACCCGGCCGTAGTCGGCACCGTGGTTGCGGTAGTGGAACAGGCTGATGTTCCAGTCGGTACGCATGGCGTCGAGGAAGCGCATCAGTGCGCCCGGGCGTTCTGGGAACTCGAAGCGCAGGATGCGTTCGTCGCGCAGTGCCGGGGCGTGGCCGCCGACCAGGTGGCGAATGTGCAGCTTGGCCAGCTCGTTGTCGGTCAGGTCGAGGCCGTCCAGCTCGTTGCTTTTGAGGTCGTCGATGATGCGGGTGACGTCGTCCTTGCTGCGGATCTGCACCCCGACGAAGACGTGGGCGGTCTTGTCGTCGGCGTAGCGGTAGTTGAATTCGGTGATGTTGCGGTTGCCGACCACGCTGCAGAACTTCTTGAAGCTGCCCGGTTTTTCTGGAATGGTGACCGCGATCACAGCCTCGCGCCGCTCGCCCAGCTCGGAGCGCTCCGACACGTGGCGCAGGCGGTCGAAGTTCATGTTGGCGCCACAGTTGATGGCAACGAAGGTCTTGCCCTGACAGCCTTCCCGTTCGACATAGGCCTTGACCGCGGCCACTGCCAGTGCGCCGGCCGGCTCGGTGATCGAGCGGGTGTCTTCAAAGATGTCCTTGATGGCGGCGCAGATGGCGTCGGTATCGACCAGGATGATCTCATCAAGCAACTCCCGGCAGATACGGAAGGTCTCTTCGCCCACCAGTTTCACCGCCACGCCATCGGCGAACAAGCCCACGTCCTTCAGCTCGACACGCTCGCCCTTGTCGATGGACTGCTTCATGGCGTCGGAATCGACCGGCTGCACGCCGATGATCTTGATTTCCGGCTTCAGGCGCTTGATGTAGGAGGCCACCCCCGCCGCCAAGCCGCCGCCGCCGATGGCGACGAACACGGCATCGATCGGTCCAGGATGTTGGCGCAGGATTTCCATGCCGATGGTGCCCTGGCCGGCGATGACGTCAGGGTCGTCAAACGGCGGGATGTAGGTCTTGCCGGTTTCCGCCACCAGCTTCATGGCGTGCTGGTAGGCATCGCTGAACGACTCGCCGGACAGCACGACCTTGCCGCCGCGACGGGTGACGCCGTCGATCTTGACCTGGGGGGTGGTGACCGGCATCACGATGATGGCTTCACAGCCGATTTTCTGGGCAGACAGTGCCACGCCTTGGGCATGGTTGCCGGCGGAAGCGGTAATCACGCCTTTTTCCAGCTGCTCGGCGGTGAGCTTGGCCATCTTGTTGTAGGCGCCGCGCAGCTTGAAGGAAAAGACCGGCTGCAGGTCTTCGCGCTTCAGCAAAATGGTGTTGTTGAAACGGCGGGACAAGTTGGGGGCCGGTTCCAGCGGCGTCTCGATTGCCACGTCATAAACGCGCGAGGTCAGAATACGTTCCAGATAATCTTGAGGGTGGTGCATGGTGATGCCGATTGTCCTGATGTTTTCTTTGTGAACTGTCAGAGTATCAGGAACTCCAAGCTCTCGGGAAGCCGGCAGCTCCTGCATCAGTCGCCACGATGGACCGCCAGGGTAATTTTTGGCGGAAGAGGGCGGATTCGGGTGTGTTTTTGGCCGCATCGGTCCGAAGCAGGGGTATAATTGCTGGCCATATCGTTCACACCCATCATCGTGAAGTGCCGTTCCACGCTAATGAAAAAACTGACTAGCCTGCTTGTGGCAGCCGCTGTTGCTCTGCCGTCCGTTTCCTTCGCCAATGCCCCGTTCGTTCCTCCCGTTCCGGAAGTCGCCGGCAAGGCTTATTACCTGGTCGATTTTTATAGTGGCCAGGTCGTGGCCTCGAGCGATCCGGATAAGCGGATCGCCCCGGCTTCGCTGACCAAACTGATGACCGGTTACCTGACCTACAAGGCCATCAAGGAAAAGCGCCTGACTCTCGATCAGAAGCTGACCGTGTCCCATAAGGGCTGGACCACGGGCGGTTCGCGCATGTTCCTCGATCCCAAGATTCCGGTCAGTGTCGACGACCTGATCAAGGGCATGGACGTGCAGTCGGGTAACGACGCCTGCGTGACCCTGGCAGAAGCCATCGCCGGCAGTGAAGAGGCGTTCGGCCAGATGATGACGGCCGAAGCGCGCCGGCTGGGGATGAACAACACCCAGTTCCGCAACGCCACCGGTCTGCCGAACCCGGAACACTACACCACGGTGCACGATCTTGGCATCCTGGCCAGCGCGATCATTCGCGAGTACCCCGAGTTCTACAAGACCTACTCGCTCAAGTCGTTCACCTATAACGGCATCTCCCAGCCCAATCGCAACCTGCTGCTGTACCGCGACCCCAACGTCGACGGCATGAAAACCGGCTTCACCGACGACGCCGGCTACAACATGGTGGCGTCCAGCCGCCGCGATGGCCGTCGGGTGATTTCCGTGGTGGTGGGTACCGCCAGTCCGGAAGCCCGCGCGGTGGAAAGTTCCAAGCTGCTGAACTACGGCTTGCAATTCTTCGATACGCCCAAACTCTATGCGGCGAGCAAGCCGGTTTCGGAAATTCCGGTGTACAAGGGCGATGCCAAGAAACTGCCGATCGGTTTTGCCAGCGATGTCTACACCACGGTGCTGAAGGGGCAGTCTGCCCAGCTCAAAGCCGACCTGACCACCAGTCAGCCTGTCATCGCGCCGATCAAGGCGGGCCAGGTCGTGGGCAAGCTGGTCGTCAGCCTGGATGGCAAGAAGGTGCTGGAACGCCCGGTGGTGGCGCTGAAGGCGATCGAACAGGGTAATTTCTTCAGCCGCTTGTGGGATAGCATCAAGCTGATGCTGGGCTGGTAAGTGCGGGAGGTTGGCCGGGGCTGTCGTCTTCGGCCAACCTTCCTGTTTTTTCAGGATTAAAGAGTGATGAGTAACGATCTCAAGGATTTGCTGGATTTCCCCTGTCGCTTCCCGATCAAGGTGATGGGCGAGCAGCACCCCGATTTTCAGACCACCATCTATGAGGTGGTGCGCGTGCACGCGCCGGATCTCGAGATGGTGGACATCGTGGCGCGTGACAGTTCCAGCGGCAAGTACCTCTCGCTGACGGTCAACGTCATGGCGGTGTCGCGCGAGCAGCTGGACAGCATTTACATGGCGCTGACCGCGCATGCCATGGTCAAGGTGGCGCTGTAACCATGGGTCGTATCGTCAAGCATCTCGGGCTGGTCGACTACTCGCCCACCTGGCTGGCCATGCAGGCCTTTACCGATAATCGCACCGCCGATACGCCGGACGAGCTGTGGTGCCTGGAGCATCCGCCGGTGTACACGCTGGGTCTGGCCGGCAAGCCAGAGCACCTGATCATGCCGAGCCAGATCGAGGTCGTGAAGTGCGACCGTGGCGGCCAGGTGACCTACCACGGCCCCGGTCAGCTGGTGGTGTACTTGCTGATCGACTTCAAGCGCATGGGCATCGGCGTGCGCGAACTGGTGCGGCGCATCGAACAATCGGTCATCGACCTCTTGGCCGAACTGGGTATCGAAGCCAACGGCGACGTCAATGCGCCGGGGGTATACGTGCGGGGCGAGAAAATCGCCTCGCTGGGACTGCGCATCAAGAACGGCGCGGTGTATCACGGTCTGAGCCTGAACGTGGACATGGACCTGACACCGTTCAGCTGGATCAACCCTTGCGGCTACGCCGGCCTCAAGGTCACGCAGATCAAAGACCAAGGCGCTTCGCTGACGGTGGCTGAAACGGCTGAACGCCTGCTGCCGCACCTGGAGCGACACCTGACGGTGAAGAAGGAGACCGCATGAAACTGGACAACCAGACTGGCGTGAAGCACAAGGGCGCCGAAAAGACCGCACGCATCCCGATCAAGATCGTGCCGCTCGACGAAAAACTGAAGAAGCCCGAGTGGATTCGCGCCAAGCTGCCCAACGGCCAGCGCTTCAACGAGATCAAGCAGATCCTGCGTGAGCAGAAGCTGCATACCGTCTGTGAAGAAGCCACTTGCCCGAACATCGGCGAGTGTTTCAGCAACGGCACCGCCACCTTCATGATCATGGGCGACATCTGCACCCGGCGCTGCCCGTTCTGCGACGTCGGCCATGGCCGTCCCAACCCGCTCGATCCGAACGAGCCCAAGCACCTGGCCGAAACCGTGGCCGCGCTCCGGCTCAAGTACGTGGTGATCACCTCGGTCGACCGCGACGACCTGCGTGACGGCGGCGCCCAGCACTTTGCCGACTGCATCAGCGAAATCCGCAAGCTGTCGCCGAGCACCCAGATCGAAGTGCTGGTGCCGGACTTCCGCGGTCGTCTCGACATTGCGCTGGACATCCTGACGCAAACGCCTCCGGACGTCATGAACCACAACCTGGAGACCGCGCCGCGTCTCTACAAGCAGGCCCGTCCGGGTGCCGATTACCAGCACTCGCTCACCCTGCTCAAGGAATTCAAGGCACGCAACCCGAACGTATCGACCAAGTCCGGCATCATGGTCGGCCTCGGCGAGACCGACGAGGAAGTGTACGAAGTGATGGCCGACATGCGCGCCCACGACATCGACATGATCACCATCGGCCAGTATCTGCAGCCGACCGATGGCCACCTGCCGGTGCTTCGCTACGTCCATCCGACCGTGTTCAAGCAATTCGAGGACAAGGCTTACGAAGCCGGCTTCAAGCATGCGGCGGTTGGCGCCATGGTGCGTTCCAGCTACCACGCCGACCAGCAGGCGCATGGCGCCGGGGTGTAATAGCGTGAAGCAGCGGGTGCTGGTGTGGGATCTGCCACTTCGCCTGTTTCACTGGGGTATGGCCGTGCTGTTTGGCGCCATGTGGTTTACCGGCAAACAGGGCGGCGACTGGCTGCATTACCATCAGTTGGCCGGTTTTACGCTGGCCACGCTCTTGCTGTTTCGCTTGGTCTGGGGCGTGTTCGGCAGCGAGACGGCGCGCTTTGGCCGTTTCGTGGCCGGGCCGCGCACGGTGGTCCGCTACCTGCGCGGCGAATTGAGCGAGGCGGAGCAGCCGGGGCATAACCCGCTGGGGGGCTGGATGGTGCTGGCCCTGCTTTGCACCTTGTCGCTGCAGGTACTCTCCGGGCTGTTTGCCGCCGACGTCGACAGCTATCTGTACGATGGCCCGCTGGCGGCCCGTGTCGCCGGCGAAGTGGCTGAGCGCATTACGGCCTGGCACAAGGCCTCGTTCGATGCGTTGCTGGTGTTGGTGTCGCTGCACCTGCTGGCCATTCTGGTGTATCGCGTGGTCAAGCGCAAAAACCTGGTGCTGCCGATGATTACCGGTTACAAGGCGATCGATGGGCAGGTCCGCTCGCTGCATTTTGCTCCGGCGGGCTTGGCACTGCTCGCGCTGGGCGGTTCGGCGGGAGTGTTCTACGCGCTATTGCATTAGCCTCCGGATACACAGCCATAAAAAAAGCTGGCCTATGCCAGCTTTTTTTATGGCTGTCGTGCGGCTCACTTTTCCGGGCCGCGGAAACTGTCGTGACAGGATTTGCAGCTTTGTGCCACCACGCCATAACTGCGCTTGATGTTGGCGATGTCGCCCGTTTTGGCCGCGGCATCGAGGTCGTTCACCGCCGTCAGGAACTTCTGCTGTGCGGCCTTGAATTTTTCCGGCTGGCTCCAGATTTCGGGCTTGGCTCGGCTTTTCGCGTCGATGCTGTTCGGCGTGAACAAGGTGAAGGGGGTCGCGGCGATCTGCTTTAGTGTATCCGCCTGCTTGATGAATTCATCCTTGCGGTACGGCGCGCGATCGCGTGCCACCAGCCCCATCGGCTCGAACGTTCGCAGGATTTTCTTGAAGGACTGCTGGCGCTCTTCCCCGGACGAGGCCAAGACCGGGAGCGACAGAACTAACAGGGCGAGGGCGGGGGCAAGGTTTTTCGGGAGTGTCATTGGCGTCGAACTCGGGTTGAACAAGCCGGTAAGAGTGAGCGCTTCAGCTTAAGTTAAGCTGAAGCGCTCGGGTAAAACGCGAGGGAGCGGTGACGGACGGTTGGCCTCAACTCAGCTCGCCGGCCTGCTTCGAGCGACGTGCCGTGTAATGACTGGCTTTACCAGCCTGGCTAGGGGTGTCGAGTTGCAGGGTTTGCTCGGCGAGCATGTCCAGATGAGCGGCCAGTTTGGCCTGTTCGTCGCGCGTCAGATTGTTTTTGCCCGGCGCTGGTTGCGCGATCCGCTGCGTCGCTTGCTGGCACTGCGCGAAGGTGTCGGAACGGGGGGTGATCAGGCCTGCGGCAAGCGCGCTGGTTACCAAGAGGCAGCCAGCCAGACACGATAGCATCCGCTTCATATGTTCTTCTCCGGTCGTTGATTGGCGTGAAGCCAGTCTAACACCATGAGAAATCCATTATACATGCCAAGAGTGTTAATAGTTGTGAAGGCCAGTGTTATATAATAACATAATGACTTCACTCCAAAATCGTTGACCTTTCCCGTGATGAACAAGCAAAGCTATTTGGCCGCTGCCGAGCAGCATTGCCTGCACCGAGGCTGCAAGCTCACTGCCTTGCGCCGGCATATCCTCGAGCTGGTGCTCGAATATGATGGCGTGGTCAAGGCTTACCAGGTGTTGGCCGATCTGCAGCGCGAGCGCGGTGTGGCCGCGCCGCCAACCGTCTACCGGGCACTCGACTTTCTGGTCGAGCAGGGGTTATTGCATAAGGTGGATGCCTTGAACGGCTTCGTCGTATGCAGTCATTTCGAATGCAATCACCATGGTTTGATCCTAGTGTGCGAGCAGTGCGGGCGGGTCGAGGAAATCGATGCCAGCCAGTTTTTGGGGGCGCTGAAGGAAGTGACCGAGGCAGTGGGTTTTGAAAGTCGTGAGCAGAACTTGCTGCTCACCGGGTTATGCAAGGCATGTCACGCATGAAGAAAACGATTGTCAATCTGTTCACCGGGTTTCTCGGGGTGGGCAAAACCACGGCTTTGCGCCATCTGATCGCCAACCGGCCGGCACATGAGCGCTGGGCTGTTATCGTCAATGAATTTGGCGAGGTCGGTATCGACGGCGCGGCTCTGAGCAGCGACGAACTGCCGGTGGCTGAAATCGCCGGTGGCTGCATGTGCTGCGTGGCCGGTCCGCAAATGACGGTCACCGTGGCCAACCTGCTGCGCCGCGAGCGGCCTGACCGGCTTCTGATCGAAGCCAGCGGACTGGCCCATGCCGCGGGCGTGATCGACGAATTGCGCGAACCGCCGCTGGGCGATGCGCTGACGCTGGGAGCGGTACTGACCGTGGTTGACCCACGCCAGTTCACCAATCCCGATTACTTCCGCCAGCCGCTTTATCGCGACCAGGTCTCACTGGCCGACGTGTTGGTCGCCAACAAGGTCGACCTGGCCGACGTCGACATGCTGGACGCCTTCCGGCGCCAGGCGGCCAGTCTGTTTCCGCCAAAATCGCTGGTGTCCGAGGTGCGGCAGGGGGCGCTGGATCCGGCCTGGCTCGACCTCGCGGTGGTGCCCAAATCGCGTTATCGCCCGGCAGTGCCGCCCCAGAGCGCCATGGACTGGCGCTCGCAGGGCTGGCTCTTCTCCCCGGATACGGACTTCAACGGCGAGGCGCTGACGGATTTCTTCGACACCCTGCCGCAACGCGTGCCGGGGCTGGTGCGTGCCAAGGGGGTATTCCGGGTGCTGGGTTCGTGGGTCTGGCTCAACTGGGCGGAAGGGCAGTGGGGGGCGAGCCAGGTTGCCTGGCGCCGTGACAGCCGCTTCGAATTGATCGCCCCCGAGTTGGATGCGGAAGAGATCGAGGCCGCCTTGCGCGCCTGTATCGAACAACAGTGAATGGCATCATCATGAATAATGATCATCATCACCATCATCAGGAACCCACTCCGCAGCTTGGCGTCAGCCTGATGGGAATGTCGGTGGCCGAGCGGCTGGGCGGCGTGCTGGTCCTGCTGGCCCTGTTGTGGAGTATCGTCGGCTGGGCAATGGGGGGCGGAGAATGAGTGTTCGCGTCGAGAACCTGACGGTCTCCTACCTGCGTCACCCGGCGGTGCATCACGTCAGCGGAGCGTTTGCCGAAGCCGAGGCGACCGCCATCTTCGGGCCCAACGGCGCCGGCAAGAGCACGCTGCTCAAGACCATGATCGGGGCTCTGAAGCCGGACTCCGGTCATGTCAACCTGGGGCCGTTTCAGCGCAAGGACATTGCCTATCTGCCGCAACAGTCGGAGATAGACCGTACCCTGCCGGTTTCGGTCCACGACCTGGTGGCCACGGGGCTGTGGCACCAGACCGGGGTGTTCGGCAAGGTTGGCCGAAAGCAGCGGGCAAAGATCCAGGAGGCGCTGCAGGCAGTGGGGCTGGTCGACTTCGCCGAGCGTCCGATCTCGGCCTTGTCGACCGGGCAGTTCCAGCGCGTCTTGTTTGCCCGCATCCTGCTGCAGGATGCGCCGCTGATCCTGCTGGACGAGCCGTTCAACGCCGTCGATGCCAAGACTACTTATGATTTGCTCGAGCTGGTGCGCCGCTGGCGCGATGAGGGACGCACGGTGATCGCGGTGCTGCACGATTATGAACAGGTACGGGCCTACTTCCCGTACACGTTGCTGCTGGCGCGCGAAGTCGTGGCCTGGGGCAAGACCGAACTGGTGTTGACCGACCTCAACCTGCGTCGGGCGGCGGAAACGGCAGCGCACTGGCACGAACGTGCTCCGGTTTGTCGTGTGGACGAGGAGGCGGTGTAATGACTCACTTGTACGACCTGCTCATCTCGCCCTTCGTCGAGTTCGCCTTCATGCGCCGTGCCTTGGCGGGCTGCCTGGCGCTGGCGCTGGGTAGCGGCCCGGTCGGCCTGTTCCTGGTGATGCGCCGCATGAGCCTGATGGGCGATGCGATGAGCCACGCTGTGCTGCCCGGAGCGGCGGTCGGTTTCATGGTGGCCGGATTGAGCTTGCCGGCAATGAGCCTGGGTGGTTTTGTCGCCGGGGTGCTGGTGGCGTTGCTGGCCGGCCTCGCCACCCGTTTCACCACCGTCAAGGAAGACGCCAGCTTCGCTGCCTTCTATTTGCTGTCGCTGGCCGTAGGGGTATTGCTGGTGTCGCGTAACGGCAGCAACGTCGACCTGATCCACATCCTGTTTGGTTCGGTGCTGGCGGTGGACGATGCTGCCTTGCTGTTGGTGTCTGGCGTGGCGTCGTTCAGCCTGGTTGTGCTGGCGATCATCTATCGCCCGCTGGTGCTGGAAAGCCTCGATCCCGTGTTCCTGCGCGCGGTGGGTGGCAAAGGCGGCATCTGGCATCTGGCATTCCTGATGCTGGTTGTGCTGAATCTGGTGGCCGGCTTCCAGGCGCTGGGGACGCTGATGGCGGTGGGTTTGATGATGTTGCCTGCCATCACGGCCCGGCTGTGGGTGTCGAGCATCGGCCGCATGCTGGCCTTCTCGGTCGGGTTGGCGTTTGTCTGCGGCATCGGCGGGTTGCTGCTGTCCTATCATTTTGAACTTCCATCCGGGCCGGCGATCATCCTGCTGGCCGGGCTGTTCTATCTGCTGTCCCTGTTCGTGGCGCCGCTGGGTGGGGCCTTGCCCCGTTATATCCGTGCCCGCCATTTCGAGTCGTGAGGTAAAGAAATGAAGAAAACTTTGTTGGGTGTTGCCCTCTTGAGCCTGCCTTTGTGGGCGTGGGCCAAGCTGCCGGTTGTAGCCAGTTTCAGTATCGTGGCGGACATGACCCGTGAAATCGGCGGCGACCGCGTCGAAGTGGTGTCGCTGGTCGGTCCTAACCAAGATGCCCACGTGTTTCAGCCGGCGCCGGCGGACGTGAAACGCCTGGCCGCGGCCAAGGTGTTCGTCGTCAACGGCCTGGGCTTCGAGGGGTGGATGGGGCGTCTTACCCGTTCCGCCGGGTTCAAGGGAACGCTGATCGAAGCCAGCAAGGGTATCCAGCCGTTGATGGTGGAGGAGCATGGGGTGGAAGAGCACGGCCACCAGCATGGTGGTGTCGACCCGCATGCCTGGCAAGACCCCGAGCGGGTGCAGACTTACATCAAGAACATTGCGGAAGGGTTGAGCAAGGCGGATCCAGAGGGACAAGCCGTCTACCGGCAGCGTGCGGCCGACTACGGACGCAGGGTGAGCGAGATGGATCAATGGGCGGCCAAGGCCTTTGCCGCCGTGCCGGCCGTGCAGCGCAAGGTACTGACCTCGCACGACGCTTTTGCTTACCTGGGTAAGCGCTATGGCATCCAGCTGCTGTCACCGCAGGGGGTGAGCACCGATACCGAGGCGTCAGCCAAGGCCGTGGCGATGCTGGTACGGCAGGTAAAAAAGGAAAAGGTCAAGGCCATCTTCTTTGAGAACATGAGCGACAAGCGCCTGCTCGAGCAACTGGCAAGGGAGGCCAATGTGAAGGCTGGCGCGGCACTTTACGCCGATGCCCTGTCGGCACCCAACGGCCCGGCCAATAGCTACCTGGCGCTGTTCCGTTACAACGTGGATACCATTCTCAAATCGTTCCGTTGATCAGAAGTGGGGGTGTTGCGGCAGCAGATGGCTGAGTAATTGATACACACCCATTCCCACCACGGCCAGTCCGGCAATCAGCCGCACTGGCCGTTTTTGCAGCCAGCGTTTCAAGGTGTTGGCGAACAAACCCATGGCGAGCAGATTGGGCAGCGTTCCCAGAGCAAACGCCAGCATGACCAGCGCGCCACGAGCGGCCGACCCCGAGGCCAGGGCGGTGAGGCTGGCACTATAGACCAATCCGCACGGCAACCATCCCCACAGCGCGCCTGCCAGCAGCGCCTGACCTGGATGGCGTATTGGCAGCAGGGGAGCCAACAGCGGCTGCAAGCGCCGCCACACAGGTTTCCCGATCGCTTCGATGCGGGTGATGGCGGGCGATAACCCTGCCAGGTATAACCCCACGCCGATGATCATCACGTTGGCCAGCAGGTAGAGGCCAATCTGCAGCGGGCGTACTTGCAGCAAGGAGAGCCCTGCCTGCGCCAGACCGCCGAGTAAGGTGCCAATCAGTACGTAGCTGGCCATGCGCCCGATATTGTAGGAAAGCAGGATGAAACCGCGTCGTTGCTCGGGCAGATTGAGGGACAGCGCGGTAACTATGCCGCCACACATGCCGATACAGTGCCCACCGCCGAGGAGCCCGGCCAGGAACAAAACAAGAAAACTGGTTTCAATCATCGACGGCACCGCCACGGAAAGCCTGATTTTACCAAAGAGGCAGTGACTCTACCTGCATGTCGCTTTTCTTGCCTTTGGAATAATTGAAAAGGTGCCGATTTTATTTTGGCATTCACCAAGCAAAGAGCTAAAAATCAATAAGTAAGAAACAGTTGTTGTACTGGTAAATATCTGTGTCAACAATGGCTGGGCGCACCCTGCGCTGCCCTGAGAGGCTGCACGCGAGGTGCCTGCCGCCATGAACGTTCACAACCATAACAAACGAGAGCGTAGTGAGGAGCATCATGGCGAACAGTGTGACTGTCGAGAAACTCGGGCAATCGGCCATTCTGACCATCAACAACCCTCCGGCCAACCTGTGGACGCTGGCAAGTCTGCGTGAATTGGGGGCGGTGATGGAGGAAATCGAACAAGACGATTTGATCCGTTCCGTGGTGCTAACTGGAGAAGGCGATGCCTTCTTCTCGGCCGGTGCCGACCTTAATCAGTTTGCCGGCGGAGACCGGCAGTTGGCTGCCGAGGTCATCGATGCCTTTGCGCTGGCATTCGGTGCGATCCGCGGTTTCCATGGAGTAACTGTGGCCGCGATCAATGGCTATGCCTTGGGGGGAGGGCTGGAGTGCGCCCTGGCTTGCGATTACATGGTGGCAGAAGTCGGCGCGCAGCTTGGCCTCCCGGAGACCAAGGTAGGGCTGCTGCCTTGCGCTGGTGGCACCAAGGCGTTGACTGACAAGGTCGGTGTGTCCTGGGCGAAGCGGATCATTCTTGGCGGTGAGATTCTCACGGCGGCCAAGGCCTTGTCCATTGGCCTGGTGGAAGAGGTGGTCGACCCCGGCCTGTCCAAGATTGTTGCCGTCAGTCTGGCGAACAAAGTCGCGCGCCAGGCTCCGCGAGCCATCCAGGAGGTACGCAAGCTGATCGTGAGCAGTGCATACCATGACATGGAGGAACATCTGGCTTTGGAGAAGCAAGCCATGCTGCGGCTGGTCGGGGGGGAAGAGCAGCTGGAGGGGGTAGCCGCCTTCATGGGCAAGCGAACCCCGAAGTGGTGCGACGACGAGTGAGTGCGGGTGCGGCAATGAAAAACGGGGCGGTTATCCGCCCCGTTTTTTGATGACTAGCATCCCGATTACTGGATACTGGCCTTGGCCTTCAGATCACTGATGAACTTCTCGATGCGGCCGGACATGATGCGCTGTTCGAGCTGCGGACGAATCTGTTCCACCGGCGGAGCCGCTTCGGTGCGCACGTCGTCAAGCTTGATCACGTGCCAGCCGAATTCGGTCTTGACCGGTTCCGAGGTGACCTGGCCCTTGGCCAGCTTGGTCATGGCTTCGGAGAACGGAGCTACAAAGTTGCTGGCTTCGCTCCAGCCGAGATCGCCGCCGTTGTTCTTGCTGCCCGGATCGATCGACTTTTCCTTGGCTAGCTGGTCAAACGCCTTGCCCTTCCGCAGCGCATCGATCACGGCCTTGGCTTCCGCTTCGGTCGGAACCAGGATGTGGCGAGCATGATAGCTCTTCTTCTCCGGGAACTGCGACTTGATCTTGTCGTATTCGGCGCGCAGCTGTGCATCGCTCACCGGGTTGCTGCGCTGGAAGTCCTTGATCAGACGGCTGGCCAGTGCCATGGTCTGCATGTTCTCCAGCTCGGCGCGGTATTCGGGCGACTTGTCGAGACCCTTCTTCACCGCTGCCTGACGCAGGATTTCGGCGGTGATCAGTTGGTCACGCGCAGCGGCCTGCAGGTCCGGCGACGACTGCTGGCCTTGGGCTTCCATCATGCGGACGACGGCGTCGATACGGGACTGGGAAATGGCGGTCCCGTTGACGACCGGAGGCGCCGCCAAGACGGCGGTCGACAGCACGGCGGCGGTCAGGGTGCTAAGCAGCAGAGTTTTGCGCATGTTGGATAGTATCCTTTGTCATTCTTGATTTACTGGATTTTGGCCTTGGAGCGAAGTTCACCGACGGCCTTGGCTACGTCTTCTTGCTGAATCTGGCGAGCGATCTGGGCTTTCACTTCGTTCAGCGGCGGCAACTTGGCGTCGCGGATGTCTTCAATCTTGAATACGTGCCAGCCCAGCCCGGATTTGAACGGCTGGCTGCTGCTCTGGCCCTTGCCCAGACCTTTCAGCGCTTCAGCCAGCTTGGGTTCCATCTGGCTCAGGTTGCCCCAGCCCATATCGCCGCCAGATTGTTTGGCGGCCGGGTCTTTGGAAAGCGTCTTGGCCAGGTCTTCGAATTTCTTGCCCTTCTTCAGGTCGGCGATCACCTTAGAGGCTTCCGCCTCGCTGGCTACCATGATCTGGCGGGCGTGCACTTCCTTGCTGCCGGCCTGCTGGGAGGCGAGCTGGTCATAGCGGGCCTTGATCTTAGCGTCGGTAACCGGACTCTGTTTCACGATCTCGGCAAACAGCGCATCGCGCAGCATCTCTTCACGAACGTTCTGCAGGCGTTCGACGAAATCCGGCTGTTTTTCCAGGCCACGGCGCGTGGCTTCCTGCAGGATCAGCTGCTTGTTGATCAGGTTTTCCTTGATCTGCTCGCGCAGTGCCGGGCTGTCCTGGACTTTGCCATTGCTATTCTTGCTCAGCATGGTGACGGCTTCGTCGACGTCTTTCTTGTCGATGGCGACACCGTTGACGGTGGCAACGGCTTGCGCAGCAGCGAGGCCGGGGATGCCGATGGCGGCAACGAACAGCAGAGCGGCGAGACGGGAATGTCGCATGGGGGAATCCTTATCGGTGATATCAGATTTCGTTCGGGGCGAAAGCCTTGATGGCCAGGGCATGGATGCCGGTTTTCATGAGATCGCCCAGCGCCTCGTATACCATTTGGTGGCGCTTGACACGACTCAGACCCGCGAAGCAGGGGCTGACAATGGTCAGGTTATAGTGTCCACCACCCGATCGGGCGCCGGCGTGGCCGGCATGGGCGGCGCTATCGTCCTCGATGTCGAGGTGTTCGGGTTGCAGGCTGGACGACAGGCGTTCTTGCATCCGTTGCAGGATGTCGCTCATGCCGGGAAAACCTTGCGGAACGGTTTGATCTCGACCTGCGCGTAAACGCCGGCAGCGACGTAGGGGTCGGCATCGGCCCAGTCGCGCGCCTCGTCGAGTGAAGCGAATTCGGCCACGATCAGGCTGCCGCTGAATCCGGCTGGACCCGGATCAGGCGAGTCGATGGCCGGAAACGGCCCGGCGACGAGCAAGCGGCCCTGCTCTTGCAAAGCCTGCAAGCGCGCCAGGTGCGCCGGGCGGGCGGCCAGACGGTTTTCCAGAGAACCTGGCTGGTCCTGGCCGATAATGGCGTACAGCATTACTTTTTTTCCTCTAGATACTTGGAGAGAAACAGGCTTTGGGCGATGACGAAGGCGAACATCAGGCCCAATCCACCAAACAGCTTGAAATTGACCCAGATGTCTTCACTGAAGCGGTAGGCAACGAACAGGTTAAGCGCACCCATCAGGGCAAAGAACGCCACCCATGCGTAATTGAGCTTGCGCCATACGGCTGCGGGGAGTTCCATTTGCTGTCCAACCAAGGCTCTGATGCCGTTCTTGCCGGCAAGTTCCCCGATCAGCAGCCCAGCGCCCATGATCCAGTACAGTACGGTCGGCTTCCACATGATGAAATGCTTGTCATGCAGCAGCAAGGTGGCACCGCCCAGCACCACGATCAGCCCGAGGCTGACCCATTGCATGGTTTCGACCTTGCGGTGGCGCAGCCAAGCACTGGCCACTTGCAATGTGGTGGCGGCAATGGCGACAGCGGTGGCGATAAACATGTCTCTGCTGAACCAGTAGGCACCGAAGAACAGCAGGACGGGAAAGAGGTCGGACAGGAATTTCATGCAAACGATTATGGGGGCAGGCCGGCCGCAATACAAGCTGCGGCCGTAGGCTGTCTTAACGTTGAACCTGCTTGACGATGCTCATGGCGCTGGCAACCAGGCCGCCGATGTCGGCGACGTTGCCAGGCAGGATCAGGGTATTGTTCTCTTTGGCGAGTTTGCCGAACGCGTCGACATATTGCTCGGCCACCCTGAGATTCACCGCTTCGATGCCGCCCTCGGTCTTGATCGCCCCGGCCACGCGCTGGATGGCTTCGGCCGTGGCGGTGGCAACCAGGCGCAGGGCTTCCGCTTCGCCGAGGGCCTTGTTGATGGCAGCCTGCTTTGCCCCTTCCGACTGGTTGATGGTGGCCTGCATTTCGCCTTGCGACTGCTGGATGGCCGCTTCGCGCGTGCCGGAGGCGATGTTGATCTGTTCCATTTTGCGGCCTTCCGACGAGGCGATCAGGGCGCGTTTTTCCCTCTCGGCCGTGATCTGTGCCTGCATGGCGTGCAGGATGTCCTGCGGAGGTACCAGGTCCTTGATCTCATAGCGCAGCACCTTGACCCCCCAGGAGAAGGCGGCTTCGTCGAGTGCCGCCACGACCGCGCGATTGATCTCGTCACGCTCCTCGAAGGTCTTGTCGAGTTCCATCTTGCCGATGACCGAACGCAGCGTGGTCTGAGCCAGTTGGGTAATGGCCAGGATGTAGTCGCTGGAGCCGTAGGAGGCCCGCTGCGGGTCGGTGACCTGGAAGTACAGGATGCCGTCGACCTTGAGCTGGGTGTTGTCGCGCGTGATACAAATCTGGCTGGGAACGTCGAGCGGAATCTCCTTGAGGATGTGCTTATAGGCGACGCGATCGACGAACGGTACGACGATGCTGAGTCCGGGCTGCAGCGTGCCGTGGTAGCGTCCGAGCCGCTCGATCACGTAGGCATGCTGTTGCGGTACGACTTTGATCGACTTGAGGACGAAGATCACTACGGCCAGAAAGAGGATGAGCGCCAGTTCCATTAGTGTTGTCCTGGAGGTGTTGAGGAAATCTTGAGCCGGCCGCCGTCGCTGCCGGTGATGTACCCGGTCTGGCCGCGAGAGAGGGTGGGGTCGAGCAATTCGGCGTCCCATTCGGTGCCACGGTAATGGACGCGGGCCTGACCATTGCCGGCAATGCTGACGATGCGTACGGGTTGGCCGAAGTCAGGTTCGCGGCGAGGCTGGCGCGGGTTGGCGTGGCGCTGCTTCCAGCGGGTGACGAGCCACAGTCCGATCACGCCGGTCAGGCTGGCAGCGGTCAGCTCGGCGGCGGTTCCCAAGCCGCTTAGTGCCGCCAGCCCACCCCCGGCCAGGGCTAGCGCTACCACCAGAAGGTAGAAGGTGCCGGTGACGAACTCGGCGATCAGGGCAACCACGGCGCAGGCGAACCATAGGGTAGGGGTGATCGGCATCGTTACCTTTCCGGCCATGATGAATGGGTTATTGTCCGTCCCGGCTGGGTTGGTGACAAGCATGAGAGACGTGTTGGCCTGGCCGGGCTCATCGGCAATTGCTTTGCTTCATCTCAGTCTAGGTGGGGCTTCGGGTAAGATGGGGCTTGGCGTGTGCTAACAAAGCTCGGGTAGCAGGGTGTGCTGCCGCGCGCCCGCGGATCGATCCGGGTAGGCACGGTGTGATTTATTCATGGCTCCAGCTTGAGGGAAGGCAGCAATGTTGCAACTGGCGGCACCGGTAACGGCCGAGATCGAGATCAAGAAAAGCCGCTTCATCGCCGTACTCTATCCGGTGACCAGCCGGGCCGAGGCCATGGACCGCTTGGCCGAGGTGCGCCAGCGCTGGAAGGATGCCCGGCATTACTGCTCGGTCCTGTTGACGGAAGGGGATTCGGGACTCGACGATGACGGTGAGCCTTCCGGCACGGCGGCCAAGCCGATGTATGCGGTGCTGACGCACAAGGACGTGGGCAACGTGCTGGCGGTAGTGGTGCGCTATTTCGGGGGCATCAAACTGGGAGCAGGCGGCTTGGTGCGAGCCTATGCCCAGGCAGTGAGTACCGCGTTGCAGCAGGCCCAGCTACTGCCGACCGTCAAGCTGGCTCGCTACAGGGTCAGTACCGGCTTTGCCGAGGAGTCGCGATTGCGGCGCTTTTGTTCGGATCATGGGGTGATCGTACTGGAGGCTGCTTACGGTGATCGGGTGCAGCTGACTCTGGAAGCGCCGGCGGAGCAGGGCGAGCAGATGCTGGCCCAGCTGACCGATCATCTGTACGGGGCGTTGACGGTTCTTGACGACCAGGCCAAGGCGCCAACTGACGGAAAGGCCCGGGGATAGGTTAGCCGAGGTGTTCGGCCAACCTGTCGATGTCACAGTGACTTGAGGAGGTTCAGGGCGTCGTGCAGGGTGTCGCACGTGGCGAGGGCCTTGGCGTTGTCTTCCGGGCTCGGCTTGATCAGGTCTGGCACCAGGATGACACGCATGCCTGCGGTGTGTCCCGCCAGGAGCCCGTACGGAGAGTCCTCAAGCACAATGCAGCGCTCAGGCGCGATGTCGAGCCTGGCGGCGGCGGCCAGGTAAACGTCGGGGGCCGGTTTGGTATGCGGGACCTCGTCACCGGCAACGCTGATGTCGAAATAACGCGCCAAACCGGTGCGTTGCAGTTTGAGGTCGCACATCAGCCGCTGTGTCGACGTCGCCACGGCGCGCGGAATGTCCTGTTCGCTCAGCCAATCCAGCACCGCCTCGATACCACTCTTGAGGGGAATGTCATCCTCGGCGAGCTGGCGCCGGTAATGATGACGGCAGGCTTCGCTCAAGGCTTGGCCGAGGGTGCGGTCGCCGTAGTGCTCGATGACCCTCTCCAGGCTCCGGCTGACCGACAGGCCGACCATGCTGTGAATCAGTTCCTCGGGGATCTGGATGTCGAGCGATTCGCCCGCCAGGCGCCAGCTCGAAGCGCTCACCGATTCGGTATCTATCATCAGGCCGTCCATATCGAACAAGACGGCGTCAAAGCTGCGTATCATGGTTGTTTCCCTGTATCCAGCGGCAAGCTGAACAGAATTTCCGAAAACAGGCAAGGGCGATGGCTTTGGTAGCGTCATCGCGCCGTGATGCAATGGAGACGAGCATGGTGCTTTCGGTGCTGGTTGCCAATCCCAAGGGTGGGAGTGGCAAATCGACCCTGGCGACAAATCTGGCCGGATATTTTGCCAACAGCGGTGACAAGGTCATGCTCGGCGATGTCGATCGGCAGCAGTCTTCCCTTCGCTGGCTGGCACAACGCCCGCCGGCACTGCCGAGCATTCACGGCTGGCAGGTCGAGCCTGGCGAGCCGGCAAAGCCGCCGAAGGGCACCAGCGTCGTGGTGCTGGATAGCCCTGCCGGGCTGCATGGCAAGCGACTCAACAGCCTGATCTCCCGAGTCGACCGTATCCTGATCCCGATTCAGCCTTCCCCGTTCGACATGTGGGCGAGTGAGGAATTCTTCCATCGGCTGCTGGAAGAAAAGGCGATCAGGAAAAACAAGGTATTCATGGCCGTGGTCGGCATGCGTGTCGACCCGCGCACCCGCTCGGCGCGTGAACTGGAGTCCTTTCTGCTGCGACACGACGTGGCGGTTCTGAGCTGGCTGCGGGATACCCAGTTGTACGTGCAGGCCGCGGCGCAAGGCCTGACCTTGTTCGATCTGCCTGCCAGCAAGATGGCCAGGGATCGTGCCGCGTGGCAGACCATTGTCGAGTGGTTGCGTCCTCCGGCCAGGGAGGGCTGGTGCGATAAGTAGAATAGAGCGGGGATGCGAGCCCTGCCGTGGTGGCCGGGATACGCGATTTACCCGCAGAACCCCGCTTTCCACGCTTTTTGCCTCTCCTTGGCCAGATTCAGCAACATGACCTGAACCCGGTTAGCGCTAGCGACCACCATGGGTGGTTTCCCGGTCAACCGCCTGTCCCATCCTTCCGCCGATCCCCACCATGGACCACCCGGTCGTCTCGCGCCGGCTTTGATCGGCTTGATGTCGCTCAAGGCAAAGTGAGCGACGATTGCTTTGCTTTGTTCCGGGCAATTATTTATTATAAATAATAATTATAAAATATCGTTATTTCTGAGATCGTTTCGTGAAAATCAACCTGCCGGTTACCGACCAGGAACATCTGGTCGACCCATCCAACCCTATCGTCAGCAAGACCGATGCCAAGGGCAGCATCACCTATGTGAACCGTGCCTTTGTCGATATCAGCGGCTTCAGCGAAGCGGAATTGGTCGGCCGCAATCACAACATCGTGCGCCATCCGGATATGCCGCCCGAGGCCTTTGCCGACCTGTGGGAGACCATCAAGACGGGGCGGCCGTGGCGGGGTTTGGTCAAGAATCGCTGCAAGAATGGTGATTTCTACTGGGTGGAGGCGTATGTCACGCCGATTACCGAGCATGGCAAGATTACCGGTTACATGTCGGTGCGATCGGCGCCTCGGCGCGAGGAAATTGCGGCCGCCGCAGCGTTGTACCAGGCTGTCCGCAACAAGCAGGCGGTGGTGCCGTCCACCCTCAAGACCTTGCGACGTTGCATCGACGTGCTGCGCTGGGCCCCTTTGCTGGCGGGGAGCGGGGTCGTGTTGTTGTTGGCCGGCAGTCTAGTGCCGCCAGGAGCGGGCGGGGCCGCGCTTGCCACGGCCGGCGCTGTGCTGGCGGTGAGTGGCGGGGCTTGGGGCTGGTGGCGGGTCAACAAGGTGTTGGGCCTGTTGCGGCAGGGCTTCGGTGAACTCGCGGAAGGGCGGCTCGGCCGCAACCTCCAGGTCCGTGATGGCGGGCTGCTGGGCGAGGTGATCGGCGGTTTGGAGTCGTTGCGCATCCATTATCGCGCCGTGGTGGCGGATGTGATCGGTGCGGGTTCGCGGACCTCCGGCCAGGCGGACCAGTTGCGCGACGAGATGCATTCGCTGGCGGCGCGCTCGGTGCAGCAGGGCGAAGGCCTGATGCAGATCAGTCGCAACATGGAAACCATGAGCGCGGCGATCAAAGATGTGGCGGAACTGGCGGAGCAGAATCTGAACGGCGCCGAATCGACGAAATCGGTTGCCGAAGCTGGCAAGGACACGATGCAGGCGGCGACGCGGGCTGCCGAGCGCACGGTGTCGGTGGTTGGAACCTCACGCGCAGCGATCTCCGAAATGGATCACTCGATGCAGCGTATCCGCACCATGACCGACATGATCCACGAGATCGCCGAGCAGACCAACCTGCTGGCACTCAACGCCGCCATCGAGGCGGCGCGCGCCGGCGAAGCGGGACGCGGCTTTTCTGTGGTGGCGGATGAAGTGCGCAAACTTGCGGAACGGACCAGTTCGGCAACCGGCTCGATTACCGAAGTGGTCCAGCAAATCGGTGAGATCACGCGCCAGGCCGTCTCCAGCATGGATGCGACTGTCGAAGAGGTGGAAGAGGTCAGCGGGCATATCCGCCAATCTTCGGCCAACCTCGAGAACCTGATGCAGGTGGCCGAGCAGGCGCGGCGTCAAGCCAACGATCTCGCCATGGGCATGGAGGAGAACTCGCAGTCGGTGCACGAGGTGGCGGCCTCGTTGGAACAGCTCAACGCCATCGCCGAGCAGAATCTGCATACCACGCGTGCCATCGAGCAGAGCTCGAACCATCTGGCCGAAACGGCCGGCGACCTCTCCAAGCTGACAGCCGATTTCCACAAGTGGAATACCCGCTGAAGACCTGCTCAGTGGGGCAGCCGTGCTGGTGCCCAGAGTCTGCTTTTTTCTGTTCGGGGTATGCCGCTGCTGTTGTGGCACGCCCTGCTTAACCCTCAAACGATCATGTCGGGCGGGCCGGCTCTATCGGCTCAGTCCGCTTCACCGCGCGCCTGGACCCAGATGCGGTTTTCCAGCTGCATGGCGATTTCCTGCCGCTGATTGGTGGTGGTCCAGCGTACGGTGACGATGCCGAAGCCGGGCTGGCTGTTGGAGCGGCGATTTTCCAGCACCTCGACACACACGGTGAGAGTGTCCCCGGCGCGGGTGGGGCGTGGCCAGCGCATCGAAATGATATCCATGCCGACCAACCCGTTCGCCACCGTGCCCAGCTCGGACAGGGCGACCAGACGCATGCTGAGGCTGCTGGTGTGCCAGCCGCTGGCGGCAAGGCCATCGAACACGCTGTTCTTGGCCGCTTCGTGGTCGGTATGGAAAAACTGCGGGTCGAACTGGTGCGCGAAGGCTAGCAACTCTTCCTCGGTGAGGGTATGGCTACTGGTCTCGAAGCGTCGGCCGGGGATCAGGTCTTCCAGGAACAGCATGCTTTTCTCCTTCGTTACAGGCGCAGCGTTTCGAGCAGTTCTCCCTCCAGCGCCAGCACGCTCTTGCCGTCTTTCAACGCCGAGCCGGTGACCAGGAAGGAGTCCTCGACGCGGCTGCCCAGCGTCATGATCTTGGCCGAGTGGACGTTGAGCCGGTAGCCGGTCAGCACCTTGGCGATCCTCGCCAGAAGGCCGGGCCGGTCGCCCGCAACGATCGTCAGCACGAAGAAGTTGTCGCGGTCGTCGGGGCGGATCATGACCTGGGGGCTGACCGGGAAGTGCTTGAGATGGCGGCTGATACGGCCCGCGGGAGGCAGAGCGATCGGTGCCGCTTTTTTCAGGCAGTCCGCCAGTTCGAATTCGATGAAGTTGATCATGTCCCGGTAGTCGCCATCATGGTGCTCCGGGATAAAGACGTGGAACGTGTCGAGCGCGTAGCCGTGCCGCGTGGTATGGATCTTGGCGTCGGCAATGCTGTAATTGCTGCGACCGAAGAAGGCGCAGATGCGGGCGAACAGCTCCGGCTGGTCCGGGGTATAGACCAGGACCTGGATGCCTTCGCGGTCGTCCGACAGCCGTGTCTTGACCATCGGTTCGGTGACGTGGGTGAAACGGTTCAGCACCCGGGTGTGCCAGGCGATCTCGCGCGCTTCGTGGCGCAGGAAATAGACCGTGTCCAGCTCATCCCAGAAACGCTGAATGGCGTCGTCGGGTACTGCGAACAGGCGTAATTGGGTGAGGGCCTCCTGCTTGCGGTCGCTCAGCTCGGAGGCCACGTCCAGTGCACCGCCGCTCATCAGTACCTTGAGGGTGGCGTGATAGAGGTCTTCCAGCAGCTTGGCTTTCCAGGCGTTCCACACCTTGGGACTGGTGCCGCGAATGTCGGCCACGGTGAGCATGTACAGTGCGGCGAGGCGGCGCGGGGTTTGCACCATGTCGGCGAAGCGCAGCACGGTATCCGGATCGTAGATGTCCTGCTTTTGGGCGACGCTCGACATCGTCAGGTGTTCGCCGACCAGCCACACCACCAGCTCGGTATCTTCGGCCGACAGGCCGTGGCTTTCGCAGAACTGGCGTGCGTCGTCCTTACCGAGCACCGAGTGGTCGCCGCCCCGGCCCTTGGCGATGTCGTGGAACAGCCCGGCCGCGTACAGCGCTTCCGGCCGGACAAAATCGTTCATCAGCCTCGAGAGCAGCGGGTATTCGTGGCTGAAAGCACTGATGGCGAAGCGGCGCAGGTTGCGCACCACCATCAAAATGTGTTCGTCCACGGTGTAAACGTGGAACAGGTCATGTTGCATCTGGCCGACGATGCGGCCGAAGTTGGCCAGGTACTTGCCCAGTACGCCGTACAGATTCATGCGTCGCAGCGTTCGGGTCAGACCGGGTTCGCGCAGAATCTGCATGAATAGCGCCCGATTGGTCGGGTCGCGGCGGAATTTCTCGTTGATGCGGCTGCGCGCGTGCCATAGGGCGCGCAGCATGCGCGGCGCAAAGCCGGTCAATTCCGGGTTTCTCTGCAGGATCAGGAAGGCCTCCAGAATCGCCGACGGCTCTTTCTCAAACACGTCCGGGCGACGGATCCCCAGCATGCCGTTGACGCTATAGAAGCGGGCGTTGAGGTTCTGTGTGACGCGCGGCACCTGCGAATAAATCCGTGCCCGCAGGTTAGGGAGCAGAATGCCGTTCAGCTGGCCGACCGTCTTGGCGGCACGGTAATATAACTGCATCACCTGTTCACTGGCGCGCTTGGCCGGGGTGTCCTTGAGCCCCCAAGCCAGACCCATTTGCTGTTGCAGGTCGAAGATCAGACGGTCTTCGCGCCGGCGCGCCAGCAGGTGCAGGTCGATGCGCAGTTTCTGCAGCTGGCTCTCGCTATGCTTGATCAGGCGGGCTTCGGCCAACGTCAGGATGCCGCGCCGCACCAGCGCATCCCAGTTGTCGCCCAGATCGATGGCCTTGCTGATCCACAGGATGGTTTGCAGGTCACGCAAGCCGCCCAGGCTTTCCTTGACGTTCGGCTCGAGGTTGTTGGTGACACCGAAGTAGCGGTTATGACGCTGCTGCTGTTCGAGGATCTTGCCTTCGAAAAAGGCCAATGGGTCGCGCTGCTGGGCGAGCGCGGTACAGACTTCCTGGTGTAGCTGGGCGTCTCCGGCAAGGAAACGATTTTCCAGCAGCGTGGTCTCGATCGTAATGTCGTGGGCGGCTTCTTCCAGGCACTCCGCGAGGGTGCGCACGCTGTGGCCGACCTCCAGTCCGCTATCCCACATCAGGCCGATCAGGCGGGTGATCGCATCGTTCAGCTCGGTTTCGGTGGCCGATGGCAGCAGGAACAGCAGGTCGATGTCGGAGTGCGGGAACAATTGCCCGCGCCCGTAGCCGCCGACCGCGACCAGCGCCGCCTGCTGGCCGAGCTCCAGTGCTCCCCACATGTCCTGCAGGATGCCATCGACAACCTGGCTGTATTGCTTGAGGAAGCGCTCCGGGTCACGCTTCTTCAGGTAGGTCTCGGCCAGCCGCTGACGACCGTCGTTGAGTGTCCGGCGCCAGGCCTTGCAGCGTTCGAGCATCGGATCGGTCATGTCAGCGCCTTTCTTGTCGCACGGTGATGGTAATGCCCGCCAGCAGGAACAACAGGGTGGGGAGCGTGGCCGCAAACATGGCATTCCAGTCGTAGAGCAGGCCCAGGTGCGCAAACAGCCGGTTGACGAAGTGGAAGGCGACCCCCAGGCAGATGCCGACGAACAGCCTTATCCCCAGTTGGGCATGACGGCGTTGGCGCGGCGTGAAGGCGAGAGCCACCAGGGCCATGGAGATGCAGGCCAGCGGATAGAAAAATTTGCTCCACAAGGCAATTTCGTAGCGTTGGGTTTTCTGCTCATTGCTGCGCAAGTGTTCGATGTAGGTCGTCAGGTCCATGGCCGACATCTGCTCGGGGACCACCAGCAGCACGTCGAGGATCGACGGTTCGATCACCGAATGCCAATCCAGGGTGTTGAGTTGGCGTGTGGTCGTCGCCTTGTCGCCCAGCGTGGTTTCCTTGACCTTTTCGAGTCGCCACACGTGCTGTGGCCGCTGATAGGTGCCGCGCTCGGCAAAACGGGTTTGCACCAGGCGGTAGTCCTTGTCGTAGGTGTAGATACGAACCCCGAGCAGGGTGTTGTCCGGCAGCATTTCGCCCACGTTGATGAAATTCTGGTCATCCTTGACCCAGATGCCCGAGTGGAACTCCTGGGTGACCATCGACTTGGTCGCCGATAGTTTCATGCGCTCCGCCTGCTTTTCAGAGAACGGGGCGCCGAATTCGCCCAGCAGGCCGGTGATCACGGCAAAGCCGATGCCGAAACGCAACAGCACGCCCGCGACCTGGGCGAGGGTGACGCCACTGGTGCGGATGATGGTGTATTCGCTGCTGGTGGCGAGCTGGGTCATGGCGACCATGCCGCCGATCAGCACCACGAGGGGCATCAGCTCGTAGGCGTGCCCCGGCATCAGGAGCGCAATGTAGAGCAGCATCTGCGGCACGCCATAGCTGCCGTGTCCCAAGTCGGGGACTTCTTTGATGACGTCGAAGAAGGCGTACAGTGCGAGCAGGGCTGCCAGTGCATACAACGTGGCCACGGTCAGCTGGGTGGTGATGTAGCGGTAAATCAGTTTCATGGATCAGGATTTCCGGATGAGCTGGCCCAGGAAGCGACCCGGTGAACTGGCCGGGCGGTTGCGGTACGTCAGCATGCCGAGTGCTACCAGCAACATCAGCATATGGGGGGCCAGCATCGCATAGGCGCTCAGGCGATCTTGCAGCACCCAGTTACGGCATAGGGTTAGGGCATTTTGGTAAACGAAGTAAGCCAGCAGGGCCAGCAGAAGGTTGTAGGTGTGGCCGCTGCGCGGATTGAAATAAGACAAGGGAATGGCGAGTAGCGCCAGGACGACCGTGCTGATGGGCATGGACAGCCGCCAGCCGAGTTCGGCCTTGTCGCCGGCCTTGTCGCTCAGGGCCAGCGCGGCGGAGGTCATGGTCTGGCGCGAGTTGCCTGAGGGAATAAACTGGGGCTGGTCATTGATGACCACGCTGTAGCGGGCAAATTCGGCGACTTCATAGTCCGCCTCGCCCGGATTGCCGACATAGCGCCGGCCGTTTTCCAGCACCAGAAGCCGCTCGCCCTGCTCGTTGGTCACGATTCGGCCGGATTTGGCGAAAATACTGGCCACCTTACCCTTGCTCATGTCCTGCATGAAGATGTTGGCGGCGGAGCCGTTCTTTCCGGAGAAATTCTCGACGAAATAGACGCGACGGGAGGAGTGGGACTCCTTGAAAATGCCGGGGGATATGGCCGAAACATCTTCGTGTTGTTTGAGGATTTCGGCGTATTCGTGGCTGCGCTGCTCAGCCCAGGGGCCGATCAGTAGCGATGAAATGCCGACCAGAATGGCCAAGGGGACGGCAAAACGCAGCACCGGCTTGACCCAGTCCTTGAGCGACACACCCGAGGCCAGCCAGACGGCCATTTCATGATCCCGCCAGAGTCGGGTCAACACCACCAGGACACTGATGAATACGGTGAGAATCAACAGCAGGGGAAACAAGCCGAGTGTCCAGAACCCGATCAGGGCCGCTACCGCCTCGTTGGCGATGCGCCCCTCGGCGGCACGGCCGAGCAGATTGATGGTCTGGGTAGTGACCAGGATGGCCAGCAGGACCACGAACACGCTGACCGCAGTAAAAGTCAATTCACGGGTCAGGCTTTTTTGAAAAACCATTGAGCAGGGCCTTTTTGACTTTTTATGTTAAGCGTAGAGATAATTTGAATGAATTTTCAGAGGTGCCTGTTTGGCAGATTCTGGAGTGGGAGACTATCTGTTTGCGGTCAATGCCTCTATTCTTGGGCGTAACCGGCTGACACACGGTTGGAACAGGCATAATTGACGCACATAATCCATGAGAGTTCACGATGGAATTTAACATAAAAAGCGGTAGCCCGGAAAAACAGCGGGTCGCCTGCGTTATCGTCGGCGTGTTCGAGTCGCGCAAGCTGACCTTCGCTGCGGACCTGCTCGATCGTATTTCCAACGGTTTCATCAGCGATGTGATCCGCCGCGGAGACATGGAGGGGAAGTTGGGCTCCACCCTCATCCTGCATGCGGTGCCGCACACCCTGTGCGACCGGGTGATGCTGGTCGGCTTGGGCAAGGAGCGTGATTTCCGCGCCAAGGAATATCGCGAGGCGATCCGCAGCTCGGTTCGGGCCCTGACGCAGACGTCGGCCAATGAGGCTGTGAGCTATCTGACCGAACTGACGGTCAAGAAGCATGATGCGGAGTGGATGATCGAACAGGCGACGGTCGTGACGCTCGACACCCTGTATCGTTTCGACCGCTTCAAGACCAAGTCCGAAGACGGTCCGCGCGAGCCGCGCAAGCTCACCCTCGCGGTGCCGCGTCGCAGCGACCTGGCCGACGGCGAAAAAGGCCTGCAGCGCGGCCTGGCCATCGGCAACGGGATGAATTTCGCCAAGGACCTGGGCAACCTGCCGGGTAACGTATGCACGCCGGATTATCTCGCCCGGCAGGCGGAGGAAATGGCCCGCCAGTTCTCGGTCAAGGCGGATATCTATGCTCCCGACGCCATCGAGGCGCTAGGCTTGACCTCCTTCCTGTCGGTGGCCAAGGGCAGCGAGGAAGAGGCCCGTCTGATCGTGCTGTCCTACCAGGGCGGCAAGACGGACGATAAGCCGATTGTGCTGGTCGGCAAGGGCATTACATTCGATTCAGGCGGCATTTCGCTCAAGCAAAGCGAAGGCATGGACGAGATGAAGTACGACATGTGCGGCGCGGCGACCGTGCTGGGCGCATTCCGCTCCGCTGTCGAAATGCAGCTGCCGCTGAACCTGATCGCCATCGTTCCCACCTGCGAAAACATGCCGTCGGGCAAGGCCAACAAACCGGGTGACATCGTGACGACCATGTCCGGTCAGACCGTCGAGATTCTCAATACCGACGCCGAAGGCCGACTGATCCTGTGCGATGCCCTGACTTTTGCCGAACGCTTCAATCCGGCACTGGTCATCGACGTCGCCACGCTGACCGGCGCCTGCATCATCGCCTTGGGCAACGTCGCCAGTGGCCTCTACAGCAACCAGGATTCCCTGGCGCGCGAACTGCTGGCGGCGGGCGAAGAAGTCGGCGATCGCGCCTGGCATTTGCCGCTGTGGGACGAGTATCAGGAGGCGATCAAGAGCCCGTTCGCCGACATGGTCAATACCGGTGGGCGCCCGGCCGGCAGCATTACCGCGGCATGTTTCCTGTCACGCTTTGCCAAGTCCTTCGATTGGGCCCACATGGATATTGCCGGAACCGCATGGAAGAGCGGCAAGGACAAGGGGGCTACCGGCCGTCCCGTGCCGCTGTTGGTTCAGTTCCTGCAGGACCGAGCCGATATCGCCGTCGGTAACGTGGTGCGTCGCGGCCGGCCACGGCGCGAATCTCACGATTTGGTTGACGATGCCGCGGATTGACTTTTACACCAACGTCGCCGACCCCCAGGCTTTTGCTTGCCGGCTTGCCCAAACGGTATTCCGCAAGGGCGAGCGTTTGCTGGTGTGGTTGGCCGACGAAGGGCAATTGGCCGGCTTCAGCGCCCGCTTGTGGAGCATCGCGGATACCCAGTTCGTGCCGCATTGTGAGCTGGCGGCTGGCGAAGCTCCGGAAACGCCAATCTGGCTCACGACGCGCTTGCCAGCCGAGTTGGAGCACCCGGTTCTGTTGAATCTGGGGCCGGAGTTGCCGGCACACCCCGAGCACTTTGCCCGTATTCTGGAAATTGTCGGTTGCGACGAGGCGTCGTTGGCGACAGCGCGCGAGCGCTTTCGGTTCTACCGCGCGGCAGCCTACGAGATCGAACATCACGATATGAGTCACCTCTGAGATGAATCCCTCGCAAAACGCATCGCTCCCCGCTGGTCTGGAACTCCCGGTGTTGACCGACGTAGTCGAAGAAGCTGCGCCGCCCGTCCTGGCGGAAGAGCCTCCCTTCGAGCTGCCAGACTTCGACTTCTCCGGCGAACTGGATGCGATGGCGACTGCCATGCCGGATGCCGCCGCCATCGAGCTGGAGATTCCTGAGTTACCCCTCGACGATGTGCTGGATCTGGGTCCGATGCCCGCGGGTAACGAGCCGGTAGTGGATTTTTCGAACCTGCCGTCGCTGGATCTCGACGTGGCCGCCTTGGACGAGCTGGCGCTGGGCGACGTCCTGCCCGAGTTGCAGAAGGCTGCGCCGGTGCCGCCGGAGAGTGAAGCGGCTCCGGCAGGCGATCTGGGGGCGGGCGTCTTTAATTTTGTGCTGACGCCGGCGGTGGAGAAACACCCCACGACGGTCTCTGTAGAGCCTGCGCCACTGCATGACAGCGCGTTCGATATCCCCGAGCTGACCATGGAATGGTCGGAGCCGGTGGCAACTCCAGACGTGCAGTCCGAGAACGCTACCGTGGCCTCCGTGCCGGATTCGGTTGGTTTGGCGCGTCCGGTTTCGATTCCGTGGCCGACAGAAGACGCCCCGGAAGCCGCTGGCGCCATCGTGCCAACGGCAGATCAAGACCAGGGCAGGGGGCCAGATGGCGTGTCTGGTGACGGGCAAGTTGAACCGGACGTTGTCGCCGCAGCTGAGCCGGTGGTGGATCCGTTCACGTCCTGGGCTGAAAATGTCGAGGTGGAGCCGACCCCTCTCATGGATGTGGCTACCGAGCCGGTTTTGGCTCAGCAGCGTATCGATATCGACAGCTTGCCGACTGGCGTGCTGGGCGGTGGGGTCGGTCCCGAGCCGTCTTCTTCGTGGGCTGTGACGTACGCTCCGTCCGGGGAGGGAGACGAATTGGCCGGCGTTCCGGCCTTGCCGGAGTTGGATGTCTCATTCGTGGAAACCACCGAGGTGCACAACCTCCCGGCAGAAGAGCCTCCCTCGCCGTCGGCCGGCGTTGCCGAGTCGCCTACGGAAGTTGATGGCAATGCGTGGCTCGAGCAATTCGTCAACGGCGAATTGACCGAGCTTTCGGCGGCGGCAAACGAGACCGAGGAAGTTCAGCCTTCGGTTCACGAGGAAGTCGTGCTGGATCTACCGCATGGGATTGGTTTGGCGGAAGCGGCGGCCGGGCTGGACAGTGTGGCTGTTGATCTGCCTGTGTTGGAAGAGGAAGAACCGTCAATCCTTGCGTCGGAGCTTGACGAGCTACAGCCTGAAGCAGGCGGTGAGCCTGAGCTGGGGACCTCCGCCATGTCGCCCGACCGGGCCGCCATGTTGGATCACGTTGTTCCTGCCGATGGGGACTTGAAGGACGGTGCTGCCGGCGTCACGACGGCTGAGGTTGAAGCCTCCTTCATGCCTGAGGCCAACAGCAGCGCAGCAGCCGTGCCGTCACCCGTGCAGCTGCCGGATTCCGAGGCGATGCCTGACGCGGTGGCTCCGTTGCTGGAGAGGCCTGAACCGATTGTCGGTGCGGATACAGTGGTGGAGAAGAGCCCAGAACCCTCCTGTGCCGTGGTAGATGAGCAGGCCTTGATTGATTCACTGACGCAGAAGATTCTGCCGCGGATGAAAGTCGAGCTGTCGCTGTGGTTGCAGGATGCACTGGAAATGCAGGCGCGGCAGATGCTGGCCGGCGTCATGCACCAGTTGAAAGAGGACTACGAGATGCTGTTCAACGAAACGCTGCGTGAGAGCCTGCGTCAGGCCATTAGCGAAATTGGCCGTGACGAACGGGACGGTAAGTCGTGATGGTGCATCGGCTGTCACGTATCGTCACCCGCACCGGTGACGATGGAACGACCGGCCTGGGTGACGGTAGCCGGGTTGACAAGGATGCCACTCGCATCTCCGCCATGGGCGATGTCGACGAGTTGAACAGTGTGATCGGCGTACTGTTGGCCGAAGCGCTGCCGTCTGAGGTGGCGCTCTGGCTAAGCGAGGTGCAGCACGTGCTGTTCGACCTCGGCTCGGAATTGGCCGTGCCCGGCTACAAGGCGCTGCAGCCGGCCCAGGTACTGGCGCTGGAGGGCAAGGTGACAGAGATGAACGCCGAGTTGCCGATGCTCAAGGAGTTCATCCTTCCTGGCGGTTTGCGTTCTGCCGCGCTGGCTCACCAGGCCCGTTCAGTCTGCCGTCGCGCGGAACGGACGGTGGTAGCGCTGGCTCGTGAGGAGGAGGTCTCGAAAACGGCCCGGCAGTATCTCAATCGCTTGTCTGACGCCCTGTTTGTGCTGGCGCGGCATCTCAACCGTGTGGAGGGCCGCCCTGACGTGTTGTGGCAGCCACGCCGGCATGAGAGCGATCGCTGATTGTCGATATGGAGTGGAACGGCCGCAAGGCCGTTTTTGTTTTGTGAAGGGTGCATGTGCAGATGAAAGTGAATCAGCGGCAACTCGGTGCCGTCATGACGCTGTTCTCCGGGGCCTCCACGGCTAAAAAGCTGATCGCAGGCGTCACGCTGCTCTTGGCTGTTGGTGCCTATTTTGCCCAGGCGGATAACGGAGAAATCAGCGGAGTTGTCGTTGGGGTGGCCGATGGCGACACCATCACCGTGCTGGATGCGGCGCAACAGCAGCACAAGATCCGGTTTGCCTTCATCGATGCACCCGAGAAGGCTCAGCCGTATGGGCAGCGAGCCAAGCAGCTACTGGCTGCCCGCGTTTATCGCCAGGTGGTGAAGGTGGACGTGGTGGAAAAAGACCGTTATGGCCGGATCGTGGGGCGTGTCTGGCAAGGGACGATCGACGTCAATCTGGCTCAGCTCAAGGACGGTTATGCTTGGCATTACCGCTATTACGCCAGCAAGAACCAGTCTGCCGAGGATTTCTCCCGCTACGAGGCGGCCGAACGGCAGGCGCGCGGCCAACGCCTGGGGCTGTGGGAAGGGAGCGCCCCACAAGCGCCATGGGAGTTCCGGCGCAGTAAACGCGGCAACTGAGGCCGCTTCGGCCAACCTTGGTGTCAATTGGGGGCAGGTTTAGGCTTCAGGTTGCGGCCAGTGCTGGTCGAGCCATTCCAGTATGCGATTGCCAACCTGGGGCCAGTGGGCGTCCAGCATCATCATGTGGCCGATGCTTGGCAGAATCTCGGCGGTGCAGTTGAGCCGGGAGGCGGTGGCGACCACGTCGGCAGCCGAGATCAGCTTGTCGTCGGCGGCACCCAGCACCAGCGCCGTAACCGGCGGCAACGGGCGAATGAACAGCGGGTTGACCAGGGTCATGTCCATGATGGCGCGCTGGCTTTCCTGCTGGGCTTGCCTGGCCATCAGGGCGATGACCTCGTTGCTGGCGGCAGGAGAAAACAACATGTCCCGCAACTCGCGCCAGTCCGGTTGGTGCATGCCGTTCTGATACAGATTCAACGCAAGGAACTGCGATGGCGCCTGGCTCAGCAAACGGAGGCTGGAGCCGGCGAGCCCGTGCGGCGGCACCGAGGCCAGGAAGACGGCGCCCGGCAGGGTGTGCAGAGCAAGGTATTGCTGCAGTACGAAGCCCCCCATCGAGTGGCCGATGACGATCGGGGTGTGGCCGATCTGGCGAATCACCGCCGACAGATTGCGCACATAGTCGTCGATGCTGATGCCGGACAGGTAGTTGCGTCCGCTGCTGTCGCCGTGTCCCTCCAGGCTGGGTGCCCAGCAATCGTAGCCTTGCTCGGCGAACCAGGGCAGGAAATGCTCCTGCCAGCACCAGGCTGCGGAGAACGCCCCATGCAGGAACAAAAGGGGCGGCGCGTTTCGCGCCACCCCTTTTGCCGCCTCGTGCATGACTTCGAGACGGGGGTGCGTCATAGCACTTCGGCAGCGAAATCGGCCAGTCTCGAACGCTCGCCACGCTGCAGCGTGATATGGCCCGAGTGCGCCCACCCCTTGAAGCGGTCGACGACGTAGGTCAGTCCGGAACTGCCTTCGGTCAGGTAGGGCGTATCGATCTGCGAGATATTGCCGAGGCAGACCACCTTGGTGCCGGGGCCGGCGCGGGTGATCAGCGTCTTCATCTGCTTGGGCGTGAGGTTCTGCGCCTCGTCGATGATCAGGTACTTGTTGAGGAAGGTGCGGCCGCGCATGAAATTGAGGCTCTTCACCTTGATGCGCGAGCGGATCAGGTCGCGGGTGGCGGCACGGCCCCAGTCTCCGCCGTCGTCGTCGCTCTTGTTGAGCACGTCGAGGTTGTCTTCCAGCGCCCCCATCCAGGGCGTCATCTTTTCTTCCTCGGTGCCGGGCAGGAAGCCGATGTCCTCGCCGACCGGCACCGTCACCCGGGTCATGATGATTTCCGAGTAGAGTTTCTGTTCCAGTGTCATGGCGAGTCCCGCCGCCAGCGTCAACAGGGTCTTGCCGGTGCCCGCCTGGCCCAGCAGGGTGATGAAGTCGATATCCGGGTTCATCAGCAGGTTGAGGGCGAAGTTCTGCTCACGGTTGCGCGCCACGATGCCCCAGACGTTGTTCTTCTGATGGCTGAAGTCCTTGAGCGTCTCGAGGAAGGCGGTCTTGCCCTCGATCTTGGTGACCATGGCCAGCAACGGCTGCTCGCCGGATTGCCAGAGCAACTGGTTGACGTGCATGTCGGGCACGTCCGGCCCCTTGATCTGGTAGTAGCGTCGGTCATGCTCCTGCCACGAGCGCAGGTCTTCGCTGTTGCGATCCCAGAAACTGGCATCGATCTCGCGCGATCCGGTATACAGCAGGTCGGTGTCTTCCAGCACCTTGTCGTTGAAGTAGTCTTCCGCATCCAGTGCCAGCGCACGCGCCTTGATGCGCATGTTGATGTCTTTGGACACCAGGATGACGGGGCGTTCAGGATGCAGTTCCTTGAGCGCCATGACGATGCCGAGGATCTGGTTATCGGCTTTGCCGACCGGCAGCGAGGTGGGCAACACGCTGTAAATGGCCTGGGTCTGCAGGATCAGCTTGCCGGAGGCGGCATCCTTGCTGGGCCCGGCCAGCGAGATACCGGCGTCGATGCGAGCTTCGGTGCTGCTGACGATCTCGTTCAGGAAGCGGCTGGCCTGGCGGGCGTTGCGCGCCACTTCGGACATGCCGGTCTTGTGATTGTCGAGCTCTTCGAGGGTGATGATGGGGATGAAAATATCATGCTCTTCGAAGCGGAAGAGGCAGGTCGGGTCGTGCAGCAGTACATTCGTGTCCAGCACAAACAGCTTGGCGATTCTGCTTTTCCTGTGGCTTGTCATGATGAGTCCCCTTGTCTGCGCAGTGCCCGGCCGGGGATGCCGGGCAGGGCTGCGCTCAAAGCGTCTTGACGAACGCCAGCACTTCTTCGGCGTGGCCTGGCACCTTCACGCCACGCCATTCCCGCGCCACGTTACCCTGCGCGTCGACGACGAAAGTGCTGCGCTCGATCCCCCTTACTTGTTTGCCATACATGTTCTTCATCTTGATGACAGCGAAACGGTTGCAGACGACTTCTTCCTGGTCGGCCAGCAATTCGAAGGGTAGTTCGAGTTTGGTCTTGAAGTTTTCGTGGGACTTCAGGCTGTCGCGCGAGATGCCGACCACCTCGGCACCGGCTGCGCTGAATTCCGTGTAGAGGTCGCGGAAGGCCATCGATTCGTTGGTGCAGCCAGGGGTGTTGTCCTTGGGGTAGAAATAGATGACCAGCGGTTTGCCGGCTTCGGCCAACGTGAACGTTTTGCCGGAAGTGGCCGGCAGGGTGAAGTCGGGGCAGCGTTCGCCTTGCATGCGTAGCTCCTGGGTAGGGTGGTAATGACATGGGCCCGCCCTTTTCTTGAAGACTAGCGGAAACCCATGACGCTGGGAAGAGGGGTTATTTGTTCGGTGAGGAAGGGCGGCGCAACAGCACCATCAAGGCGCCGCTGCCACCCTGGCGTTCGTCCGCCTCGCAGAAGGCCAGTACCTCGGGGTGGTGTTTGAGCCAGTTGCGCACCATGCGCTTGAGTACCGGTTCGCCTTGCGAGCCGAAGCCCTTGCCGTGGATGATGCGCACGCATTGCCCACGTGAGCCAGCGCGGTGCAGGAACAGCGTCAGGGTGTCCTGGGCCTGGTAGCGATCGAGTCCGTGCAGGTCGAGTTCGGCGACAACGGGCCAGTGTCCCGCGCGCAGGCGTTTGAGCGTGGCTGCGGGCATGCCGTTTCGGGCGAAGTTGCGCTCGAGTTCGGCCGGCTCGAACCAGCCGACGGCATGCGCCAGCAGCGCCGCTTCCAACTCCGGGGGGAGTTGGCCATATCGATCCGACTGACGCGGGCGCGGGCTGGGTTTGGGGCTGTACGGCGGGATACGGTTGCCGTCCTTCACCGGGCGGACGTCACTGAACAGTGCACGAAAGTCCGGCTCCGGCTCGGGAGGCTTGACCGGAGTCAAAACAGGCAAGGCGGCTTGCCTTGCCTGTTTGCGAAACCCCTTCAGCTGTTCCTTGAAGGGCTTCAAGGCTTACTTGCCGTCCAGGAAGCGCTCGGCATCGAGGGCCGCCTGGCAACCCGAGGCGGCGCTGGTGACGGCCTGGCGGTAGATGTGGTCCTGCACGTCGCCTGCGGCGAATACGCCCGGCACGCTGGTGGCGGTGGCATTGCCTTCACGGCCGCCCTTGGTGATGATGTAGCCGGTGCTGTCCATTTCCAGCTGGCCCTTGAAGATATCGGTATTCGGCTTGTGGCCGATAGCGATAAAGACCCCGGTCAGGGCGATGTCACGGGTCGAGCCATCGGTGGTGCTCTTCAGGCGTGCGCCGGTCACGCCGGAGTCGTCGCCCAGCACCTCGTCCAGTGTCTGGTTCAGGGCCAGCGTGATCTTGCCTTCCTCGACTTTGTGCATGAGGTGGTCAACCAGGATTTTCTCGGCACGGAAGCTGTCGCGACGGTGCACCAGGGTCACGTGCTTGGCGATATTGGCGAGGTACAGGGCCTCTTCCACGGCGGTGTTGCCGCCACCGATCACCGCCACATCCTGATTGCGGTAGAAGAAACCGTCGCAGGTGGCGCAAGCCGACACACCTTTGCCCATGAAGGCCTCTTCCGAGGCCAGGCCCAGGTACTGGGCGGAGGCGCCGGTGGCGATGATCAGGGCGTCGCACGTATATTCGCCGGCGTCACCGACCAGGCGGATCGGCTTTTCCTGCAGGTGGGTGGTGTGGATATGGTCGAAGATCATCTCGGTGCCGAAACGCTCCGCGTGCTGCTGGAAGCGCACCATCAGCTCGGGGCCCTGCACGCCGTCGGCATCCGCCGGCCAGTTGTCCACGTCGGTGGTGGTCATCAGCTGGCCGCCCTGTGCCAGGCCGGTAATCATCACCGGCTTGAGGTTGGCGCGTGCGGCATAGACTGCAGCGGTGTAGCCGGCCGGGCCAGAACCAAGGATGAGAAGAGGGCTGTGGCGAGTCGTGCTCATGGAGATGTTCCTGTTCTTGGGGTGTAGATCAGTATTTTAACAAGTTATGACTGACAGAACCGCTGCTGGAGGTTACAGTCAAAATAGTAGCAAGCAATGTGGGAGATGTGGGCATGGACCCGATTAGTCAAGCCGGTTCGGTGGACGTTGCTACGACGCTGCAAGTGTACTCCTTGAACAAGGCCAGAGAGGTGGTGTCGGATACCGTGCTCTCCTTGGTCGAGGGCGCGGTGACCGCTTCCGAGCAGGTGGCATCGGTCAATCCTCCTCATCTGGGTCAGAATGTCGATGTCACCGCCTGAGCGGCCAGCGGCGGCTGTAACTTCTTCCGATGAAGGAGGATGCCGTGCGTTACCTGATGCTGACGTGTTTGTTCGGCCTGAGTCTCTTCGCGCTGGCAGAAGAAAAGCCGGCGATACCGGGTTGGTCCTCCTATCAGGGGGGGGATTATTCTACCGCCCGGAAGCTGTTCGAGGAGGGGGCTCGCGCAGGTGAGCCGGTGGCTGAGTTCAATCTCGCCATGATGTACTGGCACGGGCAGGGGGTTTCGGCCAACCGAGACAAGTCGCTTGAGCTGCTGCGTAAATCTGCCGGCCATGGTTTGTCGCGGGCGCAGTACGCGATGGGGCTGTTGTACGAGAACGGCGACGGTGTGCCTCGCTCCCAGCCGGAAGCAACTCGCTGGTTCGACTTGGCGGCGCGACAAGGCTACCGTGATGCCCAGGTCAGCCTGGGCACCCAGTATTACCTGGGGCGCGGCGTGATGCAGGATTACCTGCAGGCGGCCAAGTGGTACAAGGCGGCCGCCGAGCAAGGCGATGTCGGCGCGCAGTATCTGCTGGCCAGCCTGTACGAGCACGGCGACGGGGTGGCGCAGAACTTGCGCGAGGCGATTCGCTGGTATGTGGCAGCAGCGCGGCAGGGGGATGTGGCCGCCTCGCTCAAAGCGCGTGAACTGGCGCGGCGCTTGGCAGAGTGAATGGCGCGGTGTGGGAACGAATACGACGAAGGCCCGGCACGGAGGATGTGCCGGGCCTTCTCCTTTTGTGGCGCTGCCGCGCGGTCAGGCGGAAAGGGAAATCCGGCGCGGGCTGGAATCATTGCCTGTGTCGAGCAGCGCCTGGTGCGCCTGATACTGGGTGACGGCCAGTTGAGCCGTGGCGTTCAATTGTCCGGCAGTGTCCGTCTGGGTTGGCCGGGAAGGTGGTGCCGACTCAGGGTTGTCGGCGTAGGCGGTTGCTGCGGCCGATGCCTTTCTGGTACTCGTCGCCGTGGCGTCGGGTGCGGCGCTGTCGGCCTCGGTGCCGGTGGCCTGGCTCACCGTCAGCTGGCGGCTGAGCTCGCTCTCGACCTGGGCGATGCTCTCGCTGCGGCGCGGCACGGTGATGCCGACCGCCGACGCGAGGGGGCTGGAGTCGACCGAGGTGTCGGGTGTCGACTCGGGAAGCGGGTCGCGATCAGTGCGGTAAACCGCGCTTGGAGCAACGGTGGTGTAGCCAATGCTGGCTGTGCTGCCTGCGATGTTCATGTGCGGACCTGCTGCCGAAAGGCGTGATGCTGATATTCTAGCCCAGCTTGCGAATCATGCTGCAGTAATGATCGCCTGCCTGGGTGGAAAAACGACATGGCCCGTGTAATCCGGTTACTTCGATTGTTCAATCAAGACCAGATCCAGCATACGGTCAGCCAGCTTGTCCACGGACAGTTCGCCATCCTTGCGGTACCACTGGACGGACCAGTGCAGGCTGCCTAGCAGGGTGCGACGCAGCAGGCGCGTATCCGGCTTGATCAGTCCTGCCGCCGCTGCCTCGTCCAGCACGGCTTGCCACAACGCCTCGTAACGGTCGCGCAGCAGGATCAACCCCGGCTTGGCGGCCTCGGAGACGCTGCGCCACTCGTACAGCATGACTTCCAGCGCCGCCTGATTGTCGCCGAGCAGCGAGTTCAGGTGAACGTGGAACAGCGCGGACAATTTCTCGCGCGTCGATCCGGCCTTGGCGATGGCCCGCTCCAATTGCTCGGTGGTGCTGCTGATGCCCAGTGCCATTACGGCAACCAGGATTTCTTCCTTGGTGCGAAAGTGGTAGAACAAGCTGCCCGACTGCAAGCCAACCGCGTTGCCGAGGTCGCGCACCGTGGTGCGCTCGTAACCCTGGTCGCGGAACAATTTGGCGGCGGCCCGAACCAGTTCCATCCGGCGGCTGTTTTCTTCCAGTGGCGTATTCTTTTCCAGCGTGGTCATGTCTTGGTCAGTGTCCGGTTACGTTTCATCGGCCTTATCCGTCAGCGGCGGCACAAACTGGACGACGGCTTTCCAGGGAATGTCGGGGACGAGTTTTTCGAGGCAGTCGGTATGCCCGTAGGGGCATTGGCGTTCGAAACAGGGGCTGCATTCCAGATTCAGCGTGGCGATGGCCGAGCGCGATGTCAACGGTGGCGTGAAATCCGGGCTGGAGGAGCCATACAGGGCGACCAGCGGTACGTCCAGCGCGGCCGCAACGTGCATCAGGCCGGAGTCGTTGCAGACGGCGACACTGGCCAGGCTGAGCAGGTCGATCGCCTCGTCGAGGCCCGTCTTGCCGCAGAGGTTGATGGCCGTATGCCCCGACAGGGCGGCAATCTCGTCGCCGATCTCCTTGTCCTTGGGGGAGCCGAACAGCCACACCTGATAGCCGGCCCGGGTGAAGCGCTGGGCCAGTTCGGCAAAGTGCCGGCTCGGCCAGCGCTTGGCCGGGCCATATTCCGCCCCGGGGCAGAAGGCGGCAACCGGTTTTTGGGTATCGAGTTGCAGGCGGGCGAGGGCGGTTTGTCTGCCGGTTGCGCTGCTGGCGAGTCGTGGGTGCGGGATCGGGCGCACCACCGGTTGGTCTTTGTCCTCGGCCAGGGCGCAAAAGCGCTCGACCATCATCGGCAGCGCCGTTTCGTCCAGCTCGCGCGCGTCGTTGAGCAGCCAGTAGCGCGACTCGCCGAGGAAGCCAGTGCGGCGCGGGATGCCGGCAAACATCGGCACCAGTGCCGATTTGATCGAATTGGGCAGGACGATGGCCTGGTCGAAACGCTCGCGGGCGAGCATGCGGCCCACTTGCCAGCGGTCGCGCAGGCGCAGCTGGCCATGGCCGAACGGATTGAGGTGGGCCTTGTGGACCTCGGGCATGCGCGCCAGCAAGGGGAGTGTCCAGCTGGGGGCGAAGACGTGCAGTTCCAGGTCCGGATGGCGTTCGTGCAGGCGCCGGTACAGTGGCTGGGCCATGACGCCGTCACCCACCCAGGACGGGGCGATCACCAGGATTTTTTTCATCATCGATACAAAGCAAAAAGGTGCGGCAGCGAGCCGCACCTTCTGTCGTGTCCTCGCGGCGGATTAGTGGTGGTGCCCGCTCACCGGGCCAACCAGCTTGTAGCGGGTGCCGCAATACGGGCACAGCGCTTCACCGGTCTTGTGCACCGGCAGGAAGACACGCGGGTGGGCATTCCACTTCACCATGTCCGGCATCGGGCAGTGCAGCGGCAGGTCCTTCTCGGTGACTTCGATCACGCGTTGGGTATTTTCTTTCAGTGCGGTCATGCTTGCTTCCTTGCAGGCCGGCCACGGTAAGGGCCGGCCGGGACGTTCATTGTTCGATGTAGGTCAGCCATTCTTCGTGCGCCGGGTCGAGGCCCTTGACGCAGTCGAAGTAGCGCTTCTGGATTTCCGTGGTGATCGGGCCGCGTGTGCCGCTGCCGATGGCGCGGTTGTCCAGCTCGCGGATCGGCGTTACTTCGGCGGCGGTGCCGGTAAAGAAGGCTTCGTCGGCGCTGTAGACTTCGTCGCGGGTGATGCGCTTCTCGACCAGCTCCAGGCCCATCTCGCCGGCGATCTGCACCACGGTATCGCGGGTGATGCCTTCCAGCGCCGAGGTCAGGTCCGGGGTGTACAGCTTGCCCTTGCGTACGATGAAGATGTTTTCACCGGAGCCCTCGGCCACGTAGCCTTCGACGTCGAGCAGCAGCGCCTCGTCGTAGCCGTCGCGGGTGGCTTCGGTGTTGGCGAGGATGGAGTTCATGTAGTTGCCGTTGGCCTTGGCCTTGCACATCGTGATGTTGACGTGGTGGCGGGTGAAGGACGAGGTCTTGACGCGAATGCCGCGCTCCAGGCCTTCTTCGCCGAGGTAGGCGCCCCACGGCCAGGCGGCCACGATTACGTGCACGTCGCCTACCGGCGGCGCCACGCCCAGCTTGCCCGAGCCGTAGAAGGCCATCGGGCGGAAGTAGCAGGATTTGAGACGGTTGGCGCGCACCACTTCGACGTGGGCGGCGTTGATCTCTTCCTTGGTGAACGGCAGCTTGATGTCGAGGATGTGGGCCGAGCGGAACAGACGGTCGGTGTGGTCCTGCAGACGGAAGATGGCCGGGCCTTTCGGGGTTTCATAGGCACGCACGCCTTCGAACACGCCCATGCCGTAGTGCAGGGTGTGAGTCAGTACGTGGGTGGTGGCGTCACGCCAGTCGACCAGTTTGCCGTCGTACCAGATGAAGCCGTCGCGGTCAGCCATGGACATCGTGTTTCTCCGTCTGAAAAGTATTGTGCGGCAGATTATACCGTCGTCGCCCCGCTTGTGAACCGGCCGGGACGAAAAACAGCCACGGGCCGGTTTCCGGGCTAGCCGCCCAGCACGGCTTGCCACAAGGCTTGGGCCTGGTGGTAGAAATGCCGCAACTTGTCGTTTACCTCGATCCTGTTGCCGTCGTTGAGGCGGGCGGCGTGCTGCAGGCGACGATAGTGGCGGTAGGCTTCGCGCGCGGCGGCGGCCAGTCCGGCATCGATCAGGCCAGCATCGGCCGCCACGCCCAGGAGCGCGATGTTGCCGGCGTTGCGGGTCAGGGTCGGCAGTTCGTGGGCATGGGCCAGGATCAGGTATTGCACCAGGAACTCGATGTCGATGATGCCGCCGCGGGCGTGCTTGACGTCGTCTTCCCGTGCCGGGTGCGATTCGAGCATGCGTTGGCGCATGGCCAGCACGTCCTCGCGCAGCACGGCAGGATCGCGGTGCAGGGTGAGGACGTCGTGGCGGATGGCCTCGAAGCGTTCGCCGATGGCGGCATCGCCGGCGACGAAGCGGGCCCGGGTCATGGCCTGGTGCTCCCACACCCAGGCGTCGTGGTGCTGGTATTTCTCGAAGGCTTCCAGCGAGCTGACCAAGAGGCCGCTGGAGCCGTTCGGGCGCAGGCGCAGGTCGATGTCGTACAGGAGGCCAGCCGAGGTGACGCTGGTGAGCCAGGTCGACATCTTACGCGTCAGGCGCGAATAGAGGTCGGCGGCGTCGGGGTGGGGGTCGTCGTGCAGGAAGATGATGTCGAGGTCCGAGGCATAGCCCAGCTCTTTGCCGCCCAGTTTGCCGTAGCCGATGATGGCAAAGCGCGGGACGTTGCGGTGTCGTGTCGGCATTTCCAGCCAGGCGTGGCGCAGGGTGGCCTCGAGCACGGTATCGGCCAGCCGGGAGAGCTCGTCGGACAGGGCCTCGACGGTCCACATGCCGGCCAGGTCCTGTGCCACCAGGCGGAAGGTCTGGGTGTGCTTGAAGTGGCGCAGCGCGTCCATCTTGCCCTCGGTGTCGCCAGGGTTGGCCGAAAGCTGCTCTTCCAGCTGCGCGGCCAGTTGCGGCCAGTCCGGGGTGGCGTAGAGCACGCGGGCGTCCAGCAGTTCGTCGAGCAGGATGGGATGGCGGGTCAGGTAATTCGACACCCAGGAGCTGCTGGCGTAGAGCGAGGCCAGGCGCTGCAGCGTCTGCGGGTATTCGGTCAGGAGCGCCAGATAGGAGGCACGGCGGCTGATTGTTTCCAGCAGGGTGATGATGCGGGCGAGCGTGACGTCGGGGTGCGGCAGTGCTGCCGCGACCTCGATCAGCGGCGGGATCAGCGCGTCGAATTTCTTGCGGTTGGCGAGCGGCATCTGCTGGTAGCGTTGGCTCGCTGCCAGGCTCTTCAGCTGCTGGGCGACGCTGTTGCCGTCCTGGTACCCCAGGCGGGCGAGTTGCTCCGGGATGCTGTCGTCGTCGCCGATGTCGCACCACAGCGGCGTCAACGGGTGGGCGACGGCGTTTTCGGTCGGCAGGAAGAAGACCTGTTCGAAGTGGCGGGTGATGTGGCGGCGATGGATGTTGAGGGCGTCCATGAACGCCTGCCAGTCGGCAAAGCCCATGCTGCCGGCGATCTTGGCGCGATTTTCCGCCGAGGAGGGCAGCGTCTGGGTTTGCTGGTCGTCCAGGTATTGCAGGCGGTGTTCGAGGTTGCGCAGGAACACGTAGCCTTCCATGATCTCGTGCACCGCGTCGGGCTCGAGCAGGCGCATCTCGGCCAGGCGGGCGAGGGTTTCACGGGTGCTCTTGAGCTGCAGACCCTTCTCCCGGCCGCCCCGGATCAGTTGGAACACCTGGGCGATGAACTCGGCTTCGCGGATGCCGCCCGGCCCGAGCTTGATGTTGTCGGCCATGTCGCGCCGTGCCACTTCTCGGCGGATTTGCACGTGCAGTTCGCGCATCGCGCCGTAGGCGTTGTAGTCGAGGTACTTTCGGTAGACAAAGGGGCGCACCAGTTCGGCCAGGCCGTCGGTATCACCGGTGAGCGCCTTGGCCTTGATCCACGCGTAGCGTTCCCATTCGCGCCCTTGCGACAGCAGGTAGTTTTCCAGGGCGGCGAAGCTCATCGCCAGCGGGCCGGAGTCGCCGTAGGGGCGCAGGCGCATGTCGACGCGGAACACCTGGCCATCGGGGGTCTGGTCGTTGATGAAGCGGATGATCTGTTTGCCGAGCTGGGTGAAGTACTCGATGTTGCTGATGCGGCGCCCGCCGTTGGTCTCGCCGTTTTCCGGGTAGATGAAGATCAGGTCGATGTCCGAGGAGACATTGAGCTCGCCGCCGCCCAGCTTGCCCATGCCGATGACGATCAGCTCCTGGACCTGGCCGCTTTCCTCGCCGATCGGTTGGCCATAATGGGAGAGCGCGGCGTGGGCGACGACCAGCGAGCGCTGCACGGCGAATTCGGCCAGCTCGCTGATGGTGCCGACCACTTCGTCGAGCCCGGCCAGCCCGCCCAGGTCGCGGCTGATCAGGCGCGCCATGACGGCCTGGCGCAGCTGCCGCAACCGTGACATGAAGAGCTCGGGAGCCAGGGATGTGGCCCAGTCGGTAAACTCCTCCATTTCCTGCCGGTCAAACGGCCTATGCAGCCGGGCGGTGAGGCGCTCGCGCTGCTCGGGGTGCGCATCGAGCAGGCGACGCAGGTAAAGCGAAAAGTTGCAGCTGCTGTCGATGGTGGGGACGGGGTTTGCTGGCATAATGGCTCCGCTTCTGATCGTTCGGTCCGGTCATTTTTCACATTGTGTAATGGTTCTCTTTCTTGGAAAAGCGTCGATTGTCTTTTCGCCGGCTGCCGGTGGTCGCGTCCCTCAAATTTGTGCTGCGCTGGGGCGGGGTGCTGCTGGCCGGCGGTAGCGTAGTGCTGGCGGCAGCCTTCGCCGCGTTCACTTTCTGGTTTTTGCCTAACCTCGAGCAATATCGCGCCGAACTGGCGTCGCTGCTGTCCCGCCAGACCGGGCGGGTGGTGACGATCCGGCAACTGCAAGGGCAGTGGGCCGGCGTGGCGCCGCAGCTCGACCTCTACGGCGTCACCATGGCCAATCCGCGCGATGGCGCGGCGCTCAGCTTCGAACGCGTCAGCCTGACGCCGGCATGGCGCAGCCTGCTGGTGTGGTCTCCCCGCTTTGCGCATATCGTGGTCGACGGACCGGTGGTCGACCTGTCGCGCGGGCGTGACGGCGTGATCTATCTGAACGGTTTCGATATCTCTTCGGGTGGCGCGGGGCGGGCTGGCGACGGCAGCGCCGCCAACTGGTGGCTCAACCAGCCTTCGCTGGTGATCAACAACGCGCGGCTGTCGTGGCAGGACGACCTGCTTGGCTTGCCGCGCTTCCGGCTCGACAAGGGGCAGGCCGAATTCAGCAGCGGCTTGTTCGGCCACGACTTGAAAATCACCGGCCAGCCTTCGGCCGCGCTCGGGCGAGCCATCGCGCTGTCGGCACAGTGGCGCGGTGATGACGTGCGCACATGGAAGGAATGGCAGGGCGAGCTGAGGGTCGACTGGCAGGGGGTCAAGGTGAGCCCCTGGTCGCGCTACCTGAAGCAGTGGGGCGGGGTGCGTTCCGGCGAGGGCGACGGCGTGTTCCAGGTGGCCTTCAGCCAGGGCCGCATTGACCGGCTCAAGGCCAATGTCGCCCTCAAGAACGCAGCCTACGCGCCGACCGATGCCGGCGAGCTCAACGTTCCCAAGCTGGGCGGCCAACTGGAGGTGGTGCGGGATGGCGGCAAGTACCAGATCGAGGCACGTGATCTGACCCTGGCCAGCGCGACGGGGCTGGCTTTCGATCACTCGCGCGTCTCGGGGTTCTGGGCCGAGGATGGCGGCGACTTGAAACTGGACAACGCGTCGCTGACGCATCTGACGCCGCTGATCCACGCCGTCGGTGCGGACAAATCGCCCTTGTTTGGCAAATTCACGCCCTCCGGCCAGTTGCACGATGTCAGCGTCAGCTGGCAGGGCCGGCTCGAGGCGCCGGTCAAATACAGCGTGGCGAGCGGATTCCAGCAACTGGCCTGGGCCGAGACCGGGCCCGTTCCCGGGGTGGCCGGGGTGACCGGCCAGATTCGCTTCGATCAGGCCGGCGGCCGCCTGCAACTCGATGCCGGGGCTTCGTCACTGCAGCTGTCGCGGGTGTTTCCGCAGCCGATCGGTTTCGAGCATCTGAAAGCCGATGTGGAATGGGCACGGGTGGCCGGCGGTGTCGACGTCGCCTTCCGGCAGCTGAATTTCGGCAATCGCGACCTGCAGGGTTGGCTGTCCGGGCTGTACCGCTATACCGGCCACGGGGCGGGGCAGGTCGATCTCAAGGCCGGTATCGACCGGGTGCGGGCCGTGCGTGTGCCCGACTACCTGCCGTATGCCGCCGGGGCCGACACCATCCGCTGGCTGCGTGCCGCGCTAAAGGACGGCGAGGCGCGCAAGGTGACGCTGCAGCTCAAGGGCAATCTGGACGATTTCCCCTTCAAGGGCGGGCGCAACGGCGAGTTCCTGGTGGAAGCCCAGGTCGAGCATGGCCAGCTTGAGTACCAGCCAGGTTGGCCGAAGCTCGACGACATCGAGGCCTTGCTGCGCTTCCACAATGAAAAGATGGAGATCGTGTCGCCGCGCGCCACGACGCTGGGCGTGCCGCTGCGCGACGTGAGGGTCGGCATCGCCGATCTCGGCGCCGCCGCACCGGTGCTCGACATCAAGGGCCGGGCGCAGGGCGAGCTCGCCAAGCTGCTGGCGTTCACCACGCACAGCCCGGTCGACGGCTGGCTGGGTGGTTTTACCGGGCAGATTCAGGCGGCCGGGCCGGCACGGCTCGACCTCACCATTGCGGTGCCCCTGTCCGCCGCGCAGACGAGCCGGGTGACCGGGGACCTGTCGTTCGTCGACAACCGGCTGGTCTTCACGCACTGGCCGATTCCCGTCGCCGAGGGCGTGCGCGGCGTGCTGCGCTTTACCGAGAAGGGCGTGTCGAGTAACGGCCTCAGGATGACTGCGCTGGGCGGCCCGTTCACCCTGCGGGCGGCGACCGATCCCGGCGGCCGGATGACGTTCCGCATGGACGGGGAGGCCGACTCGGGGCAGGTGTTGCAGGGGTACGTGCCGTTCCTGGCGCCGTACGCCGCCGGCCGTTCCCGCTACAGCGTCAATTTCCAGGTGGGCAAGGGGCTGGAAGGCCTGAACGTGCGCTCGGACCTGGCCGGCACCGCCATCACCGCGCCGGCCCCGGCCAGCAAGGCGGCGGGCGAGGCGTGGCCGCTGGCGGTGGAGGTGCTGCCTGTCAAGGCGCCGGCGAGCGGCTGGCAGGTTGGGTTCAGCGTTGACAGCAAACGTGCTGGCGGTCGGCTGCGGCTGACCGAGGATGGCGCCCTCAGCGCGGCGCTGGTGGCAGTGGGGCGCCCGGTGACCGACCCGCCGGCCCCAGGCCTGACGCTGCGTGTGGCGCAGCCGGTGATCGCGCTGAAACCATGGCAAACCCTGCTCAAGAGCCGGGGCGTCGGCTCGGGTGGCGGGGCGGTCGACTGGCCGTGGCGGATCGAGCTCGATACCGGGCGGCTCGAGGTGGGGGCACGCCAGTTCTCCGGGGTCTCGGCGCGGCTCGCGCGCCTGCCGGGGCAGGCCTTCTGGCACATGAATTTCGGCTCGGACCAGTTGGTTACCGAGGCCGATTACTACCCGCAGGGGCAGGGCCGGCTCAAGGCCAAGATCGCCCGTCTGGCCTTGCCGCTGCCGGCCAGCGCCTCGCAGGTGCTGGCGCCGGCGGCTCAGGGCGAAGACGAGAGCTTGCCGGAGCTGGACGTCGAGGTGGGCAATCTGCTCTATAGTGGCAGAAGCGTCGGCAAGCTCGAGCTGCATGCGGTGCAGTCCGGCAAGGATTGGCTCCTCGACCGCTTCGTGCTGCGTTCCGACAGTGGTCTGCTGCAGGGGGCGGCGCGTGCCAGCGACGGTGTCACACCGCGGGTGGACGTCGACTTCAAGCTGGAATCCGCCAACCTGGGCGAATTGCTGGGGCGCTTCGGTTACGGCGACACCTTCCGCAAGGGCGAGGGGACGCTGGGCGGCAAGCTGCATTGGCCTGGCGGGCTGACCGATTACGAATTGCCGCGTGTATCGGGCGAGATGACGGTCGACTTCCGCAACGGGCGCTTTGCCAAGGTGAATCCGGGGGCGGCGCGTCTGCTCGGCGTGATCAGCCTGCAATCGCTGCCGCGCCGCATCCGCCTCGATTTCACCGACATGTTCAGCGACGGCTTTGCCTTTGATTCGCTGACCGGGCGGGCCGCCATCAGCAACGGCGTGTTCACGTCCGACAACGTGGCGATGAGCGGCCCGTCCGCCGCCGTCGGCATCAAGGGGCGTGTCGACCTGAACAACGAAACCCAGGATATCCGGGTGCGGGTCGAGCCGCGCTTGTCGGAGAGCGTGGCGCTGGCGACCGGCGCGGCCTTGCTGAACCCGCTGGCCGGGGTGGCGGCGCTGGCGGCGCAAAAACTGCTGCAGGACCCCGTGGGCAAGATTTTCTCGGTAGACTACGAGGTAAAGGGGTCGCTCGCCGACCCGGTGGTCAACAAGGTCGGTACGGTAAGGTCCGATCAGGAAAAGACAAAATAGCCATGAAGCAAAAATTTACCGCCGCCGCCGTACAGATGGTGTCGGGGACCGATGTTTCGGCCAACCTTGAGACGGCGGCGCGTCTGGTTGCCGAGGCGGCCGGGCAGGGCGCCCGGCTGGTGGTGCTGCCCGAATACTTCTGCTTGATGGGCGAGCAGGACAGCGACAAGGTGGCGCAGCGCGAAGCGTTCGGCGCCGGCCCGATCCAGGCTGCGCTCGCCGCTATGGCGCGCCGTCACGGCATCTGGCTGGTGGGCGGTACCGTGCCGCTGGAGTGCCCGGAGCCTGACCGGGTGTTTAACAGCACCCTGACCTACAACCCGCAGGGCGAGGTGGTGGCGCGTTACGACAAGATCCACCTGTTCGGGTTTACCGGCACGGGTGAGAGCTACTGCGAATCCAACACCATTCGTCCCGGCACCGAGCCGGTCAAGGCGGCCACGCCGCTGGCCGACATCGCCTACAGTATCTGCTACGACCTGCGCTTCCCCGAGCTTTACCGCGGCCTGTCGCCGGTCGACGTGATCGTGCTGCCGGCCGCCTTCACCGCCACCACCGGCGAGGCGCACTGGGAGCCCCTGATCCGCTCGCGCGCCATCGAGAACCAGTGCTACCTGATCGCCTCGGCGCAGGGCGGCACCCACCAGAACGGCCGCAAGACGCACGGCCAGTCGATGATCGTCGACCCCTGGGGCCGCATTCTGGCCCAGCAAGACAAGGGCGAGGGTGTGGTGCTCGCCGAGATCGACCCTTCCGTTATCCAGTCGGTACGCAGCCGCCTTCCGGCGCTGGCGCACCGCGTACTGCCGTGAAAGATTCCATCATGCAAGACGTCTCCTCTATCGCCCGAGAACTGCTGTTGGCCCCTTCCGGCCTCGATGAGCGTGATCTCGAGCGCACCCTGGCGCGCATGACTGAGCACCAGGTCGACTATGCCGATCTCTATTTCCAGTACACCCGCCACGAGGGTTGGAGTCTGGAGGAGGGCATCGTCAAGTCGGGCAGCTTCAATATCGACCAAGGTGTCGGGGTGCGCGCCGTGGCGGGAGAAAAGACCGCCTTCGCCTATTCCGACGAGATCAACACCGAGGCGCTGATGCGTGCCGCCGACGCGGTGCGCGAGATCGGTCGCAGCGGTGGCAGCGGCTCGGTGGGTTCGGTCTCCCCGCGCAGCAGCCGAGCGTTGTACCCGGCACTCGATCCTTGCGCCAGCCTGGAGGCGGCGGCCAAGGTGGCGCTGCTGGAAAAGGTCGAGAAGCTGGCGCGCGCCATGGACCCGAGCATCATCCAGGTGATGGCGGGCCTTGCCTCCGAGTACGACGTGATCTACCTGGCGCGCCACGACGGCGTGCGCGCCGCCGATGTGCGCCCGCTGGTGCGCATGTCGGTATACGTGATCGCCGAGCAGGACGGCCGGCGCGAGTCCGGCAGCAGCGGTGGCGGCGGCCGGGTCGACCTGTCGCATTTCACCGATGAAGTGGTCGAGCGCTACGTGCGCCAGGCGGTCGAGCAGGCCAAAGTGAACCTGCAGGCGCGTCCGGCGCCGGCCGGGCAGATGACCGTGGTGCTCGGCCCGGGCTGGCCGGGGGTGTTGCTGCACGAGGCGATCGGCCACGGCCTTGAGGGGGATTTCAACCGCAAGGGTACCTCGGCGTTCAGCGGCCGCATCGGCCAGCGCGTGGCGTCGCCCGGGGTGACGGTGGTGGATGACGGCACCCTGGCGGCGCGGCGCGGCTCGCTTGCCATCGACGACGAGGGCAACCAGACCGAGCGCACCATGCTGATCGAGGACGGCATTCTCAAGGGCTATATGCAGGACGAGATGAATGCCCGGCTGATGGGGGTGGCACCGACCGGCAACGGCCGGCGTGAGTCTTACGCCCACATTCCGATGCCGCGCATGACCAATACCTACATGTTGGCCGGCCAGCACGATCCGCAGGAGATTATCGCCTCGGTGAAGGACGGCCTGTACGCGGTGAATTTCGGCGGCGGTCAGGTGGACATCACCAGCGGCAAGTTCGTGTTCTCGGCGTCGGAGGCGTGGCGCATCGAGGACGGCAAGCTGAGCTACCCGGTCAAGGGTGCCACGCTGATCGGCAACGGTCCCGACGTGCTGCACTACGTGTCGATGATCGGCAACGATCTGCAACTCGACGCCGGGGTCGGCGTGTGCGGTAAGGAAGGGCAAAGCGTGCCGGTGGGCGTGGGTCAGCCGACGCTGCGCATCGACGGCGGGCTCACGGTGGGTGGGACAGGCGGCTGAAGCGTCGAATCGCCGGAGTGAACGAGAAGGGGGCATCGTGCGATGCCCCCTTTTTTCATTAGGGCGGGGTGGCCGGCGGGGCGCTCAAGCCGGAGCACCGCGGTTGCTTCTTCTCTGGTGCCGGCACGGCCGGATGCTCCGGCTAATTGCCCGGGTAGAACTCGATATTCTGTTCCCGGTACAGATCGTAAATCATCTCCAGCAATGCCTTGATGTCGTCCGATTCATCCAGCAGGCGAGTGCTCAGGATGATCGGCGACACCAATTGCGGGTCGTCCAGTTCCATGTAGCTGACATCTTCCCGCTTCAACCCCTTCACGCTGCTGGGCACGATGGATACGCCCTCGCCGGCCGCGACCAATCCCAGGGCGATCTGCAGTTCGCGCACCTCGTAAATCGATTTCGGTTCGATCGCCCTGTCGTGAAAGGCCACCAGCACCTGGTCGGCGAAGCTCGGACGCGGGCTCTTGGGGAAAATGATCACCGTTTCCATCGCCACATCCTTCAGCGATAACACCGGTTTGGCCAACAGCAGGGGATGCCCCGACGGCAGCGCCACCATCAGGCGCTCATCGCGCAGCAGAATGCGACGTACGTTAGGGTCCTCGTGGCGGATGCGGCCGAACCCGACGTCGATGCGTCCCTCCTTGAGCGCCTGGATCTGCTCCATGGTGGTCATGTCGTGCAGGCTCAGTTCGATCTCGGGAAACCGCGTTCTGAAGCGCCGGATCACCTTGGGTAGCATGCCGTACAGCGTCGACGCGACGAAGCCGATCGACATCTTCCGCTCGATTTTTCCCACGCGCTGGGTCATGGCCGCGAGCTCGGCGGTTTGCGCCAGTAACTGCTGGGCGTGCGCATAGAAGAAGCGCCCCGCCTCGGTCAGCTTCAGCGGCCGGGCATTCCGCTCGAATAACTGCACCCCCAGATCTTCCTCCAGTTGCTGGATTTGCCGGCTCAGCGGCGGCTGGGCGATGTGCAGGCGTTCGGCGGCTCGGGTGAAGTTCAGTTCCTCCGCCACGGCGATGAAATAGCGTAAATGGCGCAGCTCCAAGACCATACCTCCCAGGTATAAAAGTGATACTAAATCAGTGTTGGACGGTGTGAAATCAACTACTTATGCTTCGTACCAGGTCAAACAGATTTACTTCCATATCCTAAAGACATGATCAGATCAATCGAAACCATTCTAGTCGATGTGCCCACCATCCGCCCGCACAAGTTGTCGGTGGCCACCATGAACACCCAGACCCTGGTGCTGGTGCGCGTGCAGTGCGAAGACGGGATCGAGGGCTGGGGCGAGGCGACCACCATCGGCGGCCTGAACTACGGCGACGAGAGTCCCGAGAGCGTCAAGGTCAACATCGACACGCACATCGCCCCGCTGCTGATCGGTCAGGAGGCGCGCAACGTCGCCGCAGCGATGGCCCGGGTGCGCAAGGTCATCCAGGGCAACCGCTTCGCCAAGTGCGCACTGGAAACCGCGCTGCTGGACGCCCAGGCGCGCCGCCTCGGCATCCCGCTGTCCGAACTCCTGGGCGGCCGCCTGCGCGACGCGCTGCCGGTGGCCTGGACCCTGGCCAGCGGCGACACCGCCAAGGACATCGCCGAAGCCGAGAGCATGCTCGAGCAGCGCCGCCACCGCATCTTCAAGCTCAAGATCGGCCTGCGCCCGGTGGCCGACGACGTCAAGCACGTGCTCGCCATCAAGCAAGCCCTGGGCGACGCGGTGAGCGTGCGCGTCGACGTCAACCAGGCCTGGAGCGAGCTCGACGCCGTCAACGGCATCGCCGCGCTGCAGGACGGCGGTGTCGACCTGATCGAACAGCCGGTGCGCGCCGAGAACCGCGCCGGGCTGGCCCGCCTGGCGCGCCAGTTCGCGGTGCCGGTGATGGCCGACGAAGCGCTGCACGGCCCGCTCAGCGCCTTCGAGTTTGCCAAGGACGCCGACGCCGATGTGTTCGCGGTCAAGATCGCCCAGTCCGGCGGCCTGATCCCCGCCAAGCAGGTGGCCGATATCGCCCAGCTCGCCGGCATCGGCCTGTACGGCGGCACCATGCTGGAAGGCGCGGTCGGCACCGCCGCCTCGGCCCACGTCTTCGCCACCTTCGGCGAACTCGCCTTCGGCACCGAGCTGTTCGGCCCGCTGCTGCTGACCGAGGAAATCCTCGTCGAGCCGCTGCAGTACCGCGACTTCATGCTGCAGGTGCCGACCGGACCGGGCCTGGGCATCCAGATCGACAGGGACAAGCTGGCCACCCTGCACCGGAAATAAATGACCCGCCGGGTTTCACCAAAAGATCAACAGGAAAGGATGGACGAGATGCTGTTCCACGTACGCATGGAAGTGAATCTGCCGCCCGCGATGCCGGCCGCCGAGGCCGCCGCACTGAAGCAGGTCGAGAAGGAACAGGCGCAGGCGCTGCAGCGCGCCGGCAAGTGGCGCCACCTGTGGCGCGTCGCCGGGCAGTACGCCAACGTCAGCCTGTTCGACGTCGAGAGCGTCGACGAACTGCACCAGCTGGTGTCGACCCTGCCGCTGTTCCCGTACATGAAGATCGAGGTCACACCCTTGTGCCGCCACCCCTCGTCGATCCGGGACGACGACCGCTAAGCCCCGAACCCCCACCCATTCAGCCCGAGACAAGGCCGTGAAATGCGTTCGGCCGGTTGAACGGAATGCCGCAACGCATTGGCACGACGATATAAATGAGGAGTAGAGACATGACACACGCAGAAATCGACGCCCTGGTAAAAAGCTTCCTGGTCGACACCGCCACCGGCGAAGTCAACCCGCGCGTGCAGCAGATCGCGGTGCGCCTGACCAGCGACCTGTTCAAGGCCATCGAAGACCTCGACCTCAGCCCGAGCGAAGTCTGGAAAGGCCTGGAGTACTTCGCCGAAGCCGGCGCCACCCACGAACTGGGGCTGCTGGCCGCCGGCCTGGGTCTGGAACGCTTCGTCGACATCCGCATGGACGAAGCCGAAGCCAAAGCCGGCCTCACCGGCGGCACCCCGCGCACCATCGAAGGCCCGCTCTACGTCGCCGGCGCGCCGAAGTCGGAAGGCTTCGCCCGCATGGACGACGGCAGCGAGGTGGAGCAGGGCGAAGTGCTGTTCATGCAGGGCACCGTGTACGACGCCGACGGCAAGCCGCTGCCGGGCGCCCAAGTCGAAGCGTGGCATGCCAACCTGATGGGCAACTACTCGTTCTTCGACAAGAGCCAGTCGGACTTCAACCTGCGCCGCACCATCGTCACCGACGCCAACGGCCGCTACCAGTTCCGCAGCATCATGCCGATGGGTTACGGCTGCCCGCCGGAAGGCACCACCCAGCGCCTGTTGAACCTGCTCGGCCGCCACGGCCGCCGTCCGGCGCACATCCACTTCTTCGTGACCGCCGCCGGCCACCGCAAGCTGACCACGCAGATCAACATCGACGGTGACGACTACCTGTGGGACGACTTCGCCTTCGCCAGCCGCGAGGGTCTGGTGCCGGCGGTGAACCGCGTTACTGATGCGGCGGAGATCGACAAGAAGGGCCTGCAGAAGCCGTTCGCCTCGATCGACTTCGACTTCCGCCTCAACGGCGAAACCGCGGCCGCGCCGACCACCGAAGTCGAACGCAAACGCGCCAGCGCCTGATCGACACCGAGCATAGAGCAACAGGGACGGGCCCTGCCCGGCAGGGTCCACTTGTCCCGATAGAGGAGAACGGCAATGATCCCCATTCATCCCGATACCACCCCGAAGCTGAAGAAGCTGGACGATTACCTGATCGAAAACCCGCAGACCGGCGACTACCGCGTGCACCGCAGTGTCTTCACCGACGAAGCGCTGTTCGAACTCGAAATGAAGCACATCTTCGAGGGCAACTGGATCTACCTCGCGCACGAGAGCCAGATCCCGAACGTCAACGATTACTACACCACCACCATGGGCCGGCAGCCGGTGTTCATCGCGCGCAACCGCCAGGGTGAGCTGAACGCCTTCGTCAACGCGTGTACCCACCGTGGCGCCACGCTGTGCCGTCACAAGCGCGGCAACAAGGCGACCTACACCTGCCCGTTCCACGGCTGGACTTTCAACAACAGCGGCAAACTGTTGAAGGTGAAGGACCCGGAAGACGCCGGTTACCCGGACTGCTTCAACAAGGAAGGCTCGCACGACCTGAAGAAGGTGGCGCGCTTCGAGAACTACCGCGGTTTCCTGTTCGGCAGCCTGAACGAAAACGTCAAGCCGCTGACCGAATTCCTCGGTGAAGCGGCCAAGATCATCGACATGATCGTCGACCAGTCGGCCGAAGGGCTGGAAGTGCTGCGGGGCTCGTCGACCTACACCTTCGACGGCAACTGGAAGCTGACCGCCGAAAACGGCGCCGACGGCTACCACGTCTCCGCCGTGCACTGGAATTACGCCGCCACCACCAGCCACCGCAAGGAACAGAGCGAGCGCGTCGATACCACCCGCGCCATGGACGCCGGCAAGTGGGGCAAGCAGGGTGGGGGCTTCTACGCCTTCGAGCACGGCCACATGCTGCTGTGGACGCAGTGGGCCAACCCGGAGGACCGCCCCAACTTCGCACGCCGCGACGAGTACGCCGAAAAGCTCGGCCCCGAGATGGCGGACTGGATGGTGCGCAACTCCCGCAACCTGTGCCTGTACCCGAACGTGTACCTGATGGACCAATTCGGCTCGCAGATTCGCGTGGTGCGCCCGCTGTCGGTGAACAAGTCCGAAGTCACCATCTACTGCATCGCGCCCAAGGGCGAGTCGGACGAGGCGCGCGCGCGCCGCATCCGCCAGTACGAGGACTTCTTCAACGCCAGCGGCATGGCCACGCCGGACGACCTGGAAGAATTCCGTGCCTGCCAGCAGGGTTACTCCGGCATCGCGCTGGAATGGAACGATATGTGCCGCGGTTCCACGCACTGGATCGAAGGCGCCGACGAGGCGGCGAAGAAGATCGGCCTCAAGCCGGTACTGAGCGGGGTCAAGACCGAGGACGAGGGTCTGTACACGGTGCAGCACCGCTACTGGCTGGACGTGATGAAGCACGCCGTGCGCGAGGAAGGAGAACAGGCATGAGCAACGTCAACATGGAGCAGATCCGCAGCTTTCTCTACCGCGAAAGCCGCCTGCTGGACGACGAGCAGTGGGACGAGTGGCTCGAGTGCTACCACCCGGACGCCGAGTTCTGGATGCCGTCGTGGGACGATGACGACAAGCTGGTTACCGATCCGCAGCGCGAAATCTCGCTGATCTACTACGCCAACCGCCAGGGCCTGGAAGATCGCGTGTTCCGCATCAAGACCGAGCGCTCCAGCGCCACCATGCCGGACACCCGCACCAGCCACAACATCAGCAACGTGGAGCTGGAAAAGCAGGATGGTGACCTGGTCACGGTGCGCTTCAACTGGCACACCCTGAGCCACCGCTACAAGACCACCTACAGCCATTTCGGCATGGCGCGTTACGTGATCGATTTTTCCGGCGCGAGCCCGAAGATCCGCAACAAGTATGTGGTGCTGAAGAACGATTACATCCACCAGGTAATCGACGTCTACCACATTTAAGCAAGCATCGAGAGCCGCCGGCCTTCCCGGCGCAGCGCCCCCGCCGTCTTGTATTGGACAGGACGGCGCGGCGACGCGGGACGGGGGAGGCGCGGCTCGGTACGGCAGGAGTAGGAATCATGAGCTACAACATCGCACTTCAATTCGAGGACGGCGTCACCCGTTTCATCAGCTGCAACGAAAACGAAAAGCTGTCCGACGCGGCGTATCGCCAGAAGGTCAATCTTCCGCTGGATTGCCGCGACGGCGCCTGCGGTACCTGCCGCTGCTTGTGCGAGTCGGGCGAGTACGACCTGCCGGAATCGAGCTACATCGAAGACGCCCTGGCCCCGGAGGATGCTGAGCAGGGCTACATCCTGACCTGCCAGACCCGGCCCAAGTCGGACTGCGTGATCAAGATCCCGGCCTCGTCGGTGGCGTGCAAGACCGGCGTGTCGAGCTTCGGTGGCACCATCGCGGCGGTGCGGCCGCTGTCCGACTCCACCATCGGCTTCTCGATCAAGCTCGACGATCCGGCGAGTCTTTCCTTCCTGCCGGGCCAGTACGTCAACGTCGGCATTCCCGGCACCGAACTGACCCGCGCGTATTCGTTCAGCTCGGCGCCCGGCGCCAGCGAGGCCGCGTTCGTGGTGCGCAACGTGCCGAACGGGCGCATGAGCCACTTCCTGAGCCATGACGCCAAAGTGGGCGAGCGCATGACGTTTGCCGGCCCGTACGGCAGTTTCTACCTGCGCGAAGTGGCGCGGCCGGTGCTGTTCCTGGCCGGCGGCACCGGCATCGCGCCGTTCCTGTCGATGCTCGACGTGTTGGCCGAAAGCGACAGCACGCAGCCTATCCGCATGGTGTTCGGCGTGACCAATGACGTCGACCTGGTGGCGCTGGAGCAATTGGACGCCATCAAGGCCCGGCTGCCGCAGTTCGACTACCGTACCTGTGTGGTGGCGGCCGAGAGCGCCCATCCGCGCAAGGGTTACGTCACGCAGCACATCGAGCCGGAATGGCTCAATGCCGGCGACGTGGACGTCTATCTGTGTGGCCCGGTGGCGATGGTGGAGGCGGTGCGCGGCTGGCTGCAGCAGTCGGGCGTGACCCCGGCGAGCTTCCTGTATGAAAAATTCTCCGCCAGCAGCGAGGCCTGAACCATGAGTACACGTTTCAAGGACAAGGTGGTCATCGTCACTGGCGCGGCCCAGGGTATCGGGTGCGGCGTCGCCCTGAGTGTGGCGGAAGAGGGCGGGCTAGTCGTGCTGGCCGACCGCTCCGAGCTGGTGCACGAGGTGGCCGGCGAGATCAAGGCCAGGGGTGGCCAGGCCACGGTGGTGACGGCCGACCTGGAAAGCTACAACGGCGCCCAGCTCGTGGTGGAAGCCGCCGAGGAGGCCTACGGCCGCGTCGACGTGCTGATCAACAACGTCGGCGGCACGATCTGGGCCAAGCCCTACCAGGAATACGAGGAGGCGCAGATCGAGGCCGAAATCCGCCGCTCGCTGTTCCCCACCCTGTGGTGCTGCCGCGCCGTGCTGCCGGGCATGGTCGAGCGCCAGCAGGGGGTGATCGTCAACGTGTCGTCGATCGCCACGCGCGGCATCTACCGCATTCCGTATTCCGCCGCCAAGGGCGGGGTGAACGCGCTCACCGCGAGCCTCGCCTTCGAGCACGCCGGGGACGGCATCCGTGTCAACGCCGTGGCTACCGGCGGCACCGAGGCGCCGCCGCGCAAGGTGCCGCGCAATAGCGCGCCGATGAGTGAGCAGGAAAAAGTCTGGTACCAGGGCATCGTCGACCAGACCCTTTCCAGCAGCCTGATGCACCGTTACGGCACCATCGACGAGCAGGTGCGCGCTATCCTGTTCCTGGCGTCGGACGAGGCGTCCTATATTACCGGCACGGTGTTGCCGGTCGGTGGCGGCGATCTGGGCTAGGCGCCACCCACGAGTCCCTCTTGCATCATCGCGTTCGGACCTCTCATCCTGATGGGTGAGAGGTCATTTTTTGATGAGGCATACTCAATGAACAATTCATCCCAAGACCGTTCTCTGGCGTCCCCGGCACCCGATGCGAGCGGTTCGCTGCGCCAGGACTGGTCGCTCTCCGCCATCACCGCCGGCTTCCTCGCGGTGCTGATTTCCTATTCCGGTCCGCTGGTGATCTTTTTTCAGGCCGCCAAGGTGGCCAACATGTCCAACGAGATGATCTCGTCCTGGGTCTGGGCCATCTCGATGGGCGCGGCGGTGTCCGGCATCGTGCTGAGCTGGCGCCTCAAGGTGCCGGTGGTGACCGCCTGGTCCGCGCCCGGCACCGCCTTGCTGGTGACGCTGTTTCCCGGCGTCACGCTGAACCAGGCGGTGGGGGCCTATCTCACCGCCGCCGTGGTGCTGTTGCTGATCGGCGCGTCGGGCTCGTTCGACCGCCTCATGCGCCATATTCCCAAGGGTATCGCCGCCGGGATGATGGCGGGCATTTTGTTCCAGTTCGGCGCCAGCGCCTTCAAGTCGGTCGGCTCGATGCCGGTGCTGGCGTTCGGCATGGTCGGCGCCTACCTGCTGTTCAAGCGGCTGTTGCCGCGTTACTGCATCGTGCTGGTGCTGCTGTGCGGCGCCGCGTTGGCCGTGCTCCTGGGGCAGACCCACCTGGGCGATGTGCGGCTCAGCCTGGCCACGCCGCAGTTCATCCGCCCGGAGTGGACGCTGGGCACCACGCTGAGCCTGGCGCTGCCGTTGGTGATGGTGAGCCTGACCGGCCAGCATCTGCCTGGCATGGCGGTGCTGCGCGTGTCGGGTTACGACACCCCGGCCAAGCCGATCATCACCGTCACCAGCCTGGCCTCGCTCGTGGTGGCGTTCTTCGGCGGCATCACCATCGTCATCGCTGCCATCACCGCCGCGCTGTGCACCGGCAAGGACGCGCACGACGACCCGTCGCGGCGTTACGTGGCGGGTATCGCCAACGGGGCGTTCTACCTGATCGGCGGGATGTTCGGCAGCACCATCGTGCTGCTGTTCACCGCCTTGCCCAAGGAATTCGTCGCCGTGCTGGCAGGGCTGGCGCTGATCGGGGCGATTTCGGCCAACGTGCAGGGCGCGGTCGAGGATGCCGAGCATCGCGAGGCGTCGATGATCACCTTTCTGGCGACGGCCTCCGGTATGAGCTTCCTTGGCCTGGGTTCGGCCTTCTGGGGCGTGGTGATCGGCTGCATCGCCTACCTGGTGCTGAACAAGCCGCACCAGCGGCAGGCCAAGGGGACTTAGCGGGGCCACGTCCCCGCGGCGTCCCTCCCTCATCCGGAGCCGGGCGCGCAGGCCGGCTGGCCGCGCGGCCCCGCTCCACGTTGCCTGTTTTTCGCGGCCTAGTGGCCGGCGCCGATCCGGCCGCCGGTTGCGGAGGCGATCGACCACGCTTTCCCAAACGACACTCCCGCCGCGTGGCTTTCGGCCAACGGTGCGGTGTCGTGATGTCCTGGAGGTTTGCTATGGAACTGCGCCACCTGCGTTACTTCGTTGCCGTCGCCGAAGAAGGCAACATCACGCGCGCGGCCGAGCGGCTGCATATCGCCCAGCCGCCATTGAGTCGCCAGATTCAACAATTGGAAGATGATCTCGGGGTGGTGCTGATCGAGCGCGGCTCGCGCCCGCTCAAGCTGACCGAGGCCGGGCAGTTCTTCTATGGCCATGCCTTACAGTTGCTGTCGCAGACGCGCGAGCTCAGGGCGATGACCCAGCGCATCGGGATCATCGACAGCAAGATGTCGATCGGGTTTGTCGGCTCGACGCTGTACGGCATGTTGCCCAAGATCATTCGGCGCTTCCGCGACGCGCACAAGACCATCGAACTGAGTCTGCACGAAATGACCACGATGGAGCAGATTGGCGCACTCAAGGAGGGCCGCATCGACGTCGGGTTCGGTCGTATCCGTCACGAAGATCCCAATGTGCGCCGCATCGTGTTGCGCGAGGAGCGCCTGATGGCGGCCTTGCCCAGCGAGCACCCGCTGGCGACCAAGCCCGCACTGTCGCTGCAGGATATCGCCATGGAGACGCTGATCGTGTTCCCGAAATCGCCGCGCCCGAGTTTTGCCGATCAGGTGCTGGCGGCGTTTCATGACCGGGCGCTGGAGCCAAGAAGCATCTACGAGGCGCGCGAGCTGCAGATCGCGATAGGGTTGGTGGCGGCCGGGGTCGGCATCGCGATCGTTCCCTCCAGCGTGCAGGGCCTGAAGCGCGAGGATGTCTGCTATCGGGAGCTGGATGTGCCCAATATGGTGTCGCCGATCATTCTCAGCACCCGTCTGCTCGACGAGTCCAACGATGTCAAACTGCTCATCAAGATGATTATCGACATTTACGAGGCGGAATCGATGGCGCATGCCGTTTCCGCGCAGGACTTGAACGGCGTGCTGCTCAATACCTGATCGGTGCTGGCCGATCCAGGGCCTTGCGGTATGCCTGGCTCAGGGCCAGCACTTTTGCCGTCACGCTGAAATAGCCTTTTGCCTCGCGCTGGACGAAGCCCATTTTGTTCAGCGTGTACAGGCAGCGATAAACCGCCGCATAGGGAATGCCAGTTTGCGCACTCACCTCGGTGACGGAAAGGGTTGGGTTGTCGGCGGAGAAAGCCTGCAGTACGGCAAGGCCGCGTTCAAACGGGGTGTGGGAGGCATTCATCGTCAATCCCTCGGGAAAATAAGCGGCTGATTCAGGTTGGAACCGGCAGGGGTAAAGACGGGGAAATAAACAGTTTGGCGACGGCTGGAAAATAACCGGCACGGCATTTGAGGTAACGGGGCAGGGAAGTAGTCGGGCGTATTGTGCCATCCGCTCCGGATCGAGCCGGGCTGATATCCAGCCCGGCTCTGCTACGCGGTTTTTGCTTTCCCGGCCCGTCAATGCGCCGGTTTTATTCCGCCGGTTTCAGCGAGGGCAGGGCGCCAGCCGCTGCCGTGTCACGCCCGGTTTTCACCGACAGGGTCCAGAGGGCCAGCATGGCGATGCCGGCGGGGAGGGTGAGCAGGGTCAGGGTCTGGCTGAACGGCAGCTGCATCCCCTGCAAGACCCCGCCCAGCAGGGCACCGGCGATGCCACCGAAGCGACCGATGCCCAGCATCCAGGCGATGCCCGTGGCACGACCCTGGGTCGGGTAGATCGGTGCGGCCAGCGCCGGCAGCGAGGCCTGGGCGCCCGTCACCATGACCCCGGCGAGGAAGATCAGCACGGCGAACAGCGAAACGTTGTCCATGCTCTGGCCCACCGCCACCAGGAACAGCGCGGCCAGCACGTAGACCAGGCTGAGCACGCGGCCGGGGTTGTACTTGTCCATCAACAGCCCGCTCACCAGGGTGCCGATGCCGCCGCCCAGCGGGAATAGTGCGGTCAGCAGGGCCGCCTTTTGCGTGCTGAATCCCGCGTCTTTCATCATCAGCGGCATCCAGTTGGTCAGCAGATAGAAAATCAGCAGGCCCATGAAGTAAGTGACCCACAGCATCAGCGTCGGCACCAGGAACGGCCTGGACAGGATCAGGCTCAGGGCCGATTTCTCCACCTTGCCCTTGCCGGCCGCTTCACCGATGACGCATTGCTTGACGTGGCTCAGGTCTTGGCGGCAAATCCGCTCCAGCACCGCTTTGATTTTCTCGATCGGGTACTGTTTGGCGGCCATGTAGGACACCGACTCGGGCAGGTGGCGGATCATGAACGGCAACAGGGCCAGCGGCAGGATGCCGCCCAGGATGAAGACGCCTTGCCAGCCATAGTGCGGAATCAGCCCGGCCGAGACGAACCCGCCCGCGGCGGCGCCCAGCGGAAAGCCGACGTAGACGGCGTTGACCACGAAGGAGCGACGTTTGGCCGGGGCGAGTTCGGCGATCAGGGTGACCGCGTTGGGCATCGCCGCTCCCAGGCCGAGGCCGGTCAGGAAGCGCAGCGCCGACAGGCTCGGGACGCTGCTGGCGTAGGCCGTCAAACCGCTGAAGACGGCAAACACGATGGTCGAGGCGATCAGCACGTTCTTCCGGCCGAAGCGGTCGGCACTGGGGCCCGCCGCCATGGCGCCAAAGGCCAGACCGAACAAGGCGGCGCTCAAGACCGGCGCCAGCGAGGGGCGGCTGATGCCCCATTCGGTGACAAGGGCGGGCGCGACGTAGCCGATGGCCGCGGTGTCGAACCCGTCCAGCGCCAGAATGGAAAAGCAGAAGAACAAGACCAGCCAGTGATATTTCGTAAAATCCTGCTCGTTGATTAATGCCGTCACATCGACGACTTCCTTGCTATATTCTCGACTCATTTTTCCTCCGTAAACTGATCGACTTGCCTGCTGGCGCCGGGTTTTTAGGGCGGCGCTGCATAGTTTTATTTTGTTTGAATGGGAGTGCCGAAATGAAAGCGCCGTTTTAATGAACGGCCCATTCAAGGCAGTCGTATCCTGGGGATAAAGAAATCGACCGTCTAATACTGTTTCAGTATCCGACGATACTCGGCCAGTATTGAGCAGGGAGGAGGCCCATTCCCGCTGGAAAGCGGGCTGGTAAAAAGCGCGGGGAGCTGGAAAAAAAGCCCGCCTCTCGATGAAAGGCGGGCTTGGGGGCCGGTATGGTCTGATGTGCCTGAGCGGCGCCTGGAGGGGTGCGGCGGCGGCCGGAGGCTTTACTCGTTATGCCAAGCAGCGTGCCGTCAGCCAGGCGACAAAGTCGTGGGCCATCTCGGAGGTCAACTGATGGCCCACCGGATAGAGGTGCAACTGGTGGGGTACGCCCAATTCACGGAGCCAGTTGCCGGCTTTTTCCGCCCAGCTCAATGGCAGCTTGTCGTCGAATTCACCGTGCGAGACGAAGCCCTCCAGCCGTGCCAGCGCGTCGGGCGCACCGAGATGCGGGGCGATTTCCGGCAGGATGCGCCCCGACAACAGGCCGAAACCGCCCACCTGCTGCGGTTCGGTCAGAGCCAGGCCGGCGCTCATGATGCCGCCCTGGCTGAAGCCCGCCACGACAGTGTGCGCGGGATCGATGCCGCTGGCCGACTGCAGGCTGGCAGCCAGTTGCTGCAACTGCTGCCGGCTGCGTTCGGCCTGGTCCGGGTTGATCGACGGGCCTTGCGGACCGAAGCTCACCTGGAACCAGCCGAACTGCCCTGGTCCGAACTCCAGCGGGCCGCGCACCAGCGCCACCTTGATGCGGGCGTCGAGTAGCGGTGCGAGTCCGGCCAACTGCATCTCGTTGCCGCCCACGCCGTGCAGCAGCAACAACAGGGCCTGCGGCCGGGGCGCCGACGCCGCGGCTGGCAGGACCAGCGTGCGGTAGGTCAGCCCCGAAGCGGCATCGTGCTGCGGGGGCGAAAGCTGCGCGCTGGACAGGGTGAGCGGCTGCGGCGAGGTCGGGTCACGGTCTTGCGGCGGGGTCATCGGGTATCCTTGCAGGAAATGCGGCAACAGGGGTGAGCATGGCGTCCATTCTGAGGCGTCCCCAGGAGCCGATAAACCCGGGTTCAGGAAAATGACTGTCTCCCGACAGGAAACAATCATCCGGTGCTCCCGTGCTCATGCTCCGCCGCCCAGCACGCTCAGGTCCAGGGTGTGCGGGCAGCCGATCCACAATGTGCAATCGCGGTGGTCGCGCAGGAGGTATTCCAAACGCGCAGGGAGACACGTCCTAGCCCAGCTTCTTGAGGTAGGCCGCCACCCCGCCCATCAGCATCTCGATCGAAATCGCGGTCAGCACCAGCCCCATCAGCCGTTCCAGCGCCGCGATCACCGGCTCCCCGAGCAGCTTTTGCAGCCGCCCGGAGGCCAGGAACACCGTGGTGCTGACCAGCATGGTGATTGTCAGCGCGCCGGTCCACTCCAGCATGCGTGCCGGTTCGCGCGTCGATAGCAGCAGTACGGTGGCCATGGCCGAGGGCCCGGCGATGAGCGGAATCGCAATCGGCACGATGAAGGGTTCGCCCTGGGATTTGCCGGAAAAGGCGCTTTCCTCGCCGGGAAAGATCATCTTGAGCGCGATCAGGAACAGGATGACGCCGCCCGCGACGCGCAGCGACTCGTCCGAGAGCTGCATCAACTCCAGGAAATGGCGCCCGAAGAACAGGAAGGTGAGCAGCACCGCGAACGCGATCAGGCACTCGCGCAGCACCACGCGCCGGCGCCGTTCCGGCCGGACCTGCTTGAGCGCGGTGATGAAGAGCGGGATGTTGCCCAGCGGATCGGTGATGAGGATCAAGAGCACGGTGGCCGACCAGAACGATGTTTCCATGTTTCTCCCGGAGTCAGCGCGGCATCAGGCCGCTGGCGGCGACAAAAAGGCGTCCGCCTGTTTTACCCAGTATGCCGCAGCGGCCGGCCAGTGCGGTATCGTCGACCCGTCGCGAATGGGGCGTTCACCCGGGCTGCAGCACGGGTGTCATAGGCAGGGTGGCTTCGGCCGACGTGTTGCCGTTCAGGGGCCTGGCTGTCGTTACCGCGTCGCGATGGAAATCAGAAGCAGCTGAATCCGGTCACGAGGGCGAGACGGTCCACGCGAGAGGTCGGTCCGAAGATTTGCTCGAGCTCCTTCACAGTCATGGGGAAACCGACGGGGTGGGTGCCTTGCGCCGTCCTGAATATCTCCTTGAAGGCCGAGCCGCACGCGCCCAGAGTCAGGGAGTCGACTTTGCCGTCTTGCGTTATATCGAAGGAAAAGTATTGATGTCGGCCCACCACCGATGCCCACAGCGGCAAATCGGGGTGCCAGATGGCCTGGGTGAGCGTACCGTTCTGATCGATGCGAATGCCGTGTTCGCTCAAGGTCTGCCGGGTGATCTGCCGGGAGTCGACCCACGCGCCATCGGGAAAACGAAACTGGAAGGGGGTCGCCTTGTCCAGCTTGATCCAGAGATTGTCGATCGGATTCTGCTCGTTGCCGGCGTAGCGGAAACCACGCACCACCGGGCTGCCTCGCAGCTCGATGAAATAGTTCTCGCCGTACTGCGGCCGGGCGCAGCCGGAACAGGTCAGCAGCGCCAGCAGCATTACCCCGACCAGCCAATGGGTCTTCATGAACGTGCTTCCGGGCGTTGCTTCGCCGCCCTGGCCGAGTCGGGAGCGGCAGGCGATGCCGCGGTGGCGATAGTTTCGCCAGAGCCTCGTTTCATGCCGCTTCCTCCGCTTCCAGGTAGCTCATGCGGAGCGCTTCGCCGAGCAGGAAATCCTGATTGAGCTGGGCGCAGGTACGCAGGTAGTCCGCTGCCAGCGTGATGCGCTTGAGCTTGCGCAGGTCTTCACTGTAGTACATCCAGAATTGCCGTGTGACGGCCACCTGCTCCGGCAGCACCCGGACGAGCCGCGGGTCGTCGCCGACCAGAAAGCAGGGCAGGATCGCCAGGGCGCGGCCTTGCAGCGCGGCCTGGTACTGGGCGATCACGCTGGTGCTGCGCAGCGGGCTCCTGGCGCCGGGCAGCACGTCGTCCATGTACAGCAGCTTGGGGCTGAAGGCCAGGTCATCGACGTAGGTGATGAAGCGGTGTCCGGCCAGGTCTTCCGGCTGCCGGATCGGCGGGTGGCGTGCCAGGTAGTCCGGGGTAGCGTACAGGAGCAGGCGATAGTCGCACAGCTTGGAGCACACGTAAGGCCCGCGCTCGGGGCGCTCCAGCGTGATCGCGATGTCCGCCTCGCGCCGCGACAGGTTGATGAAGTGCGGCACCGGCAGGATATCGACGGTGATGTCGGGGTAGCGGTCCTGGAAGCGGCTGATCTGCGGGGTGACGAAGCCGGAGCCGAAACCCTCGGTGCAGCCGATGCGCACGTGGCCGGACAAGGCGAAGCCGGTCCCCGATACCTCTTCACAGGCGGCCTGCAAGGCGCTTTCCATCGCTTCGGCATAGCGCAGCAACTGTTGCCCATCCACGGTAAGGACGAAACCGGCCGAGCGTGACTTCTCGAACAGCAAGGCGCCCAGCGCCTGCTCCAGCGCGCGGATGCGGCGCGACACCGTGGTGTAGTCGACGCCGAGGCGCTTTGCCGCGCTGCTGGCGGTGTGGGTGCGGGCGACCTCGAGAAAGAACTTGATGTCGTCCCAGTTCAGCCGGTCGACGGGTATGGGGTTTTTTTGCATATCGCTCCGGTGTTTTTGTCTATTCCTGATGGATTTTCTCCTATCTATACTCGTTTTCAACCACCCAGACCAGCGGCTTCGGCGGGTTGAAGCACAACAAAAAAAACGAACCGGGCCGGCACAGAGCGAGACGTGCCGGAGGTGTTCCATCCAGGAGAGAGACGTCAATGAATGCACGTTGCCAGGCCTTCGTGGCCGCGCGGGATTTTCTGCTGACTCACCGTACCGACTACGCCACGGCGTATCGAGACTTCCGCTGGCCCCAGCTCACCGAATTCAATTGGGCGCTGGACTATTTCGACGAGCTGGCGCGTGGCAACCAGGCACCGGCGCTGTGGATCGTCAACGAGGACGGCAGCGAGGAGCGTTACAGCTTCGACGAGCTGGCGCGGCGTTCCAACCGCGTCGCCAACCATCTGCGCGCCCTGGGGGTGAAGCGCGGCGAGCGCATCCTGCTGATGCTGGGCAACGAAGTGGCGCTGTGGGAAACCATGCTGGCGGCGATCAAGCTGGGGGCAGTGGTGATTCCCGCCACCGCCTTGCTCACCCCGGAAGACCTGTGCGACCGCCTCGACCGTGGCCGCGTCAGCCACGTGGTGGTGGGTCAGGCCCATCTCGACAAATTCGCCGAGGTGGCGGGCAACTACACCCGCATCGCGGTCGGTCCGGCCACGGCGGGCTGGATCGAACACGCCGCCGCCGCAAGCTACCCGGACCGCTTCGAGCCGGATGGCACGACGCTGGCGACCGACCCCTTGCTGCTCTATTTCACTTCCGGCACCACCTCCAAGCCCAAGATGGTGTTGCACAGCCACCAGAGCTACCCGGTCGGCCATCTCTCCACGCTGTACTGGATTGGCCTGCAGCCGGGCGACGTGCACTTGAACATCTCGTCGCCGGGCTGGGCCAAGCACGCCTGGAGCTCGTTCTTTGCACCGTGGAACGCCGGTGCCTGCGTGTTCATCCATAACGTGGCGCGTTTCAGCGCCCCGGCCTTGCTCGGTGTGCTGGAGCGCTGCCGCATCACCAGCCTGTGCGCGCCGGCCACGGTGTGGCGCATGCTGATCCAGGAAAATCTGGCGGCCTACCGCGGTCGGCTCAAGCTGCGCGAGCTGGTGGGCGCCGGCGAGCCGCTCAATCCGGAAATCATCGAGCAAATCCAGGCGGCCTGGGGCCTGACGCTGCGCGACGGCTACGGCCAGTCCGAGACCACCGCGCAGATCGGCAATACCCCCGGGCAGCCGCTCAAGGCGGGGTCGATGGGCCGGCCATTGCCGGGCTACCACGTGGCGCTGATGGGGCCCGATGGCGAACTGGCGAGCGAAGGCGAAGTGGTGCTGCCGCTCGAACCGCGCCCGCTCGGGCTGATGCTGGGGTATGCCGACAGCCCGGAGAAAACCGCCGAGGCGATGGCCGACGGCTACTACCGCACCGGCGATACCGCGATGATCGACGACGAGGGCTACATCACCTTCGTCGGCCGCGCCGACGACGTGTTCAAGGCGTCGGACTACCGCATCAGCCCGTTCGAGCTGGAGAGCGCGCTGATCGAGCACCCGGCGGTGATGGAGGTGGCGGTGGTGCCAAGCCCCGACCCGGTGCGCCTGGCGGTGCCCAAGGCCTTCATCATCCTGGCTCCCGAGCAGGTGGCGGATCGCGAGTTGGCAGAAACCATCTTCCGCTTTGCGCGCGAACGGCTGGCGGCCTACAAGCGCGTGCGTCGCATCGAGTTCGTCAGCGAGATGCCCAAGACTCTGTCGAGCAAGATCCGCCGCGTCGAATTGCGCAAGCTGGAGGCGCAGCGCCGCGAGGAGAACGCGCGCGGACCACAGGAATACTTCGAAGACGATTTCCCGGCGCTCAAGGGCTGACCGGCACCGCACCGCTCTCATTTCCCCGTTAACGACACATCCCCTCGGCCCTGGCGCCGAGGGGGCTGGCCCACTTCGTCCATAAGGCAGGCTCATCATGACTCTTTCCACCACCGTTCCCACCGTCAAGCTCCTGATCAACGGCGAGTTCGTCGAATCGCAGACCAGCGTCTGGCGCGACGTCGTCAACCCGGCCACGCAGGAGGTGCTGGCGCGCGTGCCGATGGCCACTCCGGCCGAGGTCGACGCCGCCGTGGCCGCCGCCAAGACGGCTTTCAAGAGCTGGAAGAAAACCTCGATCGGCAGCCGCGCGCGCATCTTCCTCAAGTACCAGCAGCTGATCCGCGAACACATGAAGGAACTGGCGGCCATCCTCACCGCCGAACAGGGCAAGACCCTGGCCGACGCCGAGGGCGACGTGTTCCGCGGCCTGGAAGTGGTCGAGCACGCCGCCAGCATCGGCAACCTGCAACTGGGCGAGTACGCCGAGAACGTGGCGAGCGGCGTCGATACCTACTCGGTGCTGCAGCCGCTCGGCGTGTGCGCCGGCATCACCCCGTTCAACTTCCCGGCGATGATCCCGCTGTGGATGTTCCCGATGGCGATCGCCACCGGCAACACCTTCGTACTCAAGCCGTCCGAGCAGGACCCGATGGTGACCATGCGCCTGGTCGAGCTGGCGCTGCAGGCGGGTATTCCGGCCGGCGTGCTCAACGTGGTGCACGGCGGCCCGGACGTGGTCAACGCCATCTGCGACCACGCCGACATCAAGGCGATCTCGTTCGTCGGTTCGAGCAAGGTCGGCACCCACGTCTACAACCGGGCGAGCCTCGCCGGCAAGCGCGTGCAGTGCATGATGGGCGCCAAGAACCACGCCATCGTGCTGCCGGACGCCAACAAGGAGCAGGCGCTCAACCAGCTCACCGGCGCGGCCTTCGGCGCGGCCGGCCAGCGCTGCATGGCGCTGGCCGTGGCGGTGCTGGTGGGCGAGGCGAAAAACTGGATTCCGGAACTGGTGGCCAAGGCCAAGGCGCTGCGCGTCGGCCCCGGCAAGGACAACCCTGACGTGGGGCCGCTGGTGTCGTGCACCGCACGCGACCGCGTCGAATCGCTGATCGCCCAGGGGGTGGAGCAGGGCGCCCGGCTGGAGCTGGACGGGCGCGGCATCAAGGTGCCTGGCTTTGAGCAGGGCAATTTCGTCGGCCCGACCATCTTCAGCGGCGTGAAGCCCGGCATGGCGATCTACGACCAGGAAATCTTCGGGCCGGTGCTGTGCCTCACGGCGGCCGACACCCTGGACCAGGCCATCGAACTCATCAACGCCAACCCCAACGGCAACGGCACCGCCCTCTTCACCCAGAGCGGCGCGGCGGCACGCAAGTTCCAGGAGGATATCGACGTCGGCCAGGTCGGCATCAACGTGCCGATCCCGGTGCCGGTGCCGCTGTTCTCGTTCACCGGTTCGCGCGCCTCCAAGCTGGGCGACCTGGGCCCGTACGGCAAGCAGGTGGTCCTGTTCTACACCCAGACCAAGACTGTCACCAGCCGCTGGTTCGACGACGCGGCCAGCAGCGGCAAGGTCAATACCACCATTTCGCTGAGCTGATCGCCCGTCCTATTAGGCGGCTGCGCCTGCGCATCTTGAGGTCGGGCGGTGCTCTGCGCGTGCGAATTTCTAATTCGCTCAGCCATGATCCTCATGGACTACATGTCCACTGAGGTTCCTGCGCTCCGTCCTTCCTCAACCTGCTTTGGCTCGCTCGCCTACTGGAACAAGCTTGATAAAAGGAATGACTATGGATTTCCAACTGACTGAAGAACAGATCGCCTTCCAGGACAGCGCGCGTGAGTTCGCCCGCCACGAGCTGGCACCCTACGCCGCGCACTGGGACGAGGAGGAAGTCTTTCCCAAGGACACCCTGCGCCGCGCCGGCGAGATGGGCTTCTGCGGGCTGTACACGCCGCAGCAGTACGGCGGGCTGGGGCTGACCCGGCTCGACGCCGCCATCGTGTTCGAGGAACTGGCCGCCGGCTGCACCTCCACCGCCGCCTACCTCACCATCCACAACATGGTGAGCTGGATGATCGGCAGCTTTGCCCGAACGGAAGTGGCCGAGCAGTGGGGGCCGGCGCTGGCGAGCGGCGCCAAGCTGGGCAGCTATTGCCTCACCGAGCCCGGTGCCGGTTCGGACGCCGCCAACCTGCGCACCCGCGCCGAGCGCGACGGCAACGTCTACCGCCTTAACGGCAGCAAGGCCTTCATCTCCGGCGCCGGCAGCACCGACGTACTGGTGGTGATGGCACGCACCGGCGGCCCGGGCGCCAAGGGCATCTCCGCCTTCGTGGTCCCGGCCGATCTGCCCGGCATCAGCTACGGCAAGAAGGAACGGAAGATGGGCTGGAATTCGCAGCCCACCCGCACCATCACCTTCGACAACGTCGCCGTGCCTTCGGCCAACCTGTTGGGCGAGGAAGGCCAGGGCTTCACCTTCGCCATGAAGGGGCTGGACGGCGGGCGCATCAACATCGCCACCTGCTCAGTGGGGACAGCCCAGGCCGCGCTGGAAGCCGCAGCGCGCTACGTGCAGGAACGCCAGCAGTTCGGCCAGGCGCTGGCCGAGTTCCAGACCGTGCAGTTCCGTCTCGCCGACATGGCCACGGAACTGGTCGCGGCGCGCCAGATGGTGCGCCTCGCTGCCTGGAAGCTCGACAGCGGCAGCCCGGACGCCACGGCCTACTGCGCCATGGCCAAGCGCTTCGTCACTGATGCCGGCTTCAAGGTGGTGAACGAGGCGCTGCAGCTGTTCGGCGGCTACGGCTACATCAAGGAATACCCGCTCGAACGTCACCTGCGCGACAGCCGCGTGCACCAGATCCTGGAAGGCACCAACGAGATCATGCGCGTCATCGTCGCGCGCCGGCTGCTGCAGGACGGCGCGCTGGAGACGCTGCGCTGATCGCCACGCACAACAGGCTATTGAGGGACTCCGCAATGCAAGACATCGTCCTGTTCGAAGAACGCGCCACCGCCAGCGGCCATCGCCTCGGCATCGCCACGTTGAACGCGGGAAAAACGCTCAACGCGCTGACGCTGGACATGATCCGTCTGCTCCAGCAGCGGCTGAGCGCTTGGGAAGCCGACCTTGGCCTGGTTGCCGTGGTGTTGCGCGGCGCCGGCGACAAGGCCTTCTGTGCCGGCGGCGACGTGCGCTCGCTGCGCCGGGCGCTGCTGGACGACAGCCGCACCCCCAACCCCGACGCCGTGGCGTTCTTCAGCGAGGAATACCGGCTCGATTACCACCTCCACCGCTACCGCAAGCCCCTGATCGTGTGGGGCGGCGGCATCGTCATGGGCGGCGGGCTCGGGCTGATGGCCGGGGCCTGCCACCGCGTGGCCACGCCCTCCACCCGCATCGCCATGCCGGAAATCACCATCGGCCTCTACCCGGACGTGGCCGGCAGCTGGTTCCTGCAACGCATGCCGGCCAGGCTCGGCCTGTTCCTCGGCCTCACCGGCGCACCGCTCAACGCCCACGATGCCGTGCTGTGCAACCTGGCCGACCACATGTTGGCCGAAGACGGCCAGGAGGCCCTGCTGCGGGAACTGGAACGGGCCGACTGGTCCCGCCCGGCGGCGCGGCACCACGGCATGGTGAGCGCACTGTTGAGTGCGCTGGCAGCGTCGCATCATGAGCCGATGCCGGACGCGAACTGCGCGCGCAATCTGCTCACGGTGCAGCGCCTGATGAGCCTGGGCAGCCTCGACGCCGCCGCGGTGGCGCTCGCCGGCACCGCGTTCGAAGACCCCTGGCTTGCCGCGGCGGCCAGGAGCTTTGCCCAGGGCTGCCCGACTTCGGCCGCCGTCACCTGGGAAATCTTCCGGCGCGCCCGCCACCTGTCGCTGGCCGACGCGCTGCGCATGGAGCTGGCGTTGTCGGTCAACTTCTGCGCCCGGCCGGATTTTCGCGAAGGGGTGCGCGCCTTGCTGGTCGACAAGGACCGCGCGCCGCACTGGCACTACCCGACCCTGGCAGCCATCCCGGACGGCTGGGTGGAAAGCCATTTCATCAGCCCATGGCCGGCCACGGAGCACCCGCTGGCCGACCTCAAATAACACGCCATCAGAGGAGAAACACCATGCAACACGTCGCTTTCATCGGGCTGGGCAATATGGGCGGCCCCATGGCCCTCAATCTGCAGAACAAGGGCTTCGCCGTGAGCGCCTTCGATCTCTCGGCCGAGGCGCTCGCCAGGCTGCAGGCCGCCGGCGCCCGTGCCGCCATCAGCGCGGCCGATGCCGTGGCAGGGGCCGAGGTGGTGATCTCGATGCTGCCCGCCGGCAAGCACGTCGAAGGGCTGTACCTGGGTGAGGAAGGCCTGTTCGCCCGCCTGCCCAAAGGCACGCTGGTGATCGACTGCAGCACCATCGCCGCCGCCAGCGCGCGCAAGGTGGCCGAGGCGGCCCGGGCCGCCGGTCTCTGCATGCTCGATGCCCCGGTCTCCGGCGGCACCGCCGGCGCCACTGCCGGCACGCTCACCTTCATCGTCGGCGGCGAATCGGCCGATCTGGAACGCGCCCGTCCGCTGCTGGAAGCCATGGGCAAGAACATCTTCCACGCCGGCGCCAGCGGCGCGGGCCAGACCGCCAAGATCTGCAACAACATGCTGCTGGGCATCCTGATGACCGGCACCGCCGAGGCGCTGGCGCTGGGCGTCAGGAACGGCCTCGACCCCAAGGTGCTGTCCGACATCATCGCCAAGAGTTCGGGGCGCAACTGGGCGCTGGAGGTCTACAACCCCTGGCCCGGGGTCATGGAGAATGCCCCGGCGAGCCGCGGCTACAAGGGCGGCTTCGGCACCGACCTCATGCTCAAGGACCTGGGCCTCGCCAACGAAGCCGCGCGCGAAATCGAGTTGCCGCTGGCGCTGGGCGCACTGGCCGAGCAGTGCTACCGGCGTTTCAGCGCGGACGGTCACGGCGGGCTCGATTTCTCCGCCATCATCCAGAGCTACGTTGCCGAGTTGTCGGCCTGAGCCACTCCCCAGACCTTGCCAGGGCGGTAGGTTGGGAGGGGCGTGATGGCGCACTCCTCCCGCTCTACGCTGTTGTGTAGGCGGCGCGAAGCACTCCCGTGCCTCCCGCCGCCATCGCTCGGCTCTCCTCTTGCCCGGTCGTCATTGCCGCAGCGGTGGCGGCCGGGCGGCGGTTTTTGGCCCCGCTTGCCACCGGGTATGGTTGTGGTGGAGCAGGGCGAGGCCCTTGTTTCCCGCACTGTCATGCTCAAACCCAGCAGGTCTCCGCTGGCCCGAGCTAAGGCTGCGCGGTGCCTGGCGCTCGATCCCGCTGCGGCCGTGTGAAAGCGTTCTAAATAGGGCGCTTTCAAGTCTGTAAATCATTATGTTGATGTCACAAAAAATCTATTTGTAGTGCGCAAAAAGGGTATCTATAGATAACTCACTGCCAAATAGTTTCGCGCACGGAAGAGGCAAAAACGGACCCGCTCGAGGTGCCTTATTGTCCCATCCGGATTGGGGGTGGTCGTGGTTGGGCTACGCGTGAGGCGAGCGGCAATGGCATTTTCTCCAGAAGAATCATGACATTGTTCGGCTGCACTTCGCTTTCACGTTAAGGAGTCGTCCCCATGACTGCTCAACTCAGCTACCCCGGCGTTTATCTCGAAGAACTGCCGAGTGGCGTGCGCACCATTACCGGGGTCGCCACGTCAGTGGCCGCCTTTGCCGGTTCCGCCCCGCGCGGTCCCATCAACAAGGCCGTGCACCTGTTCAGCTTTGCCGATTACGAACGACGCTTCGGTGGCCTGGCGCTGGATTCGGAGATGGGCTACGCCGTGCGCCAGTTCTTTCAGAACGGCGGCACCGAGGCGTACGCGGTACGCATCGTCAAGGATGCCACCGCCGCTGAAAAAATCCTGCTCAACGCCAGCGCCGCCAATGTGCTGAAAGCCACCGCGCTCGATGCTGGTTCTTCCGGCAACGGCATCGAGGTGCGGGTCGATTACCTCACCAGCAATCCGGGCAGCACCTTCAACCTCACCTTCACCCGCGCCTCGGACGGCCGTGCCGAACGCTACGAAAACCTCTCGATGAACTCCGCGGATGCCCGCTACGCTCTCGATCAGGTCAATGGCGTCTCGCAACTGGTGAAGCTGACCCGGCTCGTCAACCAGGCGACCCTGGACGGGCTGGCCGCTGGCACCTCGAGCAGCGCCACCCTCGCCGACGTGGCGACGCTGCTCGATGCCAATCACAATGAATTCCGCGTCAGCGTCAACGGCCTGCCGCCGGTCAAGGTGGTGATTGCGCTGCCGGCCGACATCGGCGGCGGTACGCCGACCCAGCGGCTCGACGCGCTGTGCGCCGCCATCCAGGCCAAGGTCCAGGCCCAGGCCAACAGCCAGCTGGCTTACCAGAGCTTTGCCTGTGCCCGTCCCGCCGGTACCCAGACCATCCAGATGAAGTCCGGTGTCGGCGGCGAATTCTCCAGCGTGCGCGTGCTGCCGGGGCAGAAGAACAATGCCAGTGCGGTGCTCGGCCTGGGCAGCGAGGCGGGGGGGACAGAAATCGATGCGGTGGCGGCCATCCGCCCGGTTCCGGTGCCCGATCCGGCCATGCTGAAGAGCGATACCTTCGGCGCCACGGATCTGGATGCCTTGCCGGATGCAACGCATACCAGCTTCCGCCTGAGCCTGGACGGCAACGGCCCGGATGTCGTCAACATCGGCGATACGGCCGCCGCCGGCGCCAACCTGGCGGCCAAACTGGCCGACGTGGCGGCACGCATCCAGTCCGCCGTCCGGGCGCTCAAGCCGAGCAACCCGGCGTACAAGTACTTCACCTGCGGCGTGGATGGTGGCACCAAGCTGGTACTGGCCACCGGCACCCAAGGGGCCGGTGCGAGCATTGCCGTGACGGCGGCGCCGCTCAACAGCATTGCCGACCAACTTCACCTGCTGGCCGGTTCGACGACCGTGCAGCCCGTCAACGTCACCCTGCAGGGCGGTAACGAAACGCCCTATGGCGCGGCCGACGTCTACCCGGCCTTCATCGCCGATCGTGCCGCCCGCAACGGAATCTACGCGCTGGAAGAGGTGGACCTGTTCAACATCCTCTGTCTGCCCGGGGTCACTGATACCGGCGTGTTGATGGACGCGGCGGCCTACTGCGAGGAGCGCCGAGCCTTCTTCGTCATTGACGCGCCCCCGTCCGCGGCCTCGCCCGAGGACATGGTGGCGGCCGTGTCCGGAACCGCCTTGCCCAAGTCCGATCACGCCGCGGTCTACTACCCGTGGGTGTACATTGCCGACCCGCTGAAAAACGGCAAGCTGCGGCTGACCCCGCCGTCCGGCACCATCGCCGGACTCTACGCCCGCACCGACGGCGACCGTGGGGTGTGGAAGGCCCCGGCCGGCACCGATGCCGCCCTGGTTGGTGTTCAGGCCGTCAACTACCCGCTGACCGATCGCGAAAACGGCAGTCTCAACCCGCTCGGCGTGAACTGCCTGCGCACCTTCCCGGCATACGGCGCGGTGTCGTGGGGGGCGCGTACCCTGCGTGGCGCCGATCAGATGACATCGGAGTACAAGTACATACCGGTGCGACGGCTCGCCTTGTTCCTCGAAGAAAGTCTCTACCGCGGCACGCAGTGGGTGGTGTTCGAACCCAACGACGAGCCCCTGTGGGCGCAGATACGCCTCAACCTCGGCGCCTTCATGAACAGCCTGTTCCGCCAGGGGGCTTTCCAGGGCAAGACCGCCCGCGAGGCCTATCTGGTCAAATGCGACCGCGAGACCACCACCCAGGACGACATCAACCGGGGGGTGGTGAACATCCTGGTGGCTTTCGCTCCGCTCAAGCCGGCGGAATTCGTGGTGATCAAGATCCAGCAGTTGGCTGGCCAGATTCAAGTCTGACCGAGGGGAGTGCGCGCTCACTCCGGGCGCGTGACTCCGTTCCGGCTCATCAGGGAGAACATCCATGGCCCAATTCACCGTCAACGCGCAGCGCTTCGATCCGTACAAAAACTTCAAATTCCGCGTCAAGTGGGATGGACGCTACGTGGCCGGCATCAGCAAGGTATCCGCGCTCAAGCGCACCACCGAAGTGGTGAAACACCGCGAGGGAGGGGACCCCAGCAGCAGCCGCAAGTCCCCCGGCCGCACCGAGTTCGAGGCCATTACCCTCGAACGCGGCGTCACCCACGACCCGGAGTTCGAAAAATGGGCCAACAAGGTGTGGAACTTCGGTTCCGGCCTGGGAGCGGAAGTGTCCCTCAAGGATTTTCGCAAGGACCTCATCATCGAGCTGTACAACGAGGCCGGCCAGTTGGCGGTGGCCTACAAGGTGTACCGCTGCTGGGTCAGCGAGTTCCAGTCATTGCCGGATCTGGATGCCAACGCCAACGCCGTAGCCATCGCCCGCCTCAAGCTCGAGAACGAGGGATGGGAGCGTGATTACGAAGTGGCCGAGCCCAGCGAGCCCAGCTTCACCGAACCGAGCTGACAACGACGTACTGACGCGTGGCGCGGGCTGAACGCGGTACCCGCCACGGCTACGGATGGAGGTCAACCTTGCGCGCACTCACCGCCGATGATTGGCTGCGGGCCTGGGAACACAGCCAGACCCTGCCGCCGCCCCTGCGCCCCTGTGCCTTGCTCGCGCCCCTCATGGAGGACGGCCAGGCGGCCGCTGAACGACTGCCACTGGGCCGGCGCGACAGTCAGTTGCTGGCACTGCACGGTGCCCTGTTCGGCTCCCGCCTCGACGCCACCACCCACTGCCCATCCTGCGGCGAACGCCTGGAACTGAGCCTGGACTGTCACGCCCTGCGGCTGGACGCCCCGGCGCTGGACGAGTCGGCGCTGAGCGTGGAGTGGAGAGGCCGGTCGTTTCGCTACCGCTTGCCGGATAGCCGCGATCTGGCCGCGCTGACGCAGGCCGGCGATGTCGAGCAGGCGCGCACCTTGCTGCTGCGCCGCTGTGTCGACGGCGAGATGCCCGAGGCACTGCCGGCGGAACTGCAGGCCATGTTGGCCCAAGCCATGGCCGAAGCCGATCCCCAGGCCGCGACCGAGCTGAGTCTCGATTGCCCCGCCTGCGCCCGGCAATGGGACGAACTGTTCGATATCGGCGTCTACCTCGACGAAGCGCTCGGACACTGGGCGGAGCGTCTGCTGGATCAGGTTCATCTGCTGGCGCAGGCCTATGGCTGGAGCGAGGCGCACATCCTCGCCCTGAGCCCGGCCCGGCGCGCCCGCTACCTGGCACGGGTGCTGGCATGAGCGATCACCTGTCCACGCTGGCCCGCCGCGCCTTGCAAGTTCCGCGTATTCATCCCCGCGCACCATCGCGCTTCGAAGGGGAGTCGGCCGCGGTCACTTTTTCCGAAACGGCGGCCGATGTCCCCAGCGCTCCGGTCGACACTCCGCCCCCTCGTAGCGTGCCGCCTTTACGACCCGATGTTTCCGCCCCGCTGAGGCCCGAGACGGAACCGGTTCTGGATACGGAAACGCCGCCACCAGGCGAGCCCCGCGAAGGGCGGAACCCTCTGCCTCCTGCGGTGCCACGGTGGCCGATCGAGACAGTCTCTGCGCGAGTCGAGGAGGCACCACCGCTCACGCAGCCAGTAGCGCTCCCATCCGAGCCGGCGCTGCCTGGCTTTGTGGTGGCGCCACGACTGGAGCCACTGGCACGCGAGCAGGTGGAGCACCGGGTGCATGAGCGACTCGACGTGCACCACGAGAGAATCGAGCACCGGGGCACGGTGGAACACACGCTCGAACAGCGGGTGGAGCGCCTGACTCTGGTAGAGCCGCACGGCTACCCGCCGTTGGCGCCACCGGCCGCTCCGCCGCGATCCGAGCATGCTGCCGTGCCCGCGCCGCAGCTGGGGGCGCCTCGAGTGGAAATCAACATCGGCCGTATCGAGGTGCTGCCGGCGGAGCCACCCACTGTACCGCGTCATGACAATGCACCGCGGCAGCCGGTGGTGCAGTCCCTCGAGGCGTATCTGCAGGAGCGCAATAACGCCGGGCGTGGCCGGGGAGGGCGAGAATGAGCAACGCGCTCGGGGTCGCCGCCACTGCCGCCGTATTGCAGCAGATGCTGCAGAGCGGTTTCGCTGCGCTCAAGCTGGACGATGTCCTGGGGGCCAACGCCGTCCCCGTCACCTGCATTCCGCCCGAGCGCATCGCGTCGGACAGCGGCTCCAGTCAGCTCAACATTTTCTTGTACAACCAGACGCGTAATCCCGGCTGGGCCAACCTCGATCTGCCAAGCCGCGACGGACGTGGCGAACGCATCGCCAACCCGGCCCTGGCACTCGACCTGCACTTCCTGCTCTCGGCTTACGGAGTGGCCGACTTTCACGCCGAAATCATGCTGGGGGCCGCCATGCAAATCCTGCACGATACCCCCGCCCTGGGCCGCGCGGCGATCCGCGATGCGCTGAAGCCGGCGGCCAACAAGCCCAACCTGCCGCAGGCGCTGGAACTGGCCGGGCTGGCCGACCAGCTGGAACAGCTGCGCATCACGCCACTGAACCACACCACGGATGAGATTTCGCGCATCTGGGCGGCCTTGCAGACGCCGGCACGGCCGAGTGCCGCCTACCTCGTCAGCGTGGTGCTGATGCAGTCGCCGCAAAGCGTGCGTCGCCCGCTGCCGGTTCTGGCCCGCAACCTCTACGTGGTGCCGCTGCGGGCGCCTCGCCTCGATCGGGTCGAATCCAGCGCCGGAGCCTCGGCGCCTATCGTGCCCAGCGGCACGGTGCGGATTGGCGGCGTCAACCTTGCCGCGCCGTCGCTCAGCCTGCTGCTCAACGGCCAGGAATTTGCCGGGGGCGTGCAGAGCCTGGGAGCGGATGAACTGGCGTTTGGCTTTCTGTTGCCCGATCCGCCCAACCCTCCCGCCATTCCGGAGACGCTGCGCGCCGGGGTCTGCACCGTGCAACTGATCCACCCGCAGTGGATGGGACAGCCGCCACAGGTGCACGGCGGGCAGGAATCCAATCTGGCCGCCTTCGTCCTCAATCCCGAGGCGAGCTTCGCCGTCCAGCCCGGTGCCACCAGCACGGTCGTGGACGGCGTCACCTACCGCAGCGGCACGATCAAGATCGGCTGTGTGCCGCGTATCGGCAGCCGTCAGCGCGTCCGCCTGCTGCTCAACGAGAAAAGCCCGCCGCTCAACCGGCCGGCACGCGCCTACAGCTTTGCCGCGCGCGAGGGAAACGGCATCGTTGCGCCCGCCGAGAGCACCGCCGAGGTCTCTGTCGATTACCGCAACGTGGCCCAGGGCAGTTACCTTGCCCGGGTCCAGGTGGATGCGGGAACCAGCCCGCTGGTGCTGGGGCCGGACGGGCGCTTCAGCGGGCCGGAGGTGCTGCCATGAGCTCGCGTCGTGATCTGGCCGCTAACCGGCGCCTGCTCGCCTCGGCGCTGGACGCCTTTGCCGACTACCTGGCGCGTGCGCTTTCCGGCCAGCCCACCCCGTACGGCACCTACCTCGAAACGCCGCCGGCGCTGGCCAGTTTGTCCCAGCGCCTGGAACTGAACCGTTTCGAGCAGGACGTCCTGCTGCTGGCTGTGGCTACCGAGCTCGATGTGCGCTTTCGCACCCTGCTGGCCCAGGCGCAGGGCGACGAGAACAAACCCTGGCTGAGTTTCGAGCTGGCACTGGCTCTGCTGCCCAAACCGGACTGGGCGGCCGCCACGCCGGTCGGTCGTCTGCGGCGCTGGCGCCTGCTCGAATTGGCCGGCGGTGGTGGGCCGTTGCAGGCAAGACTGGTGGTGGACGAGTCGATCCTGCATCAGGTGGTGGGGCTGAGCTACCCGGATCCACGGCTGGAGCCCTGGTTCCGGCCTGTTGAGGCGAGCGCGGACACCCGCTTCGACCCCGAGATCGCCCGACTTGCCGAACACTGGCAGGGCGCCCCGAGTCTGGCGACGACCATGGTCGCCCGTTTCGAAGAGGGTGACGGGGAGACTTTCGCCAAGTCACTGGCGGCGCAACTCAAGCTGCGGCTATACCGTCTGCAGGCGCGCGAGTTGCCTGCCGCGCAACAGGAGCGCGAGCTGCTGGCGCGTCTCTGGGAGCGCGAAGCCTTGCTGCACAACGCCTTGCTCTGGGTTGAACTGGAGCGGCCCGAGCCTGCTCAGGCGCAGCGGCTGGGGGACTTCATCGAGGGACTGCAGGGGCTGATCCTGGTCAGCGGCGACGGCAACCTGACGTTGCGCCGCCCTCAATGGCGCGTCGACTGGCACGGCGGTGATACGGCCAGCCGCCTCGCGGTCTGGCAGCAGGCGTTGGGGGAGAGAGGCGAGGGGCTGAACGGCCGTCTTGGCCACATCGCCGAGCAGTTCCATCTTTCGGCCAACGTTATCGTGCGTATCGCCTCGAATTGGGATGGCGCGCCAGGGCAAGGTGGCGAGCAGCTGTGGGATGCCTGTCGCAGAGAGGCACGCCACGACCTTGAGCAGCTGGCGACACGCGTCGAGTCGCAGGCGGGGTGGGACGATCTGGTGCTGCCGGAGTCGGCCATCACCATGTTGCACACCCTCGCCGCTCAGGTGCGCCAGCGCACCCGCGTGTACCGCGAGTGGGGCTTCGCCGAGCGCAGCACACGCGGGCTTGGCATCAGCGCATTGTTTGTCGGCGGCAGCGGTACCGGCAAGACCCTGGCCGCCGAAGTGCTCGCCAACGAGTTGCGGCTCGATCTGTTTCGCATCGACCTGGCGGCGCTGGTCAGCAAGTACATCGGCGAGACGGAGAAGAACCTGGCGCGGGTGTTTTCCGTCGCCGAGCGCAGCGGCGCCATCTTGCTCTTCGACGAAGCCGATGCACTGTTCGGCAAACGCAGCGAAGTCCGCGACAGTCATGACCGCTACGCCAACCTGGAAGTGAGCTACCTGCTGCAACGCATCGAGACCTACCACGGCCTGGCGATTCTCACCAGCAACCTCAAGCAAGCCATCGACACCGCGTTCCAGCGGCGCATGCGGTTCATCGTGCCATTCCCGTTTCCGGACGCCGCTGCCCGCAGCGCGATCTGGGCGCGGGTGTTTCCGTCGAACACGCCGGTGGCCGACCTCGATCTGGGCAAACTGGCACGGCTGTCCCTGTCCGGAGGGCACATCCGCAACCTGGCGTTGAATGCGGCCTTCCTTGCCGCCGACGAGGACACCGCCATCGCCATGCGTCACTTGCGTACCGCTGCCGAAAGCGAATTCGCCAAGCTCGAGAAACCGCTGTCGGCTGCCGAGGTGGGGGATTGGCTATGAAAGGCGCAACGAAGCCAGTTGCGCCGGCGATCAATCTGCACATCGGCAGCCTGGCCTTGCCGGGGTATTCCTTGCGCGATGGCACCCGGCTGGCCGAGGCCCTCAAGCGCGAACTGGGCCGCCTGCTGGCGGCGCAACCGCTGCCGGCGCAGGGGTTCCAGGCCGATCGGCTGCAGATTACGCGTTTTCGTCGCCACGCTGGCGAGCGACCGGAACTCACCGGGCGGCGGCTGGCACGGCTGATAGCCCAGCAGCTGGGAGACTGACCGCCATGGCCGAGCACGTACTGACGCCGCAAGCCGAGCGCGAGCCGCCCGTCAGCAAGGCGTCGGCGCGTGGCCTGCTGCAGCGCAAGTGCGCCTGCGGTGCCAATGCCGGCGGCAGTGGCGAATGTGAAACCTGCGCCGCCCAGAATCAGCTGCAGCGCCATGCCAGTCGCCCGGTGGCGCCGCTCGGGGGGCTGCCGGCTTCGGTCGGGGCCACCCTGGGGCGCCCGGGGCGGCCGCTGGATGCCGATACCCGGCACTTCATGGAAGACCGTTTCGGCAGCGACTTTGGCTCTGTGCGTATCCATGACGACAGCGCCGCCGCCGCTTCCGCGCGCGATGTCGACGCCCATGCCTACACCGTGGGGCAAAACATCGTCTTCGGCGATGGGCAGTACCAGCCCCACAGCGAGAGCGGCCGCCATCTGCTGGCTCACGAGCTGGCGCACACCGTGCAGCAGCAGGGGCTGCAGCGCGCCGGCATCAGCAGCCTGGCCGACCAGGGGCCTGATTACCAACGCCTGGAACGCGAGGCCGACTTTGCGGCCGACCGGGTGATGAGCGGGCAGCCGCTGCCCAATGGCGTACTCAGCCAGGGTGGTCCGCGCCTGTCGCGCAAGCCGGCCACGCCGACTGTCACGCCACCGGCGCCGGCCGCCACGCCGGCAGGGGCGACTCCCGCCACCGAAGAAAAGGACCCGGCACCGGGCTTCACCGCCGAGTACGAAACCTCCACCTACAACCGCAGCTTCAGCCTCACCAGCAGCGAGGTGCCGGTACAGGTGTCGGGCTCGGTGAGCAAGACCCAGGCCGACTACGAGGTCGAGAAACTGGTGCTGCCGGCGCAGAAGGGCCCGTACGCGCTGGCCTTATGCAACAAGCCGTACCGGCCGTTGACGGCCGTGTTCGAGTGGGCCGGCGGCGTCCCCAAGCCGTACAAGAACATCCCGCGCGACCCCACGGATACCCTGCAGCGCACCTGGTTGTCGAAGTATGGCTACAAGCTGGGCAAGGAGGCCCACAAGCGCTGGAAGGAAGTCGGGGGCGAGTCGACGTTCCCCAAAATCCCCAATGGCCCGACCTGCGAAATCGACCATGTCCAGGAGCTGCAGGTGGGCGGAGACAACAACGCTGACAACCTGCAGGTGCTGGACAAGGTGGACAACGGCTCCAGCGGCAACCTGATACAACAGCAATTGCGCTACCTCGCCAGCGCCGCTTTCGATGACGCCAAGACCGCGCTGGGCAACAAGCGGCCCAAGCGGGTATCGCTGTCCTTCAAGGGCGCGGTGATGCAGGGCAGTCCGAAGTGCTCGCTGTGCTGCCAATTGGGGCAACGCTTCAACGACCCCTCGATCACGGCCGCCAGTGGCGCCGTGGTGGTGGACTTCGACCTGATCATCCTGGGCAACCCGGTAAAGCTCAAGTTGCCGGCGGACAAGAGCAAGTCGATCCCGCTGGCGGGCTCGCCCTATGCCGAGAACAAGGCGGCCGCCGGCAGCATCAAGGGTCTAACCCTGGTCAGTTTCGAGCGTGATGGCAAGGGCAAGGGGCGGGACAAGATCCGCGCCAGCATCGACGGCGAGATCATGCATCTCAAGCCCAATACCAAGGGCGGGGACCTGCTGCTCGGCATCGGTCCGGACGGCGCGCTGTTGCTGCCGAAGGGCAAGCCGAGCGCGCCGATCAAGTTCGAATACACCAAGTTGAGCCCCGGCCAGTTCACCAGCCTGACCGTCGATTCCACCGGCATCAGCGCCGAGGGCACCATCAAGCCGAGCATTCCGCTCTTGCCGACGCTCAACGTGGCGATGGACGCCAACAGTTTCCGTGTCACCAAGGGCATCGACAAGGACAAGATCAAGCCGCCGTTCCCCGGTGTGAAGGTCACCGAGGCGAGCATCGCCCTTGAGCTGGCGCCGGTGTTCAAGCCGGTGGGCACGCTGGCGCTGGAGTTCGGCGCGGGAAAAAAACTGGCCGATCTCAAGCTCACCGCCTCGGCTGACGACGCCGGCCTAGTGCTCAAGGGCGATTTGCTGGTCTACCTGCCCGGAATCGATCAGGCCAAGGGCGAGGTCAAGTACCAGGGGGGCGAGTGGAGCGGCGGGGCGCACATCGAATCCGGCCAAATGGCCGGCAAGATACCCTACGTGAAGAGCGGCTCGGTCGACGTCTGGTTCAAGGCCGGCAAGATCGACGCCAGCGGCAAGGTCAACCTGGAGCTGCCGGGCAACAACGAGGCCACCCTGGAGCTGAACTACACCGCGAGCAAATGGGTGTTCCAGGGGCGGGGCCGGATCAAGGTCAAGAATCCCTACCTGAAACCGATCCAGGCCAGCCTCTGGTACGACGGGGAGCTGTTCATCGCCAAGGGTCAGGCCGGCTTCGCCTTCTCCGGCCTCGACGGCACGGTGGATGCCACCTATGAGAACAAGGGTGGCAAGGAAAAGGTGTACGGCAAGGGCGACATCAAGATCGACAAGGGCAAGGCCAAGGGCAATATCGTCGTCGAGCTGCACCCCAACGAGAAGATCAGCGGCAAGGGCCGGCTCTCCTACGAGATCAAGAAGGATCTGGTGGCGACCGCCGGCATCACCATCGACGAGCACCAGAAGATCACCTTCGATGGTGAACTGAGTTTCCCGGACATCAAGCTCTTCGGACGTTTCCCCGAGAAGCAGGAAGACCACACCATCTTCCAGGCCTCCGGCAGCATCCCCATTCCCGGCGCCTCGATCGGCAACATCGGCCTCAAGGTCAAGCTCTGGGGCAGCCTCGGGTACTACTACTACGTCGGCCCCGGTGTCCTTACCGGGGTCAAGGCAACGGTCAAGTTCAGCCCGTTCGAGGACAACCCCGACTTCAGCTTCACTCTACAGGCCAAGGCCAGCATCCCGGCGGGCGGTGGCATCACCGGCAGGATCGGCGCCGACGTGGTCATCGACGCCTATATCGCGGAAGTCGGCGGCGGCCTCAACGTCTCCGCCAAGGCCGGTTTGGAGGGAAAGGCGGAGCTGTCGAGTGAGATTGCCTACAGCAAGGACAAGTTCAGCGTCGATGCCAGCGCCTATATCGGTGGCAACGTGGTCTTGGCGGCCGCGCTTTGCGCCCGGGTGTATGCCGAGGCCGGCGTATGGCGCTTCAAGGTGCGTACCGAGAAGAGTTGGGAACTGTTGGGCGGCAAGTTTGACACCGGCCTCGGGCTCGGGGTGCGCCTGCCTCTGCATTACGACAGCGTCGAAGGCTTCCGGATGCCGCGCCTCTCCGACATCAAGCCGGAGCCGTCGGAACTGAAGCTTGATCCATCCAGGATGTTGTCCAGCCTGTTTGGCGACGCCAACAAGAGCGACGAGCGCGAGGCCGGTTCGAAAGAAACCGGCTTGTGCTCGGTCAAGGGCGATTAGGCGCGCGATGAGGACCACGCCATGACTGGATTAACGAATTCGCCGAAGTTGCTCAAGGGGGGGCTGATCCTGATCGACCCGTCCAGCGGCACGGTGCAGCGGGTGATCGCGCTGCAGTACAACCCCGACCTGCTGACCCGCAGCCTGCAGCCGCAGAGCACGGGCGGCAGCGCGGCACACAGCGAGCCGCTGCGGCTCAAAGGACCGCCGGTGGAAACCATCAAGCTGGATGCCGAGATCGATGCCACCGACCAACTGGAGTTTCCCGACCAGCATCGCACCGTGGTCGAGGTGGGCATCCACCCGCAACTAGCGGCGCTGGAAACCATCGTCTACCCGGAGAGCGGTGCCCTGATCCGCAACAACCAGCTGGCCAACGCGGGCACGCTGGAAATCATCCCGGTGCAGGCACCGCTGCCGCTGTTCGTGTGGAGCAAAGAGCGCGTGGTGCCCGTGCGCATCACCGACTTTGCCATCGTCGAAGAGGCGTTCGACACCCAGCTCAACCCGATCCGTGCCCGCATCACGCTCGGCATGCGTGTGCTCAATGTCAACGACCTCGGTTTCGGTGACAAGGGCGGGCACTTGTACATGGTCTACCACCAGAGCCGGGAGCGGCTGGCGGCCAAGGCATCCAGCTCAACGCTGGCGAGCCTGGGCCTGAGCAGCCTGTTCTGAGGCGGGCAGGGCATGCAGGCGATCCGGCGATGCGACAGATCAGAGGCGCGAACCGCTCCCCCACAAGGGGCGGACGGCGCTGCACAGCGTGCAGGACTTGGCATGGAGGTGTTCGCGAATGAGTGACCGGTTCCCACCCAACAGCCGTTATTACGGCTGCGATACCGCCGAACTGTACGACGCCGACGGCCGCAAGCGGGTCTACCTGCGGCGGCGCTTCGTGCCCGATCCGGCGCGCTTTGTGACGCTGCAGGAGTACCGCGTGGTCGAGGGTGACCGTATCGACCTCATGGCGGCGACCGTGCTCGGCGATCCCGAGCAGTTCTGGCGCCTGCCTGACGCCAACGGCAGCCTGCATCCGCGCGAGCTGGAGGAGTTGGGGCGGCGCATACGCCTGACCCTGCCGGAAGGCATGCCGGGGATGAACGATGCTTAAGGGCATCCATCTCTCCCTGCTGGCGGGCCCGGCGGTTCCGCTACCGGTGCCGAAACCGGTGATGGATGCCCTGGCGAGCGTCCAGGTGACGTCGGCGGCCGGCTCGCGCAGCGGTTTCCAGATCAGTTTCGTGCTGGAGAACAACTCGCCCCTGCATACCCTGCTGGTGCTGGCCGGGGGCCGGGTGCCCTGGTTGCGGGTCCTCATCGTGGCCACCCTGAACAGCCTGCCGCTGGTGATGATGGACGGGCTGATCACCAAGCAGGAGGTCAGCGGCTCCAACGAGCCGGGGCAGAGCACCCTGACCGTCACCGGGGAGGACCTCTCGGTGGCGATGGATCAGCAGGAGTTCAACGGCATTCCGTACCCGGCCATGCCGGCCGAGGCACGGGTGGCACTGGTGGTCGCCAAGTATGCGATGTTCGGCATGGTGCCGCTGGTCATCCCGCAGATCTTCAGCGACGTGCCCATCCCGGTGGACAAGATTCCCACCCACGAAGGCACCGACCTGGCCTATGTGCAGAAGCTGGCCAAGGATGCCGGCTACGTGTTCTATGTCGACCCCGGGCCGTTGCCGGGCATGAACACCGCCTACTGGGGGCCGGAGATCAAGCTGGGCGTGCCGCAACCGGCGCTCAATCTGGGCATGGACGCGCACAGCAACGTCGAATCGCTGTCCTTCGCCGTGGACAACACCAAGGCCTCGTTGCCGATTGTGTTCATCCAGAACGCCTTGACCAAGTTTCCCATTCCGCTGCCGATTCCCGACATCAGCCTGGCCAACCCACCGCTGGGGCTGCTGCCGCCGCTGCCGAAGTCGATCAACCTGATGAAGGAAACCGCCAAGCTGTCGCCCATGGCGGCCTTGTCCAAGGGGCTGGCGGCAGCGGCCGGCTCCGCCGACGTGGTCACCGCCACCGGCACCCTCGACGTCCTGCGCTACGGCAACGTGCTCAAGGCACGCCAACTCGTCGGGGTGCGGGGCGCCGGCCCGGCATTCGACGGTTTGTACTACGTGAAGAACGTCAGCAGCACCTTCAAGGCGGGCGAGTTCAAGCAGAGCTTCACGCTGACCCGCAACGGCCTGATTTCCACACTTCCGAGGGTTCCGGTATGAGCGAAGGCAAGTTCTACGGCAAGTATCGCGGCGTGGTGCTGAACAACATCGACCCCATGCAGATGGGCCGCGTCCAGGTGCAGGTGCCCGATGTGCTGGGTGTCGGCCTGTCGAGCTGGGCGATGCCCTGCGTACCCTTTGCCGGAAAGCAAAGCGGGGTGTTCGTGTTGCCGCAGATCGGCGCCGGGGTGTGGGTGGAGTTCGAACAGGGCGACCAGGACTACCCGATCTGGGTTGGCGGCTTCTGGGGCAGTGCGGCCGAGGTGCCGGCACTGGCGCTGGCGGGCCTGCCGGTGTCGCCGAGCCTCGTCTTGCAAAGCGGCAATCAGAACACGCTGATGCTGTCCGATCTGCCCGGCCCGACGGGCGGCATCCTGCTGAAGAGCACCACGGGAGCGCTGATTTCCATCAACGAGGTTGGCATCACCATCAGCAACGGCCAGGGGGCGACCATCATGCTCAATGGCCCGACGGTGAACATCAACCAGGGTGCCTTGACGGTGATCTGAAATGAGCCGCCCGGACACGTGCCAGCGTCCTGGCCGGAGCCCTCCGGGGACGGTACCGGCGTACCCGCGCCGCATCGCGCCGGGCAAGGGCTGGCCGGCCCGTGCCGATCGACCGGTTTTGCCACGTCAGGGGAGGAGGCAGTGATGCCGGGTTTTCTCTTGCACCTTGGGGCCACGGTGATGTGCGCCCACGGCGGACAGGCGACGCCGACCGCGCCGTTTCCGCGCGTGCTGGTGTCCGGTCAGCCGGTCACCACGCTCACCGCGCCCTACGTCGTCGCCGGCTGCAGCATGCCGCCGCCCAGCGCCGGCAATGGCCCCTGCGTTACCGGGCAATGGCTGGTGGGGGCGACCCGGGTGTTCGCCGGCGGGCAGCCGGTATTGCTGCAGTCGAGCTCCTCGATCTGTACGCCGACCGGTACGCCGATGATGGTCACGGTGACGCAGCTCAGGGTTTCGGGGGTGTGACATGGCACTGGCTTTTCCATTCGGCATCGATTCTCGCGGGCGCAGCCGCGAGGTGTATGACGATGCCCATATCCGCGACATGATCGAACAGGTGCTGTTCACGGTGCCGGGCGAGAGGGTCAACCGCCCGGACTTCGGCTGCGGCCTGCTGCAGCTCGCCTTCGCCCCCAACAACGACGCGCTGGCCGCCGCCGTGCAGATGACGGTGCAGGGTTCGCTGCAGCAATGGCTGGGCGAGTTGATCGAAGTGGAAGCGGTCCAGGTCGAGAGCCTGGACGCGCGTCTGAGCGTGACGGTGCAGTACATCGTGCGCCGTGATCGTGAGCGGCAGCTGGCCCGGTTCAGCAGGGGGCTGGCATGAAACGGCAATTCCGCACCGACAACCCGCGCCGCCTGCAGTTGCTGCGCGACCTCGATCCGCCGACCCTGAACGGCATCGACTACCTGGAAATCGCCAGCAAGAATCAGCTGACGCTGAAGGTGGTGTTTGTGCACCCGCTGGCGGGCCTGACCGTGGCCAACTGCCGGATCGAAGGCGGGGTGCGGGTACGCGACGTGCGCATCGTCGGGCTGAATGTGAACGGCAACGTGCTCGAGCTGAAGGTCGACCAGCCGGGAGATTTCTCCTGGTACCTGTTCAGCCTGGTGAATCCGGCCTCGCCGGACGATGTGCCGTCCGGGTTCGACCCGGTGCTGTCGAGCATCCGCTTCACTTTCAAGGCGCAATGCCCCTCGGAATTCGATTGTGCCGACGGGCATGTCTGTTCCCCACCGCTGCCGTCGGAACCGCTGCTGGATTATCTGGCCAAGGACTACGCCAGCTTCCGCAGACTGATGCTCGACCGCATGGGACAACTGATTCCCGGTTTCCATGAGCGCAACCCGGCCGATTTTTCGGTGGCGTTGGTGGAAATGCTCGCCCATGTCGGCGACCAGCTCAGCTACTACCAGGATGCCGTGGCGACGGAAGCCTATTTGGGAACCGCGCGTCGGCGCGTGTCGCTGCGTCGCCATGCCCGCCTGCTGGATTACCCCATCCATGACGGTTGCAACAGCCGCGTCTACCTGGCCCTGAGCGTCAAGGCCGGGGCCGATGGCCAGGAGCTGCCGGCGCGCAGCCCCATGCTCACCCGTGGCCAGGACCCCGCACCGGTGGTGCCGTCGTCGATTCTCGACACCCTGCCTGACGGCGACACCCAGGTGTTCGAAACCCTGCATGCGCTACGGCTACAGGCCGTGCACAGCGAGATGGCCATCCACAACTGGGGTGATCCGAATTTCTGCCTCGCCAAAGGGAGTACCGAGGCGGCGCTGGTCGACCAGCCCAAGCTGGCGTTGCAAAAGGGGATGGTGCTGATTCTGGAAGAGGTGCTGAGCCCCACCAGCGGACGGACTGCCGATGCCGATACCGGCCATCGTCATGCCGTACGCCTGGTGGCCGTGGAGCCCGGGCAAGATCCGCTGACCAACACCGCGCTGCAACTGGTGCGCTGGCACGAGGAGGACGCCTTGCCATTTGCGCTGTGCGTCAGCGCCGAGATCATCCAGGGTGGGGCCAGCGAGGTGCATCCGGTCGCCGTGGCGCGTGGCAACGTGGTGTTGGCCGACCATGGCCTGACGCGGGGCTGGGAAGCCTTGCTGCCGGAGCGGGTGCCCGGGCAGGGGCGCTACCGGCCGCGTCTGCGCGAACCCGGCCTGGCGTATGCCGAACCGTATGCCCACGACGAGGTACTCAAGGCCGGCTGGTCCGCGCAGCGCGCACTGCGTCAGGAGCCGCGCCAGGCCCTGCCTGCCGACATGGAACTGCGTGCCGGCGATGCCGCCCTGTATGGCACCCAGCCGCTGCCCGACGCCACCCCCTGGCGACCGCAGCGCGACCTGCTGGGCAGCGACCGCTTTGCCCAGGAGTTCGTGGTGGAGAACGAGGCAGACGGCACCGCCAGCCTGCGCTTCGGCGACGGCCGCTACGGCCAGCGCCCGGAAGCCGGTATGCGTCTGCTGGCCCGCTATCGTCAGGGCGGCGGGGTGTACGGCAATGTCGGGGCGGAAAGCATCACCCGCCTGGTGTGCGACGACGTCGCCATCGCGCCGTTCGTCGAGCGCGTGCGCAACCCGTTGCCGGCCGAGGGCGGGGCCGAGCCGGAAAGCGGCGATGCGATCAAGCTGTACGCCCCCGAGGCGTTCCGCACCCAGGAACGCGCGGTCACCGAGAGCGACTATGCCCGCGCCGCCGAACGTCACCCCCAGGTCCAGCGCGCCGCCGCGCGCCTGCGGTGGACCGGTAGCTGGTACACCATGTTCGTCAGCGTCGACCGCAAGGACGGACTGCCGCTGGACGAGGCGTTCCGGAACGACATGTTGCAGCACCTGGATCGCTTCCGTCTGGCCGGTTACGACCTCGACCTCAGCGAGCCGGTGTACGTGCCGCTGGATATCGAGCTGACGGTCTGCGTGCTGCCCGGCTACTTCGCTGCGGCGGTTAAGCTGGCGCTGCTCAAGCGCCTTGGCCGAGGCCAGGACGAGCAGGGCCGGCAAGGTTTCTTCCATCCCGATTTCTTCAGCTTCGGCGAGGGGCTGGCGCTGTCCCGGCTGATCGAAGCGGTGCAGGGGGTGGCCGGGGTGGCGTCGGTCGACGTGCCGCGCTTCCAGCGTTGGGGCAAGGCCGCCGGCAATGAGCGCGAGGAGGGCCTGATCGCGCTTGCACCGCTGGAGGTGCTGCGACTCGACAACGACCCCAATTTCCCCGAAAACGGGCGGCTGCGCTTGAACATGCGAGGTGGGCTATGAGCGACGGCGAACGGTGTGGCTGCTGCAGCGGGCTTGAAGCGCAGACCCCGGTGGACGAACTCAATCCCCCCGGGCAGCCGGAATTGCGCTACCGGGTCGGTACCCATGGACGATTTCGTGCCAGCCAGCTGACCCGGCTGAGCGCCCATCCCGTGCTGCAGGAACTGGGCACGCGTGCGGCCGATGATCCCGCCCTGGCGTTGCTGGACGCCTGGTCCGCGGTACTGGACGTGCTCAGCTTCTACCAGGAGCGCATCGTCAACGAGGGCTTCCTGCGCACCGCCACCGAACGGCGCTCGGTGCTGGAACTGGGGCGGGCCATCGGCTACGAGTTGCGGCCAGGCGTCGCCGCCTCCACCTTCCTCGCCTTTACCCTGGAAACCGCGCCCGGCGCCCCGGCCGAAGCGCGCATCGATGCCGGCTGCAAGACGCAGAGCGTGCCCGAGCAGGATCAGCAGGCGCAGGTGTTCGAAACGCTCGAGCCGCTGCAGGCGCGGGCGGCGTGGAATGCGCTGGAGGTGCTGAACCAAGAGGCAGTGCTGCCGTACTGGGGCGGACGGACGCTCTATCTGAAAGGGCAGAATACCGGCCTGCAACCGGGCGACGCCGTGCTGGTGGTGGGGGACGAGCGGCAGAACGATCCCGGTAACGAGAACTGGGATTTCCGCCGTGTTGTGCGCCTGCAGGTGGTGCCGCCCAGTGAGCCCAGCGCCGACGCCCTGGCGGGCTATACCGTGGTCACCCTCGACAAGCCGTTCGGCTCGGTCGTTCCGCATGTGGAGCCGGCCAAGACGAATCCGCGCTGCTACGCGCTGCGCACCAAGGCCGCGTTGTTCGGCCAGGCGGCCCCGGACTGGAAGGCCATGCCGCGCAGTCTGCGGGCCAGTTACCGCGGGTCGGATTCGCCGGAGTCGACCTCGATCGACCAGCATCCGCAATGGCCGGGGTTCACCCTGGCGGACATCTCCGACCCGCCCGACGGTCCCGCCAGCGGCACTGGCCTGTACGGCGAGTATTTCGAGGGCAAGGGGTTCGCCAGCCGCAAGCTGAGCCGTACCGATGCCACCATCGATTTCAACTGGGGAACGGGCAGCCCCGACCCGGCCATCACCAGCGATACCTTTTCGGCGCGCTGGACCGGCTGGCTGCAGATTCCCGCCAGCGGCAGCTACACCTTTTACGTCACCGCCGATGACGGCGTCAGGCTCTGGGTGGATGGCCACCTGCTGGTGGATCAGTGGAACGACCACGCTGCCACCGAGTACAGCGCCACGCTCGGCGACCTTGAGGGCGGGCGCAAGGCCGACATCCGCCTGGAGTTTTACGAGAACACCGGCGCGGCCGTGGTCGCCCTGCGCTGGTCCGGCCCTGGCATTGCCAAGCAGATCGTTCCGCAGACCCGCCTCTATCCGCGCGACGTGCATACGGTGCATCTGGACGCCAGCTACCCCAGACTGGTGAGCGGCAGCTGGCTGGTGCTGGCGATTCCCGAGTACCAGGAGCTTTATCAGGTGCTGGATAACCGCGAGGATGCCCGTAGCGCCTTCACCCTGAGCGGCAAGAGCACTCGTCTGAGCCTGCGCGGCGAACGCCTGCGCGAGCTGTTCAACGAACGCCTGCGCGATACCAGCGTGTTCGGCGAAGCGGTGGCGTTGCCCTGGGCGACGCGGCCCATCTCCGGCTTCATCGAGGGCCATCTGGTCACCCTGGCCACGCTGCAGCCCGAACTCGAAGCCGGGCGCTGGCTGGCCTTTGCCGGCCACACCCTGAGCGACTGGAACGGCAATGCCCGTGCGCGCCAGCGCCTGCTGGACGGTGCCGCGTTGGCGGCGCTGGAGCTGGCGCAGGATGGCGTCAGCGCCACGCTCAGCTTTGCCGACGGAGAACGCTGTGCCGTGCGCCTGGCCGCGGTGTCGGAAGTGCGGTGCCTGCGCCGCAATGACATGATCGCCGGCCGCTCGCGGCTTGAGCTGGAGGCCGACCTGCAGCATGGCTATCTACCGCTGACCTTGCGCATCAATGCCAATGTCGTTCCGGCCAGCCATGGCGATAGCAAGCAGATGGCGATCCAGCCCGAGATTCTCGGCAGCGGCGACGGCAGCAGCGCCTTCCAGCGCTTCACCTTGCGCCAGAAGCCGCTGACCTACATTAGCGCGCCGACCCCGAGCGGTATCGCCAGCAGCCTGGAGGTGCGGGTGGACGGTGTGCGCTGGCGCGAGGCGCCGCGCATCGGTGAGCTGCTGCGGGACGATCGCGCCTATCTGGTGCGGCACGGCGACGACGGCAGCGTGACCCTGCAGTTTGGCGATGGCGCTCACGGCAGCCGTCTGCCCAGCGGACAGATGAACGTGGCGGCGCGTTACCGCGTCGGCATCGGCGTCGCCGGCAATCTCAAGGCAGGACAGATCAGCCTGCTGCTCAACCGTCCGCCGGGCGTCAAGGCCGTGATCAACCCGGCGCCCGCCAGCGGCGGCACCGATCCGGAGAGCGGCGAGCGCGCCCGGCGCAACGCGCCGCTGACGGTGCTGACGCTCGAACGCATCGTGTCGTTGCGCGACTTCGAGGACTTTGCCGCCGCCTTCGCCGGCATCGGCAAGGCCCAGGCCGTCTGGCTCTGGAATGGCGAGCAGCGGCTGGTGCATCTGACGGTGATCGGCAGCGACGGCGCGGACATCGCTCCGGATTCGGCGCTGTATCGCCATCTGGCCGATGCGATTGACGCCGTGCGCCCGGCCTACCAGCCGCTGCGTCTGGAGCCGGGGGTGATGCTGCGCTTCGGTCTCAGTGCCAAGCTGCGCCTCGCTCCGGATCAGGACAGCGCGCGCGTGCTGGCGGCGGTGCGGGCGGCGCTGGGCGATGCCTTCGGTTTCGCCGCCCGCGGTTACGGCCAGTCGCTCAGCGGCAGCGAGGTCATCGCGACGATGCAGCGGGTGACGGGGGTGGAGCGGGTCGATCTGGACAGCCTGCGGCGGCACGACGGCAGCGACAGCGTGAGCGTGGCCGGCCCGGACGGCCGCCTGGAGGCGCGTGGCGCACGCTGGCAGGACGGGCAGATACGGCCGGCGCAACTGCTGTTGGTCGATCTGGACGACGTCATTCTCACGGAGCTGAGCGCATGAGCATCGATGCCGAATTTCTCCTGTCGCGCCTGCCGGCCTTTTATCGCGAGCGTGACGCCGAGCAGGGCGGACCGTTGCGCGCCTTGCTGGACATCATCGCGGAGCAGGGCAACCTGCTTGAACAGGACATCGCGACCCTGTACGACAACTGGTTCATCGAGACCTGCGACGACTGGCTGATCCCCTACATCGGCGACCTGCTCGGCGTGCGGGGGCTGTACGCGGTGGGGGGGACCCAGTCCTTCGGCCAACGTGGGTTGGTGGCCAACACCCTGCGCCTGCGCCGGCGCAAGGGAACCGTGCCGGTGCTGGAGCAACTGGCCTTCGACTGCACCGGCTGGCGCGCGCGCGCGGTGGAGTTCTTCGAGCTGCTGGGCACGACCCAGTATCTCAACCATCGCCGCCTGCACAATCAGCGCACGCCGAACATCCGCGATGCCATCGCCATGGAGCGTGTGGACGGGCCGTTCGACCGCAGTGCCCACAGCGCCGAGGTCAGGCCGCTATCGGGCGGCCGCTACAACATTCCCAACGTCGGCCTTTACCTCTGGCGCTTGCAGGCCTACGCCTTGCAGCGGGCCACCGCGCGCGTGGCCGGCGGCGAGGCCGGGCGTTACTACTTCGATGCCCTGGGGCGCAGCGTAGCGGACGATGCCGGCACCGCCGACGGCGTGCTCTACAACCGGCCCCGCACCGAAAGCGAGATCACCCAGCTGGCGCAGCCGATCCACGTGCCGGAGCCGCTGTCACGCCGCGTGCTGCACGCCGAGCTGACCGCACTGCGCCAGGCCATCGCCGATGGTGAAACGCCGTCGCCGCGCTACTTTGCCGAGGACGAGGGGGGGCCGGTCCTGCGGATCTGGCTGGACGGCAGCGAAGTGCCGCCCGAGCATCTGGTGGTGTGCAACCTGGCCTTGCTGGCCAAGGTCAATCCCGGCGACCCGGACGACTGGCGCCGCCCGCCAGTGCAACTGGCCGTGGTGCCCCGTGGCGGCGGCCCCGCGCGCGCGTTTCCCGATGCGCCGGGGCGCTACCTGGTCGGTTTCGACCCGGTGCTCGGGCGTATCGCGCTGCCCGCCGGCAAGACCGTCGGCACGGTCGAGGTGGCTTACGCCTACGGTTTCCCGGGAGATGTCGGCGGCGGCCCCTACGACCGGCGGCCGCTGCGCCGCGAGGACGATGAAAGCGAGGGTCTGCTGGACCCGTCCGAGTTCGAGGTGGTCTGGCGCGTGCCGGGCGATCATCCCAGCCTGGCCGCGGCGCTCGCCGCGCTCGCGCCCGGCAGCCGCACGCTGATCCGTCTGCTGGGGGACGCCAGTGAAAGCCTGACGCCGGTGCTGAACCTGCCGGATACTCACCTCGCCATCGAGGCCGAGAACCGGCATCGCCCGGTGCTGCTGGGCGACTGGAGCCTGCAAGGCAACGCCAGCACCCGCCTGACCTTGTCAGGCCTGTTGCTCGACGGCGCCTTGACGCTGTCCGGTCCGCTCGCCGTCGTGGCGCTGCGTCATTGCAGCCTGAGTCCCGACAAGGGGGGCATGCGTCATGCCGGTAGTGGCAGCGGCCTGCTCATCCGGCTGAGCCATTGCCTGTGCGGCGCGCTGCAGGTCAGCCAGGCCATTGCCGGCGTCAGCGCGCGTTATAGCGTGTTCGACAACGGCGATGCGCTGGTTTTCGACCTCCCCGATACCCTGCTCGAGCTGGAACGGTGCACCGTGCTGGGCAGCACCAAGGCGGGGGGGCTGACCGCAAGCAACAGCCTGTTCAGCCAACCTCTGGCCATCGTGCGCAAGCAACAAGGCTGCGTGCGCTTCTGCTACGTCCCCCCGGGGTCGCAGACGCCGCGGCGCTACCGCTGCCAGCCTGACCTGGTGATCCAGGGGCTGAGCCCGGCGCTGGCGCAGCAGGAAAGCGTGCGCGTCACGCCGGCCTTCACCTCGACCCGCTTCGGCCACCCGGCCTACGTCCAGCTGCGCCTGAGCACCGCCCCGGAAATCCGCAAGGGCGCGGAAGACGGCGCCGAGATGGGCGTGTGGAACCTGCTCCAGCAGCCGCAGCGCGAGGCCAATCTGCACCAGGCGCTGGACGAGTACCTGCGCTTTGGTCTGGAGGCCGGAATTATCTATGTCAATTGAGTCGCACCCTCTAACCAACCAGGACGACGACCATGAAAGCCGATCTCACGCGCTCGACCGACCGACCGGATAAGCATTACCGCAGCGTCCGCATGCAGCAGGGGCGGGTGCAGCTGGATGCCGACTGGAACGAACAGCAGGACATCCTGAACCGGCGCATCGAACTGGAAACCGTGGACGTCATCGGCCACACCGGCGCGCCCCTTGCCGCTCCCGGTTTCAAGCTCTCCGGCAACGGCCAGAACATCGACATCAGCGCCGGTCACTTCTATGTGGAAGGCCTGCTGTGTGACAACCCGGCGCCCGCCTCGCTGATCGCGCAGCCGTCGCTGAAGAACACGGTCTCGCCGATCCTGCCGGCCGGTTTCACGCAGTTGCCGCTGCCGCCGGCGACTGCGGCTCCGCTTGCCGGGATCATGCTGTACGACGGCAGCGGCAACGCGGTAACGCCGCCGGACGGCATCTACCTGGGCTACCTGGAGGCCTGGCTGCGCCATGTCACCGCGCTGGAAGACCCGCTGATCCGCGAGGTGGCGCTGGGCGGGCCCGACAGCGCCACGCGTGACCAGCTGATCTGGCAGGTGAAATTGATGCGGGTGGCCGACCCCGGCACCGATATCGCGTGCAACAGCGCCTTCGCCGCCTGGGATGCCCTGGCCGCCGCCCCGGACGGCAAGATGGGCGCCCGTGCCGAGCCGAGCAAACAGCCGAAAGACCCCTGCCTGCTTGCCCCGGAAGCGGGCTTCCGCCGCCTCGAGAATCTGCTCTACCGCGTGGAAATCCACGAGGATGGCAGCGCCGGCGGCAAGCTGCGCTACAAGTGGTCACGCGACAACGGCAGCATCGTCAGCCGGGTGGTGCGCTGGCTTAACGACCCGGCGGCCGATGAGTTCGAGGTGGCCAGCATTGGCCGGGATGCCTATCTCTCGATCACGGCAGGCTGCTGGCTGGAATTTTTCGATGACACCCATGAGCTGCTCGGCCGCGCCGGCACGCTGGTGAAGGTGCTGAAGACCGAGGGCAACGTGGTCACCCTCGACCTGTCCAGCGCCACCGGGCCGCTCGACAAGGCCCTGTTTGGCGACAATCCGCGCGTGCGCCGCTGGGACGGCTGGGACGACATGGCGCCGCTCGCCGCCAACAGCCCCTATGACACCGGCTGGGTCGAGCTGGAGGATGGCGTCGAGATTAAGTTTCTCACCGGCAACTACCGGGTCGGCGACTACTGGACCATGCCCGCGCGCACCGCCACCGCCGACATCGAGTGGCCGCAGGCGAGCGGCAAGTCGCAGTTCCGCGCGCCCGAGGGCACGCTGCGCGCCTTCGCCCGGCTCGCCCTGCTGAGCTGCCAGGGCGGCAACTGGACCACCTTGTCGGACTGCCGCCCGTTGTTCCCGGCGCTCACCGAGCTGACCAACCTCTACTACGTCGGAGGCGATGGCCAGGAGGCCAAGCCCAATCCGATCGCCCCGCAGAACGTCAAGCTGGATCATCCGTTGGAAGTCGCGGTGTTCAACGGCGAGTTCCCGGTGGCCGGGGTGCCGGTGCGCTTTACCGCCGGCAGCGGCTCGCTGAACGGGGCCGGCCTGTCGGTCACGGTGAACACGCAGGGTAACGGCGTCGCGGCGGTCGAGTGGAGCTTGGCGCCTACCGGCGTCAGCCAGAGCTGCAAGGCGGAACTGCTGCAAGCCGGCCAGCCGGCCGTGGGCAAGTACAACCAGATCGATTTTGGCGCCCGCCTGTCACTGGCGTCTCAAGTGGCCTACGACCCCAGCCAATGCCCGGATCTCCAGGCCCAGGGCATCAGCGACGTCCAGGGCGCCATCGACGCACTGTGCCAGAAGAGCCATGGCGGAGGCTGCTGCATCGGCGTCGGCAAGGGAGGGGAGTTCGCCACTCTGGACGAGGCCCTCAAGAAGCTGATCGGCAGCGACCAAAAGGATCTCTGCCTGTGCCTGCTGCCGGGGGAGCACCAGCTGGAGGGCGACATCGAGCTGGGCGGCAAGGGAGTGAATCTCTTCATCCACGGCGCCGGTCCGGCCAGCCGCCTGATCCTGCGCGACCAGGCGCTGCAACTGTTCGACTTCGCCTCGCTCACCCTGCAGGATTTCGACCTCATCGCCTTGACGGCCAACCCCTCGCTATCCTTCGCCGGTTGCGCGGAGCTGCGCATCCAGCGCATGCACCTGTCGGGCCTGACCGAGCCCGGCAACAGCCTGGTGCGTGTCGAGGGAGCGCAGCGTATCGATCTGGGTGGATGCGTCATCAATGCCTACCAGCCCGCCTCCGTGCAGCGAGCCCGCGCGCTGATCGACCACCTGGCCGCGCTCGCTCCCATGGTCGCCGCGCTGGAAACGGGCAAGGGCGAGCTGTTTGCGTCGGTGCCGCTGACGTTGGCCGAAGCTTTCGCCAACTGGAGCGGGGCGGAGCGTGAAGCGTTCGGCCAACAGGTGGATACGCTGCTGCGCTCCACCGCGCTGCCGCTCGCCAACGGCGAATCCGAGGCTCTGCTGGCTCTGCGGGCCGATATCGTCGCGGGTGCCGACGCACGCCGGCTGGTGTCGGGGCTGAACCGCCTGCGCGGCGAATGGTTGCTCAACCCCTCCGGCTGCGCCCTGACGCTGGCCGACGCCGAGGCGGACACCCTGCTGGCCGACAACCATATCAACGGCCGTGTAACCTTGTATGGCGACGCCACCAAGGAAGAGCGGCTGAACCAGGACATCATGGAAAAACTCGGCCAGGGTTTTAGTCAGGGTAAGATTCGGTGGCTACGCGGTCGGGGCGAACTGCGCCTGCGCAACAACCGCCTGCGCGAGCTGCGCCTGGGTGACGCCATGCTGCAGCGTCTGCAGGAACTGGCTCTGGACGGCGGCACGCTGGCGGACGTCTATCGCAGCCTGGTTGCCGACACCAATGTCCTGGCCGGGCTGGAAAGCGAATTATTGGGGTTCGATCTGGCGCTGGGCCAGAACGTGCTCGATCCGGGCGGCTCGGACGTCGGAATCGCCATTGCTAGCCAGGGCAAGTACCTCGGGAATTTCGCGCACAACGATTTCCGTCTCTTCACACTGGGACATGTCCCCGAAAAATTTGGCAATGGCGGGCTGAATATCGTCCAGATCTAGGCCGGCGGCATCGCGCCGCCCGTCTGGCCTGTGCTGGGTCCCGACGCGGCGGCCGCGTGCGGCTTGCATGCGCCCTGATCCTGTCCGCGCCTTTCCCCTTGGCTGCCCCGATGTCCCTGCCGTCTTGCCCGCATGTCACTCGGGGTGGCGAAGGTCTATCGTGATGAGTGCCGGTGGTGCAATAAAGCCCACGGGTCTTGGCCGCAGGATGGTGTGCAGACGAATGCGTCATTAGGCATGGCCGTCTCTGGGTGGCCGCTACCAACGGTGCGGATAGGCTATGCCACAAACGGAGGGCGGGTATGAGTAGGGAAAAACACCAGGTGCAGGCGCTGCGCCCCGAGCAAGAGGTCATGACGCGCCAGCGTTTGCCCTATTTCGTCGGCATTTCGGGGCAAACCGTCGGGGCGGAAGGGCTCTCCATGCATCTGGTGGTCATCCCACCCGGCGCCCGCGCCGAGCCGCACGTCCACATCGGCTACGAAACGGGCATTTACGTTCTCGAAGGACGCGTCCTTACCCGCTGGGGGGAGCGGCTTGAACACGAAGTGGTGAGCGAGGCAGGGGAGTTCCTGTTCATCCCACCCGGTGTTCCGCATGAGGCCATCAATCTCAGCACGACTGACGTTGCCCGGGCCGTCGTCGCCCGGAACGATCCGGCGGAACAAGACAAGGTGCAGCCCTATCACGCTCCGCCAAGTGAAAAGCCGGCCGTCTAGGTTGGCTGCCCCCTGCCTGGAGCATCCGATTCCGCTTTCATGCTTTCTGGCCAGGGTGAACGGGGCGAGGCGTCTTGTCCGGAACGGCAATCGCGTATTTTCGGGTCGGCGGGAGGTGCGGGAAGGTTGGCTCGCCTGGGGCAACGTGGGGCAGGCTGGACAAACTTCGCCGCGAGCGACAGGAAAAGCAAAACCCGCCTGTAACCCGTGCCAGTTCTCAGTTCAGGACTGGTTGGCTCGGATCAAGACGGGTTGAATCTGGCGGAAGCGGTGAGATTCGAACTCACGGAAGGCTCACACCTTCGGCGGTTTTCAAGACCGCTGCCTTAAACCACTCGGCCACGCTTCCGTATTGGAATGAGCTCGGAATATTACCGTCAGTTTGCGTTTTTGGCTAGGGCCTCAGGTGTTGAGCGCGAGCATTTCGGCGGCGTGCTGGCGGGTGGTGTCGGTGATGTCGACGCCGCCCAGCATGCGGGCGATTTCCATGATGCGTTCTTCGGCGTCGAGCGGGCGAATCTGGCTGAGGACCTTGCCCTGGCGCTCCGCCTTGCTGACCTGCCAGTGCGTGGCGGCGCACGACGCGACTTGGGGCAGGTGGGTGATGCACAGCACCTGGTAGCGTTCGCCCAGCTGGCGCAGCAGCTTGCCGATGACCTCGGCGACGCGGCCGCCGATGCCGACGTCCACTTCGTCGAAGATCAGCGTCGGCACGCTGGCGACCTGGCTGATCACCACCTGCATGGCCAGACTGATGCGTGACAGCTCGCCGCCGGAGGCGACCTTGGCCAGCGAGCGCAGGCTGGTGCCGGCGTTGGCGGCGACCAGGTATTCGACCGATTCCAGGCCGTAGGCGGTGGGGTCGCCCAGTGGCGCGAGTTCGATGGCGAAACGGGCGCCGCCCATCGCCAGATTCTGCATTTCACCCGAAATGCGCTCGGACAGTTCCGCCGCGGCCTGGCGGCGCTTGCCGGACAGCGCTTCGGCCAAGGTGCGGTAGCGGGCCAGGCAGCTCGATTCGGCGACGGCGAGCGCCTCGATATCGGTCGACGCCTCCAGTTCGGCCAGCTGGCGCTGCCAGTCGGCCAGCTTTTCCGGCAGATCCTGCGGCTGCACCCGGTACTTGCGGGCGGCGCTCATCAGGGTATCGATGCGGCGCTCCATGTCGGCGAGCTGGGCCGGGTCTTCGTCGATGCTGGAGGCGTAATCGCGCAGGCCATAGACCACCTCGCGCAGCTCCGCGTCGACCGAGTCGAGCAGCGACAGGCTGTCGGTGAGGCGAGGGTCGAGATGAGACAGCTTGCTCAACCGGCTCTGCACCTGGGCCAGCACGGACAGGCAGTTGCCGTCCATCTCGGAGAGCGCGTCCACCGCCAGCTGGGCGCTTTGCGCCAGTTCGGCCGCGTTGGCGAAGCGCGAGTGCGCTTGGTTCAACGCGGTCCATTCGTCGGGCTGGAGCTGGAGTTCACTCAGCTCGTTGATCTGCCAGGAAAGACGCTCGCGCTCGACTTCGAATTCGCGCGACTTCTTTTCGGCCTCTTCACGGGCGCGGCGCGCCTTGTGCAGCGCCTGCCAGGCTTCTTCCACGTCGCGCGCCAGCGCCAGCGAGCCGGCGTAGGCGTCGAGCAGGTGGCGTTGGGTTTCCGGCCGGGTCAGCGACTGGTGGGCGTGCTGGCCGTGGATGTCGACCAGAAAGTCTCCGACCTGTTTGAGCTGAGCCAGCGTTGCCGGCTGGCCGTTGATGAAGCCCTTGGAGCGGCCGCTGCGATCGACCAGGCGGCGCAGCAGCAGCTCGTCCTCGTCCGAGTCCAGCGCGTTGTCGTGCAGCCAGGCGCGCAGCTCTGGCAGATAGGTCAGCGCGAACTGGGCGGAGATTTCGGCCCGGTCGGTGCCTTCCCGTACCATGGTGCCGTCGGCCCGGTCGCCCAGCAGCAGGCCGAGCGCGTCGAGGATGATGGATTTGCCGGCGCCGGTTTCCCCGGTCAGTACGGTGAAGCCGTCGGAAAAGTCCAGCGCCAGCTGGTCGACGATGACGAAATCTTTGACGTTGAGCGTGAGCAGCATAGATAGGCGAGTTTGGTCAGGGTCAGAGCAGGCGTTCGCCCCAGTGCAGCTTGTGCCGGAGCATGTCGTAGTAGTTGTAGCCGAGCGGGTGCAGGATGCGCAGGTGGTTGCGGTGGCGGCGGATCAGCACGCGGTCCATTTCCATCAGGTCGCAGTGCGACTGGCCATCGAAGTGCACGCGCGCATCCAACCCGCGCGTCAGCATGAATTCGACCTCGCACGAGTCGTTGACCGCGATCGGCCGGTTGCTCAGCGACTGCGGGCAGATCGGCACCAGTGCGATGGCCTGCAGCGTCGGGTGCAGGATCGGGCCGCCGGAGGCCAGCGAATAGGCGGTGGAGCCGGTCGGCGTGGAGACGATCAGGCCGTCCGAGCGTTGGCTGTAGACGAACTGGTTGTCGACGAAGATCTCGAACTCGATCATCGAGCCCACCGCGCCGCGGCTGAAGACTACGTCGTTGAAGGCCAGCGCGTTCATCACCTCGGCGTCTTCTCGCATTACCGTGGCCTGCAGCAGGATGCGGTCTTCCGGGACGAACTGGCCGGCGAGGATGGCGTCCACCGAGCTCAGCATCTCGTGCAGCGGGATGTCGGTCATGAAGCCCAGCCGGCCCTGGTTGATCCCGACCATCGGCACGCGGTAGGGGGCGAGCAGGCGGGCGATGGACAGCATGGTGCCGTCGCCGCCCAATACGATGACGATGTCGGCGAGCTTGCCCAGATCGAGCCGGTCGATCAGGGTATAGGGCCCCGCTTCTGCGGGCGTGACGCTGTCGCGGTCGATCAGCACCGACACGCCCGAGGCCGCCAGATGGTCGGCCAGTTGCCGCAGCGAGGCGACAATGGAGGATTTGCTGTGGCGGGCCACCAGGCCCACATTCTTGAAGAGACGATCCATGGCGTTATTTTACCGGGCTATGGCCGGTCGTTCTCGTTTATTCGTGGCTGGAGCGCTTCATGCCGGTGGTTTCCAGCGCCTTGAGATAAAAGCGTATCAGATCGGCCAGCGAATCGACGCCCAGTTTGCTGAACAGGTTGGCGCGATGGGCTTCGACGGTGCGTGGCGAGAGCTCCATGGCGCGGGCGATTTCCTTGCTGGACAGGCCGTCGGCCACCATCTCCAGCACCTCGCGTTCGCGTCCGCTGATGCGTGACAGCCGCTGCATCACTTCCAGCGTCTCGGTTTCGTGCTTGTGCTGCTGAATACTGAGGCGAATGCCGCGGCGCAGGCTGTCGATCAGACGGCTGGTGTCGATCGGCTTGGTCAGGAAATCGATGGCGCCGGCGCGGAAGGCGCGGCTGCATTGCTCGATATCGCCATGGCCGGTGATGAAGACGATGGGGATGGTGATCTCGCGCTGGATCAGCAGTTCTTGCAGCGCCATACCGCTCATCTGCGGCATGCGGATGTCGAGGATCATGCAGCCGATATCGCCTTCGCGGTAGTCGCGGACAAATTCCTGCGCGTTGGCAAAAGTGACCGCGCGCATCCCCTGCGCCATGATTAGCATGGCCAGCGACTCCCTGACGGCGGGATCATCGTCCACGATGAACACGCTGGGGGTCATGGTGTTGGTGCTACTGTCCATTCCGGGCTGTTTCCGATTGTTGTTGTGCCTTGGCTTGGTGTTTTACCACGAATCGGGGGGGATTCGGTTGATTTGCGGTCGGGCCGACGGCGGGCGACCCGTAGGGTCAGGCAGGATGGTGGTAGTTGATGATGGCCATGACCGAGCTGCCGGACTTGAGGGTGGTTTCGGGCGAGGGGTTGAATTCCACTTCGCCACCGGGGTGCTCCAGGGCGATCACCATCACGTTCTGGGGCTGGGTCGGCTCGAATTCCCCCAGCCGCCGGCCGTCGCTTTCCGGGCCGACGCTGAACAGCCGGGCATGAAAGGCCTTGGGGAAGCGCTGCTGCAATTGCTCGAACAGGTGCAGCGTTTCCGGCCGGGCCACCATGTTGGCCATGTTGACGCCCCCTAGGTGCGACGGGATCACCACCCGGTCCGCGCCGACGGTGAGCAGTTTGCGGCGTGAGGTTTCGGTTTCGGCCTTGGATACCGCCTTGATGGAGGGGTTGAGGTTTTTCGCCGTCACCACGACAAAGGCGTTCTCGGCGTCGGACGTCAGGCAGGTGACCAGGGCGCGTGCCTTGGCCACGCCCGCGGCGACCAGGTGTTCGTCCGCCGTGGCGTCGCCGACGATATAGGGCACGTCGCGGCTGTCGAGCTGCTGGGCCAGTGCTTCGTTCTTTTCGATGACGACCACGTCGTGGCCGGCGCTGATCAACTCTTCCAGCGTGTAGAGGCCGGTGCGGCTGAGGCCGCAAATGATGATGTGCTGATCGAGGCGTGCGATGCGTTTTTCCATTTTCCGGCGCTTGAGCAAGAGGGGCAGGTCACCCTGGAACAGCATCAGGGTGAGCGACGAGATGCCGTAGCCCAGCACCCCGGTGCCGAACACGATCAGGCTGATGGTGAACAACCGGCCGCCGTCGGTGAGCGGGTGGGTTTCGCCATAGCCGATGGTGGCCAGCGTGATGACGGTCATGTAAATGCTGTCGAAGAGCGACCAACCTTCGATCAGCATGTAGCCGGCTGTCCCGGTGCACACGGTCGCCAGGATCAGGCCGGACAAAAACAGCAGTTTACGGGTGAAGCTGGATTCCATGACTACCTGTTGAGGACGGAGCGGGTGGGCTGGCGGCCCGGATTATACGTCGGGAGTGCTGCGTCGCAGCAGGGCCGGAAACAGGTGCTGCAACTTGGCCAGCTTGGGGGCGATGATTGCCTGGCAATACGGCGCTTCCCGGTTCTGGTCGTAATACTCCTGGTGGTAGGCCTCGGCCGGATAAAACGTGTCCGCGGCGACCAGTTCGGTGACGATCGGCGCATCGAACACGCGCTGCCGTTCCAGCTCGGCGATGAAAGCAGCGGCTTCCTGTCGCTGAGTGTCGTCATGGTAGAAGATGGCCGAGCGGTATTGCGTGCCGACATCGTACCCCTGGCGGTTTGGCGTAGTGGGGTCGTGGATGGCGAAAAACACGGCCAGCAGGTCGCGGTAGGAGAGGATGGCCGGGTCGTAGGTGATTTCGACGGCTTCGGCGTGCCCCGTGGTGCCATCGCATACCGCCCGATAGCTGGGGTCGGGAGCATGGCCGCCGGTATAGCCGGACACTACTGCGTGGACGCCGTCGAGGCGTCTGAAGGCCGATTCGGTGCACCAGAAACAGCCGCCGGCCAAGGTTGCCTTGTTCATTGCATGTACTCCTGTGTTTCATCTATCGGCGGGCGCGGGCCGGTCCGGTCGAACCGCCGTACCGCCTCCCTCACCGTGGCGGTCTGGATGGCCACGGTGTCGGCGATGGGGACGGCATAGCCGCCGGCCATGGCGATGGCGACGCCGACCTCGTACCGCTGGCACGCATCCAGCACCATCCGGTCGCGCCGCAGCAGGCCGTCTGCCGTCAGGCCGAGTTTGCCCAGTCGGTCGCCTTCATACGGATCGGCACCGGCCAGGTAGAACACCAGGTCGGGACGGGCCAGCCAGAACAGCTCCTCCAGGTTGGCCGAAAGCAGGGCCAGGTAGCCCTCGTCCGACGTGCCGTCCGGCAACTCGACGTCGCGGTCGCCGGCCACCTTGCGGAACGGGAAGTTGTTCTGGCCGTGCATCGAGAAGGTAAACACCCGTGCGTCATCGCGGAACAGGGCGGCGGTGCCGTTGCCCTGGTGCACGTCGAGATCGATCACCAGCGCTCGCCGGATATGGCCTTCGTCCAGCAGCAGGCGCGCCGCCACCGCCACGTCGTTGAACACGCAAAAGCCGCTGCCCTTGTCGGCCTGGGCGTGGTGGGTGCCGCCGGCCAGATTGACTCCACAGCCCTGCAGCAGCGCGACGCGTGCGGCGGCAATGGTGGCGCCAACCGAATGGCAGGCGCGCGCCACCAGCTGCGGCGACCACGGCAGGCCGATTTCCCGCTGTGCGCGTTCCGGCAGGCTGCCCTCGAGGAGGGCGTGGACGTAGGCGGCATCGTGCACGCGGCACAGTTCGGCCGGCGTCGCCGCCGGTGCCGGCTCCAGCAGGTGGAGAGCGAAGCCCTCCACGGCCTCGGCCAGGAGGCGGTATTTCTCGGCCGGGAAACGATGGCCGGGCGGCAAGGGCAAGGCCAGGTGGTCGGTACGAAAAATGCGCATGGGGCGCTCAGAACGCCTTGACCAGGGCAAAGCGCGGCTGGGGCACGCCGTCGTGGGTGACACTCTCCTCGAACATGGCCACCGGGCGCACCCACAGGCCGTACTCGCCATAGAGTGCGCGGTAGACGACCAGCGGCTCTTCGGTTTCCGAGTGCCGCGCGCAGCCGATGACTTCGTACAACGGTCCCTTGTAGTGGCGGTAGATGCCGGGGGGGATACTCATGTTGGGCTCCAGAGACGGTAGAACAGCGGCAGATAGCGCTCTTCCACCTGGATATTCAGCGATTTGACGATGCGGAAGCACTCCTGCGCCGTGTCGATGCGTTCGGCCGGGCGTGTTTGGGGGGCGACGCGCGGGGTCGCTGCGTTGGCGGTGATGTTGACCACTATCGCCCGATTGCCGTCGGCCAGTTCGACGAAGCTGCCTGGCGGGTAGATGCCGATGATCTTTACCAGGTGGGATACCAGCTCCGGGTCGATTTCCCCCATCTTGCCGGCATAGAGCTCGCCCAGGGCCTGCTTGGGCTTCATGCGCGCGCGGTAGGTGCGCGGCATCATCTTGGCGGTCACCAGGTCCAGTGCGTGCAGCAAATGGGCCAATGGCTCAACGTCTTCACCGGCCAGGCTGAACGGATAGCCGCGGCCGTTCTTCTTTTCATGGTGCAACAGCACGATGGTGTGCCATAGCACATCGTCGACCCCGGCTTCGCGCAGCAGGGCGGAGCTTAACAGCGGGTGAGCATGCAGGGTCTGGCGCTGGGCGGTGGAGGGCTCGGCCTGCTGCGAGGCCATGCTGTCCTGCAGGCTGGCCGAGGAGACGTTCATCGTCAGGGCCGCGCACACTAGTTGCTCGGTATCGGCCGACGGCAGCCCGTAGCTCTGCCCGACCCGGGCAGCCAAGAGGGCGCAGTTGATGGCGTGATGGGCTGCATAGTGGCGATACGGGCACAGCATGATGGCCGCGATGACACCGTCGGGCTGGCTGCCTGCCATCTCGATCAGCAGATTGGCTAGCTCCATCAGGCGTTCGCGGTAGTCACTGAAAACCAGCACGCGCTGGTTCAGTGCGCGCAGATAATCAGCCAGGTTGGGCACCGCCTGCACCGGGCTGATGCTGGTCGGGGGCAGGGCGGGGATCGGTCCGGTGGGGGCGTCTTCAATCAGCGATTGCTTGAATTTGTCCGTCAGCCGGAAGTGTTGCTCGGGTTCCTGCGCGCCATGCCTGACGTTGACCTCAACCAGGCGGTTATGGATATAAAGTGAATCTGGCAGGCTAAAACGCAATTTGTATGCTCCATGGCGATTCTTGTACGTTTGGTACAAGTATACCGCGCCGAAGGGAATTGCGGCGTGGCTCCCCCTGCAACGGGCATCCTCGGATTTCAGACCTGGCCGCGGTTTCAGGGAAGCCTGGCCAGGCAGTCTGTCAGCTGGGCGTATACGCCGTCGGCATCGACCTCGGTGAGGTATAGGACATTCGCCGGCCGGCCGCTCACGCCCCACCAATCCACCACCGTGGCGCCCAGCGTCAGCGGGCTTGCCGTTTCCACCTCGACATTGACCCGGCGTCCCTTGAACAGGTCCGGCTGCAGCAGATAGGCCACCACGCAAGGGTCGTGCAAGGGAGCGCCGTTGGCGCCGAAGCGCTGCACGTCGTGGCGCTCATGGCTGATCAGGATATCGGCCGCGAGGGGGCCGCAGCGATTGGCCAGGGCGTGCAGGCGGGCGATGCGTGCTGCGCTGGCGCCCACCTGGTGGGTCACGTCCAGCGGCAGCATCACGATCGGCACGCCCGAGCGCAGCACGATGGCGGCCGCTTCTGGATCGACGAAAACATTGAACTCGGCCGCCGGCGAGATGTTGCCGCCGGCAAAATAGCTGCCGCCCATCAAGACGATTTCCTTAATGCGTGGCGCGATGTCCGGTGCTTTGGCCAGGGCGAGGGCGATGTTGGTCAGTGGTCCGACGGGGCAGAGGGTGATGGTGCCGACCGGCGCCTCGCGCAAGGTGTCGACGATGAAGTCGACGGCATGCTTGCCTTGCAGCGGCATTTCCGGTTGGTGAAGGGGGACGCCGTCGAGCCCGCTCCTGCCATGGACATGTTCGGAGGTGACCAGCGGGCGCAGCAGCGGGCATTCGCAGCCGGCGTAAACCGGGACATCGGGGCGTTGTGCCCATTCGCAAACGATGCGGGCGTTGCGCGAGGTCAGGTCCACGCCCACATTGCCGGCCACCGTGGTCAGCGCGAGCAGATCGATCTGTTCGCCGGCTCCCAACAAGGCGAGGATGGCCACGGCATCGTCTAGGCCGGGGTCGGTATCGAAAATGATGGTGGGACGCGTCATGTCGGGCGCCTATGGAGAGGTGGGGGCGGCGTCACGCCGGTAAGGTATCTCGTGGGTATCGGGAAGACGGGTTCTCCCATACCCCATTTTAAACATACGTTCTGTTTTCCCGTCCTGCCAATACGCGAGTGTTGCCCAGTCCAGAAAGCTGATGGGCGATGCAGGTTGGCCGAAAGACAGGGCAGGCGGACTTGGCTAGAATACCGCCTCCTGAATCCGAGGTATTCCCGAATGAAGCTGGTACTCGCCCCGATGGAGGGCTTGGTCGACGACATCATGCGCGATGTGCTGACCCGCATCGGCGGCATCGATTGGTGCGTGACCGAGTTCGTGCGCGTTACCAGCACACTGCTGCCACCCAAGATGTTCTACCGGTTGGCGCCCGAATTGCACCGGGCCGCACGTACGCGAGCGGGTACCAGCGTGCGTGTGCAATTGCTGGGATCGGATCCGGTGTGCCTGGCGGATAATGCGGTACGCGCGGTCGAGCTGGGCGCTCCGGCGGTCGACCTCAACTTCGGCTGCCCGGCCCCCACCGTCAACCGCCATCGCGGCGGGGCGGTGTTGCTCACCGAGCCGGAGCTCTTGTTCCAGATCGTGGCGGCCGTGCGTGCCAGCGTCCCCAAAGAAGTGCCGGTCACGGCCAAGATGCGGCTGGGCTATGAGGACAAGAGCCTGGCGCTGGAATGCGCGCAGGCGATCGAGCGGGCGGGAGCAGATGAATTGGTGGTGCATGGCCGCACCAAGGTCGAGGGCTATCGGCCGCCCGCCCACTGGGACTGGATTGCCCGCATTCGCGAGAGTGTCCAACTACCCGTGATCGCCAACGGCGAGGTGTGGACGGTGGAGGATTGCCACGCCATTCGCCGCGAGAGCGGTTGCGACACCGTGATGATTGGGCGTGGGCTGATCGCCGCACCGGATCTGGCGCGACGCATCAAGGCCGGGCCGGGGGCCGAACCGATGCCGTGGGACGAGATGACGATCTGGCTGCGCGATTTCTTCGAGCAGTGCCGTGAGCGGGCAGAAGAATCGGCCTACCCTGCATCGCGGCTGAAGCAGTGGCTGGGGCAGCTCAAGCGTAGCTACCCCGAGGCGGGCGAATTGTTCGAACAGGTGCGACGCGAGAAGCAGTCGGCAGTGATTGCCCAGATACTTGCTTGACATACGTAATTGTACGGATGGTACGAAGTTATCATGTCGCCTACAGTTCAAGGGCAGCCGGTTGTTTGCTTCGTTGCCGGCAGCGGTAGCATCGGTGCCTCTCAGTTCCGGTTGTTACATTCCCCCCCCCCAAGCAAATTGATACGCCCTTCATGCGAAGGGCGTCTTCTTTTGGCGCTGCCGGTTCACAGGCGATGCCGCCAGGGAGGTTGATCCTCGGTGTGGGCGTGGGTTTCGTGTTAAGTCCAGCGGGCAATGTGCAGCCCGGTTCTGGGGTGGGGGTCAGACGAACTCGACCGGCACGAAGTAGCTGCGGCCGGTGCGCGAGACCAGAACCTGCGGCTGACCCTGTACGACCGAGCGGAAGGCGCGCGGCAGACGGCGCCAGTCGAGGAACTTCATCTTGATTTGTTGGTTGTTGCTCATGGTGCATCCTCCTCAATCGACCTTGTGAATCACGTTGGTGACCACGCCCCAGATGAAGAACGAGGCCTCTTCCGGCACCTCTATCGGGGCAAAATCCGGATTTTCCGGCAGCAGGCGCAGGCCCGTCGCCGTTTTCTCCAGCCGTTTTACCGTCAGCTCGCCATTGATCACCGCTACCACCACTTTGCCGTGACGAGCCTCCAGCGATTTGTCTACTACCAGCATGTCCCCATCGTGGATGCCGGCATTGATCATCGAGTCGCCCTTGACCGTGACCAGGAAACTGGAGGCGGGGCGTCTGACCAGGTGGGTGTTCAGGTCGACGTCGGCTTCTTTCAGGTCGTCGGCGGCGACGGGTGCGCCGGCAGGAACGCGGCTGGCGAACAGGGGTAACGATACGTCGGACAATTCGCTGGTGAGCGAGCGGAATTCGTCCACGTGCAGTTCACGTACCGCCCGTATGGCGCGATACTCTTGCAGCCAGGCTTCCAGCACCGGCTTGAGTGGTTCCGGTACACGCATGGCGACCGTCTTGTCACCGCCAAAAGCGGACTTCCTGCCGGCGCCTTGGCGCTTGCCTCCCTGGGTCATGCTGCTTTGCTCTGTGTCCTGATGATGATTTGATTCTGTACAAAATCAAACAGACTGGCAACCTGAATTTGCGGTCGAGCGTGGAAGCGATGGCGACAATACAACAGGGCGGGTGAGCCCGTGCCCGGTTCAGGCGGCGGACTAAGTGAGAGGAGCGGTGCCGGAAATGCGTCTCTCGCCAAGGTTGGCCGAAGCGGCCTTTCCCGGTTTGTCAGCCCGCCGTGCCCGTGTGCTCTTGTGGCTTGCATGGCGGCATCAATGCCGCATGGCGCTGGTCGGCGACGGCGTAGCCTGATAGACTGTCCGCCTTTTGCCAACGCGCCAAGTCATTGTGAACAAAACGGATTTTTCCTCGCTTCCCCTCTCGCCCGCCCTGGTCGCCAACCTGGCCAGCCTTGGCTACACCCGCATGACCCCGATCCAGGCGCAGAGCCTCCCGGTCATCCTCAACCGCCAGGACCTGATCGCCCAGGCCAAGACCGGTAGCGGCAAGACGGCTGCCTTCGGCCTGGGATTGCTCGACAAGATCAATCCGCGCTGGTTTGCCGTGCAGGCGCTGGTGTTGTGCCCGACGCGCGAGCTGGCCGATCAGGTGGCCAAGGAAATCCGCCGGCTGGCGCGTAGTGTCGACAACATCAAGGTGGTGACGCTGTGCGGTGGCACACCGATGGGGCCGCAGATCGGCTCGCTGGAGCACGGCGCGCACGTGGTGGTGGGCACGCCGGGCCGGTTGCACGATCACCTGAGCCGCAACACGCTGGACCTGTCCACCGTCGAAACCCTGGTGCTGGACGAGGCCGACCGCATGGTGGACATGGGCTTCTACGAAGAGATCGTCGGCATCGTCGCCGCCTGTCCGCGCAAGCGTCAGACGCTGCTGTTCTCCGCCACTTATCCGGACACTATCCGCAAGCAGAGCGCACGCTTTCTGAAGAACCCGGTCGAGGTCAAAGTGGAGTCGCTGCATGATGCGGGCCACATCGAGCAGCACTTTTACAAGATTCAGCCGGAACGGCGCGTGGCGACGGTGGCGGCGTTGCTCGGCCATTTCCGTCCGGTCTCGACCATCGCCTTCTGCAATACCAAGCAGCAGGTGCGCGAATTGGCGAATGAGCTGCAACAGCAGGGCTTCTCGGCGCTGGCGTTGTACGGCGAGCTGGAGCAGCGCGAGCGCGACGAAATCCTGGTGCAGTTTGCCAACCGCAGCTGTTCGGTGCTCGTGGCCACCGACGTAGCGGCGCGCGGCCTCGACATCAGCACGCTGGAAGCGGTGATCAACGTCGACCTGTCGCACGATCCGGAAATCCACATCCACCGCATCGGCCGTACCGGGCGTGGTGGCGAGAAGGGACTGGCGCTGAGCCTGGTCGGCCCGAACGACAGTAAGCGACTGGCGCTGATCGAGGATTACCAGCAGGCCAAGCCGAACTGGGCGGATCCGGCCGAGTTGACGAGCAGTGGTAGCCCGCTGGTGCCGCCAATGGTGACGCTGTGCATTGCGGCTGGCCGCAAGGACAAGGTGCGCCCGGGCGACATCCTGGGCGCGCTCACCGGTGAGGCGGGCATTGCCGGTCAGCAGGTGGGCAAGATATCGGTGTTCGAATTTTCCAGCTACGTGGCGCTGGATCGCCACATCGCTCAGCAGGCCTTCAGCCGCCTGGCTGAGGGGCGGATCAAGGGGCGCAGCTTCAAGATGCGCTTCGTGGGTGCTTAAGCCCGGACCAACCCTGGCGCATGAAAACCAAAGCGGCCCTCGACGGGCCGCTTTTTTGCGTCATCAGTGATGCCCTCAGTGGGCATGGGTATGATCGTGGCGGTGTTTCCTGTTGTCGAACAACCAGGAAATCCCCTGGATCACCCCCACCACGGCAAGCGCCGCCAAGAGGGCCAACGGAATCCATGGTGCGGAAACGAACAGCACAACGACCATGATGATGCTGATCATCAATAGGCCGGTGTACCAACCGCCCTGTTTGCCTTGCGATTTCATCTCGGTACTCCCCACCTCCAACCAGCACGTGCCTGTCACATTCAGTCTAGTTCATGGCGTCGGTGATGGCAGGGGATGGTGAGTTGTCGAGGCGGGGCAGGGTTTGGCAGGGTCAGGGATCGGGCTGCCAGTTGGCGTAGCGTTGTTCGATCTTGGCGGTGGTGCCGTCGTTGACCATGCTGGCCAAGGCCTGGCGCAAGCTAGTGATGGTGGCATCCGGCGTTGCCAGGCTGCAGGCCAGGCCGCCGGTAACGCGGAAGAAGGTGTGTACCGGCACCACTTGCTTGGTCAGGCCGGCTTTGCGCAGAAGATCGGCGGCGACCAGGCGGTTGGCGGCCCACAGGTCGATACGCTGGGCGACCAGCTTGCGCGGATTGGCACTTTCCTCGATGGCGGTATCGACGATAAAGCCGCGTTCTTTCAGATAGCTGTCACGGATGTCGCCGTTGTAGGTGCCGATGACGTAGCGTCGGGCGTCTTCGAGGTTGTCGATGTCGAATTTCCGGCTGGCCAGGCCAAACAGCGTCCAGTCGGCGTAGGTTGTCGGTTCGACCCACTTGAACAACTTGTCACGGTCCGGCGTGTGAGCCGTATTGAACACGCAGTAATTGGCCTGGGTCTGCGCCAACGAGTAGGCCCGAAGCCAAGGCAGCACCACGATGCGATAGTCGATATGGGTGCGGGCCATCATTTCGCGCACCTTGTCGGTAACGACTCCGGCGAGCTGCCCGTTGATCATCATCTGATTTGGCGGATACGACTCGGTGGTCAGCGTCAGGGGCGGTAGCGCTTCAGCCCTCAGCGTGGGCGATAAAAGAAGTGAAGCCGCCAGCGCGATGGCTGCTCCCCAGCGCCCGACAGGGCCGGCAGGGCCAATCCATTTGCCTATTGTCAGCCGTTGAGTCATGTTTTCGTCATTGTGGTTGTGTGCTTCGGTCCGCAAAGGGTAAACAGGCTTGTCTCCGCGTGCAACCCGATTCCTGCTTTTCCACGCTTGATAAAGAGGGTCTTTGGGGTGCGTCGCCAGCACGGCTTCAGTACTGGTATCGACCTTCCCGGTGCGTGCTGGTCCGTTTCATGCATTGTCTTCAGGGTGTACTCCGGGCGGCTTGGTTGATGGCCGGGCCGCGGGATGGCCGGTCGGCGGTGGCGGCGTTGAGTGCATCGAGTAGGCTGCCTTTGGGAGAGGTTTTGCGGCTGTCATTTTTTGATGGGGAAAACTATCATCAAATCAACATGATGCCGGGCACGCCAAGGGTGCCCGTATTACAGAATTCGCCGCTTGGCAGAAAGCATATGAACGCCATGAATAGCCGTCCTTTTGCCTTCGTGCGCACGCCGCTCCCACCCGAGCAGCTCAAATTGCAGGTCGAGGCCATGCGCTGGCTGCTGGATTTGCCTGCCCCGGTACGTCCATTGAAGCTGTCGCGGCAGTATGCCCGTATCGTCAATCGACTGGCCCAGCTGTGGTCTGAAGAGAACTCATGCCGCCGCTATCTGGACAGCCTGATGCTGGATGAGCGTGGCGGACGACAGGGGTTTCAACTGGAAATCGTCATGGAGCTGGGCAACCTGCTCAATTATTACGACGAACTGCATCCGGTGAGGTCGACTCCCGTCTGGGAGTGGGGCGGCAATACGCTCGGCCATTGAGGTCTTTACCTTTGGCCACATGCCGCCTTGTCAGAATTGGCAGGCGGCGGCTCAGCGTTGCAGCACGTAGCTACCGGGGGCGTTGCCCAATGGTGGGTAGCCTTGCTCGGCGGCGCCCATCGGCGGCGGCTCCCGGAGGCCGTCTGAGTGGCTTCGCAGCCACTCAGACCAGGCCGGCCACCATGAGCCTTCGTGAGGGGTGGTGGAGGCAAACCAGGTTTCCGGGTCGATGTAGGGGTGGTCGCTGGGGCGGTGCGAGAGCCGGTAGTGTCTGCCGTCGTGGCCCGGTTCGCTGACAATGCCGGCGTTGTGGCCGCCGCTGGTGAGCAGGAAGCTGATGTCGGCATCGGCGGCAAGGTGGATTTTATACACCGATCGCCAGGGCGCGACGTGGTCGGTTTCCGTGGCCACGACAAACATCGGCACGCGGATGTCGCTCAGCACCACGGGGCGGCCGCCGATGCGGTAGCGGCCTTCGGCCAGGTCGTTGTTGAGGAAGAAACGGCGCAGGTACTCGCTGTGCATGCGGTAGGGCATGCGCGTGGCGTCGGCATTCCAGGCCATCATGTCGTTCAACGGCTCGCGCCGTCCCATCAGGTATTCGTGCACCAGGCGCGACCAGATCAGGTCGTTGGAACGCAGTAGCTGAAAGGCGCCTGCCATCTGCTTGGTGTCGAGGTAACCCTGGTCCCACATGATGTCTTCGAGGTAGCTCAACTGGCTGTGGTCGATGAACAGCATCAGTTCGCCGGCTTCGGTAAAATCGGTCTGCGCCGCCAGCAGGGTGACCGAGGCCAGGATCGGATCGGCTTCGCGTGCCAGATAGGCCGCCGCGATCGACAGCAAGGTGCCGCCCAGGCAATAGCCGACGCTGTGGACCGGGGCGTCGGGGACGATGGCGCGGATGGCGTCGAGCGCATCCAGGACGCCCAGCCGCAGGTAGTCTTCCAGTCCGATGTCGCGGTCGTCGCTGTGCGGGTTGTGCCAGGAGATCATGAACACGGTGTGGCCCTGTCCGACCAGGTAGTTGACCAGCGAGTTACCGGGGGAGAGGTCGAGAATGTAGTACTTCATGATCCAGGCCGGCACGATCAGGACCGGTTCGGCATGAACCTGCCCGGTTTGCGGAGTGTACTGGATCAGTTCGATCAGCCGGTTTCGGTAGACCACCTGGCCGGGCGTGATGGCGACTTCATGTCCCGGACGGTAGGCTTCGGCCCCCAGAGGCGGCTTGCCGCCGATGGCGCGCTCCCAGTCAGCCTGGAAGTGGCGTAGGCCGCGTATCAGGTTCTGCCCCTGTTCCTGGAGGGTGGTTTGCAGTACCTCGGGGTTGGTGGCGACGAAATTGATCGGCGACATCATGTCGAGCAATTGGCGTGCGGTGAAGGACACGACCTGCTCATGGTGATGCGAGACGCCGCTAATGCCAGTGGTGGCGTTGTGCCACCATTGCTGGTTGAGCAGGAAGGCCTGCGAAATCAGGTTGAACGGCCAGTTCTGCCAGGCGGGGCTGCTGAAGCGGCGGTCTTGCGGTAGCGGTTGGATGCAGGCCGGGCAGCCCGCATTGGCGTGCGCCCTGACGGCGTAATTGCCGAGCCGGACCGACTTGCGTACGCCCTTTTCCACTAGCTGCTGCCATTTGCCCGGGGAGACGGCGAGATGCACCGCCCAGTCGAAATAAGCCAGGGCCAGGCTGGCCGGCGATATGCCGAGAGTGGCTCGGCCCAGATTGGCGCGCAGCAGCCGGTCGAGGCTGGTGGGGCCGTCGTCGGCGTCGCTGGAGCCGGGCTCGGACACGGATGGGGGTGTGGGTGGTTCGCCATCGAACAGGCCGGAGAGTCGTGCCCAGTGGCCGCTCCACTGGCGGAGCCCCTCGTACCAGCCGAGCACCGGCCAGGCGTTCTGCGGTACGGTCGGGAGAATGGGGGCGGTGGAGCGTGTCTGCGGGTCGGTTGCCTTGTTCACTGTCATCACCTTTGCCGTTTCTTGTCATGATAACGGTTTGTGCCAGGCGTAGCAGGGAAGACGGAACGGCTACCCTTGGCGGTATGGGTTTCACTGTGTCATGCGGGGCGACCCCGGACCTTGATGAAGGTTAAATCCGGATGTGTGATGTGGTCTTTTCCCGACGGCGCGCGAACGGGGCGGTCATTGTGCAAATCGCCGCGATGCCCTAGTCTCGCTGCCATTTGGGAGAAACGGCGTATGTTGATGCTGCTGGCGGCGAGAATCGACCGCAACAATCAGATTCTGATCAATGCCCGGCTGGATGGTTACCCGGCGCATTTTCACGTGGAGCCGGAGGCGGTCGACGCCTGGCTCCAGCTGCCGCCATTGGGTATGGAGAATTCGCTGACCCTGCTGCAGGGCAACTGGAGCCGCTTTGCGGCGCCGCTGGAAAGGCTGGTGCGGCGCCACGGTAACGATTTTGTGGTAACGGCGGAGATGCTCAAGCCGTGAGCGAGGGCTGAATTACATCGTCCCGTCCGGATTTTTTCGGGTTCCCGGCGGCGGGGTGTCGTCCGGGTGGGGCGGGAGGGTCCGCTGCAGGCGCTTGAGCTGGTCGAGGTCCGACAGGATCTGCCAGGTCAGATGGTCGATGCGCTTGTGCAGGCCATCGATCGACGCTTCGGACTTGAGGTTGACCTCGAAGTCGCGAATCATCGTCATGCGGTCACGTGCGGCCTGACGGTTCTGCGACATCATGATGATCGGCGCCTGGATCGCTGCCAACATCGACAGGATCAGGTTGAGAAACACGTAGGGGTAGGGGTCGAAGGCCCGGGTGCCCAGGATGCCGGTGTTGATAATGGTCCAGCTGATGAGCACGGCGGTGAAGATGCCGATGAACGTCCAGGAACCGCCGAATTCGGCGACTCGGTCGGCCAGTCGCTCGCCGAGGGTGACGCCGTCGTCAGGCAGGCTGGTGTCGGTACGTGTGGCCTGCAGCCGTTTGGAGATGCGCATCAGGGCGTGGCGCTCGCGTTCTCCGAGGCCGCCTACGCCGGTGTGCAGCAAGTGTTCTGCCAGGTAGCGGATGTCGCGGTTGTCCTGTTGCATGATGGAGTCCCCCGAGTTGATGGTGGGTGGGTTGGGACCACGTGCGGTCGCACCCCTTCTATTGTGACGGCGCGATTGTGCCACAAGCTGACGGTGGAGCGTGTAAGCATTCGTAACGGGGCTTCGGCCAACCTTTGAGGCTGGCCGGCCTTGCGGGGAGTGTTCTCCGGCGATCGTGCGGGTTACACTTTTGCCCTTTCACCAGAACAAATAAGGACAGAGCATGGAACAGTTCGATAACGTCAGCGTGGTCAAGAAGGCCAATGTTTACTTCGACGGTAAATGCGTCAGCCACAACATCGTCCTGGCCGATGGCACCAAGAAATCGGTGGGCGTCATTCTGCCGGCCAAACTGACGTTCAACACGGGCGCACCGGAAATCATGGAAGTGCTGGCCGGCGAGTGCCGCGTCACCCTGAGTGGCGAGAGCGAGTCGCGGACCTATAAGGGGGGCGAGTCGTTCAAGGTGCCCGGCAACAGCGCGTTCGATATCGAAGTGGTCGATACCCTGCACTACGTTTGCCATTTCGGCTGATTTCGACAGCGGTACCCCAGATAAAAGGCGACTTCGGTCGCCTTTTTTGTTTTTGGGGCGGAGGAGGGGTTGCTGATTTACAAGCGATACGGTTGACGCGTAGTATTGCTACGTTTTTTCGCGACCAGAGTCCATGGCAGGGCCAGGAAACAGTCTGTTGTGGATGTGTAAATACGGCGGGCAAACAGGGTTAATGCTTGTTTTGTATTGATATATTGAACGACGTTACCTTTTCTTGCCGGCCGATATGTGACGATCTGTCCTAGATGGATGGTGTGCTCTATAACAAAATATCTGTAGCAATGCTACATATCTGGCGCAACAAACCGCCGGCTTGCCATGCAGACGCTCACTGCATCGAGCCGGCTGACCGTAAACAGCAGAAAATAGTATGGATGGAACGACAGACATGTCCTCTCAGCTTGGCAAGACCAATTACTCGCGCGCCCTGACGGTGCTCACCTCCCTGTTTTTCATGTGGGGGTTGATCACGTCGCTCAACGACATCCTCATCCCGCACCTGAAGGCGATCTTCACCCTGAGTTACCTGCAGGCGGCACTGATCCAGTTCAGCTTCTTCACCGCTTACTTCGTGATGTCGTTTCCGTCGGGCTACCTGGTGGAAAAGCTCGGCTACAAGCGCGGCATCATGATCGGCCTGGCAACGGCGGGTCTCGGCTGTCTGCTGTTCTACCCGGCGGCCGGCGCCAAGTCCTACCCGTTCTTCCTCGGCGCGCTGTTCATTCTGGCCTCCGGCATCACCCTGCTGCAGGTGGCGGCCAACCCGTACGTCACCTTGCTGGGCAAACCCGAGACTGCGTCCAGCCGCCTCAACCTGACCCAGGCGTTCAACTCGCTGGGGACGGCCATCGGGCCGTTGGTGGGGTCGGTGCTGATTCTGGCGGTGGCGGTGAAACCGGCGCAGGAGCTGAGCGGCCTGTCGCCGGAACAGCTGGCGGCCTACAGCGCTGCCGAGGCCGGTTCGGTGCAGACGCCGTACCTGATTCTGGCCGCGCTGCTGTTTGCGCTGGCCGTGATCATCGGCCTGTTCAAGCTGCCGAAGGTGAAGGAGGGCGATACCCCGGCCGATGCGCCGCAAGGCAACGCCGAGTACCATGCGCATGACAGCGTCTGGGGCTACCGCCACCTGGTGCTGGGCGCGGTGGGCATCTTCACCTATGTGGGGGCAGAAGTGTCGATCGGCAGTTTCCTGGTGAGCCTGATGGGGCAGCCGCAGATTGCCGGTCTGTCCGAGGCGGTGGCCGGCAAGTATCTGGCCCTGTACTGGACTGGCGCCATGGTGGGCCGTTTCATCGGTGGCGTGGTGATGCGCAAGATCAAGCCGGGCCACGTGCTGGCCTTCAACGCGCTGGTGAACGCGCTGCTGATCGCGGTGGCGATGAGCATAGGCGGCCAAGCGGCGATGTGGGGCCTGATCGCCATCGGCCTGTTCAACTCGATCATGTTCCCGACCATCTTCTCGCTGGCCATCGAAGGGCTGGGCAAGTTCACCGGGGAAGGTTCGGGCGTACTGTGCATGGCGATCGTCGGCGGTGCCATCGTGCCGTTGATCCAGGCGTTCTTCGCCGACCGCATCGGCATCCTGTATTCCTTCGTAGTGCCGCTGGTGTGCTACGGCTACATCGTGTTCTACGGCTTGAAGGGGCACTACGCCGACTTCACCGCGACACGCAAGGTGGCGGCGGTGAAGCGCTAAGCGCCATGGCCCCCAGGGGCTGACAGCTTGAGCAACGCCCGTTCCCGCATAAGCGCGGGGCCGGGCGTTTTGTTTTGGCGGGGGGGCTGGGGCATGGCCGGGGGCAATCCGGTCCAATCAGCCGCCTCGGTGCGGCTGCATCATCAAGATGGCCGTGCCCAACAGCATCAGCGCGAACAGCTGTTTCAGTCGCCGCTCCGGCAGGCGGTGTGCCAGGGCGACGCCCCACGATATGGTGGCCATGCCGCCCACGGCCAAGGGTGCGCCAAGGTGCCAGTCCACATGCTGGGCCCGGCTATAGGTCGCCAGCGCCACCAGTGCGCCCGGCACCACCAGGGCCAGCGCCAGTCCCTGCGCCACCGCCTGGCGTTTGCCAAAACCCTGCACCAGAATCGGTGCGGCGACGATGCCGGCACCAACGCTGAACAACCCGGCGAACAAGCCGCCCACCACACCGACAGCGGGCAGGTAGCGTTCGTTCCAGCCGGCGCTCGGGACTTCGCCGCCGGCTTGACGGCGGCTGATCCAGACAAAGTAACCGGCCAGCCACAGCAGGAATACGGCGAAAGCCAGCTTCAGCGCATGGGCGTCCAGCGCCACCGCCAGCCGGGCTGCCGGGTAGGTGGAGGCGATCGAAGCCAGGCCTATGGTCAGCGCCGTGCGCAGCGGGAACGGGTTGCGCTGGCGGTAACGCCAGAAACCGATCAGCACATTGGGTACCATCATGACCAGAGCGGTGCCCTGTGCCATTTGCTGATCCATGCCATAGCACAGCACCAGTACGGGAATGGCGATGATGCCGCCGCCGATGCCGAGCAAGCCGCCCAGCGCACCCAGCACGGCACCCAGTGCCAGGGATGGCGCTACCGCGATCAAGAGTGCCACTGTCATTGCCTTCGATTCCTGTTACGTCTGGAGCGACAGTGTAGCTCGGCGTGGCATCGCTATAATTCATCGTTAGTAAAGCCATCCTTAACTTCTACGCAACAATGAACGATCTCTCCGATCTCGCCTTTTTTACCCGCCTGATGCAGTGCGGCAGCCTGACCGCCACGGCTCAGGAGCTGGGTATTACGCCGCCCGCGGTCAGTCGTCGGCTATCCGCGCTGGAGAAGCGGCTGGGGGTGCGGTTGCTCAATCGCACCACGCGCACGCTGGCGCTTACTCATGAGGGTGAGCGCTATCTTAGTCAGGGGCAGCGCATCCTCGACGATCTGGCCGAGCTCGAGCGCGAACTGACCGGCAGCCAATCGGAGCCGCAAGGGTTGTTGCGCGTCAACGCCACGCTGGGCTTCGGGCGCCGGCATGTCGCGCCGGCGGTGTCGGCTTTCGTGCGCACCTACCCGAAAACCGAGGTTCAGCTTCAACTGAGTGATCGCATGCCGGCACTCACCGGCGGGGCGTTCGACGTCAGCATCCGCTTTGGCGAACCCCCCGAGGCCCGCCTGGTGGCGCGCAAGATCGTCGCCAACCGCCGCGTGCTGTGCGCCGCGCCCAGCTACCTTGACGCCCTTGCGCCTGTCACGGCGCCGCGCGAGCTGAGTCGGAACGCCTGTATCGTGGTCCGTGAGAATCAGGAAGCCTACGGCATTTGGCAATTGCATGCCGGCAGCCGCCAGGAAACGGTGAAGGTGGGCGGGGCGCTGGCCACGAATGACGGAGAAACCGCCGTCAACTGGTGTCTGGAGGGGCATGGAATCCTGCTGCGCTCACTGTGGGATGTGGCGCCTTACCTGCAGTCGGGCCGCCTGCGCCAGGTCTTGCCGGAGTGGCAGGGGGCGCCGGCCGATATCTGGGCACTGTACCCGCCGCGGCTGAACCTGTCGGCCAAGGTGAGGGCGTTCGTGGACTTCTTGACGTGCTACTTCGCGAACGGGACGGGCGGGCAGGGTTAGCCGGGGCTTCGGCCAACCCTGCTATGGCGGGGGCACGCTAGCGGGTCAGGGTGAGTGTGCTCAGGCGGGAGCCCGCTTTCAGAAGCGCTCGGGGAACTGCTTGGCCAGGGCACCACCCAGTGCATCGGCGATCACGTTCATGTGCTGTTTCATGGCTTCCCAGGTGTGGGCCTCCTGGCGGTAGTCCTTGTCCTTGAGCTCCTGAATCTGCTGGACGTGATGGCCGCCATGGGCCAGCAGCAGGCCTTGCAGCGTTTCTTTCGGCAGGTAGGGGTTGGCGCTGGACAGGAAGGCGGCGATCTCGTCCACGTTGGCGGCCATGGCTTTGTTGGCGCTGTCCTGCCCGCTCTTGCTGCCTTTCTCCGTGGCCATCAGATACTGCTTGACCGCGCCGTAATGGCCGGCGAGCAGGGTGAACAACTTGTCCGAGGCGGCCTGCCCATAGAAGGGCTGGATCGACGCGGCAATCTGTTTGGCGTTGGCGACCACCTCTTGCTCGGCGGCGGCCGCGCCGGACTTGTCGTGTGCCAGCGTTTCCAGTGCGACGTTACGCACCCAGAAAATGTGGCCGCTCCAGAGATCGCGCAGTGCCACTTGCGTTTGTGAAATCTTGGGGCTGTTGCTCAGCTCGGCATGGGCGAGCGGGGACAAGAAGGCCGCGATAAGCGACGCTGCCAGGGTTTTTTGCCAGGTTTTCATGAGAAATCTCCTTCGTGCTCAAGCTTCTTTGGGAGCTGTATTGTAGCCTATTTTGTCACTTAAACAATATAAATGTGTTTTAACTTATCAAAGTGATTTTTGCGCCATGAAGGATATAATCAAACTGAACGGGCAAATTGAAGGTGTAGCGACATGTTGGAAGCAATGGGTGAGCGTCAGCAGCAACTGTTACGACTGCTGCAACGGCAGTCTGCCGGGCTGACGGTGGAGCAACTGGCACAGGAGTTGGCCGTTACCCGTACCGCGGTCAGGCAACATCTGACAGTGCTGGAACGGGATGGTCTGGTGGAACGCGGGATGACGCAGCCGACGGGGGGGCGGCCTGAGCAGCTCTTCGTGCTGACCCCGAAGGGGCAGGAGGTGTTTCCCCGCCGCTATTCCTGGTTTGCCGAGCTGCTGCTGAAGATGCTGGAAGCCAAGCTTGGCCAGGACGAGCTTGCCAAACAATTGGCCGAGATCGGCACCAGTCTGGCTGCTACCTTGCCGCCGGCACGGGCGAACGATCCGGAAGCGCGCATCCGAGCGCTGGCCGACATCATGCTGGAACTCGGCTACGATGCCCGGCCGCAAGATGCCGGCCCCGGTCTGCCTGGCATCGTGGCCACCAATTGCATCTTTCATCATCTGGCGGCACGTTTCCCGGAAGTGTGCCAACTGGACCTGGCGCTGATGTCGAGCTATGTGGGAGAGCCCGTGACACACGAAGAATGCATGGTGCGGGGTGGGACTTGCTGCCGCTTCCGGTTCGCCAAGCCGTGAGCCGTGTCTGTGCCGGGCTGAGGCGCTCCGTCATGCCACGCACTGCCAAGGGTATTCATCCCCGTCGGGTGCGGGTGTGGCATCGCCACTGGCCAGGAAAGCGTGGGCCGGGCCGGCCACCGTGCCTGGTTGAAGGGAAGGTTGGCCGAAGATCCAGAGGACATGCCTTGGGCATTTAAAAGGAATTGGCGGATTGTCATTGCGCTGCCATGTGCCACACTGAAACAAGCGGAAAGGGGGCTCGCTGACGGGTTTCAACTCTTGTTCAGGAGGTGTGAAATGTCTGTTTCCATTGCCAAATACCTTGGTACCGCGCTGTTGGCGTCATGCCTGGCGGTGCAGGCCCCGCTGGCCCGTGCCGGCATGGTGTCGACCGAGCAGGCGGCTGCCGCGCAGCAGGCCCAGCAAGCCCAGGCCGATCGGGAAAAAGTGAGGACCTTTCTTGATCGGGCAGAAGTCCGTGACAAGCTGCAGGCCCTTGGCGTGCAGGCCGCCTTCGCCAAGGATCGCGTCGATTCAATGACCGATGAAGAAGTCACCACTCTGGCTCAACGCATCGATACGCTCTCGGCCGGTGGCCGGCTCAGCAATTACGACCTGATCGTGATTTTGCTGATCGTGCTGATCATCGCCGTCATCGTGTAGTTTTTCCCGATTTCGTTTGGGGTAACGCCAGCATGGGGCGGCTCAGGCTGCCCGGCTGGTGACGGGGGCCGCTGTGCGCCGGGTAGGCTGACGGAATACCAGCACGTTGCCGGCCAACACCAGAATCAGCCCCGCCAGCGCGAGCGGCGTCCAGCGATAGCCCTCCAGCCACACCGACACGTTCAGCGCCACCACCGGGAACAGGACGGTGCAGTAGGCCGCGCGTTCCGGGCCGAGCCGGCCGACCAGCATCAGGTAGGCGGTGAAGCCGATCACCGAGCCGGGAAGGGCGAGGTAGAAGAGGGCGCCCAGGTAGTGCGGCGAGGTGTCGAGGGTGAGCGGCAGGCCGGCGGCGAGGCTGCCCGCGAGCAGGATCAGCGCGCCGGTCAGCATGGCCCAGGCATTGGTCTGCAACGGCGTGTGGCCGAGCGCCTGCAGCCGGGCCGACAGCAGGTTGCCGGCGGAGAAGCACAGGGTGCCCAGGACCGATAGCCCCAACCCGAGCAGGGTGCCGCCGTCGGTGCTGTGGCCGGCCAGTTGCGGCCAGAACAGGGTGGCGATCCCGGCCAGCCCCAGCGCGCCGCCCGCCATCACCTGCGGGGCAATGCGGCGCTTGAGGATCAGGCGCGCATTCAGTGCGTTCCACAGCGTGGCGGTGGAGAACACCACGGCCACCAAACCGCTCGGCAGATAGTGGCTGGCGTAGTAAAAGCACAGGAAATTGAAGCAGAACAGCGTCAGCCCCTGCGCGGCGATCAGGCCGAGGGCGGTGCCGCGCGGACGACGCAGCTGGCCACGCCAGGCCAGGATGGCGAACAGCGCCGCGGCGGCGAGGAAAAAGCGGTAGGCGATCGAGAGCGGAATCGGAACCGGCCCCAACTGCACCTTGATGGCGATCCAGGTGGTGCCCCAGATCAGCACGGTGGAGAGGTAAAGCAGGGCGTTCATGGCGATGGCTCCGGGGGAGGGACAATGGCGCTAGTTTCACCGAACCCGGCGGAACGGGATTGCACATTCCTGCGCTTTTTTGGTGCCGAGCGATGCCGTATAGGCCGTCAGGCCGTACACTGACGGCATCGAGAAAGCCACATCATGCCCCGCACCACCCTACCCGTTTACGACACCCTGACCCAGACCCGCGCCGAACTGGAGCGCAGCAGCACGCTCGGCGACGGCCTGTCGGTCGCGCTGTGGCAGCGCAACCAGCTGGAAGACACCGTCTACAGCCGTCCCGGGCACCATACCTTGTCGCTCTACCTCGAAGGCGGTTTCGACATTCGGCGCCGCGACCAGCCCGGCCGGCGTGGGGCGCCGGACAAGCTGTGCATCCTGCCCGCCGAACACGAATCGGATTGGCGCGTCAGCGGCCCGATCCGCTTTCTGCACCTGTACTTTGCCCCCGATCGTTTCGACGCCCTGGCACTGACCCTGCTCGACCGCGAGGCGCGCGACCAGCAGCTCTACGACCGCACCTACATGGACGACCCGTGGCTTGCCGCGGTGTGCCGGCAACTGGCCGGTCTCGATTGGGACGATCCGCATGGCCGGCTGGCCGGCAACGCGCTCGGCCATGAGGTGCTGGCCCACCTGATGCTGACGCAGACCGGCCGGCGCCGCACGGTGACCGTGAGAGGAGGGCTCGCCCCGGCGCAGCGCCGCCGCGTGCAGGAGCTGATCGAAGCCCGGCTCGACAGCGTGTTGACGGTGGGCGAACTGGCGGCCGAGCTGGCGCTGTCGGAGTACCACTTCGCGCGCATGTTCCGCGCCTCGTTCGGCCAACCTCCACATGCCTGGATCTTGCAGCGTCGCCTGCTGCGCGCCCGGGAGGCGCTGGCGGGAGGGGATCAGGCGCTGGTCGATATCGCCGCGAGCTGCGGCTTCGCCAGTGCCAGCCACCTGGCCAACCGTTTCCGTGCCGCGCTCGGCGTGACGCCCGGCGAGTACCGGCGCTGGGCGGGGAGATAGGCTCTCGCCCGGCCTGTTGATCGCCCTGTAGCGCGCTTGGCGATACACACGAGGTGTCGCCTCTGATCACCCTGGCGCCATTGCGTGGTGTCGGGGCCTCCGCCTGCACGGCAAGAATGATCGCCATGGCCGGACATCGCCTGTCCGGCCCGTCTTTGTTGACCAGGAGAGAGACATGACCGCTTCCATGAAACGCGCGCTGATCGTCATCGATGTGCAAAACGAATATGTCACGGGCCACTTGAGGATCGAATACCCGGCGGTGGAGTTGTCGCTGAGCCATATCGGCCAGGCCATGGACGCCGCGCGTGCGGCGGGCATACCCATCGTGGTGGTGCAGAACAGCGCGCCGTCCGGTTCGCCGATCTTTGCCCGCGGCTCCGACGGCTGGGCGTTGCATCCGGTGGTGGCCGGCCGTCCCGCCGAGCATTACGTGGAGAAGACCCTGCCCAGTGCCTTTGCCGGCACCGATCTGGAAAGCTGGCTGCGCGAGCAGGGCATCGACACGCTGACGGTGGTGGGCTACATGACCCACAACTGCGTCGATTCGACGGTGAAGCAGGCGCTGCACACCGGGTTTGCCGTCGAGGTGCTGGACGACGCCACCGGCTCGGTCCCGTATTCCAACCGGGCCGGCCTCGTCAGTGCGGAGATGATCCATCGCACCTTCATGGTGGTGTTGCAGTCGCGTTTTGCCAATGTGATGGATACGGCCACCTGGCTTGCCGCGCTGGCAGGGCAGCCGCTGCCGGAGCGCGAGTCGATCTACGCTTCCAACCAACATGCGCTGCAAATGAGAGCGCGCATGGCTTGATGTCGGGTATCGGGCGCTGCCAAGCGCGCATCGGCTGCCATGCCCACGCTGTGCCGGCATGGCAGCCGAAATCAGTCGACATGCGGCCGTAGCGCGCCGGGAATCCTTTGTCGCGTCATTCCTCCGCTCTCCAGCCAGCGGCGCGTGTTCTCTGCCGCGCGCTCGATCAATTCACGAGCGCGCGAGAAATCGTAGGGCGATACCGACAGGGGACACAACGGCGGCACCGTGATCACCTCAACCTGGCCGGTGAGCTGCTCCAGATCACGAACGAGTTGATGCGCGATCAGCAAGTTAAGCGCATGCAGGGCGTTGGCAATGACCGTTGCGGGTGGCGCTTCGAGGGCGCAGGCAAAGCCGGTGGGGAGCACGACCAGCCGGCTTGCCCCCAGTTCGACTGCCGTCATGATGGGCGTGTTGCTGGCGATGGCGCCGTCAATCAGATACGTTTCCCCGACTAGAACCGGCGCAAAGGCCGCCGGTATCGCGCAACTGGCAAGGATCGCCTCGATGGCAGGACCGGAGGACAGCCGCACTGAGGCGCCACTCAACAGCTCGGTGGCCGTAATGTGTATGGGGATGGCGGCGTTCTCCAGGTTCCGGTAGGGAAGGTGGCGCTCAACGAGATGACGTAACCCTCCCGAATCGACCAGAGACGGCGACTCGAAAAACAGGCCGACGAGGTGACGCAAGGTCAGCGGAAATATTTCCTGGCGTTGCAGCCCGCACCAGATGCTTTCCAGGCTGGCCACTCCAGCCGCTGTCGGATTCCCAGCAAAATAGGCACCGTTCAGGGCTCCCACCGATGAGCCCACCACCAGTTCAGGCTGGATGCCGTTCCTCACCAGCTCCCGCAGCATCCCCACCTGGATGGCGCCGAAGCTGCCACCGCCAGCCAGTACGAAAGCGGTTTTTCCCGAGGTGCTGTTTGTCATTCAGGGTTCCCTCCGCTGTGATTTGGGGGGACCCCATCCCGAGCGACGGCGAGAGCGCCAGGGGTGAGGCGGGTATTCGGAATGCGTGTTAGCGACTCTCAGTACCCGTAGAACTCTTCGGTGCGGATATCATCATCATCGACGCCGGCAAGATTCAATACCCGGTGCATGTCCTCGACCATCGCAGGCGGTCCGGCAAGGTAGCAGATCGGTGCCGGAAGCTCGCTGATGACCCGTTTCAACAGCGTCTCGTCAATCTTGCCCGCTTCTCCCGTCCATGGCCGGCTGGATTGCTCCATCTGCGTCATCGTCGCCACCAGACGGAAGTGATGGTTCCGTTGTTCAAGCGCTTGCAGTTCGGCGAGAAAGGCGGCGTCCTCCGGCCGACGATTGGAATAGATCAATACCAGGCGCTGTGCTAACCCGTCCTGCACCGCTTGCCGCAAGATGCTCATGAACGGCGTAATGCCAATCCCGCCCGCAATAAAGACGGCCGGCCGCGCACGATTGTTGTGGAGGGTCAGCGATCCGAACGGCCCTTCGATCCGGATGGGCGACCCGATTGCCAGCGACTTCAAGGCACGCTTGAACGCACTGTCGCGCATGCGCGTGGTAATGCTCAGATGCTCTTCGAACGGCGCGCTGACGATAGAGAAGGCATGGCGGGCGCTTTGTGGATCGGCAGCCGGTGGATCGACGAGGACGACGTCCATCGCCTGACCGGGCTTGAAACTGAAGCCTGGCGGTTTTTCAAAATGAAACGCCATAGTGCCCTCCACGATCATTTCGTGGCCTTCGATTCTTGTGTCGTAAGCACTCATTTTGTGGCTCCCATTGGTCGATGAATCTTGCCGTTTGCCCTGGAGGGCGTTGGTGTGCGGTTATTTCAGATTTGGCCACTAAAGGCTATTTGTCAATAATTATATGATTTAATATTTTGATATGGCTCGAGCACCCTGACGGTTGGTGGAGCTACTTTTAGTCATGCACTGCACGCCAGTGACCGACAGGAGATAAGACGCGCCTTATGGCGCGTTAATGAAGATCCTCGTTTGCCGAATTCGGCCTCGAATGCGCACCATGCAATGTGGCGGCGTTCGAGCAAGAGGTGCGTCTGGGAGGGTTCTCCTGAGAGCCTGTTCACGATCTGTCGCGAGTGCCCCTCAGTGATCGATTCGCACGTAGTGCATGGGCCCGATCCGTGGCGCGCAGCGCGATCGTGAACACGTTCTGACGCGCGCTGGAGTGGGGCAGTGCTGCATCCCGGCTCCCCGATACACGCGGCCGAATAGAACATAATAGTAGTACTGGAGGAGAAAAAAATAATGTTATCGCTCGAGAAGAAAGTGGCTGTTTCTGCCGCTACCCGCGCGGAGGAAGCGTCCGTGGCGTTCAAACGGCGCTTCATGATCAGGATGATCGCCGTCCTTGCGGGCGGGATGTTTCTGGACGGCTACATCCTCGGGATCGTCGGCCCGGTGGCCGGCAAGATGACCGCCGATCTGGGCATCTCGACCGTCTGGGAGGGCTTGATCGCCGCCGGCGCGTTGTTCGGCATCCTGATCGGCTCCCCGCTGGGAGGCTGGGCCGCCGACAAGTACGGGCGCAAGCCGCTGTTCATGATCGACATGGCGCTGTTCGTGATCTCGTCTGTCATGCAGTTGTTCGTCGGCACCATGCAACTCGCCATCGACCCCCACCAGCAAATGTTCGTGGTGCGCCTGTTGATGGGCATTGCGATCGGTATCGAGTACTCGGTCGGCTGGCCTCTGCTGTCGGAGTTCGCGCCGACTCGGCTGCGTGGGCGGCTCCTGGGCCTGACCGTGATTGCCTGGTACGTCGGGTTCATGGTCGCCTTTGCCGTGGGCCACGTGCTGAATGAGTGGACCGACCTTGGCTGGCGGACCATCCTCGGCACGAGCACCTTGATCGCCGTGGTCTTGTTCCTCGCCCGGATCGGCATGCCGGAGTCGCCGCGCTGGCTGTGGAACCAGGGCCGCAAAAGCGAGGCCCGCAGCATCGCTCACCGGTATATGGAAAGCGCCGCCGATACGGCCGATGTCCAGCACGAAGACACCCGCAAGGGCACCTTCGGGATGCTCTTCTCCCGTCAGTACTGGCGGGCCACGCTGTTCGTGTCGATGTTCTGGTTCTGTGCCGTGACCCCGTACTTTGCGATCGCCACGTTCGCCGACAGCGTGCTGAAGCAATACGGTCTCGGTGGCGGGCTCGCCGGTGGGATCGGGCTTTCCGCTCTCGCTGTGGCCGGGGTGGTGACCACGGTTCTGTTCATCGACAAGGCCGGCCGCCGCGTGTTGACCGTACCGCCGCAGTGGCTGTGCACTGCATTCCTCGCGATCATCGGCCTGTGGGCGGATGCGCCGCCGCTCGTCGTGCTGGTCCTGTTCCTCGCCTTCTCCTTCTTCAACGCGGGGTATAACACGCTGACCAGCATCTACCCGGGCGAGGTCTTCCCGACCGAGATTCGCGGGATCGGGACGGGCTTCGCGGCCTCCGTCAGCCGGATCGGCGCCGGCCTCGGCACCTTTCTGATGCCTTGGTCCATGACCAACCTCGGCGCTTCGACGTCGATGTTGATCGCCGCTGGCATTGCCGCCCTCGGCGCGGCATTGTCGCAGTGGCTGGCCCCCGAGACCAAAGGAAAAAGCCTCAGCGAAACCGCCGCCGGGTATTCGCACTAAGCGGCACGTGAGGTGCCGCAATCCGGCCCGCCGGCTGCATGATTCCTTGACGCAGAATCGGTCAGGAATCATGCAGCCGCTTCTCAGTGGTACAGCGCCCTTTGCGCGTCTGAAAAGACGCGCATCGCTGTTGTCGATGATCCTTCGGGCGACTATTGTTGCTGCATGCTGCTCAAACGCCGTTATCTTCCCTCCCTCGGTTCGTTCGCCACTTTCGAAGTCGCGGCGAAGCATCTCAGCTTTACCCTCGCCGGGAACGAGCTCAATGTGACCCAGGCTGCCATCAGCCAGCAGATTCGCGGCCTCGAGAAATCGCTTGGCGTTGCCTTGTTCGTCCGCAAGCACAACAGCCTCGAACTGACACCCGATGGTCAACGGCTGTTGACGGCGGTCAGTGGCGGGCTGGACGTCATTTGCGACGCGATCAACGACATCAATGCGCCGTCCGATCTTCCCGTCATCACCTGTTCGGGCACCAATGCGGCGATCGCCTGCTGGCTGAAATCCTTCACGGACCGGTTCCGTGCCGAACGGCCGGACGTCAGGTTCGTTCTCCTGGCCTCGGACGAGGACGACACCTTGAGGAACTTCGACGAGGTCGATCTTTCCCTGATTTGTGGAAACGAGCGCTGCGAGATCGGGGAAAACCTCTACTATCTCTTCCCAGAAATCGTCCAGCCGGTCTGCAGCCCTGCCTACCTGGAGCGCCACGGGCCGTTCCCGGACGCCCGAAGCCTGGGGCAGGCGGATTTGCTGGACCTGCATCGCAAGCATTGGACTTCCGATGCCATTGGCTGGCATCCGATCACCTGGGACGATTGGTTCCGGGCGAGCGGCCTCGATGTGCCGCACTTTTCGCCCATCATGATCAGCAACAATTACCCGCTTCTGTTAAACGCGGCGGTCAACGGAGAGGGGATCGTTCTGGGGTGGCATCACCTCGTTAGATCGCTGGTGAACGAAGGCGCACTCTGCCCATTGTTCGATACCCCGCTGCGCGTGGATCGGGGGTACTACTTGAAAGTGAATCGGGCATCTCTGGACAAGCCGCATGTGCAGGAATTCATCGATCTCATCCTCGCGGATCTTGCAGCGTCCGAACAAGAACGCCAACCCGTCGGAACGGGCACTCGGCATGCCCTGTGAGCCGGCTTGACCCGTGTGAAAGGGGGTGGCCCGAGTTCAGCCTTGAAGGCCCACCAGGGGTAAATGGGCGGGATCGATGGTGGAAAGCGCACGGTCACGGTGCTTTCATCAAGTCCGTCTAGAGTGGGTGTCTTTCCATCGTCAGGCGGGGGCGCCCGTGGCTTATGTCGATTTGTACTGCGAGCGGATCGCACCGGGTTTGCTCGGCGAGCCGATCAATACACTGAGCAATCTGGCATTTTTTGCCGCTGCCTGGTGGGTGTGGCATCACGCTGCGATGGCGGGGGCGGGCTCGGGCCGGGCGCGCTGGCTGGCGGGGTTGCTGGCGTTGATCGGCGCCGGCAGCTTCACCTTCCACGCTTTCGCCACCGGTTGGGCCGAGTGGCTCGATGTGCTGCCCATCCTCTTGTTCCAGCTGGTGTTTCTCTGGCGCTATTTCCGCGATATCGCCGGGTGGCGGCGCGTTGCGGCGGGGATTTTCCTGGTGGGTTTCGCCGCCGCCGGGGTCGAGGCCGGGAATTATCCGCAATGGCTGAACGGTTCGCTGTCCTACCTGCCGGCGCTGCTGGTGTTGCTGGGCATCGCCGTCTGGCATGGCCGGACCGGTCGCGCGGGCTGGAAGTCGCTGGCGGTGGCGGGTGGCACTTTCGTGGTGTCGCTGTTTTTCCGCTCCGTCGACAATGCCGTCTGTCCCGCCTTCGCCATCGGCACGCATTTCCTGTGGCACTTTCTCAATGCCGTGGTGCTGGCGCTGGCGGTGCGAGGGTGGATGCTGGGGGTGTCGGGGGCAGCGCTGTCCGGTCGCCTCGGCGGCGTCGCGGGACGCCGTGTAGGCGAGCCGTTCTAGTCGCTGGTGATCTGTCCGGCCGCGCGCGGCGCCAGCAGCTTGAAGGTGCCCATCGCCTTGGCGACGAGCCCACCCGCCGCATCGCGGATTTCCCCTTCGCAAAATACCAGGGACGAGCCGGCGCGCAGCACCCGGCCTTCGCAGTCCAGCACGCCGTTGGCGGGCTCCAGGAAGCTGACGTTCAGGTCGACCGTGGCGACGCCGGTCGCATTCGGGCGCGTGCCGCGGGCGGCGGCGGCCAGCGTGACGTCGAACAGCGTCATCAACAGCCCGCCGTGGCCGTTGCCGGCGGCGTTCAACAGCGGCGGGGTCAGTTCGACGCGTGCCCGCGCAAGGCCGGGTTCGCGTTCTACGGCGACGATGCCGCAATGCTCGATGAAGGGGCTGTGGATGCCGAAGAAGTCGCTCATGGGTGGTTCCTGTCGTACTGATCCGGAGGGGGGAGAAATCGGCTGAGCGGCGAGAGCCTGTTTACGATCTCGCGAGCTAGAGCGAGACAAGGCAAAAACGGCTGAGGAAGCGGCGTTTACCCGTGGTAAATGCGCATTCCGAAGACGTTTTTAACGCCGTATCGCCGACGCGCAGCAGATCGTAAACAGGTTCTCAGGGCTTGGCGCCGCCTGTCTTCAGCAGTTGGTAGTCGCCCAAAACGCCGTCGGCCTGTTGCAGGAGGTCGCGCAGGGTGTCGGCCGGGGTGAAACTGTCGAAGTTCAACGCCGGGTCGAGCGCCAAGAGGGCGCGGCGCGCGCTGGTGCAGACGTCGACCGCGGCGTTGAAGTCGGCCGGGCCCAGCACCTTGCCGTTACGGATCTTGCGGTAGTGCACCCGGCACATTTGTAGATATTGGCGGGCGGTGTCGTGGGCGTCGAGAGCGCCGGCGTTCTCCAGCTCGGTGAACGCTGCCAACAGCGCCTGGCAGGCTTGCTCGGCGCGCGCCAGGCGCTTTTCCAACGCCAGTCTGGCGTCGCGACTGGGATTGGCTGCGGACAATTTCTTGGGTTTGGCGGCCATGCGCTGACTTCCTGTAGGGTGGGGCTCTCGCCGCCGTGTAGGGTGGAGGGGCGCATTGTACCGCGCCTTGCCAGGCTAGACACCCACGGCGCGACGTCGAACCGACTCGCCGTAGTGGGGCTCAAAGGACCTCTTTTGATGGCTAACCTTCGGCACGGTCAAGCGGATTCGCCGGTCTCAGCGCTGCTGGGCCTGCAGAAAGATGGAAAACAGCTCGGATTGCGAATTGATGCCCAGCTTTGCGTACAGGTGTTTTTTGTGCGCACGCACGGTCTCGACCGAGATCGCCAGCTTCTGCGCGATGCCCTTGCTGGAGTAGCCGCCCAGCATCAAGCGGCTGACTTCCAGTTCACGAGCCGTCAACGCGGCGTTTTTCCACTCGGCCATCGACTGTTCCAACTCTTGCTGTCGGTTGCCCGACATCATGGGTGAAGGGGTCGACAGCGTCGTCAGTTCGAAGTGGTAGCGCTGGCGCAGCAGACTGACCACCCATGGCTGGATCCGGCTCAGGGTGGCAATCTCGGCCGGGATAAAGCGCCGCGACGACCCCAGCGACAGACAAAGGGTTTGCCCATGTCCGAGGGGACAGTTGAACTGAATTTCGTCCTCGACTACGTTCAGCCGGAAATAGCGCTGGTAGTACTCGGTGAAGCGGAACCGGTCCGGTGCCACCTCGTCCAGCCGTACCAGGCCGGCCACCGCCTGTTCGCGGCTGGCCACGTAGAACGGGTCGAGCAGGTACAGGCCTGCAAGATAGTCTTGGAACAACTGGTCCACGCCGCCATCGGCCTCCGGATTCTCGGCAAAGACCTGCGGCGCCTGGTCGGCCTGAAATAGTAGCGCCACCCAACTGTCGAAACGCACGTAGTCCCCCAGTGTTTGCACCAGTGCTGCCCAGAAATTCGGCCGGTCCAGCCGATCGATGAGGCTGCCCAGCGCCCGGTGCCAAGAGATATCATCAAGATTCAATCCCACCCGTATCCCCCTATCTGGTTACCCCAACCGCGGAATATCCAACCGCATGCGCCGGGCTGATACTGATATCAAGGTATCTCCGCGGCGCGCCCTCACCCAAGGCCGCTGTCCAGCCGGGCTGGCCGTGTGTATACCCGATCGTGAACTATTTTGCACCTCCAGGAGTTACTTCATGCGTATCGAGTTAGCCCAGCTTCCCTGCCAGGATGGCGACGTCGCGGCCAATCTGTCACAGGCGCTGACGGCCATTGCCGACTGTGCACCAGAGACCGAGCTGATTGTGTTTCCGGAAACCTTTTTGATGGGGTTCCCGGACGAGAGTAACGTTGCGTTGCTGGCGCAGCCGCTGGATGGGCCGGCGCTGTCGGCGATCCGTCAGGCGGCGCGCGACAAGGGCGTGTCGGTCGCCATCGGGTTCGCCGAGGCGGCCGAAGGCCGCTTCTACAACACTTCCGTCTTGATCACCCCCGAGCGCATCGCGCTCGCCTATCGCAAAACCCAGCTCTGGCCGTCCGACCGCGGTGTGTTCTCCCCAGGCAATGAACTGGTCTGCTGCGAATGGAACGGGGTTCGGGTTGGCTTCCTGATCTGCTACGACATCGAATTTCCGGAGACGGCGCGCGCCCTGGCTACGCTCGGAGTGGAACTGTTGATCGTCACCAACGGCAACATGGACCCGTACGGCCCGGTGCACCGCCGCGCGATCATGGCGCGCGCCCAGGAAAACCAAGTGTTCGCGGTGATGGTGAACCGTTGTGGCGCCGGTGATGGACTGACCTTTTGCGGCGAGAGTGCCGTGATCGACCCGTTCGGCAACGTCGTCGCCGAATGCCGTCAGCAGCCCGAGCAACTCGGCGTTGAACTGGATCTGAACCGGCTAGCCGCCAGCCGCGAACACTACGACTACCTGGCCGACCGGCGCATCGCACTGGCCGGACAGGTGGTGGAGAAGCCCGCCGGCGTGCGCGCATTCGTGATTCCGGCCTGAGCGAGTAGCGCATCAACGCAAACCCGCCTCAGAAGCCGGGTTGCCCAAGAAATAGAGGATGTAATCATGAAGCAAACGCATTTGACCCGAACCCTCACGCTTAGCTCGGTGGTGCTGTTCGGGCTTGCCTACATGACGCCGATCATCGTGCTCGGCACCTTCGGTATTCTGGCGCAGCAGACCGGCGGCATGGTGCCGGCCGCCTACGTGGTGGCGCTGATCGCCATGCTGTTTACCGCTTACAGCTACGGCCGGATGGCAGCCGCCTATCCGACCGCCGGCTCCGCCTACACCTACACCCGCAAATCGATCAGCTCCAAGCTCGGCTTTCTGGTCGGCTGGGCGGTATTGCTCGATTATCTGTTCCTGCCGATGGTGATCTGGCTGATCGGTGCCTCCTACCTGGCATCGGCGTTTCCGGCGGTGCCGATGCCCGTGTGGATCGTCGCCTTCATCGGCGTGACCACGCTGATCAACATCGTAGGGATCAAACTGGCCAATACCATCAATTACCTGATGATGCTGGTGCAGTTTCTGGTGCTGCTGGCGTTTGTGGCCTTGTGCATCCATTACGTCGGCGGCGATGCGAGCAAGCCGTTCTGGAGCCTGGAGCCGTTCTACCGGCCGGACCTGCAACAGCCGATGATAATGGCCGGCGCGGCGATCGCGTGCTATTCGTTCCTGGGCTTCGACGCCGTCACCACGCTAACCGAAGAAACCCGCGACCCGCGCCGCACCATTCCGCGCGCCATTCTGCTGATCACGCTGCTCGGCGGAGGTATCTTCATCGTGGCGGCCTACTTCGTGCAGATAGCCCATCCGGGTACGCAGTTCGCCAACGTCGACGCGGCGGCATTCGAGATCGCCAAGAACATCGGCGGCGACGTGTTCGTGTCGATCTTCCTGATCGGGCTGATCATCGGCCAATTCGCCTCCGGCCTGTCGGCTCAGGCCAGCGCCTCACGACTGCTGTACGCAATGGGGCGCGATGAGGTGCTGCCGAAGCTGTTCGGGCAACTGAGCGAGCGCTTCCAGACGCCGATCAACAATATGTTGGTGTGCGGAGCGGTGGCGCTGTTGGCGCTCAAGATGGATGTCACGACCTCGACCTCGTTTATCAACTTCGGCGCGTTCCTGGCATTCACCTTCGTCAATCTGTCGGTGATCTTTCACTACTACCTCGGCCAAGGGCGGCGTTCTCCGCGTGATTTCGTGCTGTATTTCGCCTTTCCGCTGTGCGGGGTGCTGGCCGACCTGTGGTTGCTCTCGAACCTCGATCGCCGCGCGATCATTCTGGGGCTGGTGTGGCTGTGTAGTGGAATCGGTTATCTGGCCTACCTGACCGGCATGTTCCAGCGCGACCCGCCGGAGATGGACTTTGTCGAGCAGGAAGGGTAGGCGCGCAAGTCGAGCAACAGACCTGGATTTCGGTTCGGGTCTTTTTGCGTGGGATGACTTTGGCCTGCGCGTTGGGGTGACCCCACGGCAGGCCTGGACCACTTGGGGATGTAGGGAAAAGACGGCGTCGGATTTTTATGTGCTCACGGCCTTGTGGTCCCAGCCATTCTCGAAAACCAGTTCCTGCAGCGGCCGGCGGCTGGCCCAGTGTTCCTGTTCCAGCATCGGTTTTTCGTAGAAGGCGTCGACGTGGCCCAGGCAGAGAATGGCCACGGCCTTGGCGCCCGGCGGCAGTTGCAGCAGTTCGCCCAGCGCGGCCGGGTCGAACAGCGAGACCCAGCCCAGGCCGAGGCCTTCGGCACGGGCGGCGAGCCACAGGTTCTGGATGGCGCAGGCGACCGAGGCGAGGTCCATCTCCGGCAGTGTGCGTCGGCCGAACACGTGGCGCTCGCGGCCGTCCATCAGCGCGGCGACCAGCACTTCGCCGCAATCGAGGATGCCTTCCACCTTGAGCCGCATGAATTCGTCCTGGCGCTCGCCGAGCGCTTCGGCGGTGCGCACCCGTTCGGCTTCGACCAGGGCATGCATGTCGCGGCGTAGTTGCGCGTCACTGATGCGGATAAAGCGCCACGGCTGCATGAAGCCGACGCTCGGCGCGAGATGCGCGGCCTGCAGCAGGCGGGCGAGGACTTCGGGGTCGACCGGGTCGGGGCGGAAGTGGCGCATGTCGCGCCGTTCGCGGATGGCGCGGTAGACGGCGGCGATTTCGGGGTCGCTGTATCGATTCATGGTGTGAAGAGGCGTGCCGTGGCGATGGGGTTAGACGGGAAATAGGCGTGCAAATAGCTCGCCACGATGCTGCCGTGGCGATACACCGCTTCGCCCGGTGCCGTGCCGCTGGCGCGTCGGGCATGGGTGAGCGGGGCGAGCGGTGTGGTGAGGCTCGAATAGTGGAAGGTGTGGCCGCGCAGGGTTTCGCCGTCGAGTTCCACCGACTGCAAGCCGAGCCCAGCGAGGCGCCGGCCCAGCGTGGCGTGGCCGGGCAAGAGTCCGAGCAGGTTGCCGGTGTGGCCCTGTTTGTCGGTGAGCGCGTCGAGCAGGTAGAGCATGCCGCCGCACTCGGCGTAGAGCGGTTTGCCGGCGGCGACGTGGTCTCGCAAACCGGTTGCGGTCCGAAGGTTGGCCGAAAGCGTGGCGAGGTGCAGTTCCGGGTAGCCGCCCGGCAGGTAGACGGCGTCGGCCTCCGGCAGAGCGTCGTCGGCCAGCGGCGAGAAGAACGTGAGTTCGGCGCCGAGCGTTTCGAGCAGTTCCAGGTTGGCGGGGTAGACGAAGGAGAAGGCCTGGTCGCGGGCGATGGCGATCTTTACGCCAGAGAGCAGCGGCGGCACGGCTTCGGCCAACGTTGGCCGAAAGGCGACCGGCGGCGGCAGCGCGGTGAGGTCGGTGGCGGCGATCTGCGCGGCGGCGGTCTGCAGGCGCGCTTCCAGATCATCGATCTCCTGCGCCTGCACGAGACCGAGGTGGCGCTCCGGCAGGCTCATGGCGTCTTCGCGCATCACCGTGCCGAAACAGCGCAGGCTGGGCGGCAGCGGCTGCAGCAGCATTTCGGCGTGGCGTGCGCTGGCGACGCGGTTGGCCAGCACGCCGTAAAAAGGCAGGCCGGGGCGGAAGCTGGCCAGCCCGTGCGCGACGGCGGCGAAGGTCTGCGCCATGCCGGTGGAGTCGATCACCGCCAGCACCGGCACGCCGAAGGTTTGGGCGAGATCGGCGCTCGATGGGGTGCCGTCGAACAGCCCCATGCTGCCTTCGATCAGGATCAGGTCGGCATCCCCCGCCGCATCGTACAGGTGTCGACGGCAGTCGGCTTCGCCGGTCATCCACAGGTCGAGCGAATGGACCGGGTGGCCCGACGCGCGCTCGAGGATGTAGGGGTCGAGAAAATCCGGCCCGGTCTTGAACACGCGAACCTTGCGGCCCTGGTCGCGGTGGTAGCGCGCGAGGCCAGCGGTGAGCGTGGTCTTGCCCTGGTGCGAGGCTGGGGCGGTGAGGAACAGCGCCGGGCAGGGGCGAGCCTTCGGTGTGCTGGGCATGGTTTAAAACTCGACGCCCTGCTGCGCCTTGATGCCTTGTTCGCGGTAGGGGTGCTTGACCAGCTTCATCTCGGTGACCAAATCCGCCGCCTCGATCAGCGCTTCGGGCGCGTGGCGACCGGTGACCACCACGTGCAGGTCGGGCGAGCGCGCGGCGAACACCGCCAGTACTTCGTCGAGCGGCAGGTACTCGTACTTCAGCACCACGTTGAGCTCGTCGAGGATCACCATGTCGTACTCGCCGCTCTCGATCATGTGCCGCGCCTCGTCCCAGCCCTTGCGGGCGGTGGCGATGTCGGCATCGCGGTTCTGGGTGTTCCAGGTATAGCCCTCGCCCATGGTGAGGAAGTCGCAGTTGTCGAAGCTGCCCAGCAAGTCGCGCTCGGCGGTGTGCAGCGCGCCCTTGATGAACTGCACCACGCCCAGACGCATGCCGTGGCCGACCACGCGCAGGCCCATGCCGAAGGCGGCGCTGCTCTTGCCCTTGCCGGTGCCGGTGTTGACGATCAACAGCCCCTTTTCCTTGGTGGCGGCAGCCTTCTTCTTCTCGAAGCCGGCCTTGCGCCGCTCGGTCATGCGCTGGTGGGAGGTCGGGTCGGTTTTCATGAGGGATTCTTCCTTAGCTGTTATACGCTGCTTGCATAGCCGACGTTGTGTGGCGCCCATCTCCCGTTGGGCCGCGCCGGTAAAAAAGCTTTGGGCGAGGTTTTAAGCCGCCGCCTGTTTGAGCCATTTGACGCTAGCAAATGGCGAGTTCGGCGGTGCCTCGCACGAAGCTTTTTTGTCGGGATTTCGAGGCGCGTCGGGTCGCCTTTTCTTTCGTCTATTTCTTTTGGCGAAGCAAAAGAAATAGACCCGTTTGCCGGGCGGAACCGGCCCTAAAACAACGCCCGCCGTGCGGGCGCAACGCCTGTTTTGATGTTTTCTCTTTTGCTAGCAGTACCTCAACGCCACATCGTACCGGTCAGCTCGCACAACTGCTCCACGATGCGCGGCCGGCTCGGGTGGTAGCCGATGAACACCAGTTGCGCCTGTTTCGCCGGCGTCGCGTCCGGCTCGTGGCTGAGCTCGATGCGGCTGCGCACGCCCTGCACCAGGAGCCGGCCGGCGCCGTCATGCGGCGGGGCAAAGCCCTTGATGCGCAACAGCGGCTCGCTGCGGGCGATGGCGGCGACGGCTTCGCGCAGCGTCGCGGCGTCTTGCGCTTCCTTGCTGCGGATCATGAACGACTGCCAGCCCGGGTCCTGCTCGTGGAAGTGCTTGTGCGTCGTTAGACCGTGGCTGTGTGCGCCCAGTCCGCTGTGGCTGTGGCCGTCGAGCAGCCCCTGGTTGGCGAGCGGGCGCATGGCGAGGCCCGGCATGGTCGCCACCGGGCCGTAGTGGCGGTGCGCGGTGTTGGCCGGTTCGTGCAGGTGCAGGCCCAAGGTTAAACGTGTATCAAGCTTGGCGTCGTAGGCGAGCTCGATGAAGCGGATCGACGGCGCCAGGGCGCGCACGCGGGTTTCCGCCGCCAGTAGCGCCTCGTCGTCCAGCGCGTCGATCTTGTTCAGCACCACGATGTCGGCGTTGGCGAGCTGCATCTCGAACAGCTCGGCGACTGAGGCATCCACGGCCTGTTCGGTGCCCGAAGGTTGGCCGAAGCCGCCGTCCAAGAGCAGCGGGGTGTCGACCACCGCCAGCGTGGCGTCGAGCACGAAATAGGGCGCCAGCGCCTCGCCCTGCAAACGTTCCATGACGGCGGAAGGCAGGGCCAGGCCCGAGGTCTCGATCAACACGTGGTCGATCACGCTGCGGCGCTCCCACAGCGCCAGCATGGTGGGCAGGAAGTCCTCGTCGTCGTCGTAGGCGACCAGGCCGTGCGACAGGTCGTGGATTTCCACCTCGCCGCCCTCGCCGCGCAGCAGCGCGCCGTCGATCGACACCTCGCCGAATTCGTTGACCAGGATGGCGAGGCGCCGCTGTTTGCTGTCACGAATCAGATTCGACAGCAGCGTGGTCTTGCCGGCGCCGAGAAAGCCGGTGACCACGGTAACGGGAATGCGGGGCGCGCTCATGCCGGCAGCTCCTGCAGGGCACCGAGCACGGCGGCGAAGTCGGACGCCAACGCCGGATAGTCGACACGGGGGCGCTCGACCACGATCAGTGGAATATTCAGCGCGGCGGCGGCGTCCGCCTTGGCCCGGTAGCCGCCGGCGTCGCCGGAATCCTTGGTCACCACGCAGTCGATGCCCCAGTCGTGCCACAGCGTCTCGTTGGCAGCCTGCGAGAACGGGCCTTGCATGGCGACCAGATGGGCGCGCGGGATGCCGGCATCGATGGCGCGTTGCAGGTGTTGCGGGTCCGGCGCCAGGCGCACGAACCATTGGCGCTCCACCGCGCCCTCTGCCTTGACGAAGCGCACCAGGTCCTTGCTGCCGGTGGCGAGGAAGATGCGCTGGCCGAGTTGCATCGCCAGTTGCGCGGCGTCGTCCATGGTGGCGACGCGGTGTGCCGTGTCATGGGCGATGGCAGCACCCGGGCGCTCGTAGCGCAGATAGGGCAGCGCCAGCTCGGCGGCGAGCGCGATCAGTTGCTGCGACATGTCGCTGGCGAACGGGTGCGTGGCATCGACGATGGCACGCGCGCCGGTTTCGCGCAGCAACTCGCGGCGGCGCTCGACGCCGAGGCGGCCGGCGACCGTGGTGAGGCCGGGGCAGTTCTGCGCCACCAGCTCGGCGCCGTAATCGGTGGCGCTCGACACGACGACTTCTTGGCCGGTCGCGGCGATCTCGCGCGCCAGGGCGTTGCCGTCGCTGGTGCCGGAGAACACCCACACCGCGCCCTCGGGCAGCGCGTCGGCCTTCACCGTATCCGGCGTGTCGTCCCAGTTGCCGTAGCCGCGCGGGGAGAAGATCCAGTTGCGCTTGCGCTTGGTGAAGCGGTTGCCGATGACGATCGAGGTCAGCATGTTGAAGCGGCGCGTGCGCAGCTCGGCCAGGGTCACCACCTCGACCGTCTGGCCTTCGCGGTAGGCGTTGTGCACGATGCCGCACAGCGTCTCGGGGCGCTTGTGTTCCAGCATGATGTCGAGGATGCGGTACACGCCTTCCTGGCGCTGCTTGCTTTGCACGTTGTAGAACACCGCGGCGAGGTCGGCCTCGGCGATGTGGCGCGCGCGTTTCTCGATCCACTCCCACGGGCACAACAGGTCCGACAGGCTCAGCGTGGCGAAGTCGTGCGACAGCGGCGCGCCGAGCAGCGAGGCGCAGGCGTTGGCCGAGGTGATGCCGGGGATGAGCTGCACGTCGAAAGTGTCGGTTTCCAGCATGTCCTCGTAGGCCAGCGTCGCCATGGCGTAGATGCCGATGTCGCCGCTGGAGATCAGCGCCACGGTCTTGCCGGCACGTGCCTGTTCCAGCGCCAGGCGGGCGCGTTCGCGCTCCTGGGTCAGCGGCAGGGTGCGGATGTCCTTGCCGGTGATCCAGGGCTGAATCCAGGTGAGGTAGAGGTCGTAGGACACGATCACCTCGCTTTGCGCGAGGGCGTCCTTCACCATCGGCGGGATCAGCTCGGCGGTGCCGGGGCCGACGGAGACCAGATAGAGTTTGCCGTTCATCAATGCTTTCCGTATGTCTGTTCGGTCATGACGCCGTGCGTCATGCGGGTAATTCGGTAGGGCGGTCTTCGACCACGGCGACGGTGACACCGTCCAGTGCGGTCTTGGGTACGATCAGCCGGCCGCGCGGGCTGGCGATCAGCGCGCAGGGTTCGCACACGCCGGCCACGCCGACGTTCTGCTGCACCCAGTCGGACGGCTGGCCCACCCAGGCGCGCGCGGCGACGTCGGGCTGGGCGATCACGCGCAGCGGCAGGCCGTGGCGCTCGCAGAAGGCCAAGAGGCCGATCTCGTCGGCCTTGAGGTCGATGGTCGCGACCTCGCGCACTTCGGCCAAGGTGCGCCCGCCCAGCGCGGCCAACACCGCGCGTTCGATCTCGTCCGCCGACTTGCCGCGCCGGCAGCCGATGCCGAGCGTCAAGGGCTTCAGCGCCTCGGTGGCGGTGGTGACGGCCGGAATCGCTCCCGTCAGCCTTGCCACCTCGTAGGCGAGCGCGTTGGCGCCGCCCTCGTGGCCGGACAGCAGCGGGATGGCGAAGCGCGCCGCCTCGTCCAGCACCACCAGCGCCGGGTCGGTGTACTTGCTCACGGGCAGACCGTCGAGATAGCGCACCGCGATGCCGCTCGCCATCATCGCGACCCAGCGCCGGTGCTGGTGGAAGGCGCGGCGGAACTGCTCGCGCGGGCTGTCGTCGGGCGTCAGCCACGGCCGGTACAGCGTCGCGCCCAGCGCTTCGGCCAACCTTTGGCCCAAGGGCAGGGCGTCCGCGCGCACCAGCCAGATGGCGGTCTCGCTCACACCGCGTCCTTCGCCTTGCGCTTGCTCGGGCGCGGCGTCTTGCGGTCGGTGCCGTCGCGGAAGATGTGGGTGAAGCCGGCCGCGTACAGGCTGGATTCGACGCCACCTTCGCGCGACAGCGCAGCGCCGACCAACAGCAGCGTGGTCAGCAGCCAGTCTTTCTGTTTCACCTCGCTCATCAAGGAAGCGAGCGTGCTGCGGTGGATGGCCTGGTCGGGCCAGCTGGCGCGGCGCACCAGCGCCACCGGGGTGTCGGACGGGTAGTGCAGCAAGAGGTCGGCGATGGTCTGCTTCAGGCGCTGGCCGGAGAGGAAGATGCACATGGTCGCCTGGTGTTCGGCGAAGCGCGCGATCGATTCCAGTTCCGGCACCGCCGAGGCGCGGCCGGAGACGCGGGTCAGGATGATCGACTGCGATACTGCCGGACGGGTCAGCTCGCTGCCGAGTGCTGCGGCCGCGGCGGTGAACGACGACACGCCGGGGACGATCTCGTAGCCGATGCCGAGCGCTTCCAGCCGGCGCATCTGCTCGGCGGTGGCGCCGTAGATGGCCGGGTCGCCGGAGTGCAGCCGCACCACGTCCTTGTCCTCGGCCAGGGCGCGGCGGTACAGCGCCTCCTGCTGGTCGAGCGACAACTCGGCGGTGTCGAAGATTTCGGCGTCGGCGCGGCAATGCTGCAGCATCTCGGCCGGCACCAGGGAGCCTGCGTACAGCACCATGGACACGGTGCCCAACAGGCGGCTGCCGCGCAGCGTGATCAGGTCGGCGGCGCCGGGGCCGGCGCCGATGAAATAGACTTTCATGGGTGGCGTTTCTCGCGGGCGGTTTTGCGGATCAGCATGGTGGCGAGGTAGCCGCTCGCGTCCGCGGTCAGGGTGGAAACGTCGTCGCACAGCACCTCGCCGGGCAGGCCGATGCGGCGCGCGAAGGCGCAGTGGCGGGCGATGTCCATCTCGTTCAACAGGCTCAGCACGTCCGGCAGGCGCGCGCCGATCTTCATCAGCACCACGATGTCGTGGCTGTCGATGTCGGCGCGCAGTTCGGCCATGTCGTCCGGGCAGGGCAGGATCAAAATCCGCTCCTTGCCTTCGCCCAGCGGCCAGGACAGCGCCGAGGCGGTGGCGGCGAAGCTGGTCACACCGGGGAAGGTGGTGTGCGTCAGCCCAGGTAGCTTGTCACGCAAAGCCGCCAGCAAATAGCCGTAGGTGGAGTAGGTCATCGAGTCGCCGATGGTGAGGTAGGCAACGTGATGCCCGGCGGAGAGTTCTTCGGCCACCGCTTCGGCCAACTCGCCGTAGTGGCTGGAGAGCACGCTGCGGTCCGGGTCCATCTGGAACTCGATCTCGCGGAATTTCTCGTCCGGAATCGCCAGGCCCGCCAGGCACTGGCGCGCGACGGAAACCTCGCTGCCGCGCGCACGCGGCAGGTAGATCAGGTCGGCCTGTTGCAAGGCTTTCAGTGCTGCGACCGGGATCAGCCCGGCCGGTCCCGGCCCGACGCCGACGCCGGTGAAGTGTCCGAGCACGCTCATGCCGCTTCTCCCGAGGCGTCGCAGGCGGCTTCGCCGAGCGGCGTGCCGTCCATGCTGAACAGGCGCACCGCCACGCGCTCGACGCTGGGCACCTTGGGCGCCATCAGCGCGGCCACGCGGCGCTCGATTTCCATCCAGTAGCCGCGCGCGTCGGCGTGTTCTTTTACTAGTTGCACTACGTTTTCCACGGTATTGGCTTTCTCAATCTGAGCGACGAGGTTGGCCGAAAAGCCCATCTCGGCGGCCACGGCGGCGACCGAACCCATCGCCATGCCGCTCTTGCTGGAATGGGTGTCCCACACCCCGTCGAGCAGCTTGGCGATCTTGCCGGGGTGGCCCAGCACCCACAGCGTGCCAAGCCGCGCCTGTTGTTCTTCCAGCGTTTGCTGGGCGTAGTCGAGCGAGACGCCGACGAAGTTGGCGATCTGCACCACTTCCTTCTTTTCCAGATGCAGCGTGTCGGCGGCGTAGCCACGACCGATCTTGCCCGGGGTGAAGGCGATGGCGTCGGGGCCATGGCCCAGCGCCACGCGGATGTAGACCTCGATCGAGGCCATCCACGCCGCCAGCGACATCGGCTCGACGATGCCGCTGGTGCCGAGGATGGAGATGCCGCCGAGGATGCCGAGCATCGGGTTGAAGGTGCGTTTGGCGATCTTGTCGCCGTCGACGCAGCCGATGGCGAGGTCGAAGCCGGGATTGGTTCCGCCCGCCAGCACCTCGTCGACCGCCCTCTGCATCATCTGGCGCGGCACCGGGTTGATCGCCGGCTCGCCGGGCGGAATGCGCAGCCCCGGCTGGGTGACGGTACCGACGCCGGGCGCGGCGATGAAGCGCAGCGTGCCGCTGTTGTTCACCGACACCTCGGCGAAGATGGTGGCGCCGTCGGTGTTGTCCGGGTCGTCGCCACCGTACTTCAGCACCTCGGCGCGCACCGCGCCGCTCGTCAGCCGTTCCACCTTTTCCACCGGCACCACCAGGTAGTAGTCCGGGTCCGGCAGGCTCACCTCGACTTCGCGCACCGCCTCGCCGCGCAGCAACAGCGTCAGCGCCGCCTTCACCGCCGCTGTGGCGCAGCTGCCGGTGGTGCGGCCGCGGCGCAGGCCGTTGGGGGCGGGGGTGGCGAGGTCGTAGGGGCGGCGAGTGCTCATTGCTGTGCTTGCTGTTCCTGGTTCTGGCGCCCGACGTGCTCGATGGCCGAGATCATCAGCGCGTTGACCACGGTGGCCGCCCACGGCGAGCCGCCGCGCGTGCCGCGGTTGGTGATGCGCGGCACCTGCAGCAGGCGGGCCAGTTCTTCCTTGCACTCGCGCGTGCCGACGAAACCCACCGGCAGGCCGACCACCAGTTGCGGGCGCCAGCCGTGCTCGCGCACCAGCCGCACCACTTCCATGATCGCGGTCGGCGCATCGCCGATGGCGACGATCACGTCGTTACCGAACTTCTGCCAGGCGCGGCGGATGCCGGCGGCGGAGCGGGTGATGCCGTGGGTCTTGGCGAGCAGGTGGGTCTCTTCGTCGTGCACGCCGCACCAGGTCTCGACGCCGAGCTGATCCAGCACCGCGCGCTTGAGGCCGGTCTGCACCATGGTGACGTCGGTCACCACGCGGCGGCAGCGCAACAGCGCGCGCAGGCCGATGTCGGTGGCGCCGGGCGAGAAAACCATGTCGTCCACGCTGCTGAAATCGCCGGAGGTGTGCACCAGGCGCTGCAGCACGGTGTGCAGTTCGGCCGGGATGGTCGACCAGTCGTAGCCGGCCTGGATGATGCGCATGCTCTCGGCTTCGATCGGGTGCGGCACGTAGGGCGGCCAGTTGTCGATCGGCGCCGGCGCGGCGTCGGTACGGCCGAGCAGCCCGCGTACCAGACCGTGGTGGCCCTGCTGCGGCGTGCCGACCTGTTCCTCGAAGCCGACGATCTGCACGCGGTACTTGCACAGCGCGCAGTTCATCGTGGCGCGGCCCTCGACGCCTTCCTGGGCGCGCTCGAGGAACACGTCGGCCACGTGCGGGTGCACGCCGAGGTAATCGGCCTTGAGCACTTCCAGCTCGGGGTGGCGCGTCGCCAGGTCGTCCGCGGCGGCGTAGATGCGCTTGACCAGCACGCCGTCGAACAGGAAATAGGGCAGCACCACGATGCGCTTGTAACCCAGCAGGGCGGCGGCGCGCAGGCCGTCGGCCACCAGCGGCTTGGCGGTGCCGGAATAACAGACGAACGAGGTGCCGAAGCCCAGGCCTTCTTCCAGCATGCGCGTGAGCTTGGAAATCTCGGAGTTGGCGTCCGGGTCCGTGGTGCCGCGCCCGACCACGACCAGACAGGTGTCGGCGCGCGACACGGTCTGACCGGAGCGGCCTTCGGCCTCGACGATGCGCTCGCGGCACAGTTGCAGCAGCTTGGGGTGCAGGTCCATCGCCGCGCCGAAGTGGAACTCGGTGTCCGGATGGGCGCGCTGCAAGGCCAACAGCTCGCTCGGCATGTCGTTCTTGGCGTGGGTGGCGGCGAGCAGCACGCCCGGCACCATCACCACTTTCTTCGCGCCGGCTTCGATCACCGAGGCTACGGCTTCATCGATGGTCGGCGTGGCGAATTCCAGGAAGCCATGCTCGACGATGCGGCCGCCGGCGCGCTCGCGCAGCAGTTCGACCAGCGCCATGAACTCGTTGATCCCGTCCGGGTCGCGGCTGCCGTGGCCGGCCAGCACGATGGCGTAATCGTGGGTGCTCATTTGTGGCTCGGCTCGATCTGGCTGTCCATCGGAGCGAGGGTGCGGATCAGCATGATGCTCATGTCGGAGAAGCGCTGGTCGACGCACTCGGCCAGGGTGCCGTGCCATTCGGCGTCGCCGCGGGTGAGGTTTTCCCACACTTCGACCGGGTGCTCGGGCGGAATGCCGTTTTCCAGCAGGTAGGCGGCGATGTGCCAGGGCATGAAGGAGCGCGCCTCGTCCCACGGGCAGGGGATGACGATGGCGTTGCGCTGGTCCTGCAGCGCGTGCACCAGGTGGCGCTTGAACGGGGTCAGGTCGCCGCGGCGGTGGAAGGTGATGAAGCTGGTCTCGTCGAAGCACACCTTGGCACGCGAGGCCAGGATCTGTGCCGACGAAATGCCGGGGATGGTCTCGATCGGGTGGCCACAGGCGCGCTCGACGCGCTCCAGGTACTGGAAGCCGCTGAAGTGGATGTCGCCCATGAACACCACCACGCACTTCTTGCCGGCGTGGTGACGCTCGGCGACGATGTCGAGCTGCGCGACCTGGTCACGGTAGCCCATCTGGATCACCTCGGCGGTGTCCGGGATCAGCGGGCGCACCACGTCGACCACGGCGTTGAAGCCGGCGACCACGTCGGCCTCGCGGATCAGTTGCGCCGAGCGTTGCGGCAGGTAGCCGATGTCGCCGGGTCCGGCGCCGATGCAGATAATCATGTCGGTGTTTCCTTGGTATTCCGTGGCGGGCTGGCCGGTCGGCGCCCCCGCCGTTGTGATTCGTCGTTGCGGCAGACGTTTTTAACGCCGTATCGCCGAAGCGCAGCAGATCGTAAACAGGTTCTTAGCCGCCCAGCCGCTGCCGTATCGTCAACGTCAGGCTTTCCACCGACAGCGTGTCGAGCGGCAGGTATTCGCCCTGCAGTGCCGTGGCGAGTTCGCGCGCACGGCCCAGGCGCACGTAGCCTTCCTCGGTGTCGAGCACCAGCGCCGGCGTGCCCTGGGCGGCCAGGGCTTCGGCCAACCCCAGCGCCTCGCGCCACGGGTCCTGGCGCGTATCGAGCGCGATGTTGGCGCGGCCGTCGGAGAGTACCACCAACAGCGGCGTCAGATTGTCCGCGCGGGCGTGCCGCGCCAGCGTCTCGGCGGTGAGCTGCAAGGCGTGCGCCAACGGCGTGCGCCCGCCGGTGGGCAGCTCGGACAGGGCGCGTTCGGCCTGGTCGATCTGGCGCGTCGGCGGCAGCACCAGCTCGGCGGCATTGCCGCGGAAGGCGATCACCGCCACCTGGTCGCGGCGCTGGTAGGCGTCCTGCAGCAGGCCCAGCACGCAGCCCTTGACCGCTTCCATGCGGCGCTTGGCCGCCATCGAGCCGGAGGCGTCGACCACCAGCAGGATCAGGTTGGCCTGCTTGCCGACGCGCACCTTGTCGTGCAGGTCGGCGCGGGTGACGCTGAAATCGTTCGGGTTGCGCAGCAGCGCGCTCTTGAGGGTGGCGTCCAGCGCGAGCTGGCTCGGCGCCTCGCTCGGCACGGCGCGCAGGGTGTGGCCGTGGCGCGTGCCTTCGCTGCTGCTGCGCCGCCCGCTGGCCTCGGAGGCGTGCAAGGCGGCTACCTCGATGCGGCCGACGCCGGCGGGGGAGGCGGCGGCGAACAGCTGCTCGGCGGCGCTGCCCGGCTGGGCATTGTCGTCGGTGTTGTTGCTCGACGGTTCGGCATTGTCCGGTTCGGACTCGCCGCCGCGATTGTCCGCGCTGTCCTGGCCCGAGGGCGGCTGCGAAGCAGGCGGCGGGGGCGGCGGTTCGGACGCCTGCCGCGTCAGCTCGTCGAGCTTGTCGCGGTCCAGGCCGGATTGCTCGAACGGTTTCTTGCGGCGGCGGTGCGGCAGCACCAGCTCGGCGGCGTCGCGCACGTCTTCCGCCGTCACCTCGCGCCGGCCGTCGAGCGCAGCCAGCGCCCGTGCCGCCTTGTGCATCACGATGTCGGCGCGCAGGCTGGCGACCTCGAACTCGCAGCACAGCCGGCTGATGAAGTCGAACAGCGAATCGGGCATGGCCACGTCGGCAAGCCCGGCCTGCGCGGCGTGCAGGGTCTGGCGCAGCGCGGCGGTGTCGTCGGCGCAGCGCCGGGCGAAGCCGGCCGGATCGGCCTCGAACGCCAGGCGGCGGCGTACCACCTCGGCGCGGGTGGCGGCGTCGCGCGGCGCGCTCACGTCCACCATCATGCCGAAGCGGTCGAGTAACTGCGGACGCAGCTCGCCTTCTTCCTGGTTCATCGTGCCGAGCAGCGTGATGCGTGCCGGGTGGCTCACCGACAGGCCTTCGCGCTGCACGGTGTTGACGCCCATGGCGGCGACGTCGAGCAGCACGTCGACCAGGTGGTCGGCGAGCAGGTTGATTTCGTCGATGTAGAGCAGGCCGCGATGCGCCGCCGCCAGCAGGCCCGGCTTGAACGCCTGCTGGCCGTGCTTGAGCGCCTTCTCGAAGTCCAGGCTGCCCAGCACGCGGTCTTCGGTGGCGCCCAGCGGCAGGTTGATGAAGGGCACCGGCGCGGCTTCGGCCAACGTGTCCGGGTCCTGGCAGGCCGGGCACTCGGCCAGTGGCGCGTCCGGCGCGCAGTTGAAGCCGCAGCCGGCGGTGCGCGCGATCGGCGGCAGCACCTCGGCCAAGCCGCGCGCGGCGGTGCTCTTGGCGGTGCCCTTGTCGCCGCGGATCAGCACGCCGCCCATGCTGGGGTCGACCGCGCACAGCAACAGCGCGCGCTTGAGCTGCTCCTGGCCGACGATGGCGACGAAGGGGTAGTGGTGTTTCATCGTTTCGGGCTCTCCCCGCGTTCTTCCAGCATCGCCTCGCTTTGCAGGTGCAGGTCGCGCAGCGCGGCCAGGGTGTCCGGGTTCGGTTCTTCCCACAGTCGGCGCTGGGCCGCTTCCAAGAGGCGCTCGGTGATGGCGTTGAGCGCCCACGGGTTGCTCTCGGCGAAGAAGTCCTGCATCTGCTGATCCAGTGCGTAGGTTTCGGCCAACTGCTCGTACACCCAATCGTCCACCACGTGCGCGGTGGCGTCGTAGCCGAACAGGTAGTCGACCGTGGCGGTCAGCTCCAGCCCGCCTTTATAACCGTGTTTCTGGATGCTGGCGATCCATTTCGGGTTGGCCACGCGCGAGCGGAACACGCGCAGCACCTCCTCCTTCAGGCCGCGCACTGCCGGGTTGTCCGGGTTGTGGCTGTCGCCGAAGTAGTGGCGCGGCTGGCGGCCGGTGAGGCTGCGGATGGTGGCGATCATGCCGCCGTGGTACTGCAGGTAGTCGTCGCTGTCGAAGATGTCGTGTTCGCGGTTGTCCTGGTTGTGCAGCGCCACCTCGACGCCGGACAAGCGATGGCGGAAATCGGCACGCGCGTCGGTACCGTTGTCGCGCTGGCCGTAGGCATAGCCGCCCCAGTTGATGTAGGCGGTGGCGAAATCGGCGTCGGTTTCCCAGTTCTGCTCGTTGATGAGCGGCAGGATGCCGGCGCCGTAGGTGCCGGGCTTGGAGCCGAACACGCGGTAGAGCGCGCGCTGGCCCGCGGCCTCGGACGGCAGCCCCTGGAACAGATCGTGGCCCAGGTCGGCGAGGTAGTGCTTGCGCACGAAGTTCTGCTCGACCGGTTCATCCAGTCGCGCCACGGTGTGCACCGCCTCGTCGACGAGGTGGATCAGGTGCGGGAAGGCGTCGCGGAAGAAGCCGCTGATGCGCACGGTGACGTCGATGCGCGGGCGGGCGAGTTCCGCGAGCGGGATCACCTCGATGCCGGTGATGCGGCGGCTCTCCGCCTGCCAGCGCGGACGCACGCCGAGCAGTGCCAGGATTTCGGCGATGTCGTCGCCGTGGGTGCGCATCGCGCTGGTGCCCCACACGCTGATGCTGACCGTCTCCGGCAGGTGCCCGGTTTCCTTGCGGTGGCGCGCCAGCACTTCGTTCGCCAGCTCGGTGCCGATGCGCCAGGCGGCCTGCGAGGGCAGGCTGCGCGGGTCGACCGAGTAGAAATTGCGGCCGGTGGGCAGCACGTGCGCCATGCCGCGTGTCGGCGCGCCGCTGGGGCCGGCCGGCACGTAGCCGCCGGCGAGGCCGTGCAGCAAGTTGGCGATCTCTTCCGTGGTGCGTGCCAGGTTGGGCACCAGCTCGCGGCAGACGAAGGCGAGGGTGGTCTTGATCGCGCCGGTGTCGGCGCTGCCGGGCAGCGCTTCGGCCAACGTTGCGTCGATCACGCTCGCGTCGAAGCCGTGTTCGGCCAACGTGGCCACCAGGCGGCGGCCCAGCGCATTGACCGCGTCGAGTGCGTCGGCACGCGTCACCAGCGGCGTGCCGGCCAGCGCCTGCAGCTGCGGCGGGACGTTTTCCAGCCGCTTGCCCTTGTCGTCCTGCAGTCCATTCCAGTCCATGCCCAGCGCCGCGGCGATGCTCGCCGGCAGGCTGGGGATGGCCAGGTTGGGCAGGCGCACCAGCGCGCACACCATGTCCACCAGCGCCTCGCCCTGCGGCACCTTGCCGAGGATGTGCAGGCCGTCGCGGATCTGCGCCGCGCCCAGCTCGCACAGGTAGCCGTCGATGTCCTCGATCAGGTGGGCGACGTCCACGCCTTCCATCTTGGCCAGCGTCAGCGGCACGCCGTCTTCGTTCAGCGTGGCGTCCCACTCGTGGTGGTGGTCATGGTCGTGATGATCGTGATCATGATGGCCATGGTGATGATGGTCATGGCCATGACCGTGGTGGTGGTCGTGTCCGTGGCTGTGCGGCTTGGCGGCCGTCGGACGGTACTGGCCGCCGACGCTGGCCGCCGCGCCGGTCTGCTTCATGGCGGGCTTGACCGGCTGCATCCGGTACTTGCTGGCCGGTGTCGCTGCCGCGTGCGGGTGAGCATGCTCATGATGGTCATGATCATGCTCATGATGACCGTGCTCGTGACCGTGGTGATCATGATGCTCGTGCGCATGCCCATGATCGTGGTCGTGGCCCAGCATCGCCGCCAGATCGCTGTCGAGCTTGGCTTCCTTGATCAGGTCCCAGATCTGCTGCTGCAACAGCGGCAGCTTGGCCGGGTCCAGCATCTCCACCTGGTAGTACTCGTCCACCAACTGCGTGAGCTGCGCCAAGGGCCCATAGGTGTCGGCGGTGGTCATCGGCGGCGTGAGGTGGTCGATGATCACCGAGTGGGCGCGGCGCTTGGCCTGCGAGCCTTCGCCCGGGTCGTTCAGGATGAACGGGTAGAACATCGGCAGGTCGCCGAGCAGCGCGTCCGGGAAGCAGTGTTCCGACACCCCTACGCCCTTGCCCGGCAGCCATTCCAGCGTGCCGTGCTTGCCGACGTGGACGATGGCGTCGGCTTTCCAGTCGTCGCGCAGCCAGCAATACAGCGCGTAGTAGTGGTGGGTCGGCGGCAGGTCCGGGGTGTGGTAGATCGCGTCCGGGTCCATGCCGTAGCCGCGCGGCGGTTGCAGCGCGACGAAGGCGTTGCCGAACTCCAGCCCGGCGAACACCAGTTTGCCCTCGTGCACGTAGGCGCTGCCGGGCGCCTCGCCCCAGCGTTCCAGCATTTTTTGCTGCAGCAGGTCGGGCAGCTGGCCGAACCACTCGGCGTAGCGCGCCGCCGGCACGCTGGCGATGGCTTTGCTTAATTGATCCGCCGTCAGGTAGTCCTCGTCGTAGGCGCCGCGGTCGATCAGCTCGTGGATCAGCGCGTCGCTCGATTCCGGCAGGCCGGGCAGGTGGTAACCCTGCTCGCGCATGGCGTGCAGCAGGGTGAACAGCGAGGCCGGCGAATCGAGGCCGACGGCGTTGCCGATCTGCGAGGCCTTGCTGTTGGAATTGGTGAAGATGAAGGCGATGCGCTTGTTTTCGGCCGGAATGCGGCGCAGCGCCACCTGGCGCGCGGCGATGCCGGCGACGCGGCGCACCCGGTCCGCCAACGGCGCGTAGTGGGTCTCGTCCTCGTCGTGCTTGAACGACATCGGCACGCTGACGATGCGCCCGTCGAACTCCGGCAGCGCCACGTTCATCGCGGTGTCGAGCGGGTTGAGCCCGCGCTCGGAGGCTTCCCATTGCTGCTGCGTCATGCTGCTGGTGATCGCTTGGATCACAGGGATGTCGAGTCGCTCGAACGCTGCCACCGACCAGCCGGCGGCGGTGGGGCCGTCGGCGTTGACGTCGCCCATGGCGAAGGACGTGGTGTTGATCAGCACATCGATCACGGGAACCCCGGCCATCCTGCTGCGCGAGTCGATTGCTGCGTTACGCGGTGCTCGCTCCCTCGCTGTACCGTTTGTACTATCTCGGTCGCTGTGCTCCGGGCGCCTTGCACTCGACTCGCTCGCGACGGATGGACGAGGTTCCCCAAAAAACTGCAGCGCCGCCGGCATGCCGGTCTCGTCGAGCGTCCTAAGCGAGGCGGTGTACACCGGCAGGGCGTTGAGCCGGCGTTCGGCCAACATGTCGACCAACATATCGATGAAGCGGGTGTTGCCGCTCATCCAGTGCGCGCGGTAGAAGGTGATGCCGACCGTCGGCCAGTCCGGCTGGCGGATCGCCGCCCACTCGTCCAGCGTGGCGAGGCCCGACAGCTCCGGGTGGTAGATGCCATGCTCGGGCAGCGGGGTGGGGGGCTGGTAGCCGAAGCCGCTCATCAGCAGCCGGTCGGACAGGCAGCGCAGCAACTGCGCCATGTTGCCGCTGCCGCCTGCCTGCAGGTAGGCGGTGACCTCGTGCTGCAGCGCCGGCGGCACCGACGATAGGGCGGCGAGTTCGGGGTCCGGCTCGCCGGTGCCGCTCACCACGATCAGGGCGCGCTCGTGGGCTTTCGCGTCCTTCAGCAGTTCTTCGAAGCCGGGGATGGTCTGGGCGCGGCCCAGCACCCGCACCACCACGATGCGGGTATCGGCAAGGGGGCCCGCCAGCAGCGCGGCCATGCGTTCGGCGCTGTCGACGGTTTGCAGGTTGACGCCGGCCACCGGCACGAAGCCCTCGGGCAGCTCGGTCTCGGCGCGGTGCAGCGCGGTGAGGTCGGTGCCGGCGTGGGTCAGCAGCACGATGCCGCCGCGGTTGGGGGCGCTCATGGCTGCTCTCCTTGTTCGATGTCGCCGATGCCCAGGCGGTGGAACACCAGTTCCTCGACCGGGCAGCCGCCCGCCAGGTGCTCGTGCACGATGCGCTGGATTGCCGTTGCATCCACCTTGCGGTACCACACGCCGTCCGGATACACGGCGACGATCGGGCCTTCCTTGCACACCGCGAAGCAATGGGTGCGGGTGCGTTTGACGCGCAAGCCCTCGCAGGCGTCGATGGTCTGGCCCAGCGTCTTGAACATGGCCTCGGCCTCGACGCCGTTCTCGGTGCAGCGCGGACCGGTGCACATCAGCACGTGTTTGTAATGGGTTCTCATAGACTGTCCTGTGCCTTGCCGTAGCGCACTTCATAGCCGCGCCACCGGTAAATGCCGGCCGAAACGACCCAGCTGGCGATGAAGATGCCGATCACCAGGTAGCCAAAATGGGCCAGGCTCTCGTTCAGCAGGGCGACGCCGTCCCAGAACGCGCCGGTCAGTTGCAGCTGGCTGGCCAGGAGGCCCAGCGCCTCGATGCCGCCGATGCCGAAGGCGACCAGCACTGAGATCGTGGTGATGGTGAGGTTGTACCAGAGCTTGCGCAGCGGATTGACGAAGGCCCAGCCGTAAGCGCCCACCATCAGCATGCTGTCCAGGGTGTCCACCAGCGCCATGCCGGCGGTGAACAGCACCGGGAACACCATGACGTTCCACAGCGACGTCCCCGCCGAGGCATGGGAGGCGGAAACGGAAAACAGGCCGATCTCGGTGGCGGTGTCGAAGCCCAGGCCGAACAGGAAGCCGATCGGGAACATGTGCCAGCTCTTCGTCACCAGCCGGAACAGCGGCCGGAACAGGCGGGCGAGCAGGCCCTGTCCCGACAGCAGCAGGTTCATCTCTTCGGCGCTGACGTCCTCGCCGCGTTTCACGCGCTGGAAGTTGCGCCAGACGCCCTTGAGGATCATCAGGTTGGTGAGGGCGATGGCCAGCAGGAAGAAGGCCGAAACGCTGGTCGAGACGAGGCCGCCGAGGGTCTTGAAGGCGGCGAAGCGGCTTTGCAAGGCTTCCGTGGTGGTGACGATGATGGCGACCGCCAGCACGATCAGCGCGGAATGGCCGATCGAGAAGAAAAACCCCGCCGCATAGGGCTGCTTGCCTTCCTGCATCAGCTTGCGCACCACGTTGTCGATGGCGGCGATATGGTCGGGATCGACCGCGTGGCGCAGGCCGAACAGGTAGGCCAGCAGTGCGGTGCCGAGCAGCGCCGGCTGTGCCGAGAACGCGGAAAACGCCCACGCCCAGGCGAGCAGGTTGGCGATGAAGAGGAACGCCAGTATGCCGACGAGGCGGCTACGGCCGCCTGGCCGGCTGGGATGATGCAACGTCATGTCGTTGATTGCCCTCGAGCTGGTTACGTCGCCACAGGCGAGGGCACGAACTGCCCAAGGCGGTTCCTGCATTCCCCCGGTGCACCCCGCCCGGCTTCTGCCTGTGTCGACATCGGTGACGGCCGGTCTCCTGGCTCGCGCTTCACCGCCGGGCGCCGCCTTCCCGGATCGCTCCAGTGGCATCGTGGCGCCGGCTCGTCGCTTACAGTTGCGGGGGCAGCCGTGGCATCGCACCACGTTCCCGTCACCGTCACTTAGGGGCAGGATGATACGTGAGGGCGGCGGGCTTGTGAACAAACGCGGCGATGCCGTCCGGCTGTGCCGCGCGATGAGGGGCGCTCGTGTCAGCGGGAAGTCGTATGCGTTTCCTGCAGGCGTACCGCGGCAATCGCCCCGGAAAGGAATGTCAGCCCGGCCACCAGCCAGATCGCGCTGGCCATGCCGAACAGGTCGGCCACCACCCCGGACAACAGGGCGCCGATGGCGTAGCCGAGGTCGCGCCACAGGCGGTACACCCCCACCGCCGAGGCCCGCCAGCCCGGATGCGCCACGTCGCCGATGGCCGCCAGCAGGGTGGGGTAGACCATCGCCGTGCCGACGCCCAGCAGCACCGCGCCGGCGAGAAAGCCGGAGAAGCGCAGGCTGCCGGCGGTGACGACGATGCCGGCCGCCTGCAGCCACATGCCGGCCACGATCAGCCCCTTGCGGCCGATGCGGTCGGACATGGCTCCGGTCACGAGCTGGCAGCCGCCCCACACCGCAGGGTAGACGGCGGCCAGCCAGCCAATCTGCGTCAGGCTCATGCCGGCGGCGGCGAAGGCCAGCGGAAACAGGCCCCAGGCCATGCCGTCGTTGAGATTGTTGACCAAACCCGCCTGGCAGATGGACGACAGGTTGCGGTCCTGCCAGCTGGTGCGCCAGAAGATCGTCCCGGGCGAGGGCAGGTCGGGGCGCCCGCCCGGCTGCCGCTGCAGCGCTTCGTGCCGGGCATGGGCGTGCGTCTCGCGCACTGCCAGCAGCGACAGCAGCAGGCCCGCCAGCACGAAGGCCACGCCCAGGTAGAACGGCTGCGGCCGCAGCCCGTAGCGGGCGGCAAGCCAGCCGGTGGCGAGCGCCGCCGCGCCGACCGCGACATAGCCGGCGAACTCGTTGATGCCCATCGCCAGCCCCCGGTTGAGCGGGCCGGCCAGGTCGATCTTCATGATGACCGTGATGGACCAGGTCAGGCCCTGGCTTACGCCCAGCAGCACGTTGGCCAGCAGCACCCAGTTCCACGATGGCGCCCACATCAGCAGGAACGGTACCGGCGTGGCGATCAGCCAGCCGGCGACGAGGATGGTCTTGCGGCCGTACACGTCGGCGAAACGGCCGGCGACGTAATTGGTCAGTGCCTTGGAGACGCCGAACACCACGATGAAGGCGAGGATGGCGGTGTGCGCCGCCAGATGGAATTCCCGCTCGGCGATGGCGGGGAGGATCGAGCGCTCCATGCCGGCCATGGCGCCGACGAAGGCGTTGACCAGCACCAGCAGGCTGAACTGGGCCAGGTTCGCCCGCAGACCAAGCCGGATGGCGCGGGGCGGGCCGCCGTTAGCGTTGCGTGTTGTGTTCAAGGTCGGTGCATGCCTCCTCTTGAGGTATACACCAACCCTCCAGCGCGGCCTCCAGCCGCAACCAGGCGGCCTCGCTCGCCGGCAGGCCGAAGCGGACGCTGCCGGTTTCGGCAAAGAGGCGGATCAGGATGCCGCGGCGGGCCAGGAAGTCGTGCAGCGCGGCGGCGGCGGGGTGTGCCAGCCACTGGAACAGCGCGCTGCCGCCATCGGGGGCGAGGCCGTGCGCGGCCAGCAGCCGGGCGAGCCGGGCGCTGTCGGCGGCCAGCCGCTCGCGCGTGCGCGCCTGCCAGGCCGTGTCCTGCAAGGCCAGCCGCACCGCCACGCGCGCCGGCCCGCTCAGCGTCCATGGCCCGAGCTCTTCCTGCAGCCGGGCGAGCAGCTCGCGTCCGGCGAACACGAAGCCGGCGCGGGCGCCGGCCAGGCCGAAGAACTTGCCGATCGAGCGCAGCACGATCAGCCCCGGCGCGCCGATGCGCGGCAGCATGCTGTGCTCCGGCGTGCAATCCATGAAGGCCTCGTCCACCACCAGCCAGCCGCCACGCACCGCCAGCCGCGCGTGCCAGGCGTCCAACTGGCCCGGCGTGGCGGACCAGCCGGTCGGGTTGTTGGGGTTGCAGACCAAGAGCACGTCGAGCGAATCGAGCGCCGCGTCGATGCGTTCCGGCGTCAGGCGCACCACCTCGTGGCCGTGCCGTGCCCAGGCGTGCGGGTGCTCGGCGTAGGTGGCGGCCAGCAGGCCGACCCGGCAGGGCGGGCGCAGCCGCGGCAGCGCCTGGATCGCCGGTTGCGAGCCCGCCACCGGCAGCAGCGCAGCGCAGCCGTAATACCCGGCTGCGGCGGCTTCCAGCCCGTCCGCCGTTTCCGGCAGGCGCTGCCAGGCCGATGCCGGAATCGCCGGCACCGGCCAGCCGTGCGGGTTGAGCCCGGTGGAGAGGTCGAGCCAGTCTTCCACCGGGATGTTGAAACGGCGCGCCGCCGCCAAGATGCCGCCGCCGTGGTCAAGCATTGAGGCCTCCCGTCACCAGCGCCAGCAGCAGGCCGATGCCGACCCACAGCCACAGACCGCGCTGCACCAGGCGCACGGCGCGGCGGATGTCGCCGCAATCCGGGGCGCGTTCCAGCCCCAGCGCCGGACGCGCCTTGAGCTGGCCGTGGTAGCTGGCCGCACCGCCCAGCGCCACACCCAGCGCGCCGGCACCGGCCGCCATCACTGGGCCGGCGTTGGGGCTGTACCAAGTCGGCGCCTGCGCGCGCCAGCACGCCCAGCCGGCGCGCCGGTCGCCCAGCGCGATATAGGTCAGCGCGGTGAGCCGCGCCGGAATGAAGTTCAGCACGTCGTCGAAGCGTGCCGCCGCCCAGCCGAAATGCAGGTAGCGCTCGTTCCGGTAGCCCCACATCGCGTCCAGCGTGTTGGCGAGCCGGTACAGCACCGCGCCGGGCGCGCCCAAGAGCAGGAACCAGAACAGCGCGGCGAAGATGGCGTCGCTGCCGTTTTCCAGCACCGATTCGATGGTGGCGCGCGCCACGTCCTGCTTGGAAAGCTGCGAGGTGTCGCGGCTCACGATCATGCCGACGCGCTGGCGCGCCAGCGGCAGGTCGTGCCGCTCCAGCGCCTCGATCACCGCCTCGGCGTGCTGGGTCAGGCTCTTGGCGCCGATGGCGAGGTAGAGCAGCACCACGCTGTAGAACACGCCGATGAAGGGCAGCCAGGCCAGCAGCGCCGCCAGCAGGGTGAACGGAATCAGGAGCAGGGCGATGCCGATCGCGCCGCGCAAGCGCATGCGCTGCTCGGTTTCCTGCGCCGGGGCGGCCGGGTAGAGCCGGCGTTCCAGCCAGCGCACCAGCTTGCCGAAGCCGACCAGGGGATGCCAGCGCGGCGGCTCGCCGAAGAGTTTGTCGAGGAGAACAGCCAACAGCAGAAAAACGGGGGAAGTCACGAAGTGCGCCTATATAATTCCGGCTTTGCCGGTCGATGACGTTGCGCTGAAGCACGCCGCGCATCGATCACCATCAATACGAAAGGCGTCATTCTAGGATGATCGCCAGGAAAAAGCGCGCCCGGAGTCAAACCATGCCAGCCAAAACCATCATGATCCAGGGTACAACCTCGGACGCCGGCAAGAGCACGCTGGCCACCGGGCTGTGCCGCCTGTTGGCGCGTCGCGACATCCGTACCGCCCCGTTCAAGCCGCAGAACATGGCGCTCAACAGCGCCGTGACCGTCGACGGCGGCGAGATCGGCCGCTCGCAGGCGGTGCAGGCGCAGGCCTGCGGTGTCGAGCCCCATACCGACATGAATCCGATCCTGCTCAAGCCCAACAGCAACGTCGGTTCCCAGGTCATCGTGCAGGGCCGCGCCATCGGCAATATGGAAGCTTCGGTTTATCACCGCTACAAGCCCGAGGCGATGAAGGCGGTGCTGCAATCGCACCAAAGGTTGGCCGAACAGTACGACTGCATCGTGGTGGAAGGGGCGGGCAGCCCGGCCGAGATCAACCTGCGCGAGGGCGACATCGCCAATATGGGCTTTGCCGAGGCGGTGGACTGCCCGGTGATTCTGGTGGCCGACATCGACCGCGGCGGCGTGTTCGCGCACCTGGTCGGCACCCTGGCGCTGTTGTCGGAATCGGAACAGCGCCGCGTGGTCGGCTTCGTCATCAACCGCTTCCGCGGCGACCTCGCGCTGCTGCAGCCGGGGCTCGACTGGCTCGAACAGTACACCGGCAAGCCGGTGCTGGGGGTGCTGCCGTATCTCATGGGGCTGCACATCGAGGCCGAGGACAGCCTCACGCGCCAGAACGCGCCGGGCGGCGCGCGCAGCACCGAGCGCCTGCGCGTGGTGGCGCCGGTGCTCCCGCGCCTGAGCAACCACACCGATTTCGACCCGCTGCGCCTGCACCCGCAGGTCGAATTGACCCTGGTCGGGGCGGGGCAGGCGATTCCGCCGGCCGACCTGATCGTGCTGCCCGGCAGCAAGAACACCCGCAACGATCTGGCCTGGCTGCGCGCCAACGGTTGGGAGCCAGCGATCCGCCGCCACCTGCGCCTGGGCGGCAAGCTGATCGGTATCTGCGGTGGCTTCCAGATGCTCGGTGGGCACATCCACGACCCGCTTGGGCTGGAGAGCGAGGCCGGCAGCACGCCGGGGCTCAATCTCTTCGACATGGCAACCACGCTCACCGAACACAAGCGCCTGGAACGGGTGGAAGGGCGGCTCACGGTGGCGGATGCCGCGGTGAGCGGCTACGAGATTCACATGGGGGTGTCGAGCGGCCCGGCGCTGGCCCGCCCGGCGGTGAGCTTGGCCGGCGGCGGCGAAGGCGCCGTGTCGGACGATGGCCAGATCCTCGGCACCTATCTGCACGGCCTGTTCGACCATGCCGAGGCCTGCCGTGCGCTGCTCGCCTGGGCCGGGCTGCAAGAACCGCGGCCGCTCGATTACCGCGCCCTGCGCGAGCAGCACATCGACCGCCTGGCCGATTCGCTGGAACAACACCTTCGGCTCGAGCGTCTGGCCGGGCTGCTGCCGCTGTCGCGCTGATCCGCCGCTGAACATGCTTCTTCGGCCAACGTTGGCCGAAGCCGGCAGGCATGGAAAAGCCCGGGGATGCCCCGGGCTGGGTGTTTGCTCGGTCAGCGAGCCATTTCCGACATGTCTCTGTCGGGTTCTTTACGTTCCAGTTTCAGGTAGGCATCTGCCGCCACAATACCGAATACCAGGTGGGCGATCAGCGTCGTCCAGCTGCGGGCCTCTGCGAACCACGGGAAGAACTGGGTCATGCCGTAGAAATTGACCACGTAGATCACGAAACCGAACACCACCCCTACCGCCGAGGCCATGCCCCAGCTCGAGTCGAAGTGGAACGGTGCCATGATCAGACCCAGGATCAATCCCATGCCGATAGCCAGCGCAAAGTGCACGATCAGGGCAACCACCACGATGCCGATATTGAACATCGCCGGCGACCCCAGTGCCGAATTGCCCATGACGATGGCGGCGATCATGTGAGTAGGAGCCCACGGGCTGCCACCCGCCATAACCATGGCCAGCATGTCCAGCAGCAGGAAAACCACACCTGCCAGAACCCCAGCCAGCGACGCCGCCCGCCAGTCGGGCAGCCGATGTGTCAGCTGATGCGAATGCATGTGAAGATCCATAGCAAACTCCTTTCAGCACTCAATCGAACGGGGCGCACTCTGCGCCTCTTGTTAGACCGGCGTGACAGGTGAAAGTGCGTAGTGCAACAACTGTTAATCAAAAATAATTCCTTTTTTTTCAGCGTGTTGGAATTGTAACGCACGTCACTATATGCGGATGGAACGGGAACCACCCCGACTCGAAAAATCTCTAACCTAGTGGCGGTTTTTCCCGCCATGGAAGTTGTAACGGGAGGGTGAGACGATGATTGCCCCGAGGGAACCGTACCGGGTGGGTCATTCCGGCTACGTATCGCCGTTCACCGAGTTCATGGACGGCTTTCTTGCCGAACATCCGGAAGTCGTCGAGGACCAGCATCACGGCTGGTATCTCTTCTGGGATCACAAGGCCGATTTCGAGGAATGGAAAGAAGCCAGGACGGATAGCGTGCCGGTAAAAGGGTACGATTATTTCTGATGCGCATCCCCCGTTTGAATGACCATGCCAGGATTGCACGCACAGCGGCATGGTTAGTCAATGCGAGCGGGGGGTGCGTCTTTTTTTGCCTCTGCCGGCACGCGTCCCGTTGGCTTGCGGTGACCGGTCTGGACCGGCCTCAGAAGCGCTCCGTCCAGGGGCGCAGGTCCAGTTCGTGCGTCCAGGCGCTGCGCGGCTGACGGTAGAGCTGGTAGTAGGCCTCGGCGATGGCCGCCGGGTCCAGCATGTCGTCGGGGTTCGGTGCGGAGCCGAGTTCTCCTGGTGACTGCGGTCGGATGTGGCCGTCGAGCACCACGTGGGCGACGTGAATGCCCTTGGGCTGCAACTCGCGCGCCATGCTCTGCGCCAGCGCGCGCAGGCCGAACTTGCCCACCGCCAGGTTATGGAAGCCTGCGCTGCCGCGCAGGCTGGCCGTCGCCCCGGTGAACAGGATGGTGCCGCCGGCGCCACCGTTCTCGATGTGCGCCACCATGCCGCGCGCCGCGGCACGCCCGACCAGAAAGCCCCCCAGACAACCCACCCGCCAGCAGCGCTCGAACTCCTCGCGGCTGGTATCGAGCAGACCCGCCGGGGCAAAACGCCCGGCGTTGTACACCACCAGGTCCGGTTCTCCCAGGTCGCTACGGATATTCTGGAACAGCGCCTCGACCGCCGCCTCGTCGGTAGCATCGCAGCCGTAAGCCCGGCCGGCGTGATGCACGCCGGTGCAGTCGGCCGCCAGCCCTTCCAGCTTGTTCACGTCGCGCGCCACCAGTGCCACGTGCATCTCGGCGCGGGCGAAACGCTGTGCCAGGGCGCAGCCCAGACCCGGGCCGACGCCGACGATGACCGCAACCTTGCCTGTATCCATGGTTCACTCCTGCCTGTCGCTGCTTTCATCTTAGAACCCGTTTGCCAACTTGCTGCGGCACCTTTGCCGGGCGTGTTCCTGCGTGAGTGCAGGAGGGGGTGGAGGTGCTATTCCTTGCCGCGCTATTCTTGCCTCGCCCCGTCTACGCCTGGAGCCACCGATGCCGGGTTCCGCTACGCCTGACTCCTCCGATGCTCCTGCGCGGCAGAGGGAATCCATTGCCGAGTTGATGAGTTTCCGGAATGAGCTAAGCAGAATGCATCGCTTGAGCACGCCACTGGGAAGGCAGAGACTGAGCACCGGTTTCGCACGATCACACCCCACCCGGCGAACGAGAGCAGGTCGCGGCGCACCACGCCGCGTCAGGATTGCGGTTCATGGAAGATTAGAGAGGATTGCCATGCAGGACATCGAGGCACCGCGTAACGGCGGGCGGATTCTGGTCGAATCACTGGTCAAGAACGGGGTGGAGGCAGTGTACTGCGTGCCCGGCGAGAGCTACCTGCCGGTGCTCGATGCCTTGCGCGACGAACAGGGCGTGCGCACCGTCGTCACCCGCCACGAAGGGGCGGCTTCGTACATGGCCGACGCTTACGGCAAGCTCACCGGGCGCCCCGGCATCTGCTTCGTCACGCGCGGGCCGGGCGCCACCCATGCCAGCAACGGCGTGCACACCGCGATGCAGGACTCCACCCCGATGATTCTGTTCATCGGCCAAGTCGAGCGCGGCTTTCTCGGCCGCGAGGCGTTCCAGGAGGTCGACTACGTCAGGATGTTCGGCGGCCTGGCCAAGTGGGCCACGCAGATCGATAGCTTCGAGCGCATCCCCGAAGTGGTGGCGCGTGCCTTCAGCGTGGCGATGTCGGGCCGGCCAGGACCGGTGGTGGTGGCGCTGCCGGACGATATCCTGTTCAGCCAGGGTGTGGCGGGGCCGGCGGTAGCGGCACAAGCGGTGCAGGCCGCGCCGTCTCAAGCCGACATGAGCGAATTGCACCGGCTCCTGAGTGCTGCCCAGCGCCCCTTGCTGGTGGTCGGCGGCAGTGGCTGGAGCGCGCAAGCCTGCCAGGCCTTGCATCGCTTCGTTGCGGCCAACGCGCTGCCGGTGGCCACCGCCTTCCGTCGCCAGGATCTGTTCGATAACGACGACCCGCACTACGTCGGCCATCTCGGTTTCGGGCTGTCGCCACAGTTGGCCGAACGGGTGCGCGGCGCCGATCTCATCCTTGCCATCGGCACCCGGCTGGGGGAAGTCACCAGCAACGGCTACACCCTGATCGCCAGCCCGCAGCCGGCACAGACCCTGATCCACGTTCACGCCGACCCCGAAGAGTTGGGCCGGGTCTACCGCGCCCGCCTGCCGATCAATGCCGGGATGCAGGCCTTCGCCGGGGCGCTTGCCGAACTGCCGCCGCTCGATGGCGATGCCTGGTGGCAGTGGACGCAAGATGCCCGTGCCGAGTACCTGGCCTTCAGCACCCCGCCCGCGACCCCGCCCGAACACCGCGGCGTCGACATGGGCAAGGTGATGACGCACTTGCGCGAAGTGTTGCCGGCCGACGCCATCGTCAGCAACGGCGCCGGCAACTACGCCGTCTGGGTGCACCGTTTCTACCGCTACCGCCGGCCCGCCACCGAGCTCGCGCCGACCAACGGGGCCATGGGCTATGGCCTGCCGGCGGCGATTGCCGCCAAGCTGCAGCACCCCGAGCGGCAGGTGGTGTGCTTCGCCGGTGACGGCTGCTTCATGATGTACCCGCAGGAACTCGCCACGGCGCGGCAATTCGGTGCGGCGGTGGTGGTGATCGTGGTCAACAACGGCATGTACGGCACCATCCGCATGCACCAGGAACGCGAATACCCCTCGCGCCCCTTCGCCACGGATTTGCAAAACCCGGATTTCGTCGCGCTGGCGCGGGCGTTGGGCGCGCACGCCGAAGTGGTGGAACGCAGCGAGGACTTCCCGGCCGCGTTCGCCCGCGCCACCGAGGCCGGTCGTCCGGCGCTGATCGAGCTGAAGGTCGACCCGTGCCAGATCACGCCGCAGGCGCGGCTGCCCTGAGAACCCGTTTACGATCTGCTGCGCGTCGGCGAGACGGCGTTAAAGCCGTCTTCGGAATGCTCATTTACCATGTGTAAACGCCGCTTCCTCAGCCGTTTTTGCCTTGTCTCGCTCTAGCCCGCGAGATCGTAAACAGGTTCTGAGCGCGGTTCGCCCCGTCGCGCCCGTGCCGGGGGCGGAGTTGGCCGAAGCCGGGAAGATCGGCTCCGGCCACGCCTTCAGCCTTCCAGCCGTCTCGACCAGTCTTCCACGGCGCCGCTCTCGAGGCGGCGCCGGAAGGTGCGTTTCCAGTTCTCGGCCAGTGGCGCCAGCTCGGCGGCGGCGGCCCACTCGCGCATGTGCTCGGACTCTCGCCCGAACAGCGCGTGGATCACCCTCAGCAAGGGCCAGGCTGGTTCGGGACGCTCGGCGAGCACAAGCGCATCGCCCGGGCGCACCCAGCCGGTTTGCAGCACACGGTAATACCAGCCGGTCCGGCCCATGTCCTGCATCAACCTGGCCGCTCCTTTGTGCCCCAGGCGGGCATTCAGCTTCCAGCACGGCTGGCGTCCCTGCGACACCTGCACCACCGTCTGGCCCAGCTCGAAAACATCCCCCACACAGATAGATTCCTCGGTGAGGCCGTGAGTCGAGAGGTTTTCGCCGAAGGCGCCTGGCGCCAGTAGCAGCGGCTGCGCGCCCAACTGCTCGATCCAGGCGGGGTAGTGATCGCGCGGGTAATGATGAACGGCCTTTTCCGGACCGCCGTGCACCCGCCGGTCCGCCTGTTCGTCACCGTCGAAGCCCTGTTCCGATAGCCAAAGCGGCATCGCAACCAGGCTCTTGTGGATTCCACTCTGGTGAGAGGTGCCGGCCAGCGGTGCGGAACGGCCGATCAGCAGGGCATCCACCGTTATTCGCATCGTGTCGTACCCTGTTGCTGCAGCCAGGCGCCCAGCATCGCCGCGCCGGCCCGGGCCGCGTGGTCGGCGAAGCGGTGGCTGGCGGCGCGCAGTTCGGGAACCGACAGGCCGGCATGCTGCAACTCGCCGCTGTGTCCGATCAGCCACGCCTCGATCAGATGGCCGTCGACTTCGGGGTGGAACTGTAGCGCAAGCGCGTTGTTGCCCCAGGCAAAAGCCTGGTGCGGGGTCAGCTCGGTGGACGCGAGCAGCTGTGCGCCGGCCGGCAGGTCGAACGTGTCGCCATGCCAGTGCAGCAGCGGCACCTCTTGCAAACAAGACAGGCTGGAGCGATTGCCGTCCGCCGAGAGCGAGACCGCGCCCCAGCCGATTTCCTTCGCCCGGCCGGGGTAGACCCGGGCCCCGAGCGCCGCAGCCATGATCTGTGCGCCCAGGCAGATGCCCAGCGTCGGCCGACCCTGAGTCAGGCGTCGGGCCACGCCATCGATCTCGCCCCCCAACCAAGGGTAATCAGCCTGTTCGTAGACGCCAATGGGGCCCCCCAGTACCACCAGCAGGTCGGGGCTGAGCCAGTCGTCAGCCTCCATCCGGTCGATGCCGGCCTGGCGGTACTCGACGTCATAGCCGAACTGTTTCAATACGGTGTCGAAGACGCCCAAGTCTTCAAAGGCTACATGCCGTAATGCCAGGCATTTCATAACGTTATCTCCTTGTGGGAACGCGTGCTGACCACCGGATCGGTGGGCATGGCTGACGGGGGGTGGGGTAGAGCATCATGGTATGCCCTATGGGTGAATGGTTCCAGCCTTGGCAACCCATTACCGCCTGGCGTTCCGGGACATCGGCGGTTTGGCAGGCCCGGTGACGGGTGTCGGCCACGCTACATGACGCCACGGCCGCATTGTGCATCGGGTTGCAAGAGGGAGCGCTTAGAGAGCTTCTGGGAGTGAAAGCAGGGCGACGATGACGGCATGCCGACGGTGAACGTCGACGCTCGGCAATCGGCTGTCATTAGCTGGGTGCTGGGCAGGAAAAACAAAAAGCCCGGAACAAATGTCCGAACAAATAACTATTTCCCCGGATTGGTTCAGGTTACATATAGTTTGCTAAAGCATTGTCTATATTGAGTTTCATGGAAATTCGTCTTTGTCGTGGTTACACTGAAATTGTCAGGGTTACGGCTACAACGTAACCCCAGCCGTAACCCCGAGGAGGATGCCATGGAAACCCGGATCAACTTCACCAAAGCGGCACTCACCAACCTGCCGGTGCCGGCAGCCGGTCAAAGGTTCACCTTTCACGACATCAAGCAACCCGGTTTGCAATTGCGGGTCACGGCCAATAACGTCAAGACTTTTGCCGTATTCAAGCGAGTGGCCGGTGGGTCGCCTGAGCGCGTGTCAATTGGGCGATTTCCAGAAGTGACTGTAGAGCAGGCGCGCAGCCGGGCACGCGAGGTAGTCAATCAACTGGCAACCGGGGTCAGCCTGAGCGCGACCAAGAAAGCCAAAGCCGCCGAAAAAGCCCAAGCGCCGACTGTGGAGACGTTGCGCGAAGCCCTGGAACGGTATGTCACCACGGCGACCCGCCTCAGCGACGACAAACCGCTGAAACAGCGCACTGTCGATGACTATCGCGCCATGATCAAAGCCCCGGTCACGAAACGCACCGGGCGAGTAACCAAGGCGGGTGAGCTGCGCCCGCTGGCCGACAGGCTGCTAACCGACATCACCCGCGACGAGATTGTTGGACTGTACGCCGCCAACAAGGCTGCCCACGGCAAGCGACGGGCCGATTACGCCGCCGTGGTCTTGCGGGCAGTCTTCAACTTCGCCCGCGTGCCGGTGCCCGAGCACACGTTCAAGTCAAAAACGAACCGCGACGGGATCGGCATCAGCCAGTCGGACCCAGCCGGCGAAGCCATTGCACCGGAGGATCGGGGTCGTTGGTGGGCTTTCCTTAATGAGCTACCGGACAGCGACAATGTGAACTTTGTCAGATTCATTGCCTTGACCGGTTGCCGCCCTAACGAACCGGAAAAACTCACGATTGCGGATATTGACTTCATACAGCAATCCGCGACGGTGCCCGATACCAAAAACCGATTGCCGCATATGATTTGTTTTTCGTCACAAGCTTGGCACATCGTGGAAAAACAGGCGGCAGGCAAGGGGAAAGATGACTTGTTATTCAATACCCGTGACGTGTGGAAAACCGTCAAGGACATCCGTGAAAAAACCGGGATTCGGTTTCACTGCAAAATGTTGAGGAGCACGTTTGCTTCCATTGCTGACGATGAAGAGGTCGCCATTTCCCCGTCAACGATCAAGCGATTGCTGAACCACAAACAGAAAGACGCCGAGGACATCACCGATGCCCGCTATATCATCAAAACCGGTCAGCAGATGCGCCGGGCGTGGCAAAAGATTGCGGACCATTGGGACCAGCAGGCAAGTCTCGCCAAGGCCGACACCCCCTAACCCACCAGCGCCCCAGCCCCAAGCGCCCACCCTCCCGGTGGGCGTTTTTCATAGACCGCAAGGACAACGTCACGTTCGGCGAAGTGCGCGATCTGTTTGCGCGCAAATCGAGTGCCGAGTGCGCTTTGCACCCGGCGAAGTCAACGCCCGCTGGCCTGTCATCACCCGCCAGCCCTTGTTTCATCAGGCTCGCGGCCTTATCCCATCAGCCATCGGCCCGTCCTCGACACCCTCGCCTCGACCCCCTGAGAGCTTAACCCTGTTTTCACCCGCATGCGGCGCGTAGCCTTTTGCTTGTCGCGAGCACCGGCAGTTTGCCGGCTTATTAGGAGAGCACCGCCATGACCACCGAACTGAAACCCGCCGTCGCAAACGCCCAAAACGAACGTTTTAACACTCTTGAAGCTGCTCGTTATCTCGGAGTTTCGGCGTCCACGTTGTGCTCGTGGAGGTGTACGAAACTGCGGGCCATCAAGTTTTACAAAATCGGGTCGAAGGTTTTTTACAAAAAATCGGATTTGGACGAATTCATCGCAGCAAATAGCGTGGAGGGCTAACGCCCAAAGGCTGCGGACACGATGGAGTATTCGTGAAAGGGGAAAAATTATGTCACTGGAAAATGAAAAGGGCCGTCCTGCCCCGGACGGCCAAGAGGGAAAATTTACTCTGGTACAAAACAACGATAGCCCCTCTCTGGCCGACCTGCAAGCCCTTTGCAGTCCTTTCGCCCCATATGCCGGCCTTAAATGCTGGGTGCCGTGGACGTTGATTCAAAAGTCCGGCAAGGCCAAAGCAGGCAAGGTTCCGCATAATGGCCAGCACGGTTTAAGCACGAACGACCCGAGCGACTGGTGCACGCTGCCCGAAGCCTTGGCTACCGCCAGCGAATGGGGTTTAAGCGGTGTCGGCATTGTGCTGACCGGTGGCATCACCGTCGATAACCAACGCTTGGTCGGTCTGGATTTCGATGATGTCGGCGAGGCGTTTGAACTGCCGTTCTCAACCTATTCCGAGCGAAGCCCGAGCGGCAAGGGCGTTCGTGCTTTCGTCACCGTGCCGGCTGAGTGGGCCGCATCGCGGCAGGATAATGGACGTGGCCATTATCCCAACTGCGACCACTGCGAAGTTTATCTCGGCTCGGGCGGTCGGTTTTTGACCGTGACCGGCGATGCCATTGAATCCCGGCCTTTTGCCGAGCTAAAAGGCAGTGATCTGAGCAGGCTCGACGCGCTGCTGAAGAAGGCCGAAAAAATACCCGCCGCCGTCAGCATGCCGAGCAGCGATCAGGCTGGCGCTGTGATCGATCTGAATGCCTACCCCTTAACCAATGAGCACCGGGCGTTGATCGAGGGAAAAATCCCTCAAGGCCAGCGCTCCGAGGTGTTTGCCAGCCTGATTCTCATGCTGGCTGAAAACGGAGCCAGTAAAGCGGATGTGTACGCCACCTGTATGCAGACGCCGGGGCTGCTGGAATATCTCAGCAAGCACCCCGGCAAAGAAGAGCAATTCGCACAGGACGAAATCGACAGACTGTTCGGGAAAGCGGTCACGCCCCGGCTGGGTGAAATCTGCGAGGCATTCAAGAATCACTTTCCACCGACGGCGGCTGAAAATACTTCGACCATCCCTGACGATTATTTCGAGGACATTGGAGCGGAAGAGGCAAAACCGGTCGGCTGGCTGATTCGCAGCTATTTCGAGGCGAACGCGGTCATGCTGATGTTCGGCCCGTATGGCTGCTTCAAGACCTTTATCGCGCTCGACGTGGCAGTTTCCGTTGCCACCGGCCTGCCTTGGCATGGTCATGCCGTTTCACGATCTGGCACGGTGATCTACCTGTGCGGCGAGGGTAAGAACAATATTCGCCGCCGCGTCAGCGGTTTATGTCGAGAGCGCAACCTCGACATGAAAACGCTGAAAATCAAATTGGTCAGAATCACTCAAGACCTGACCGACGAACAGTGCACGGCACGCCTGAAAGCTGCCATCGGAACATTATCCGAACCTCCAGCACTGATTATCGTGGACACATTGGCACGCCATTTCGGCTCGGGCAACGAGAACGCCACCGAGGACATGAATCGATTCATCAACCATATCGACCACGTGCGCGGTGAGGCAAGCGTGTTGATCGTCCACCACAGCGGTCATGAAAAACCAGACCGCCCGCGTGGGGCGTCGTCGCTGCCCAGCGGTATGGACGCAATTTACCAAATCAAGCGCGAAGAAAAAGGCCAGTGCACGCGCCTGCATGCAGCGAAGATGAAGGACGCCCAATATCCACCCGACCTTTTTCTGCAAACCAAAATCGTGAATCTGCCGTTTGAGGAAGAAGACGGCACCCCGGCGACGACGGTCGTGCTGGAGGATAGCGAAGACCAGCGTGCAGTGCGGCAGGAGGTTTTATATCAGCGTTACCCTGATTTGAAGAGCCGCAAAAGCTACCTGCCGCAACTGCTGGAAAAGATTCACGACAATCCCGGCACCGGTCAGGTCAAGTTGGCGGCTCTTGTCGGCAAATCCCCCGACACCATCAATACCGTGGTCAAGCTGCTCAAAGGATATGGGTTGATGGACGCCCGCTGGCTTACACAGGCGGGAATCGATGCAGCGGCTGCCTTGCTGCCGCACCGTGCCGACATCATTTTCACGGCCCTGAAAGGAGCGTCGCAGGGTATTCGGTTTATGCAAAATGAAACCGAATAGGGGGGTATTCGGTTGCACCCGAATAGGGGCCGTACACCGAGGGGGTGATGTGGTTGAAAGTCAATAACGGCGCGGGTTATGGCTATTCGGTCAAAACCGAACACCAACCGAATAGGCGGGGTATTCGGTGTGGCCCTCCCTATAAGAGGGCCACCAAACCGAATAGGCAGGTTTTCCCCCCGGTGAAGGGGGCTAAAAAGACCGGCGCGGGTGCCGGGTGAAAAGGAGCACGACGATGAAAAAACCTCTGTTGATAGCCCCTCGCAACGCAGCGCGAGAGGTGCTTCCCGGCCCTGACGCCGAAAGGCTGCTCACGTCCGGGAGCTGGGTGCCGGTTGTTCTCCCAAAGCCGCGATATCGATCCGCAAAAACCGTGGAGGCGTTTCGGCAGCGTCGGCGTGAGCAAGGCTTCAAGGCCATCCATGTTTTGTTGGCTGAGGGGGTTTATAAAGCGCTGCATGATCAGCGGCAAAAAGGCGAAACCCTAGCCGGTGTAATCGAGCGGCTGCTGAGCTACGTGGCTGATAAGTCCGGGGATGAGACACACGAATAGAAAACCCAGAATTCCACTTGCCGCACAGCGGGACGCTGATGCACACGGATTCTGACCCCAAGCACCTCGCCAAATACGGCAATACCTTTGACCAAAATAGACGAGAAAAGCGCAGTATGCGGACTATCAGTCCCAGCAAATAGAAACCAGAAACACAAGACCAGCTTGGTTTTCGTGGGTGATAGAGGGTTCGGGGTTACGCGCCGGGGCTACATCAAGGGCTACAAAAGGGGTTTTGCACCATGGAATCTGATCTGCTGGAACTGGCTATCGACATCGGCGAGCACCACGTCGTCGCCAATCTGACCGCCCCGCCTGCTGGCAATCGGCGGCTGGCGGTGCTGTTGATCGCCAGACCTAGCGTGTGGTCGATGTCCATCGCCGAGCAGCGTGCTTTTGCTGTCTGGAAAGAAGCCGCCCTTGCTTGGGCGATCAGCCACAACGGCGCGGTGCCGCTCGTTGTGGAACCTCAGCCCGGCAGCGGCCCTACACGCCCACGTCGCACTTCGGGTGAGCCATCTATAGCCAGAGCGACATAAACCGCGCCAGCGGTCGATTGTGGGCCAGATAGGTATGCGACACAGGAGGACAGCATGAAGACTGTAGCCGAATCGACGGTCGAATTGGACCGCAAACTGTTGGCCGGTGAGCCGCTGGCACCTAATGAGATCGCACATCTCCACCAGATCGATGCTCTCGCCCAGCCGGCCCTGACGGCCGCCGCCAACCGCCGCGAAGCAGTCGCCAGGGTCAATGCAGCCAGGGACCGCCCCAAGCACGCCTGCCTCGATGAAGCGTTGCAACACATGGCATTACTGGACCAGCCTCTCACCGTGCTGGTCCGCGCTGTGCTGCGCTACGTTCAGGTCAACAAACTACATCAGAAATACAGACTAGCCAAACCACCCGGCCCGCGCTTTGTTGCTAAAAAGATCAAGGCCCAGCAGGAAAAGTACAGCACACATTACTGTAAGTAATTTCCATCGGTCCAGACTGCAAATGTACCTAGCAGAAAGGACCGATACCATGACCGCCACCACCGCCGACCCGGCTGAAATCCAAGTTCCCAAAAAGCCGACCGCCTGCCCCAAAAACCATTTAAAAATTGCTGAAAGCGTATTTGCAAATTGGTTTTTGGGCATTCCACGCGGCACTACGCGTGAACAGGTATTGATGCCGGATTTCCACGCTGTCGTGTCCGATCAGTACCACGCGTATGACCGCATCACCGCCGTCGCCGAGGACCGTAGCTTCATGATGGAACTCATGGTCATGGACTCGGGGCGCGGGTGGGCGCATGTCATTGAATTGAGCTACCACCGCTTGCCGGTATTGTTGGCGCTGGGCGACTCGCTGCCGAGTGGCTTTGAGATCGAATATCGCGGTGTGGACAATGGGTATTGCGCCATCCGTTTGTGCGACAACGTGGTAATCGCCTCTGGCTGTAGTAGCCGTGCCGAAGCGGTGCAGCGGCTGCTCGACCACAGCACATTGCGGAATTGAAAATGGACGCTGCCCTTGAGTTAAAGCTACTAGCTGCGATTCAGTACGTGTGCTTCTTTTACAGCGCCCTGAAAGTCAGTCTGCCGACCCTGGTGACGTTCATCAGTTACCAAATGGGTCAAGATGCACCACCGCCAGATCGCATTGAACACTTCCTGCACTTGGAAAAAACACAGCGCACGTTAGAAGCCAGCTTCGAGGTCTCCCTGTGGAAATCGGTTGACGGTAGTTGGCGACTAATTTCATTAGCACCTATCACCGATCCGGATAAAGCCAAACGACGACTGGCCGAATTCCCCGTGTCCAAGAGTACGCAATGCGCTTGGTGCTGGCAAGAAAGCAAAATGCCGAATCTGGAACTGCATCCAGAAATCAATACCTGTCGGCGCGAGCCGGTGCCGGGCCGATACTTGCATAGGGCTTGTGCTAGGCCTTGGGGGCTGCTGCGCACCTTGGCCGAAAGCGAGATGAAACATGAACGCATTTGATCTCCCTGCCATCCCCGATGGCGGAGGTGAACTACACCCCTACACTCCAGAGGCACCCCAATTCGAGCCGCCCTGGTTGGTGCCGGATGTCGATCACCTGTCTGAAAACTACGGAGAAATCCCGCAGCTGTTTGGCCAGCCCTTGCCCTCCGGCATTGTCCCGGCCGATGTGCAGCAGCAGTTCATCGAGCCTTTGGCCGATTCATTTTCTGCTGACATGGACACGTTGAGAGTCCCGACAAAATACAGCCGAATGGCGGCTAATTTCTTCCGAGCCTATGCGATGCAGCCACTGCCTCATGTGGTTGCCGAGCACACCTATTCGTTGCGCGGTTTCGATTGGCTGACACCTGGTGATCGCCCCTTCGTAGACGCACTCCTGAACGACCTTGCTCGTGCGGATTGCCCTTCAAAGGTAGTGCGAATTTTCCTGTCGTGGTACGGGGAAAAGATTCGTCAATTGACGCAAGCGCAAGCACCTGTGCGGCGAACTTCACACGTAACCATTGACGATTTATCCGACACAGAATTCGCCATTGTGGAATCCCGTGCAGAATCTGACAGGCAAGCCGGATTGAATGAATTGCGGCGGAGATGGGGCAATCAGTTCTCCGTGAACATGCGCGCTGTGCACGATCATGTTGCGAAAAATCTCACTGCGGCCCAACGAACTTTTCTCGAAACTGCCGTTGCGAAAGGCGGGGTTTTGCTTGCGAATCATCCAGACACCATCGAGGCTCTTTATCGGGAAGCGGTCGCTGGAGCGATTGATCAACTTCGCGGTGGTGGGCATAACAATCTCGGCGCTGAAATTACCGAAATTGAGCGTGTGATGAGAGTGGACCGTCGTCGCTACAACAACGACGAAGTGATGCAGGCACGCTACCGTGAACTAATTCGATTGCGTGATGGAGGCTAATTTAAATGAGTTATAGCACCACAAATCCGGCCAGAAAAATTTTGGATGTCGGGTTCTGTAGTACCAGCGGCGGCAGCGTTTATTTGTATGAAAGCTCTCACGCCAGCACCGACATTACATCGGCATCGTTTTTTCAGGGGTGTGCATTCGGATCGCCGACGACGGCTGCCATTGGCATGCAGGTTCGGGATTTACTTTGCAATGTGAACACCCAAACCAATGCAGTCACATGGCATAGAGTGACTTCTATTACTACGTCAACGGGATGGCATTCCGCCATTCACGCCACCGTTGGGGCGGGTTCGTCATGAGCGCCAAGTTAGACAGGCTCGCCCGACAGCTCGGGCTGCATCTCGCTGGCGTCCCTGCGCCTGCACCCACGCCAGCGCCTGCCCGGCGGGTGGCCAAACTGGCGAACGTGACCGCTGCCCTCAACGCCGCCAGCGCCAAGCTGCCGCCGCCAGCACCCCGGCCGCCAGCGCCTGCCCGGCAGCCGCCGCGCCTCACCAGCATGGCTATCCAGCGCGATTCAAACGGCAAGATCGCCGCCGTCAGCGTCGCCGGTAGCAACGGCTCTCGGCATCACCTCGCGGCCCAGCGCGATGCCTTTGGACGGATGAGCGCGGTTGTCATTGACGATCATTCCGTGTGGCGGGTGGAAAGAGGTTATGACAACCAAATTTCTGGGCTGACACCCATGGAGCATGACAAATGAAAAGTCTGATCGACGAAGCCGTCGACTTTGAAATGCTGAATTTCATCGCGTCCGCGCTGGAAGGCGTTGATCTGCCGCCTGATGGGCTGCATATCCAGATCGAATATGGCGCGCCGGGTGAATTTCCGCGCTTTTCGGTGAAGCCCTTGGAACCTGAAGGGGATGAGAAATGAAACGTCTGACACCACAAACCACCCCATGGCAACCTCGCCGCCCTGTACGCTCTACCGCCAAGCAGGCACCGGCTGTGCCTGCTCTCGTGCAGGCGCTGCTCGGGAGACTCTGACATGCCCGGAGGACGACCGCCCGGTGGCCCAAAGAGCGGAGGACGGTTGCCCGGCAGCCGCAACAAGATCAACGACAAGATGCGCGCCGACATCATGTCGGTCTATCGCCGTTTGGGCGGTGTGGCTTGGCTGCTCACGTGGGCGAAAGCAAACGAAACTGAATTTGTTTCCAAGGTGCTGAGTCACGTACTGCCAGCGCCGCCACGCGACGAGGCTCCAACCGTCACGATCAACACCGGCCCACTGATCAGCGCCGATGAGCTGACTGACATGCAAGCGGCCAGCCGCATCGCCTTCGCCTTGGCGCAAGCGGCGCAGCAGCTGGAACCGGGGCGGGTGATCGAGGGTGCGACGGTGCCAACGCCCAAGCCGGTGAAGCCGCCAGCCAAGCCGGCTCCACCACCACCGCCACCGGTCGCTGCGCCTGAGTCAACCGCTGAACGGGAAGTGGCCCACTTCGGCAGCGGTGCCGAGCAGGGTACACGGCGGCGCAACCTCCTCTGAGAACAGTCCCCTGACGGTCAAATCAATTATGGTGCAGGCGTAGTCATTCGTCGTCCGGAATGCCAATTAAAAATTTCTCTTTGCCATACCGCAGCCCCATGTCTACGTTTGAACTGTTCTACTGTCTCCAGTTGGTAAGGTGGAACAGGCTGCCTGACCTGCCACAGGCAGCCCCTCTTTTTTGATCAGCGCTTCAAGGGGGTGGGATCATGCTTGCTGCTAAACAAGACCAAACATTGCTCGACCATGAAAACCACTCGCTCATCGTGATCGACCATCAGCCACGAGTGGGGCTATCAGCTCAACCGAACCATGCGACCCCCATTCGTAAGAACGTCATCATGGTTTCCAAGGCGGCCAATGAGCAACATGTGCCGATTCTCGTGACATCGATAGCAGAGCAACCTGACACGAACACGCTGATCGACGTCAAACCCTCCAGATTTCCCGACAACTTGGTTAGCGACCTCCCCAAGGGGCATCGGCTGGAATGGCTCGTCCAGTGGGTCACGTCAGCCGGGAGGAATGTCGTCGTATTGGCGGGGGTGAGAACCTCCGTCTCTATCTACGACTCGGCTCTATCAGCGCTGGATCAGGGTGTACTAGTCTATATCATCGTCGATGCCTGTGGAGACGTCTCCGAAGACGCCCATCAACGCGCAATGAAACAGTTAGTGCGGCAAGGGGCTCACCCGATTACGTCGCTGCAATATCTGCTGGAGCTTCGGTGAAGTCGGCAGGGTGATCTGGCCGCTCGGCTAAGGTCGGACTACCAGACAAAGCAAAGCCTTCGGGACTCCGAAGGCTTTCTTCATGAAACAGGTCGAGTTGTTCTGGTGCAAACAGGTCGCCCTGTTCGAGAATGGAGGTGTACATGATGCGGTTCCTTGTTAGCGAAATTTGTTAAGCGCCTGCAAGTAGGAAATCGGCGCACTCTCTTTATAGCCGGCTCCAAGCCAAGCTACCTTCTTTTTTGACCCATCCTCAGTTCAATGGCTGTGCTGTGCACACATAACCAGTGACCAAACCCGCAACAGAAAAGATTTAATGCAAAGCTATACCCATAGGTGACACTCTAAATAGGTGCTTTTTGCTATGGAAGGGCATAGCAAAAAATTGTACCGTGGACATGTATCGACAAACAGGAGGTTAGAGAATGAGTTCGATGGAAATGGATGGTTTTCTCTCGGAGGAGGCCGAAGAATCGAGAAGGCAGATACAGATCGTCTACAAGGCAGCGTTCGAGGCTGCACAGCAGACGAACTCCCTACTAATGCGAGAGCTTCGTGAGCTTCACATTGACTGGAACGACGAGAGCAAAACCATTGTTGCGTCCCTTTTTGTGCGGTCTGTCGAGACCTATCAAGCCCTCATCATCCTTCTGGAGAGGGGGATGGTGGCACAGGGTCGCATGCTGGTACGTACATTGCTGGAAACATTATTCGCAATGGCTGCAATTGCAAAAAATCCCCAACTAAAGGATGCGTATATTGCCAAGCACTATGACTCCACAATCAAGGCCATTAATTCGGCAAAAAGATGGAAGCAACCAAACCTGAAAGGCCGCCTTGAACCCGACAAAATTGAAGAGTTAATTGAACATAACAAAGCAAAGCTTGCTGAATCAAATGGAAGAATATTAAAAATAAATCAATGGGCTGAAGAAGCTGGCTTGTCCGACTATTACAATCTTTTCTACGTTGAGAATTCAAGTGCAGTGCATTCTGATATGCTGGCACTAAATGACCATGTGGTTGACGGGGGTTCTGATGGAGCGCAAGTGTACTTCGGACCGAGTGATTTTGGTCTCTATCATGCACTCAGGACGGGGGCGACGGCAATTCTCACTGCCGTTGAAGCATTGCGGCACGCTTATCCTTCTGCTCCCGGAGAGGATATTATGCAACTTCGAAATATTTGGGAGAGTCACGATGATAATTTCTACGGAGGAATCGAAGGCACAGAATGATACGGGCAAGGCGATATGTTCATCGAGGCTCAGCCATTTACAGGGAAAACCCCTGCAATTATTCTCATTTACGTATTAATTGCAACTTAAAAGTGATTCATCGCACCCTCTTAAGTAGCCCAAATATGCTGCTGCAATAATAAGGATTACCACAGAAACGACCTTAACCACTTGAAGTGGGGTCAACCCTTTCTCATGCTCCGGCCATGAACTGGCAACAATATAAACCAAGAGAAGGATCGCAAAAGATCGCACCAGCCCTTCTGCAACACTGTGGATGTATATATGCATGGTGTGGATTCCTTGTTAGCGAGATTTGTTAAGCGCCTGCAAGTAGGAAATCGGCGCATGCTTTCAGTGTAGTTAGTCACGCACAGTAAACCAAGGTGTAGTCACTACACACCATGGAAAACGCTCCAATCGCTTGGAGCCTCATGGATGACCGTTTTTCGCAGAGGCTAACTAATAAAATGGCATAGCCTGTGTTAGGTATTTATTTTTATTGTCTTGGCTGTAGCAGGAAGAAGGATGCCCGCAAAAACATCTACAATCATCCATACTTCCTTTGGGAAATAAATTTTGACGATTGGATTGAAAACCAATGCCATTAAACCATAGACCCAAGGCAATGCTTTGCTTTTTCTATCGAAAGCGACAAATGTAGCAAAAGCGAATATGCCACATGCGACCAACCGTAGAAGCATGTAGTAGCCGTAAGGCAATGGTGCGGCCCCAAGGAACAGCATTACTGCGGTTGTATAAATTAAAAAAGCGTGCATCAGTAATTCATCCCACTAGGTGGCTTGCACCCTAAAGGTTTTGCTATAAAAAACCACAGCAGAGCGCTTAACATAGCTAGCGGCAAAGAAAGTATTGAAGAAACTACTGGCGTTACACGCACAACCCCCAAAACCAACACGGCGAAAAATGTAGAGCCGAAGATATGGTTTAATCCAATATATACTGCGCCAAGAACTATAAACGAACTCAAAAAACAGATTGAAAACCAAGCAATCTCCTGGTTAAGGCGTGCAACATACGGCCACGCCACCCCACACAGAAACCTCTGCCAAGGAGAGCCACTCACATACCCAGGCTGATCGACCGGATCAAGCCGGGAATGGAATAGGACCATTTCGAAACCGGTCCAGTAGTACGCAAGGAAAATAGCGATGATTACCTCCGGCCATGTAATCATACCTAGAATTCTCCCAGAATTTACTTGGAAGCCTTGCGTTTCAAGTTTCGGCCTCACGTCCAAAATCAGCCGTGCACTTTAGAGCATCCACTGGATTGCTAGGTTAGCCACCAAGCCAAGCCCAGCCCAGCCCAGCATTACTGCCACCTAGCATTTACTAATCATAGACAAAAATACGCCGCCTTCAGCCACGTCGGAGTGGCGAAATGGGAGATGGAGGGATAATGGTCGAAGCCGCCGCTGCCGATGCCACACCCCCCAAGTCAAGGTCGGCCGGTCTACGTCAAGTTGCCGGGTTCTTTCGTGCCTCGATCCGTGTCTACAGCGTCCATGTGGCCGACGCCATCAGGAACCGTGAGAAGGAACTTGAAGGCGTGCATTGGAGTCGTAAAAGTGCAACGGTGTGTGATGCCGGGCTTCTGATGTAACCCCGGTGTAAACCCGGCCCTAAAAGCAAAAGGGCCTCGCATCGCTGCAAGGCCCGTCGTTATTAGCTTTCAGTGCAGGAATCATACCCGCTGGCCACGGAACAAATGTCCGGGCTTTCTATCGAATACTGGTGGAGGGAGAAGGATTCGAACCTTCGAAGGCAGAGCCGTCAGATTTACAGTCTGATCCCTTTGACCGCTCGGGAATCCCTCCTGAAGAGCGGCGAATAATATCGATTCCCGCTCGTGGCGTCAATGCATTGCAACGTTTTTTTGCCGGCAAAATTATCCGCCCCGATACAGAGGGTTTTCTTCACTGGCAGGGAAAGCCGATGCTGGCCTGCCACACGGCCGCCTGTGTCATGTGTCAGGGTGCTATAACGGAGGACATGGCTCGTAGTTCCCCTGTCGTGGCATGCCGAGAAGTCGTGTTGTTTCAGTCCATGGTCATGGTATCTGGCTGTGGTCGGTTCTCGGCCGGCTGACGTTGTATACGCTTGGCAACTTGCTTCATCTCATCTTTCCATCACCATCGTTGCCGTACTGCTTCAGGTCATCCGTGGGGGCTGTGCCGTTCACGGTCGCGGCAGGCGGTGCGGGGCCGATTCCATCCCACGCACTTCAACTGCCTTCCACCGGGGGTCATCGTGTTCCCCGGTACTACCTCGAGACCATCAGGAGGACGATATGCAAACCAGAAAGTTATGCATTGGATTAGTGGCAGCATTATCGGTGTTGGCCAGCGGCTGCACGACCACCACCGGCAAGATGAGCGAATCGCCTTCGACTCGCTCGATGAATGCAGCGAGCGAGGCGCGTGAAATCGACGCCGGGTACGACGCCACGTTGGCACGCCTGTACCGTAACGCGCCGAGCTCTCGCGCCTTGGTGGCCAAAGCCCAAGGTGTGCTGATCTTCCCGTCGGTCATCGCGGCCGGGCTGGTTGTCGGCGGCGAGTACGGCAAGGGGGCGCTGCGGGTTGACGGCAAGCCTTCCGGCTACTACCAGACGGCGAGTGCCTCGTTCGGCTGGCAGATCGGCGCCCAGTCCAAGGCCATCATCTTCCTTTTCATGACCAAGGACGCGCTCGACAAATTCCGCTCTGGCTCGGGCTGGACGGTAGGGGCGGACGCTTCGGTGGCGTTGCTGAAAATGGGTGCCAATGGCGATATCGACCTGAATACGGCGCAACAGCCGGTGGTGGGTTTTGCCCTGACCAACAACGGCTTGATGGCGAACCTGACGTTTGAAGGCACCAAGGTTTCCAAGCTGAACCTGTAGCCGGTGGGCGGGGCGTGATCGCCCGCCATTCTTCTTGCTGTAGCGCTTTCTGCAATGGCGGCAGTCGTCGTGGTTACGACGACTGCCGCTGTGGCGTGCGCCGGCCTGTCTCTGCCATGACATCCGGGCGTCCTCGTTTCCCCTGCTTCTCACCTTGATGTCATTTTGTCTTTTGTTGCCGGTTAAGCTGTAATGAAATGATTCAGGGCAGCCCGGTGCAGAGCCGAACGATGCCTGCTCCGAGTGCCTTGCTGCCATATCCAAAGGGGAATCGAATGCGCCAGCTATGGATCGCCTTGCTTGCCGTCATGCTGCTGAGTTTGTCCGGCTGCGGCTACAACACCTTGCAATCCAATGATGAACAACTCAAGGCCAGCTGGTCGGAGGTGCTGAACCAGTATCAGCGCCGTGCCGACCTGGTGCCGAATCTGGTCAACACCGTCAAAGGCTACGCCTCGCATGAGAAGGAGGTGCTGACACAGGTCACCGAGGCGCGCTCACGGGTGGGCAGCCTCCAGATCACGCCGGAGCTGGCCAACGATCCGGGCGCCCTGGCCAAATTCCAGTCGGCCCAAGCCCAACTCAGCGGCGCCCTGTCGCGGCTGCTGGTGGTTTCGGAAAACTATCCGCAGCTCAAGGCCGATGCCAATTTCCGCGACCTGCAAGCCCAGCTCGAAGGCACGGAAAACCGCATCACCGTCGCCCGCAACCGCTACATCAAGGCGGTTGAGCAGTACAACGTCACCGTGCGTAGCTTCCCCTCCAACCTGACCGCCATGGCGTTTGGTTTCAAGGTGAAGCCCAACTTCACCGTGGAAAACGAACAGGCGCTCTCCACCGCGCCGCGTGTCGATTTCGGCAGTACGCCCACGCCGTCGACACCGCCCAAAGCCGCCGGGGGTTCCTGATGCGGTCCTGGCGCGTGCTGTGGAGCCTGTTGCTGACCTGGGCCCTGAGCTGGAGCCTGGGGGCGGGCGCCCAGCCGGTGGCGGTGCCGCCGTTGAGCGCCCACATCGTCGACCAGACCGCCACCTTGAGCCCGGACCAGACGGCGGCGCTGGAGCAGACGTTGCGCGCCTTCGAGGCGAGCAAGGGCAGCCAGCTGGCGGTTTTGATCGTGCCGACCACGGGGGAGGAGGCCATCGAGCAATACGCGCTGCGCGTGGTCGAGCAGTGGAAGCTCGGCCGCAAGAACGTGGACGACGGCGCGCTGCTGCTGGTGGCCAAGAATGACCGCAACCTGCGCATCGAGGTGGGCTACGGCCTGGAAGGCGCGCTGAACGACGCCACCTGCAAGCGCATCATCAGCGAGATCATCGTGCCGCGTTTCCAGCAGGGCGATTTCTACGGCGGCATCACGGCCGGGGTGGCGCGCATCATCGGGGTCGTCAACGGCGAGCCCCTGCCGCCGCCGTCAAGACCTACGGCGCAGCGCCAGGTCAGCTTGTCCTCGCTGGCGCCGTTGGTCGTGGTGGTGGCGTTCGTCGTGGGCGGATTCCTGCGCCTGCTGTTGGGCCGGTTGCCGGCGGCCATCGTGACTGGCAGTGCGGTCGCGGTGCTGGCGTGGATGGTGCTGGGGGCGATCACGCTGGCGCTCACGGCGGGGTTGATGGCCTTTTTCTTTACCTTGCTGGGCGGCATGGGGGGGCGCGGCGGATGGCATAGCGGCGGCGGCTGGTCCGGCGGCCGAGGGGGCGGTGGATTTGGTGGTGGCGGGTTCAGCGGCGGCGGTGGCGGTTTTGGAGGCGGTGGCGCCTCGGGCAGGTGGTGAACATGAATATCAAACGTATCGTTCGGCATCTGACCGTGACGCCCTGGCAAGTCCGGCGCTGCTTCACGGCCAGTACCCTGAACGCAATCGAGGTGGCCATCAAGGACGGCGAGCGACTTCATGCCGGACAGGTGCGCTTTGCCGTCGAGGGTGCCTTGCATACCTCGGCGTTGCTCCGTGGCCATACGGCCTGGGCGCAGGCCCTTGACGTATTTTCCCTGCTGCGGGTATGGGATACCGAGTACAACAACGGTGTTCTGATCTACCTGCTGCTGGCGGATCACGATGTCGAGATCGTCGCCGACCGAGGCATTCATGCCAAGGTCGACGCTCAGGAGTGGCAGCGCATTTGCCGGATCATGGAAACCTCCTTCAGCCATGGCCACTACGAAGAAGGGGCCGTGGAAGGCATCCTCGCGGTCACCCATCTGTTGGCGGAGCATTTCCCGGCGGAGGGGCATCGCGTCAACGAACTGTCGGATCGGCCGGTGGTGCTGTGACGGGCAGGGCGGCATGGTTCGCCCGCGCTCTCGTGTCCCGCATGCCGGTTTGCTGCCACCCAGCGCCGGACGCCGGCGCTTCCTGCTTTGACTTTGGAAGTAGGCCGACCAGGCGATAGCCGGCCAGATCAAAACTTCGTACACTCTCGCCCGAGCGCCCGTCCCCGCCACAAGCGGGACGGGCTTGTCATTTGTTTCAGGCAGAGTTTTCGATGAAAAATCACACTCCACACGCGGCCACGGCGGCAACGGGCAAAACCCGCGATGCGTTTTCTTCCAGTTTCGGCGTGCTGGCCGCCACGCTAGGCTCGGCGGTTGGGCTGGGCAACATCTGGAAATTCCCTTACGTGACCGGTGCCAACGGCGGTGCCGGGTTTCTGGTGATCTACCTGCTGGCCACGCTGCTGGTCGGCTTGCCGGTGATGATTTCCGAGATCATGCTGGGCCGCAAGGCCAAGTCCGATGCGGTGACCACGCTGCGTACCCTGGCCCCGGCGGGACAGCCGTGGTGGCTGATCGGCGCCTTTGGCGTGGTTGCGGCGTTTCTGATCATGGCGTTTTACACCGAGGTGGCGGCGTGGGTGTTTGCCTATGTGTTCAAGGCGCTGCGTGGTGACATCCTCTCCAGCAACCCGGCGGTCACTTCGGCGGCCTTCAAGGGGCTGATTTCCGATCCGGTGCAGTCGCTGCTGTGGCAGTGGGGGGTCTTGCTGCTGATCGGCGGAATCCTGCTGTTTGGCGTGGCCAAGGGCATCGAGGCCGTGACCAAGAAGCTGATGCCGCTGCTGTTCGTGCTGCTGCTGGTGATCGGCGCACGCAGCCTGACCTTGCCGGGCGCAGCGCAGGGCCTGTCCTTCCTGTTCACTCCGGACTGGTCGAAGATCAGCGGCGAAGTGGTGCTGGTTGCCATGGGGCTGGCGTTCTTCAAGCTCTCCATCGGCATGGGCACCATGATCACGTACGGCAGCTACTTCCGCGACGACCAAAACATCCCAACCACCACGCTGCGCGTGATGAGCGCCGATCTGTTCGTGTCGATGCTGGCGGGTATCGCCATCTTCCCGGCGGTGTTCAGTTTCGGCTTCCAGCCCGGCGCCGGCCCGGCGCTGCTGTTCATCACCATCCCGGCGGTCTTCGCCAGCATGCCGTTCGGCCACGTGTTCATGGTGCTGTTCTTCGTGCTGGCGGCCGTGGCGGCTACCGGTGCCATGCTGTCGCTGCTGGAGGTGCCGGTATCGGTGATGGTGGGCCGCTTCGGTATCAGCCGTCCCCGCGCCACCTTGCTGAACCTGCTGTTGCTGGGCCTGATCGGCTCCAGCTGCGCCTTGTCCAACAGCGTGCTGGCCGACGTCAAACTGTTCGGCATGACCTTCTTCGACCTGTTCGACTACCTGACCTCCAACATCCTGCTGCCGTTGGGCGGCATCTTCATCTGCCTGTTCGTGGCCTGGGTCTGGGGCAAGCAGAAAATGCTGGAGGCGCTGAGCAATCAGGGGGTATTGGACAATGGCCGGATCGTGAAGGGCCTGCACGGGCTGCTGAAGCTGGTCACGCCGCTGCTGATCCTGCTGGTGATGTTCAAGGGGCTCGGGTTGATCTGAACCCGGTAGCATGAAGAGCCGCAATGCGGCTCTTTTGCATGGTGTGTCCGGAGCGTTGTCGAAGTCGAACTCACGGTGCCGAACTCACGCTTCTTCGGCCAACCTTTGGCGCATGGTTACGGCAATTCGATTTCCTCGCTGGCGGGGAGGCGAGGCAGCAGGGCATTGTTGGCATCGATGCCGTAGGGCTCGAAGTTGTACGGCTCGACGGGCAACTCGCTGAGCCAGTCGTCCAGGCCCGGCTCGGAGGCCGACAGCGCGACCGGCACCGGTTGCGGGGTGGTGGCCAGTTGCGTTACCCGCTCCTGGTCGATTTCATCGGGCGGCAGGGGCACGGTCGAGAGCGCCTGCGCGACCCGCTGCTCCAGCGGTACCTTGTCCGGGTATTCGTCCACCGGTTCGAAGGTGGCCATCACCCAGCGGCCGCCATCGTTGCCGACCAGCACGGGCTCGTCGATCACCCTGACCGGCGTTCCCACCTTCATCTGCGGGAAAATCTGCGCGGCATCCTCGGGATACAGATGCAGGCAACCGTGACTGGTGCGCAGACCCACCCCCCACGGCCGGTTGGTGGCGTGGATGAAGATGCCGGGGAAGCCGGTCTGCATCGCCAGCATGCCCATCGGGTTGTCGGGGCCCGGGGGGAAGTACTCCGGCAGCTCGACGCCGTCCTCGCGCAAATGCTCGTCGCGGATGCTCTTGGGAACGAACCAGGCCGGGTCCTTGAATTTGGCCTTGATGCGGGTGGCCCCGAGCGGGGTCGACCAGCCCTCGCGCGCTATACTGATGGGATAGGTGATGACCTGTTGCGGTGGCTGTCCCTTGGCGGTTGTCGGAAAGTAGTACAGCCGCCGCTGCGGGATGTTCAGCACCACGCCCTGCCACGGCTTGGGCGGCAGAATGAACTGGCGCGGCACCACCACGGCGCCGTGCGGCGTCCAGACCGACTGCTCGGGGTTGGCGCGAGCGATCTCCTCGTAGCCGATGTCGTAATGGCGGGCAATGTCGGGCAGCGTGTTGTTGCCGGTCGGTTCGACCACCAGTACCTGGCCCACTACGGTCGAGCCGTCGGTCGGCAGCGTAAAGGTAGCGGCCGCCGCGGGGGCCAAGCCGATGACGGCCAGCGTTATGGGCAGGACAAGGCGGGCAAGGGAGCGAGACACATGGCGAGGCTGATCTGGTATGCACTGACCCTGATGTGGCTGGCGCTGAGCATGCCCGCCCAGGCTGGCACCGAGCGCTGGATCGAGGTGGATACCGCCGCCCGCACCCTTACCGTGTACCAGGGCAGCCGCCCGCTGCAGCGCTTCGACAACATTTCGGTGGGGCGGGGCGGCGTCGCGCCGCTTCACTACCACGGCGATGGCAGCACCCCGTTGGGCAGCTTCCACATCATGCGCATTCGCACCCCGCACGTGTTCGGCAGTTTCTACCAACTCGATTACCCCCGCCCGGAGCACGCCGAGCAAGCCTTTCTCGACGGCCGCATCGATGCGGGCACCCGTGACGACATTCTGTTGGCGGCCCGCGCCGGACGGCTGCCGCCGCAATTCACTGCGCTGGGGGGCGCCATCGGTATTCATGGCGTCGGGCGCGGAAGCTATCGTATTCATCGCGACTTCAACTGGACTAATGGCTGCGTCGCGCTCAGCAATGCGCAACTGCACCAATTCGCGCACTGGGCGCGGCTTGGCATGCGAGTGGTCATCCGCTGAACGCGGAGGCCCACCCGCTCGCTTTCGTCTACTTCATCATGGTTTTCTTGAACATCCGATCCAGCCGCTGATTGGCATCGGTGGCCGTCTGGTTGGCCTGGTTGGCGGTCTGGTTGGCCTGGTTCGCCACCGTCATCGCCTGGTTGGCTTTCTGGCCTGCGTTGTCGGCCGAGGCCTGGGCAGAGGCTGCCGCTTTCATCGCCTGATCGGCGGTCTGCTGGGCACGGGTGACATCGGCGCGCAGCTTATCGACATCCCCTGAACTGGCACACCCGCCCAGCAACAGCAGGGATGCCCCCAGTAACGAAGTCAGTACGGAAGTGCGAACGGAACGTGATCGGAACATGGCTTTCCTCCTTCAACTTCAGACAGGATAAAGCGAGTGCTCCGTTCGCCGAAAAAACAACCGATACTGGGCGTCAAGGCACCCGCCGGGGCGGACCCGCCCCACTAGCTGGCCGGTTCGATGGGAGCATCATCCGGTTGCGCGGCGCAGGCTGCCGTACCGTCACGTCACCGGAAATCTATCTGAACCGGCCCTACTTCACTAAGAGGGTGGCAATTCATGTTAGTTCAGGTCGACAGCACGCGTATCACGATGAAATACGGGGATGTCGCCGCACCGCAAAACGGAGGTGATGACGGCAGGATGGTCACCTGCCGGAAAGAGGGCCATGGCACGAGGACAAGATCGGCAATGGCCCTGACCCGCGTGGAACAGAAGGCGGGCGATCCGCGGTGGCTTGCCTTAATCGAGCACGATGCGGCGTTTGGTGATTTCGCCTTCGTCGCCGCCCGCCCAGTTCAATTCGATGACGATTTCCGGATTGGCCCCGGGGCGCGCCCGCACCATCAGGAAGTTGTTGGACCCCGTCAGGGCGTACAGTCGTTCGGTAAAGACATTGTCGTTATTCTCCATGGCGCCGCCTGAACTGATGCCGATCAGGCTCAGTTTGGGAGCCGGCTTGCGGGAGATGGCGCTCGAGGTGGCATGGTAGACCTTGGCGGCGGGGAATTTACGGTGGCGAATCCTGAAGATCGAGGCGCAGTGCACGTCCCCGCTGAGAAACACCACTTTCTTGCCGGTCTGATCGATGCTCTTGAACAGGGTCTCCAGGAGCTGGTTGCGCTCCCATTGGTTGGTTTCGTGACCCCACTCGTCCTTGAAATCATCCTTGGCCTCGCCGAGGTCGGCGTAGTTGACCAGGCGATCGACCCAATGGACCACCGGAACAGGCGAGACGATGAACAGCGCATTGGCCTGTTTCACCTCCTCGCTCCCCAGCCACTGGCGGAAACGGTCGAACTGGGCCTGACCCAGCAAGATGTTCTTGTCGGGTATTTTCTTGCCCTTGTTCTTTTCGACATCGTGATGGCCGCGCATGTCCAGCACGTAGAAGGCCGCGCCGCCATGGCGGAAAGCATAGTCCCATTGGCATTGGTCGGGGTCCGCGGCGTTGTAGGACGTAGCGGGGTTGTGACTGTGCTCGTATTCGTAATAAGCCTGGCAGGCGGCTTTCCACATCAATTGCAACAGCATCAGGTTGGGCTTGCTGTCTTCTTCCTCCCAGAACGAGCAGATTTGCGCCGCGCGCTCCTTCCAGGTCAATGAGCCCCAGCCGTCCATGATCTCGTGGTCGTCCCAGATCATGTACTGCGGAACTTGTTCGAAGACCGAGCGCAGCTCGGGCACGCTCCAGTAGACGCGGTAATACCAGCGGTAGATGTCGAGCAGGTATTGCTGGATGCCCGCCTCATCGTACTTGCCTTTGCCAAGGGCAAACTTGTCGAGCAGCGCTTTCTTGTTGTCCTTCAGCCAGGACCAGATATCCAGGAAACGATTCTTGCCGTTGGTGTCGACGTAGACCTGATCGCCGCCGCCGATCGAGAAATGGGCCCGGGTGTCCCCCAGCTGTTCGAGATAGTGCGGCCAGGCCCCGGCGCTACCGTTGTTGCTGATATGGTCGTGGCAGCTATAGAAGCCGAAGACGATCTCGGACGGGGCCTCCGGCATGGTGCGGAAATGGCGCGGCGCATCGCCGCCGATTTCGGTGCGGCGCGCCACCTTGCCCGCATCCACTTCGCTGGCAATGACCGCGTAGTAGTACCGGGTATCCGGGTTGAGGCCGGCGATGTCGAAGACGTGGGTCAGGCTGTTGTCATGCGTGAAATCGTGCTCGCCCAGATAGGCCGCCGCGATCCCGTTGCCGGCCAGAAATGCGGGAACCGTCTTTTCTTCCAGCCGTACCAGGTCGCCGCTCAGCGGGCTCGCCGTGACGACCAGACTCCACTTGCCCGGTTGGTAGATGCGGACCCAGAGCCGCGTGCTGTTGGCGGTGGTGGCCCCAACAATGACGCCGCTGGTGAGTTTGCTGTACTTCTGTTCGTTGGATGTCGGATCAAGCAGGGTGGCCATGGTGTCCTCGTAATCGATCAGCTGGCGCCGTACGGCGTTACAAATGCCGATGGCAACGTCAATTGCATATCATTGTTTTATGGACAAAACCGGCACTCCGCAAGGCAGCGCGGTCGCCGACGAGCGGGTGTCAACCCACGCGGACCCGTGGCGGGGCGCGCTATCCTTACTCGGTGCTTGCCCGGACAAAAGCCCCTTGAGTCCACCCCTGACAAGTCGACGCTAGTCATCTTGTGCCGCCAGGCGACAGTTACGCGATCCCCAGGAGCGGGCACGTCGACCCGCCAGTAACAGCATGACCATGCTATACAAGTAAAACGGCAAGTGTGCTGCATGGGCGGGGTCTTTACCGGCGGATAGGGGGAGGGCGATGGTGCAAGACGTGGCCGAGGAGAGCCGGGCATATTTATCCACGTTGCTGCCGACGCCGCGTGAGTGGCGTCTTGTCAAAACGGTGGTGCTGGTGTCCCTCGTGGTATTTCTGGCCTTGGTGCCGTTTGCCAAGCTCCCGCTCCCGCGCGTTTGGGCCTTTATTCCCGTCTACGAGTCGGCGCTGGTCATCAACGACCTGATCACGGCGGTGCTGCTGTTCGGGCAGTTCCGCATCTTGCGCACCCCGGGACTACTGGTGCTGGCGTGCGGCTATCTCTTTACCGCTTGCATGGCCACGGTTCATGCGCTCACTTTTCCCGATCTTTTTGCACCGGGGGGATGGCTGGGGGCAGGCCCCCAAAGCACGGCCTGGCTGTATATGTTCTGGCACGCCGGGTTTCCGCTGTTCGTGATCGCCTACGCCTGGCTGAAGGATCAACCGCGTAACCTCAGTCGCCTGACACGGTTTACGCCCCTGGCGGTGGCCGGCGTGTTTGGCTTGGTGGGTGCGTTCACCCTGGCCGCCACGGTCGGGCAGGACGCGCTCCCGAAAATCATGCGCGGCAACCATTACACCCCGGCCATGGTCTACGTCATCGTCTCGGTCTGGGTCTTCAGCCTGTTCGCCTTGGTCCGGCTGTGGCGCTGCCGGGTGCGTTCGGTGCTCGACCTGTGGGTGATGGTGGTGGTCTGTGCATGGCTGTTCGATATTGCCCTGTCCGCCATGCTCAACGCCGGACGCTTCGACCTGGGCTTCTATGCGGGGCGCATCTATGGCTTGCTGGCCGCCAGTTTCGTGCTGCTGATGTTGTTGCTCGAGAACGGAATGCTCTACGCGCGCCTCGCCCAGATGCATCAGAGCGAACTGCAAAAGAATGCCACGCTGATGGCGCTGGCCCAGCGCATTGCAGAGGGCGACCTGACCGTACGTGTCGACCCACAGTCCTATATGGGTAGTGTGGGGCAGGCGTTGGAAGAGATGGTGGATAGTCTGCGCGAGATGAATCATGAAATAAGCGGCGGCGTGGCGGTGTTGGCGAGTTCGGCTACCACCATTCTGAGCGGCGCCAGTCAGGTCGCCTCCGGTGCCGCCGATAGCGCCAGCGCGGTGACCCAGGCGGTCATCACCATGGCCGAGACCAAGCAGACCGCGCTGATCGCCAGCGAAAAGGCTCAGCACGTGTCGGAAGCCGCTCAGCGCGCCGCCCAGGTATCACAGCTGGGCCAGGAGTCGGTGGATGATGCCGTCGCCCGGATGTTGCATATCCGCGAACACATGGGGCAGATTGCCGCCAGCACGATCAAGCTGACGGAGCATGCCATGATGATCGGGGAAATCATCGCCACCGTGAACGACCTGGCCGATCAATCCAATTTGCTGGCGGTCAACGCGTCGATCGAAGCGGCCAAGGCCGGCGAACAGGGACTGGGTTTCGGAGTCGTGGCGCAAGAGGTGAGGAGCCTGGCCCAGCAGTCCAAGCAAGCCACGGTACAGGTACGGTCCATCCTCAACGACATCGGTAAGGCGATCAGCGGCGCCGTGCAGACGGCGGAGCAGGGGGCGCAGGCGGTGGAATCGGGGGTGAAGCAATCCAAAGCGGCCGGCGAGTCGATCCGGCAGTTGGCGGAGAGCATTGCCGAGAGTGCGCAGGCAGCGGCCCAGATTGCCGTCTCGGCGCAGCAGCAGCTGGCCGGCATCGACCAGCTTGCGCAGGCCATGGACGATATCAGCGCCTCGGCCACCCGTAACGCCGAGAGCACGCGCGAGACCGAGGCCGCGGCACAATCGCTGCATGAACTGGGGCAGACACTGGAAAGACTGATGCTGCGCTACAAAGCGTGAGCAGGGCGGTTCACCATGCCACCGCTCAGCGCCGCTTGAGGAAGGCCTGCAGTTGCGCCAACGGGCGGGTATTGAGCACGTCCTGTCGTTCCAGCCAGCCGCGTCGCGCCTGCTCCACGCCGTAGCGCAGGTTGCGCAACTCCGCTGTGCTATGGGCGTCGGAGTTGATGCTGATCAGCACCCCGGCCTCCTTGGCTTCGCGGCAGTGCAGATCGTCCAGGTCCAGCCGCAGCGGCTGGGCATCGAGCTCCAGCGCACAGCCGACCTCTCGGGCGCGGTGCAGCACCAGGGCAAAATCGACCGCGATCGGCGCACGTCGTCCTATCAGCCGTCCGGTGGGGTGGGCAAGGATATGCACGCGTTGGTCGAGCGCGCGCAACAGCCGGCTGGTCTGCTTGGCGCGTGAGAGACTGAAGTGGTCGTGCATCGCGGCGACCACGATGTCGAGCCTGTCCAGCAGCGCGGCGGAAAGATCGAGCCGGCCATCTTCCAGAATGTCGACCTCCATCCCCTTGAGCAAGGTAACGCCCAGGCCGCCGGCGCTTTGCAGCCGGTCGATTTCGTCCAGCTGCGCCAGCAACCGCTCCTCGCTCAGTCCGCGGGCAAGGCGTTGCTGCGGCGAATGATCGGTAATGGCCAGATATTCCAGCCCCAGCGCGTGCGCGGCGAGCGCCATGTCCTTGATACTGCTCTGCCCGTCGCTGGCGATGCTGTGGGTGTGCAGATCGCCGCGCAGGTCCTGCCAGCTCAGCAATGTGGGCAGGCTGCCGTGGCGTGCCGCCTCGATCTCGCCGCGCGCTTCTCGCAGCTCCGGGGGGATCACGGGCAGGTGCAGCATGGCGTAGACCGAGGCCTCGCTGTCGCCGGCGATGCGTTGCCCGTCACGATATACCCCGTATTCGTTGATCTTGAGGCCGTGCTCGCGCGCCATCAGCCGGAGCGCGATGTTGTGCGCCTTGCTGCCGGTGAAATAGAGCAGTGCCGCGCCAAAACTCTCCGGGCGCACCACGCGCAAATCCACCTGCAGGCCGTTCCGCAGGCGCACGCTGGCCTTGGTCGTGCCCTGCGCCAGCACCTCGTCGACGTCTTCATGGGCGGTAAAGGCAAACGGCACGTCGTAGCCTGGCGCGGCGGCCACCAGGATGTCGATGTCGCCGACCGTGTCGCGGCGGCGCCGGTAGCTGCCGGCCACCTCGACCTGCCGTACCCCCGGCACGCGGCGCAGGTAGTCGAGCAGCTTTTCCACGGTTGGGCGCACGCGGGCTCGCGCCAGCCGGGCATGGGTATCGAGGTGCTTGGCCAGCGCCTGCAACAGCTGCTGTTCCAGCTTGGGGCCAAAGCCCGGCAGTCGACGCACCAGGCCCTGTTCTGCCGCGTGCTGGAGGTGGGACGGCGAGGTGATCGCCAACTCGTGATACAGGGTGCGGACCCGTTTCGGGCCCAGACCGGGTATCGACAGCAAATAGGCCACCGCCGGCGGCACCTCGCCGCGCAGCCGATCAAGAAGCGCGCAGGTGCCGGTATGGGCGATCTCGACGATCTTGGCGCCCAGATCCGCGCCGATGCCGGGCAGCTTGGGCAAAGGCAGCCCTTGTGCCACCAACGCGGCCAGCTCCTGGTGGTATTCGCTCAGGGTTCGGGCCGCATTGCGGTAGGCGCGGATACGGAACGGGTTCGCTTCTTCAATGTCGAGAAGATCGGCAATTTCCTCGAATACCTGGCTGATCCTGACGTTGTGCAAGGGCATGACGGGATAATCGGTCAGTCAGGGTGGTTGCGTTGCTTGCCGGTGCTGACGCGCTTGGCTTGCCAGCCTTCTTGCGCCGCCTCGGGAAGAAACTTCACCGCCATGCCTTCGCTGAGTTTGTCGAATGCTTGATCGACCAGATTTTCGGCCGAGAAATAGTAGTCGTTGCCGTCTTCGCCTTCGATGAAGCCAAAGCCATCGAGCAGGCGTGCCACGGTGCCGTGAGTGGGCTCCATATGCTGCTTGGTCTCGCCGCGCCGGATGCGAGCATGGTCTTCCAGCATGCGCCGTGCGGCGTCGAAGGCGTCGCGCAAGGCCACATAGACATCTTCATGGTTCTGCCGGTTGCTGACGACTTCGGTGCCAGGTGCTGTCATGTCGATCTGCACGAAATAGTGCTCGCCCTGGTTGGAGTGGCGGTGCGGTAAGCCGACGGTGACGTTGCAGCCGATGAGGCGCGGGAAAAACTGTTCCAGCTTTTCCAGCTTCTGCTGGATATGGGTTGAAAGGGCTTCGGATTCGGGAAGGTTTTCGTAGTTGATTTGCAGCAGACAGGCCATGCTTGCTCTCCTCTGTGTTGTCGCGTGTAGCGCAGGGCAAAAGGGCTCAGGGCAGCCGGTAATCCAGCGGCCAGTATTCCTGGATGTAGTCGAGGATGTTCATGTCGGTATTGGGGGAAATGTGCTCCCAGGGATGGCCGCCGTGATCCAGCCGCGCCAGGCGCTTGTGGCGGATGTTGACTTCGTGCAGCGGCAGTCCTTCGGCCCGGTAGCGGGCAAGGTCTTCCTCGTAGCCGGGCGTGTCGAGGTAGAACAGCCATTCGGTGGCGAAAGCGGCTTGCAAGGCTTCCAGCGTGCGGCCGATGTCGTCGTCGATGGGAATCGGCTCCTGCAGTCTGGGGTGGGCATGGCTGTAGTCGTACACCCAGCCGCCGTAGAGGTCGCCGTCCTTGGTGGCGAGAAAACGCTGGGGTTCGTCGGTGAAGAAATCTTCCAGCAGGAAGAAGGCACGGTGGAAATGCGCGCCCTTGGCCCCGGTGAACCAGCCCATGACGTGGCGCTCGGTGGTGGTGTAGAGCATGGCGCACAGCAGGCCGCGCTCCCCGGGGGAAAAGGCGAGATACGTTTCAGCTTCGTGGCGTTTCATCCCGTGTGGCCTTTCACCGTCGCCGTGTCGTGGTCGTCCCGACGCCCCACCCGCCGGCGCAGTATTTTCTTGTGAGCCTTGACTGTATTTTTAGTTTAGCTTTCAGACGGCCGGTGTGCGCCAGATTGGGTATATGACAGGAGGCGCCTGCCGTCGGGCCCATCCGAGTAGAAGCGGCTGCCTCTCCGAATCAGGAGTCAGCCCGTTGGACTTCAGCGCTCGCTCGGGGAGGGCGCCACGGGCGCGGTGAGTGGCAGCACCAGTTCGAAGCGCGCACCCTGTCCCGGCGCGCTCGACACGCTGATGCTGCCGCCCAGCACGGCGGTCGCCAGGTTGTAGACGATGTACAAGCCGAGCCCGCTGCCGCCCATGCCCAGCTTGGTGGTGAAAAAAGGGTCAAAAGCGTGCTTGGCCGTGGCCTCGTTCATCCCGATGCCGTCGTCCGAATAAGCGAGGGTGACCTGATCCTGATCGGGCTTGGCCTCGATCCGGATCGTTCCCGAGTCGATACCTTCGAAGCCGTGCAGCAGGGTGTTGGTGACCAGGTTGGAAATGATCTGCTCGATCGGCCCCGGATAGCTGTCGAGCGTGATGCCGGTGGCGACGGTGACGTCCAGCCGATGCGCGGTGTGTTTCAACTTGGGCCGCAGCGTCATCAGCACTTCGTCGATGGCCTGGCGCAGGTCGAAACGACGGCGCCGCATACTGGTTTGGTCGACTGCCACCTCCTTGAAGGTGCCGATCAGGTTGGTGGCGCGCTGCAGGTTGTTTTCCAGCAACGCCACCGCTTCGCCGCTGCGGGCGAGAAAATCGAGCAGAGCCTGCTTGCGCAGCGTGCCGGCAGCGACTTGCGCCAAGAGGGGGTCGAGCATCGCCTTGAGCGATGACGCGACGGTCACCCCGATGCCCAGCGGCGTATTCAGTTCATGGGCCACGCCGGCCACCAGGCTGCCGAGCGAGGCCAGCTTTTCGGCCTGAACCAGTTGATTCATCGCCTGTTTCACTTGGGCGATGAGCAACTTCTGCTCTTCTTTTTCACGCTCCAGCGCTTCGTTGGCTTCCTTGCGTTGTTCGATCTCGCGCTCCATCTGCTCTTGGGTGCGATGCAGGGCGCGGTTGATTTTTTCATTCTCGTGCAGGGCCGCTTCCAACTCCTTGGTGCGCTCGTGCACCTGGTCTTCCAGCATCACCGCGGTCTGGAACAGGCCAAAATCGGAGCCCTGGGCGCTCATTCCCCGTTCGGCGCGGTTCATCAGGGCCGTGACGACCTTGTTGAGACGGGTGATTTCAGCCCGGAGCGCGTCTTCGTCGTGGATGTCGCGGGGGTCTCGAGGCGTTTTGTCAGGGGGCATGGCCTTCTCGCGGGTAACCCAGAGCAATGCCGGTCAGCGTCTGGTTGACATGCACGCCGTGGTATTGCTCGCCGTAGGTGCTGAAGCCGACGACATGGTTTTTGCGCAGCAGCTCCGCCACGGCGTCTTTCGCCCCGCTTTGGGTCATCTCCAGGTTGCGCAGGATGCAATCGCAGGCCAGGACCAGCTGGAACGGGCCGATTTCGGCGCGGATCGTGCCGAAGGTGCGCTTGATATTGCCCAGCAGGTCGACGCCGCGCACGACGCGCAACACCAGGCCTTCGTCGATGGCGCAGAAAAAGGTCAGGCTGCCATCCGGGTTGACGCGCTGGATCGAACGGACATAGTCGGTGCCGTCGATGGTCACCACCACCGGCGAGGCGGCAAAGCGCATCGGGTTGAGATCCCCCACGGCAACGCCGATGACCCGGGCGTATTCCTCGGCGGCGGGCAGGCCATTGATTTCCCGGACGATGCGCTGGCTGGCATCGGCTTCGGTCACGACCAACCGTTCTTCCTCGCTGACGAAGTGCTGGGTCTTGAAGATTTTGAAGGGCAGGCGGGTGCTGACCAGCAGCAGGACGGCGCTGTCGGGGTGAAAGGCCCCGTCGTGGAATACCCAGGTGCGGGTCAGCTTGAGGTTGTCACCGGCCGACCCTCCGAAAAGCGTTATCGCGCCGAGCGCATCCTGCAGGGCGCGCGCCACCGGTTCTTCCCGGCGCGACAAGCCGTCGATGAGCAGGAACGAAAAACAGTTCTCCGGGCCGACTGCCGGTGCGGCGGCCTCCAGTTGCTGCAGCAGGGGCTGCACGAAGGCGGCGCCTTCGCCGATCTGGAAGTGCTGCAAGTCGCCGATGCGGCCTGACACCGCGGTGCATGACGCCGCGGGAAAGCTGGCACCAGTCAGCCCTAGATCGTGGTAGCCGACGGGCCCGATCTCTCCGGCGGCGGTACAGCCAACCACGGTGACACCTTGAAACAGCTTCGTCATTTCGTCCGCCAGCGTGTCGAGGTCGTAATCGCTGGAACAGAAAAACACGACCAGTGCCATCCCGGGCTGGCAGACCCCGGCGTAGAACTCCCGCACGGCCGCCCGAGCATCGCCGGCGCGCGATTGTGCGGTACGGATGGTGTTTGGAATGCTCACGATGACTTGCCCTTTGTAAGTCGCGTTGGCTCCCGTTCGTTCCGAGATGACAGAAGCCGCGGAGAGGCAGCGCTGTGTGATCGGGGGCGTCCAATCCGCCGCTGAGCGATCGCCTCACCTGAGGGCGCGCTCCCGATGGAGGCGTCTCTCTTCTTTATACGTGCAACGTGCGTCACCTGTGCCGTGTTTCTGAAACGTGTAGCCAAACGTCCTTGGCTTAGGGCGATGGGTCGAGATGGTACTTTTCCCGCAAGCGGTCGAGCTGGCCCGATGCCCTGATCTTGCGCATTCCATCATCGATGGCGCGAATCAGTTGCCGCCCTCTCGGGTTGTTTTTGCCAATGCCGATCACCAGCTTCAATCGCCCCTCCAGGCAGCCGGCGTTACGAACCCGGTCGGGGGGTATCTTTTGACGCAGGACGAGATGGCGCATCACGGCTTCATGCTCAACCGCCACCGGGTATCGCCCGGTCAGCAGCTTGTTGAGATTGGTCTCACCGGCATTCTGGCCTCTATTGAAATCAAGCAGTGAAGCAGCGGCGTGCCGCCGAGCCTGGAGGTAGGCGTCAAACGCGCCGCCATCATAACCGTAGTCGGCAATGACCCCGAGCGGCACCGTCCGCAGCGAGGCCTGCCCGGTGTAGCGCCACGTGCTGTGCTGCAGGGTATAGAAGCAGGCGCGCGAAAAGGCTAGAGGCCGGCTCAGGACCAGCCGGTCATCGATGGGGGCGGCGTAAACACCGTCGATATCCCGTTCTTCGGCCAACGTCATCGCCCGATTCAAGGGCATCAGCAACGACTCCAGCCGATAACCGGCCGCGGACACGATCTGCCCGGTCAGCTCCACCATGAAGCCGCCGGTAATCGTACTGTCCTGGGCACAGATATAAGGGCACCAATTATCCGAAGCGAGCCTGATACTCGGCGCCGACACGGCGGCCAGCGGCAGGGCGGACAAGCACAACGACACCATCAAGGCACGGAGCAGGGTGTTCATATGGGTCTGACGAATCAGGGCAGGAGGGCGGCGACGGTTGCGGGTACTTCAGCTTAGCTCACGGTGCGAATGCCGCTTTCGCCCTGAAAAAGGCGGCATGCTTCACTAAGATGCAAGCACACCAGTTGTCGGTTGCCGAGCGGACGGCAATCCGTTTGTCCACTTCAGGGAGTGAGAAGAATGATGGGAATGCATGCACTCAGCAAGTCACCGCCCTTGACCCTTGCGATGGTCTCCATCATGGCAATGGCCGCCGGATGGGCGCAGGCCAAGGAGGCCGTATACGAAGGGAAACCAGTGCGCATCGGCCAAGGCCAGGCCCATACCGTGGTACGCACGGACGCCAGCGGCAAGCCGATCTCGATCGGCCTGGTCTTCACCGAGACCGCGCTGCAAGGGCTGCCTGCCGCAGCGGCGGGCGGGCGTGCCGATTTCCCCTATCAGCTCGGCATGCCGAGGAAAGGACCCAGGACGGTGGTCGACCACGTGGTGATCGACTGGGAGTCTACCGGCCATCCGCCACCCAAGGTGTACGACGTGCCGCATTTCGACTTCCATTTCTACCTGGTCAGACCTTCCGAACGGATGAAGGTGACGTTCAAGAACGAGGGCGAATCCGGCGACCCGTCCCAACAGCCGCCGGCCGAAGGACTGCCCGCCGGTTATATCGTGCCTCCGGGCACCGCCGTGCCCGGGATGGGCGTGCACGCGGTCAACCCGCACTCGCCGGAGTTCCAGGGGCAGCCGTTCACGGCCACCTTCATTTACGGCTACCACGACAAAAAGCTGACCTTCCTCGAGCCCATGGCCACACTCTCGTTCCTTGAGTCGCAACCCAATTTCTCGGCACCCATCCCGAGGCCGGCAAGCTACAGCAAGCAAGGACTCTATCCTTCCAGCTACAGTGTCAAATACGACCAGGCCAGCAAGAGCTACGAAGTGACGCTGGCAGACTTGCAATAGAGGTTTGTGCCAAGGGGGCGTGCCAGGCACATCCCAGCCGTCCCTCGCATCAAGAGATCAGAACCACCCGCCCGCCAAGAGGCGGGCTTGATGCTTTTTAGCGACGAGTTTCTTTGGCCAAAGAAAACGGCAGGATGCGGCTCAGTACGTTTTCGGATTTGAGCACCGCATGCATCAGTGCCCCGGATACATGCAGGCCTAGCAATACGGCGAAGCCCGCTGCGGCGGCAGAATGCAGATCCCCAAACAGAGGTGACAGGGCCCGGTTCTTTTCCAGCAAGGTGGGCAGGTCGAACAGACCAAACACGCTAACCGCATGACCTGCTGCATTCGTTTTGAGCCAGCCCAATACCGGAATACCCAGCATGCAGAGGTACAACAGGCCATGTACTGCTTTTTCGGCTAGGTACTGTTTTGATCCCTTGGTATTGATCGACTGGGGCAGGGCGCGGCGGTGAATCCGCTTATTCAGTACTCGCAGCACGGCCAGGATCAAAACGCTGGCGCCTATCGATTTATGCAACGACATCAAGTCCATGTTGTCGTCGAGCATCCAGCCAATGGCCAGGTTTCCTATGATGGCAATGGCTACCAGCCAATGAAGAAGGCTAACAGATAGCGGGTATTTCTTGGTCGACAAGGCCGACATGGACGTGACTCCTGAGTTTGATGTTTTGCTGATGGGCTCAATCAAGGCTTAGGTCAGCAAGTCGTGATAATGCTTTTTGCTGGTATTGATTTTTTGCAAGGCGGCTTTTGCTGCCTTCAAATCATTGGCGTGAACGGCCTGGTTGACGACGTTAAGCTCTTGTTGCAGCTCCTGCATCCCCTTGCGGTAGGTTTCAGCGTCGCTTTTGTATTGAAGCTTGCTGGCCTTGGCTGCATCGGCCTGCAGCCGATTGGCATATTGAGAAAATTCCGGAATGGTGGTGCTGTTCATGGCACCTTTCATGGCGATTTTCATGTCCTTCATGACATTCTTTACTTCACCCGCCTGAACCGGCGAACAGAATGCGAATGCGGAGACCATCAATGCAATGGTCACGAAGCCAGCTTTGCGGTTGAACTGACGAGAGGTATTCATGTGGGTCTCAGTTGCCGTGGAAGATATGCCCGACACCATAAGTCCGTGTTATTAAACCTAACTTAAGGACGATCTGAGGACGAAGGTGGCGATCCCTTCTCTGCCGGACCGGCATACGGCGCCTACCGCGTTCTGATTGCCTGGGTGGACTGGCCGGCCTCGGTACACATGCGGCACCCCCGGCTTGCTACAATCCACCGCATTGCAACGTCTCCGCTTCCCAATGCGCATCCTCCATACCTCTGACTGGCATCTGGGCCAGCACTTCATGGGCAAGACCCGTCAGGCAGAGCACCAAGCCTTTATCGACTGGCTGATCCGGCACGTTCGCGACCACGCCGTCGACGCCGTCATCATCGCCGGGGACATCTTCGATACCGGCGCTCCTCCCAGCTACGCGCGCGAGCTGTACAACCGGCTGGTGGTCGAGCTGCACAACGCCGGCACCTCGCTGGTGTTGCTGGGCGGCAACCACGATTCGGTGGCCACGCTGGGAGAAAGCCGGCCCTTGCTGTCCTACCTCAGCACCACCGTCATCCCCGCCGTCGAAGAGAGTCTGGACCAGCAGGTTCTGGTGCTGAATAAACGTGACGGCACGCCCGGCGCCATCGTCTGCGCCATTCCGTTCATCCGTCCGCGCGACGTGATGCAGAGCCAGGCCGGGCAGAGCGCGGAGGAGAAACAGCTCTCGCTGCAGGAAGCCATCCATCATCACTACCAGGCCGTGTATCAGCTCGCCTGTGCCAAACGCGACGCGCAGCGCCGGCCCTTGCCGATTATCGCCACCGGCCATCTCACCACCGTCGGCGCCAGCGCCAGCGAATCGGTGCGGGAGATCTACGTCGGCGCGCTGGAAGCCTTCCCGACCACCGCTTTCCCCCCGGCCGATTACATCGCGTTGGGTCATATCCATCGCCCACAGAAGGTGGGCGGGCTGGAACACGTCCGCTACAGCGGCTCGCCCATCCCCTTGAGCTTTGACGAAGCCAGCCAGCAAAAGGAAGTGCTGCTGGTGGACGTGGACGATATCGGCCTGATGGGCATCACGCCGCTGCCCGTGCCACGCTTCCAGCAACTGGTTTCGCTCAAGGGTGATTTGAAGACACTGGAAAGCCAGATTCAGGACGCAGCCCAACTGGGCAGTGCCGAGCAGCCGGTGTGGCTGGAAGTGCTGGTGAAGGGGGACGATTACCTGTCGGATCTGCAAACCCGCATCCAGAGCATGACCGAAGGCCTGCCGGTGGAAATCCTGCGCCTGCGCCGGGATCGGGGCAATGCCGTCGCCGCCCTGCAAGCCGCGGCCAAAGAAACGCTGGACGAACTGACGCCGTTCGACGTGTTCGGCAAACGGCTGGAGCAGGAAACGCTGGACGAGGAGCTACGGGCACAGCTGGAAGCACGCTACCGCCGTGTTGTGACCAGCCTGCAGGAGGGCGCGGCATGAAGATTCTGACCCTGCGCCTGAAAAACCTCAACTCGCTCAAGGGCGAGTGGAAAATCGACTTTACCCAGCCGCCGTTCAAGGACAACGGCCTGTTCGCCATCACCGGCCCCACCGGCGCCGGCAAGTCCACGCTGCTCGATGCCATCTGTCTGGCGCTGTACCACGAAACCCCGCGCCTCAAGACCATCTCCGCCTCGTCCAACGAGATCATGACGCGCCACACCGCGGATTGCCTGGCCGAGGTGGAGTTCGAGGTGAAGGGGCAGGTGTACCGCGCGTTCTGGAGCCAGCGCCGCGCACGCGACAAGGCCGATGGCGCTTTGCAGGCCCCCAAGGTGGAACTGGCCGATGGCGCCGGCAACATCCTGACCTCCCAGATCAACGACAAGCTCAAGCGCATCGAGGCGATTACCGGGCTGGACTTCGCCCGTTTCACCAAGTCGATGATGCTGGCGCAAGGCGGTTTTGCCGCCTTCCTCAACGCCAGCGCCAACGAGCGTGCCGAACTGCTGGAAGAGCTGACCGGCACCGACATCTACGGCCAGATTTCGCAGCGCGTGTTCGAGCAGGCACGCGATGCCAAGCAGGCGCTGGATCAGCTCAAGGCCAAGGCCGACGGGGTCGAACTGCTGCCCGAAGAGCGCCGACAGGCGATGCAAGAGCAAATCGGCGAACTCACGCAGCAGTTGGCGGCGCTGCACGCCGAACAGGAGCAAACCCGGGCCCTGCGCCAGTGGCGCCATGAGGTGGGCCAGGCCGAGTTGGCCGAAGAGCAAGCGCAGTCCGCCGAACAAGCCGCCCAGGACGCACTGCGTCAGGCCGAGCCGGAACTGCAACGGCTGCAACGGAGCGAGCCGGCCGAGGCGATCCGCCCCGTCTACCTGGCGTGGCAGGACGCGATGGCCCGGCAAGGCCAGACCCGAAGCGCCCTGGAGCGGGTGCAAGAGCAGCTCGCCGCCAGCCGGCAGGACGCAGTGTCGGCCCACTGGCAGGCCACAACCCTGGCCGAAGGCTTGGCGGCACGCGAGCAGCAGCGCGGCCAGGCCGTGCAGGACGAACTCCAGGCCAGCCAGGCGTGGTTGGCTCAGCACGCCCACTTTGCCGGGTTGGGCGAGAAACTGAGCGGCTGGCAGAGCGAGTACGGCCAGATTCAGCAAGCGCAACAGGCGGTGCAGCAGCTGCAAACCCAGCAGCAGGCGCAGCAGGGTGAACTGGCCGACATCGAAACCCGCCTGGCCCGACAAGTACAGGCCTTGCAGCAAGCCACCGCCCGCCACGAACAAAGCCGGCAAGCGACGCAAGAAGCCGAGCGCCAGGCGGCCGCGCTGCTGCAAGGCCAGACGCTGGCGGGCCTGCGCGACAGCTGGCAGCGCATGCAGGAACAGCTGCAGGCATGGCGGCAGCTGGCCCAGCAGGCAACGCAGCTGCGCCAGCTCTCCGCCCAGCGCGTGCAACAGGAAGCCAGCCTTGCCGATACCCACCAACAGTTGGCCGAACAGCAAACCGGGCTGGACGCCCTGCGTCGCGACTACCGCCAGCTGAAAGAGCAGGTGGACGACAAGCGCAAGCTGCTGCTGCAAGAGCAGCGCATTCAGAGCCTGGAAGCGCACCGTGCCGCGTTGCTGCCGGGCGAGGCCTGCCCCTTGTGCGGCTCGCACGAGCACCCCGGCATCCAGTCCTATCCGCAACTGGACAGCTCTGCGACCGAACGCGCCCTGCAGGAAAAGGAAGCCGCGCTGCAGCGGCTCGAAGAAACCGGCAACGCCGCCAAGAGCCAGCTGGCCAACTTGACCGGCCGGCAGGAACAGCAGCAACAGTCCCTCGCGGCGCTGGCGCAGTCGCTCCAGCACGCCCAGGCCGAGTGGAACGCCAAGGCCGCTCAGCTCGGCCTGAGCGATAACGAGTGGCAGCACGAATCCTCCCTGCAGCACGGGTTGGCCACGGCGGAGCAGCAGGAAGCCGCCCTCAAGACCACGCTGCAGCAGGCCGAAACAGCACAGCAAAGGTTGCCCGAAGCCCAGCAGCAAGAGGCGCAGTCCGCCGCGCAACGGCAGGACGCCGGCCAGCAGCACGAATTGCTGCAGCAAAGCCAAGCCCATGCGGCCAAGCGCCTGGCCGAGCTGCAACAACAGCGGGACGTCGCCTCACGCGCCGCACAGCAAGCCAGCGAGCGCCTGCTGGCCGCCATCGCCGCCGCCGGATTCACGCCAGACAGCGACATGGCCGACTGGCTGGCCGGGCGCCAGCAAGACTGGCAGGCGTGGCAGGCCAAACAGCGAGAGCAGCAACAGCAAGAGGCCGAACTGCTCAAGCAGCAAGCCCGCAGCGAACACGCCGCCAGCCAGGCTCAGGTCTGGCAAGCGCGCTGGTGCAAGCTGGGTGTCGCCGCGCCCGGCCACAGTGCCGATCCGCTGCTGGACGAGGCGGCACTCGCCCACTGCGCCGAGCGGGTAGAGGCGCTGTCCGCGCAGATCGCCAGCCTGCAAGGCCAGCACGCCCAACTGGAGGCAGACCTGCACGCGCAGCAACGGCAGGGCGTTGACGCCGAAACCGCCTGGCTGTCGGCGCTGGCGGCCAGCCCGTTTGCCGATGGCGACGCCTTCCGGCAAGCCCTGCTGCCGGCGGAAGAACGCCAGCGGCTGCAAACCCTGCGCCAGCAACTTCAACAAGCGGTGGAACATTACCAAGCCGTGCTCCACGCTGCTGCCGCGACCTTGCTCGCCCTGCAACAGCAGGCCCGCACCCCGCTCGTCCTGGCGGAACTGGACGCCGCCCTCGCCACGCTCGACGCGCAACGACAGGCCCTCTCCAGCCAGCAAGGCGCCCTGCAGGCGCTGCTCAACGACGACGCCCAGCGCCGGGAAGGCCAGCAGGCGCTGTTCCAGCAGATCGAGCACCAGGCGGCCGACGTGGACATCTGGCAGCGGCTCAACAGCCTCATCGGCTCGAAAGAGGGCGACAAATTCCGCAAGTTTGCCCAAGGGCTGACGCTGGACCACCTGATGCACCTGGCCAACCGTCATCTCGAACGGCTGCACGGCCGCTATCTGCTGCAGCGCAAGCCGACTGGCGAACTGGAGCTGGAAATCGTCGACACCTGGCAGGCCGACGTCACGCGCGACACCCGAACGCTGTCGGGCGGCGAGAGTTTCCTGGTCAGCCTGGCGCTCGCCTTGGCGCTGTCCGACCTGGTCAGCCACAAGACCTCGATCGACTCGCTGTTCCTCGACGAAGGCTTCGGCACGCTGGACGGTGAAACGCTGGAAGTGGCGCTGGATGCACTGGATGCCATCAACTCCAGCGGCAAGTCCATCGGGGTGATCAGCCACGTGGCCGGCATGCAGGAGCGCATCGCGGTGCAGATCGTCATCCGCAAGGCGAGCGGGCTGGGGGCTTCCCGCATCGAGATCGCCGCCTGACGGCCACCCGCGCGGCCTGTCACGGAAGGGGGATGGCATCAGGCAAACAAAAAGCCCGGTCACCAGACCGGGCTTTTTGAACGCCTTGGGCAAGAGCGCGAGCGGCAACGCTCACGCTTGCGGGGTAGCCTTCGCCGCGTTCGTCCGCCGCAGCAAGCGGCTGTGGTCGATCAGCTCCGCGGCCCGCGCGCGCAGTTGCCCGCAGCCGCCGTCGATATCCTGCCCGGCGGAATCGCGCACCTTGGTCAGCACGCCGTGGTCGTGCAGGTAGCGCTTCATCAGGTGGATGCGCTCGGCGGACGGGCGCTGATAGTGGTCGCCCTCCACGCTGTTGTACGGAATGATGTTCAGCACGCCGTACTTGCCCTTCAGCAGCTGCACCGCGGCGTCCATTTCTTCCTGCGTGTCGTTGACACCGGCCAGCAGTGTCCACTGGTACTGGATCGGGTAGCCCACGCGGCGGGCGTAGTCCTCGCCCAGCGCCACCAGCTCGGCCGGGTCGTAGCGCGGCGCGCGCGGCAGCAACTGGGCGCGCAGCTCGGCGCGGGTGGTGTGCAGCGACAGCGCCAGCGCCGGCTTGACGTGCTGCTGCGGCAGCCGCTCGAACACGCGCGGATCGCCCACCGTGGACAGCACCAGGTTCTTGTGGCCGATATGGCCGTCGCTGCCCAACAGGTCGATGGCGTCGAGCACGTTGTCCAGATTGTGCGCCGGCTCGCCCATCCCCATGAACACCACCTTCTTCACCGGCCGAATGCGCCGCGCCAGCGCCACCTGCGCCGCAATCTCGGCGCTGCCGAGCTGACGCAGCAGGCCGCTCTTGCCGGTCATGCAGAAGGTACAGCCCACCGCGCAGCCCACCTGGCTCGACACGCACAGCCCGTCGCGCGGTAGCAGCACGCTCTCCACCATCTGGCCGTCGTTAAGCTGAACCAGCAGCCGCAGCGAGCCGTCCGCCGCCGGGTGCTGCGACTGGATGCGCGCCAGGCCGTCGATCTGCGCCGCAATCGGCGGCAAGCCGTTGCGCACCGAGAGCGGAAAATAATCCTCGCTCTTCTGGCGACGGGTGCCGGCGCCCAGCGGCTGCCCCTTGAGCCAGGCGCGTTGGATGCGCCCGATGTGGCAGGAAAGGGCGCCGATCGCGGCGAGAGAGTGCTGGAGATCCTGAATACGCATGGAAAGCTTCTAAAACGTGGTGCTTACGGTGCGGCCTTGCCGCCATCGCTCTGGCAGGCCAGCCCCTTGCCGGCAAAGCCGCCGTACAGCATCAGCTGCCCGGCCACTTTGCGCGACAGCGCGAAGGTATCCGGCAGGCTGCGGTCGCCCTCGTTCTTCGGCCACACCATCTGCCGCTTCTCGTCCATGAAACCCTGGTAGCGGGAGCCGGCCCGACTCAGCTCCACCGTCTGCGTCTGGCGGTTGTAGCTGAATTGCGTTTGATCCGGACAATGAAAACGGCCGTGCAGCGGCTCCTGCTGACAGGCGCACAGCAAGGCCGGCAGCAGCCAGCAGGCCAGGCGGGGGAGAGCGTTCATCGGGCAAATCGTGGGTGACAGGGGTGGGGCGACACTATAGCACGACACGGGGTAGCCCGGTTTTGCAGCCCGGCCGAATCGACGGCCCCACAGGAGCCCATATCGGCGTGAAATCAAGAGGCAGGGAAACCGGGGCATCGGCAATGCCGCAGCGGTAACCGGGGCGGCGCTCGCACTGTTCGCCAGCAGAAAATGCCATTGGAGTTATATCCATTTCGGGCGTATTCCCATACAATTTCGTTGCCACCCATCATGACAATGGCAATGCCTCATGCCAGCCCAGCCGTAGCTGGGGAAAACTGGTCCTACACAAGAGAAACCTCATGAAGAAAAGCTTGCTTGCCGGCCTGCTGGCCGCTTCCGTATTGTTTACCGGCTGCGCCTCGGTACCGATGGGTGACCCGAAAGCCGATGCCCAGCTCAAGACCTTTGCGGCACCGCCCGCCGACAAGTCGGGCATCTACATCTACCGCAACAGCTTTGTTGGCCAGGCGCTGAAGAAAGACCTGCACCTCAACGGCGAACGCCTCGGCGAAACCGCCAACAAAGTCTATTTCTACCGTCAGGTGGCTCCGGGCAAACAAACCGTCAGCACCGAATCCGAATTCAGCGACAACAGCCTCGACCTGATTACCAATGGCGGTCAGAACTACTTCATCGAGCAATACATCCGCATGGGTGTGTTCGTGGGCGGCGCCAACCTGAAGTTGGTGAGCGACGAGGAAGGCAAGAAGAACGTGCTGGAAACCAAATTGGCTAAATAAGACAGTTAACAGACAAGAATATGCCCGGCAATGCCGGGCTTTTCTTATGAGATGCTTGTCTTGCAAGGAAGGCTGGGCTAACCACGATTCGGTCGCGACTCTGGGTGAGAGCCGGCCTTTGCTGTCCTACCTCAGTACCACCGTCATCCCGGCAGTCGAAGAAGACCTTGATCACCAGGTACTGGTGCTGAACAAACGTAATCACGGTCCTAGGGTCATCATCTTGGCGACAATGCCTAGCAACAAGTTAGTACAGGTGGAGCAGGCAGAACAGGAACTGGCGGTGGCCCAGCAGCTGGATCAGCGCAGCACTTTAGTGTTGCAGAAAGCCGGGAATCAGTACGAGCTGCTACAGCAGGCTAGTCAGAATGCCATGCAAGGTGTGAAGGCGCTGTGTACGCAGCAAGAACAGGCAACTCGTACGGCGCAACAAGCCCGCGAGCAGCTGCAAGCTGCCATTGCCGACTGTAGCTTTGCTATGGCAGACGACATGGTGAAATGGCTGACTGATCGTCAGCAGGACTGGCAAGAGTGGCAAAACAGGCAGCGTGCGCAGCAGTTGCAACAGACCGAGCTGCTCAAGCTGCAAAGCAGTCGTGAGCAGGCGACCAACTTTGTCGAAATCTGGCAGAGCCGCTGGCGCAAACTGAATGCCGAGGCACCAATCGGCCAAGCCAAACCGGAGATCGACGATTCATCCCTTGCCTGCTGCACTGAACTGGTAGAGGCACTGACGGCTCCGGTCACCAACCTGCAGGGTCAGCAAACCCAATTGACCACTGATCTGACCTTGCTGCATCAGCAGTGCTGCGAAGCTGAGGACGCTTGGTCAGCCTCACTGCAAACCAGCCCCTTGGCCGATAGCGATGCTTTCCTTCAGTCGCTGTTGCCAGCAGGGGAGCGCCAATACCTTCGTAGCTGGCTGCAACAACTGATGCAAGTGCTGGAATGCAGCACAGTAATACTTTAGAAATTGTACTTGATGCTCTGGATTCAATTAACTCTACTGGTAAGATGATTGGTGTCATCAGCCATGTCGAATGAATGAAGTGTGAATTGCTTTACGAGTGCTGGTAAAAAATCATCTGGGGACGGGTTCTCAACCATAGAAGTTAGCTCCTAACTATCGGCAAGGTGGAATATGAAGCTACATTCGCACATTATTTATAAATGTAAAACTGGAGTTTTCTGATGGCATTCGATGCGTCTCCTTCATGGAGCGGCTTTAATTACCAAGGCAAGGTCGCCCTTTATTACGCTCTAACGCTAATAAATGCAGAACCTGTAGATGCTGACTTGTCGAACTGCAGCTTAATGCTTGAGTCCACTGAGGATTTTGAGATACTGCGTAATGGCGCCCCTGTCTCGTTTCATCAAGTCAAGGCATATAACTCCAGTACTTACAGCGAATATTCCGATGCTCTGCTGGGGATCGCCTTGGAGCTATATAAGCAGCCGGGTGTTGCCGGGCGGATCCATACTTGGAAGCAAATAAATTCCAAACCAGGCTCCCTGGATTTGAAAATTTCTATTAAAGATGACATAAATATCATTCTAACTCAGTATAAAGATACAATTCCAAAGAATGGTAGTACCACAATCGAAAAGGCTGCGTCCAATGAGAAAAATATACCTAAACCAGCAGCCATACTACGAGCCGCCTTCAAGGGCAAGACCGCAGAGCAGCTGTATGCGATATTAGATTCTATCCATAACGGACAAAATGACGCACTCTCCAGAATTGAGTCTTACAAATACGATGACGGAAAAACGTTCTGTGACTTAGATGACATCAATACCAAGATAAAATTGGAAATCTCTAAGGCGTTAGCGGCCAGAGAATCCATCATTACAGATGAGCTGCTGGAAAAAACCTTTCATTGCTTTCTAGGGGTGATAGATAGGTACATTATCGGACGGCACAAGGAAAAACAACAAAAAACGGAAACTCCAATAACCTTCGCAGAGATAATTCTGGCTCTTGAAACCGATCATGAAGACATAGGGAAAGAATATCTATCCTATAAATTTAAAGAAAAATTCGCCCATTTAATTGATGAATATATGGGCGATCAAGATGACTATACAGATCCGGGGTCTGGCGAATACTGCAATCTGAAAGAGGCAAGAAAATTTCTACTAGGGTTAAGTGCGACCGATCTCTGGGCGTACTATCGAAGCTTCTCTCCTCAAATTTACCTCCAGCATGTAAACAACACGGAAAATGCTTTTGCCACAGATTTAGAAGGCATTCGCTATGTACTAATAAAAATACTGCATACAATTAACTTCGAGCGCGCCTCGCACAATGCGACTAGGTGTAAGTTCACCTACCGGTCAGCGGCACTGCCGCATCAACATTATCTGCCAACCACCATTACAAATACTGCACGGACTAGTCAGATCGAAAGAAAAATAACAGCCAACCCAAACATGAGCGAAATACTGTTCGAGGTCGAAAATCTTATATACGACGGCTTAGAACACCACTCATTTTCGCCCACCCGAATGGTGCACACTGAGGCTCCAGCTGCAGCAGAAGCAGACCCCCGACCTAAAAGAGATGAAGTTTTGAAGATTATAAACCTCGTTCCTATAATGACAGCGAAGGATGCACTATCATAATGATCGACATTATTAATAACATCCTCACCAGTAGTGGCTACAATATGATTGGTCTCGACATCCCCCTTGACAATCAAACCTTTAATCTTTTCTGTCCGCCAGAGGAAAGTAGGAGGGAAGAATACTTCGTCACTATCCAATCGCACACGCAATCCGACAAAGCTGCACAAGCGTTGCTAGATGAAAAAGCACAGGAGCTATTCGATGCAATCAGTAACTCTGGAAAAGTAGGTCGAGCCTTCGAGAAAAACTGTACTTTGCTCATCAGCCATGATGAGCAAAGAATCAGTAGGAAAACAATACTTTCCCTTGAAGAAGATCAGTATAACTTCAAGAAGAATGTTATAACATACACTATTGATGAACTAGCAACCCTAAAAGACTACCTCTCCGAAAACGGGGTAGAGAAAATAACTAACAAAGTCATAAACCAGATAGTCAACTCCGAGGGTGGGAGAAGATTTTTGGCGTTCAAAAGTAATCATGAAGATAGAAAAAATTACTACTCACTCATAATAAAAATTGCACTTAAGCTGCCGTTTATTACCTATAGTCCACAGGAGCAGCAACTCACCAATCTCAATAGTAATATTGAAAATTCCCTCAATGCACATCAGTCTTCCATTTATAGTCGCCTAATGGAATCAGAGGTGGAGTGGACTGATGAAAACATTCATCAGCAAATATTATTTACTTGGGGGGACTTGACATGATTAACCTCAACAAAATCACAATCAAAAACTTCAAAATATTTGGCGATGATCCATACACTATTAGTTTTGAAGATAGCAATCTCATTCTGCTTGACGGGCCAAATGGATATGGAAAGACATCTGTTTTCGATGCTATCGAGCTAGGTCTGACCGGCAACATTACTCGACTTGTATCCCTTGATGGCCGTCAAAATCCAGTGGACGTAGTAGTTGCACATAAAGGCTCTGAGCGTGTTGAAATTATTATGGAGTTCAAAGAGAATGACTCAAAATTAAAGATTTTTCAACGAAAATTAAGGGATGGTATTCCAAATATATCCAAAAGAATATCCAGGTTTGCGGAGCTCTGGGAACTCAATGAGCTTATTAATGGAGTCCCAACTCCTGTCAGCCAAAACACACTAGAACAATACTTTGACAGTCAGGATTTTTCTCGAGACTTCCTGTTGTTTCATTACGTGCAGCAAGAAGAAACATCCAGGTTTCTGAAGACGAATAATGAGACACAGCGGGCTGAAGAGCTAGCCCAGTTATTTGGCAATACACGGGATGCTGATGAGAAGCTCAGCAAGCTGACAGACATTTCGCGCAAAATATCAGCAGCCAAAAGGCGCAATACTTCTCAGATCGAAAACATCAAGAACCTGTACAGGATCGATGGCAATGCCAACATAGAAAATGGACCAGCCGAAACACATGTTTATGCTTTTCCATGGCTAGCAGAAGAAAATAAATCACCCTTTTGGGATGCAATTGCTATTTCAGAATTGAATCAAGAGAGATTTAACATTTCCTTGGCAGAAATCAACAGCATCAAGAATTTCCTTTTGCACCAGGATTTTTTCGTTAGAAGCCGTCGATTTGAAAATGCTGCCCTCCAGAAAGAGGTGCTCGAGCTTTATATTGGCTACTACAATTCGATAAATTATCATGCCTTGCATGTCAAAAAGAATAAAACTTATCAATTAATACAACAATGCCATGCAGCACTAATAAGTGGCGATTTAAAGCAAATTCGTGCCATAAAGAACCTTGAGGTCATATTCCAAGATTTAGCTTTGGGAAGCAGCGCCGCATTTGAAGCTGCTATCCAAAAGCTAGGCGAGGAGGAGAGCAAATCAAGTGGTTTGAGTTCCATTTACTCCGAACTCCTAAAGCACCACGATGCCATGTCTGCTGGGCTTCAGAAGGCGCCAAATGAGACTGCATGCTTGCTCTGTGGGCACGACTATACGGCTCATGACACGTTGGCTAACGCCATTGCTCAGCATGGCCATCTAATTCGATTGCAACTCTCAGAGAACGATCGACAGCTGGTGGAGGCCAGGGATGCATTCAATACGACTCATCTCTACCCCTTACTCCAGGCCTGTATCACTTATCTGGAACAGACACCGGTTTCCACCCAGGAGGATTTGTTCGCACTGTCTAAAGCGGTAACTGCACAAGAACGCTTTGAGAAACTCCGTAAATGGTTACTATCGGAACGTATTGAGCACGATGACTTGCTCGCAACTACATTCCCTGTTCAAGGTAGGGATAACTACATTGCAGAGGCGACTGATAATCTATGTCGACTGATACGCTCGGCAATCGGTACAGCACCAGAGGGTTATTACGAATCCAACGGCGCCAACGTATTTGAAAGAATTTACAGGGATTACTTCAACGGCACACAGGACAAATTGGCTCTGGTGAACATTGATCTGCTAGATAAGAAAGAGAGCTACATAAAGAGCCACTATTTCAGTTCGCTTAAGGAGATTTCCCAAGAGATCGTCAAGCTGACGAAGCAATCTCAAAACTTAGAGCGTGCTGCAAATGACGTAGGTGATCTCATCACAATAGTTCGGACGCAGATAAGGCAGTACCGGAAAAAACTGATCACAGATATTGAGATCCCTTTCTACATCTACTCCGGCAAGATCCTTCAGACCCATCAGGCTGGGCTCGGCCAAGGCATCTTCATCAAAGACCCAACAGGTGAGGATGAGCTAAAGAATGTTCGATTGGTTTCTAACTGGGAAAGCGATCATGACATTCTTAATACTATGAGTTCCGGACAAATATCCGCTGTGGTCATCGCGCTGACCCTAGCGCTCCATCGAGTCTACTCCACCAAGTTCTCTAGCATCCTCATCGACGACCCTGTCCAGACAATGGATGACATAAACATGGCCTCGCTAGTAGAGGTGCTTCGTAACGATTTCAGTGAGAAGCAGATTATACTGTCCACGCATGAGGACAAAGTAGCCAGGTACTTCACCTACAAGTATTTGAAGCACAGTGAGAACGTTAAAATTATTAACCTAATGCAAAGGAAAGAGTACTTTCCAAGCAATAAGTATCTCTACAGATCAGAAAGCATTATCACACATTAAAATCAAGAAATGGGCTTGCATGCCATTTCACTTAAGGGAAAAGCCCCGCGTAAGCAGGGCCTTTTCTCCACTAATGCTATGCGGCAGCTGTTGCACAACTCTAGATATATGGAAACAAAAAGGCAACCGAACATTCTTGTCTGGTTGCCTTTCTAAATGAAATGCCCGCAAACCTAAATAGCTTGCAGGTTCTGAGAAAGGGCAACAACTACCACATAGCGCCCGTCAAAGGAATTCATTTTTTGGCTATCGGAAATTTCAAACGTTGACTGCGAAATTTCAACCTTTCCGATTTCTGACGTGCGGGCTTTTTTGTACGGTCTTATGTGTCGTCGAGTGCAAGCTTATCTGTCGTTTTGGCAAGCTTATGTGTCGCTCGACGCTGACATGACTTATTGTGAGATTCATCAAAATATGAATCTCTTTTATTTTTGTCATCAATGGCTTAGGTTTCATTTCGATCAAAATAAATGAAGTGGATTTCACTCAAAGTGTGAAATTGTATTGGAATGAAGCCAAAGAATGGAATTTTGCAGTGTGCTGCGCTCCAGATGCAGTACGGATCAGCCGGCTACGTGTAGATGTCCCTACAAGGCAGAGGCCTCGTCGGGGTTTGCATCTTTATGGCATGGATGGTGAGCTAGGCCGAAGCGAGCTGGCTGGCATCGGTCTTGTGCATGTCAGCATGTCAGCGAAGGGGGCCCTGTGCGATGGCTCCAAGTTGGGTGCCGCAGCCGGGGCTGACGTGAGTCCCTCTCACCTCCGTCATCCTGGTGACTACTCCGTGATTCGAGGCTAAGCGCCTACTAAGTAGCTCCCGGCGTGAGCTGGTACAGCTTGTCTATGCGTGCTCTCTGAGCGATTGCACGACCCTTCTACTGATTGCCTACACAATTTCACTTGCGATGCATAACGTGAGCAGCTTCTCCCTGTCGTTTGTGAATACCAATCTATCGTTTCGGAAGAAGATGAGGGTAACGAGCTAGGTGGGGAGGCTGCAGATCCACAGGTGTTGATCGGCATAGCTGGATGTATGACAAAAGCCAAGGACAGGTCAAATTTTAGAATGCTATTATCATACCCACATCATCACGTGGGGAGGAATCTCGGTGGCAATCCTTTTTTGTAATGTTGGCTGGATGCAGAAGTACGATGGCTTAGATGCCGATAGCCTTGAGCGTGGTGGTTCGTATAACAACCATTCTATCGGGCATGAAGTGTGCAACTTCACTCCTGTCGGTGATGTGGTTTACGGCTACATCCAAGCAAACGGGAACATCAAACTGGAGAACTTGGGTGCGTCCAAGAAAGATGACTCAGTTGATGGTGTGACCGTTGTATGGACAGCATCGCCGCCAGATGGTGGGACTGTAGTTGTTGGCTGGTACTTGAACGCCACCGTTTACCGCGCGGTACAGCAGACGCCGCAAAAGGCAGCGAAGCACATCGCTCAAGGGGCAACCTACTTCCGCATCAAGGCAAAGCGCAAAGATGCAGTACTACTGGAAGAGCGCTCCGTTTTGATTCCGCGTGCCACAAAAGGGGGCATTGGGCAGAGCAACATATGGTATGCCGACAAACCCGAGAGTAAGCCGATTGTTGAGCGGGTAATGAAGCTCATCACAGAGGGACCAACACCCTTGCCAGATATAGATGAAACTGGCGGACGGGAAGGGAAGGTCAGGCTGAGTGCCCATCTCCGCAGAGAGCGCAATGCCAAGCTGGTCAAGAAGAAAAAAGAATCTGTGCTGAAAGCGACCGGAAGACTCAGTTGCCAAGTCTGTGGCTTTGACTTCAAGCAGGTGTATGGCAGCTATGGAGAAAATTTTTGCGAGGTACACCACCTGACACCATTAGCCAAAGCGGATTGTGAGGTGGAGACAAAGTTGGATGATCTGGCTGTGGTTTGCTCTAACTGCCATCGGATCATTCACCGTCATGACCCGATGCCGAAGATTGAGCAGCTCGCCGCAGCGATATCCGGGGCCAAGGCTTGCTAAGTATGGTGCACCCACTTTGGCCGCGCTGTGTCTATTGAGATCAACTGCTCGCAGTGAGTTGGTGCTTCTGGCACAAAGGATTCCTAGCATTTGCCGGCTAACGTAGTAGGACAAGGTTATGGTATCGATTGACTGACTTCAGTAATATGCATTCAGAATAAATATACCCTGTATAGAATAATATTTCATGGCTGGCATCAATATAATGAAAAGAGAAAGAATATCGCAGTTCGTCATCTTGGCATGCTTTGCGGTGATGTCTGGGCAATCCTCAGGGAATGAACTCAAGTGCAAGGGTGATATTCTCAAAAAAATCACGACTCCCAGATCAAAACACACAGAGCCATGGGGGCATGAAATTACAACCCATTGTGGATCGCAAACTATAACGCAAACGATCCAGTTCCCAGCACAAGACCAAGCTCCAAAGAAAGACCCAGAAAATCCAGTTCCGTGGGTAAAATTGCTAGATGCCTTCTTTAAATTGCTTAGTGGTTTTGCATGGCCTCTAGCTACAATTTGGGTTTCCTATATTTTCCGTGCTGAGCTTCGCTCTCTATTAGGGCGCATGTCCACCTTTAAATATAAAGAAATGGAGGCAAAGTTCGAGCGTGACATTGCGACTGCGAAAGCTCAATCAAGCCGTCTGGAATCAAGCAAAGCTAAGATGTGGAATGAAGCGACGCTTAGCGGAGTATTAACAACCTACGAACTGTTCCAACGAATAGCGGCCACCTCTCCGAGAGCTGCGATTGTTGAGTATTGGATAGATCTTGAGGCTGCAATATGGGCTGCGGCAAAGAAAGCAAAGATTGAAGAGCACTCAGTAACCAAGAGAGTCGCTGCGCTTATTGCGGCTGGGCACATCGAGAAAGATGTCATGCCGCTATTTCTGAAGTTAAGGGATATTCGAAATCAGGCAACTCATCTTTCGGAATTCAGCATTTCTGTTGAAGACGCTCTGGCTTATTTAGATAGTGTTTTGCGACTTGGGAATGAGTTTAGATATTATGCCGTTGATGTTTAGTCATTGATGGCCTATTCGAATAATGTAGCGCAGTTCTGAATGATTTCAATAATGCGATCTCCATGATTGCGATGAGTGCTTAATTCTCCTGCGGATACACTGGAATGAAAATTGAGGGCTTTATGAGTATTACTAGAGAACAGGTCATAAAAATGGCAATAATATGTATCCCTGCGCCTTTTTTTGTGATATACGCCAAGCTTTATTCTGCGAACATGTTTACGGCACTGTTTGCCTATTTTATTTCTGCGTTTTTTGTCGCTAAAATAATCCCTGTTATCATTGGTGAGGTTAAAAGTTGCTATCTACCTAACCGCCGAATGGCAATGCGCAGCATTAAAAAATTGAGGCCTTTTGTAAACAGGCCAGATTCGGCGAATTTGCTATATAGTATTTCTGTTGTATTTTTGCTCGTTGCCTTCGTTTTTTTTACGACAAATCCTAAAGGATGGTTTTTTTATATTTGGCAGTTTTTTGCATTTTCTTTTCTTTTGGCTGGTGCATTGCTGGACCTGTCTGCTAGGGTTCGAGCCTTAATTAACTCAAGATTGGCTAGATTTGCAAAAATTGTTGGATCATTTGTATTTGGAACATTTTTTGCATATGCTTCAAGTGTTTTTTCTGACTGGATGATTAACGACGTTACTCATTTATCTGGCAAAAACTTTCCAGCTCTGTTTGCGCTCTTGTCAGCCTGGATGACGCCATTGTTGTGGGTGATGCTCTTGCAGGCAGCATTGATGGCTTATTCATTTTTTCAGTTTACCGTTTTTGCTATTGGCCATCTTTTCAACATGATCGGAGATCAATTTATTGGTGTTTTTTTGCCAAAAATTTCTAAAGATTTAAAGGACAGAATTTATCGGTTACGCTATGGTGAAAAACCAAGCAAATCAAAGTTGCTTTTAAAGACTACTGGTGCGATTGCCAGTCCATTTGGAATGTTTTTGATAGTTTTTGGGCTTTCTTTGCTAACTGGGTCTGTTTTTGGCTTTAATCCTGCCATAAAAAATTCTCTTGCAAAATTTATTGTTTTTTCTGAATACCACTCCACCGGTGATTGTGAAAATATAAAAGGCCCAGTGAAGGTGAAAACTTTGGATGGCAATCGAGTTTCTGTTGCTTCGTACGATTCAAATGGGATATTAAAATTTCAGTCTGTAGCATGTGTTCCACCTGTTTCTAATTAAGTTATATAAAGCGCTTTATTTTTCTGATAAATGTTTTTGTGTGGCACTGCGGTGTGGCTAATTTATTTCTGGTACTTGCTTAGTGTACTTTCAATTCCTGTTGCTATAGCTAGGAAAAATTCACTTGCTGACATGTTTAACCCCCTGCTCAGCGCCACAAGCGTATCAAGCTTAGGGGAACGGTATCCAAGTTCAAGCAGGGAGATGCATGTTCTATCAAGCTCGGCTTCGAATGCCAGCTTTTCTTGGGATAGTTTGCGTTGCAATCTTAGATTTCGCAATGTCCTGCCGAATATGATGTTATGCATCTTCAGGGCCTCCATCAGTCAATGAGCTTCGTGTTGCAATTGAAAGCTTTTTTAATTTTTTTATGGCACTTCGTGGGAAGTAGAATTTAATCTGTCCACTACCCAGGTGCATTATCATTCCTGCGAGGCAGCCGTATTTTGACTCCCATCTGATCCTGGCTTTTTTAACGCCGCTAAGCGTAGAGAGTTCTGCTGTGCTGAGCATAGATTTTCGAGATGCAATAGCCGCTTGCAGCTGATCCTTTTGGCAGTAATCAGTTAGCCCATCTGAAATTAGACTGATTAGACCTAGCCTGATGAGGTCTTGCCAAAAACGTGCACCTTCTTTTTTAAGGGACTCTTTTGCGGATGCCATTAGGATCAGGTCAGAATTTTTTCGATAGTCGGCTAGGTAATTTTCAAGATCAGCTGCTTCGAAATACAGCAGCCCGTCACCTTCTGTTTGACTGGGCGTCAGGAAGCCGAGATGGCAAAGTGTGTCAAGTTGATGCGGCTTGATGTCAAGAAACTGACAGGCAACTGTGGCTGCAAGCCGTTTTGACTCTATGCGTTTCACTAATAGCTTGTGCCCACGACCACAGCGGCTTTGATAAGATCGCTGCGCTGCTATGGCCGTTAAGTCAATGGCTTCCACTTCTTCGCGCTTGAAAACGTAGATCAGGCCTTTATCTACCCCGGGGCCGTGCACAGGCTTCAGGCCGACAGACATGAGCTTATCTGCGAGATTAGTAGCATTGCAGGCGAGTTGTTTCGCCAGCTCTCGGATAAAAATGTATGTCCGCTGAAAAGCATGAAGATCATCTACGTGGATTCGTAGCTGCCGAGAGCAATAGGGCCTGTAACGCAATAACCCAGCTTTTGCCAATCGATAAACAGCATCGGGATAGATATCAAGAGCCCTGGCAGCATCTCTAACACTTAGCTGGGTTGGTACGGCCGAGATATAATCACAGTCCCTTCTGAGTACCAGGCTAGGCAGTCCGGTACAAAAATCATACGCAATAACTCCTGCTTTTCGTTGCTTTAGTCCGGAAAGTAGATTGAGCCGTGTAGCAAAATCGATACCGAAATGATCAAAGGAAACTAGTTGGCCATTTTCATGTTGGGTTGTTTTTTGGCCAAGCAGTGCTTGTAACTGCCGGAGACTTTCATAACTGACAAATGTATCGCAATGCCTTCTGCTGTTGGGCGACGACCCTTCGAGGATCTCTGAGAGTAATCCATCCTTGATTAACCGTCGTACAACATGTGTCGAGGCATTCAGAACAACTGCAACTGTTTCGAGTGGTAGCCTGGGAGCTGCTCCACTTTCTGTGCTTGATGAGCTTGGCGATGCCCTTGCTTGGTTGGTCAGCCACTGATTACTCAGACAGGCAAGTTCCTGGTCAAATGCGGCATCTATTTTTAGGCCTTGAAGCGCTGGTGAGACGGCGAAGCGGGGCCCAAGGGCAGCATGCAAAGCATGCCGATGGTCAAAGCAGGTGAACAGCGCCGCATCGTATGCATCCTTGGACTGCACCTGATCTATTGAGATGGTTCCGATATAAGCGTACCGCTGTTCAATAGCGTCTTCCGCTAATGCGGCCACATCCAGCTTACCGGCGAGGCTCTCTTGCTGTAGCAATGACAGAGTGATGTAGCGCTGTATCTCGATCGCTGAGAGCGTGCTTATCTCAATGGCTGAACTACCGCAATTCACCGCGATGGCAGGTGCTTGATCAATTAGAAAGCCGCAACTGCAGTGGTGCAGTGATGCGTATCGCCAGCTCACGCGTCGTTGGCATGCGGGACATGTGTCCACCAGTAGCACTTGGTGCTTGCTGCAGTATGTGGTGAGCTGCCAATCCCATGCAGCCAGATGCATCGCATTTTCTGCCAAACAACAGGGGCACCAGGCCCGGTAGCTGTATCGAAGCAGCTCCTGGGGCCAGGCACCACCTTTGTACTGAAACTTTCTGTGCTTCCCCACGCGGACATCAAATGGCCATGCAAGGCTGGCAAGCTCTTCAACAGGTTGGCCAAGCTGCAGGGCTAATTTTTCCAGTGAGTAGATCCCCAACTGGGGTGAGAGAGACGGCTGGTAACGGCTGATCGACTTCTGTCCCAAGTATTCAAGCAGTTCTTGGGGGTGTTGTAAGCAATTCAGGTTGGCGAGGCGAAGCAGGTACCCGGCAAGGTTTTCTCCTTGCCGTAGCTTGGGGCGCAGAAGTAACTGGTTATCGACTACTGTGAGGTTGGCAGGGGTGTCGTTCATCTCTGAGCCCTCCGCAATTGATCGACCCAGCGCTCAATCGCTGTATTGTTCTCTTGGAACGGATTGGCCCTTAACCTCCTGTTGACTGCCAGGAGGGAGTCGAAACTACGCACCAAATGCTCTCGTTCGATCCGAGCGCAGTCTTGCATCAGGGCAGTACGGGATGCGTCGCGAATAAGTGTCGTGAAAGATCGGAAATTGCCACCTGTAGCCAGGTAGAAGCGTGCGGGCATGGTCTCGTCGCCAAACCCACTGGGCTTGGCAAAGGGCAACGCCTGTTCGAAGCAATTCAGCAGGCGTTCGAAACTGGTGGGCTGATCTAGCCAGTTGAACAAGGATATCTCCGCAGACAGCGGAAAGCGACCAGCGAGCTGGGGACTGTACTCAAGAACAGCACAGGCGGCTGGCATGCCTGCAAGGATGAAGGGTAGAGTGGTTTGATTGATCAGGCTCTTGATCGCATCGGCAACGGCTTCAATACGCTGGCGGGTACCGCGTTCCACCAGGTGTTGAAACTCATCGAGAATGATCATGCGCACATTGCAGCGTTTGAGCAGCTCAAGTAGTCGTAGGCGCTTGTATTCGATCTTTCCCCGATCCGGGAATGGTGCGCCGAGTGCAGTAAGTAAAGAGGTGTATAGTCCCCCAATCGTTGCCGGCAATGGGACAGAGGAAACCAGCACCGGAATACTGACCTCCTCGGATGTCTTGATCGAAGGGTGGCGATCTGACAACGCTTTAATGATGGTACTTTTGCCAACACCTGTATCTCCCGTGATTATCATGCAAAGCGGTTCAGCCAAGTCAACCGATTCCTCAAAGCAGCGTTCCATATTAGACAGGATTGCACTAAAAACCGGATAGTGAACACGAATCTCATTGATTAGCTGTAGTTTTTTTCGAATGTCTTCATATTTCTTGCTCATCGTATTTCTCCTTTTGTATTGGAGTGTTCAATAAACCAATCGTCTATTTCAGTGTTTTCCAATTCTGGAGTGGGCGATTGTGATGAACTCGGCGTAGGTAGGTTTGGCGTTTTATTATTACTGTGCTTTTTGTATTTCTCCCGAGCCTTCTGGCGTGTTTTACGTTCAAGCTCATGCTCTGCGTCTTGGTGAAGCTGATGCACCTTTCTACGAAACTTGGCATTCTCTTGCCGAATGGTATCGGCATGAGGGTCGATGTCTTTCTCTACATCAGAATCAATTTTTTTACGTGACTGTTGAAATTCAATCCAGCTTGTACCTGGTTCAACATTTGGCGTTAAGCATTTCAACTTAATTAAGGCTTTGTTAACTGGGTCAGCAATATAGGCTTGAGTTACATCTTGAGGATCAATTCGAAGCATGAACAGCTGCTTTTCAGGTAGTTTTTCTTCCAGGTGTATTAAGTAGGGGTGGTGATAAATAAGACCTTTTGTGCCAATGCGCCCATTGCTGATCTTCCGCTGGAAAGTAAGACTGGTTTCAGCCTCCAAACTAAGGCTATCTGGTAAGGGTGGAATAGGGTGCTCTTCTATCAAGCGCTTCCAGCACTGGAGCGGTGTTTCCCCCAGTTCACTATGCCGTGTATTGTGATATTTAACGACAACCCATTGAAAAACGAGCTGTCGTAATTCATGTAGTGTCAAGAACGCTAATTTCTCTGAAGGATAGTCGCCACGTTCAACCGGATTTGACCAAGTAGTGCCTGGCAGTTGATGAATTAATTGATGGTTGAGCGTGCCAATAAACCGCTCAACCGCTGCCTTGTACCATGGTTTTCCTGGGGGGCAATATTGCATATCGGCATGCATGTCTGCGCAGAACTGTTTGTGAGCATTGCCATGAAATTCAGGACCGTTATCCATGAAAATCAACCTGAACTGTCCGTCTACCGGCCATGTTAGATTGATGTCAATTGATAGGCTATCGACGATTCCTTGCTTACCCATCACGGCTTGACGTAAACACATCAACACAGCTATGGATGATGGTGGTTCAAGATCTATGTAAATTCCGCAGACCATGCGAGTCCTGCGATCAATGGCAACGGTACAGGTAGGTCGTCGTAAATACGCCTTTGTGATCGGATGGATTAGAATAATATCCAATGTGGTATGGTCAATTTCCACCCGTTCTAATGGAAATAGGGCGGAGGGGCCACGATCCCTCGTTCGGAAATAACGACGAGCAGCCCGTTCGCCGAGCCGTCTTGCCATCACGATAAAGGGGTCAAGCAGCCGCTTAACTAACTTGCAGAAGCCCGTATAGCTAACGGTGCGAAGCCAATTTGTTTTAGAACGATTTTGATTGGCTTCAATCACTCGGTCAGCCAGTTCTGCATGGGTTTCTCTTAAACTAGTCCGGGCCCTTGTCAAGTAGTAGGTGTCAATGACTATGTAAAATATCTCAATCACTTCCACGTCAATCTGACCGTGGCGTCTTCCGCAATTAGCAGTTAATGGTGCAAGAGACATAACATCTTCGCCACTCTGTACGTAACGGTGGCACCAGCGATAAAGGGAGGATGGGCTTGGTGGCTTATCGTCATGAATTAACTTCGAGACAGATGCTGCTATGACTTTGAGTTCACGCGTACACGAGACTGTGGGTGTTTGATCCAAGACAGCCCTGACGTAACACAGACTACGTTGTAGTTTCAGTCTATGATGAGCAGGTAGCGCCGCTGGGATTGGGGGCAAGCCATCCTCCCTAAACAAGATGTCTTGTCCCTCGATAATTTTCAGTAGTCCTTGCTGGCGGTAAGCTTCAATTTCATCATGTTTGAATGTTTTTGCATTCGAAGTCCGCTCATTTAGCAACGTCACAGTCCGATCTGGCTGGATGTCAATAACTCGAAAGTGGTGGCCGTGAAAACTTACCGAGAAGCCTTCCCTAAGCGGAATAGTCATTTTTCACTCCTTCCGCTAGATATACTTTTAACAGAGGGTTGATAGATTTTTGTTTATCATATTCCAGCCAGCCCTCCCAAAGAAGGCGATAGAGTCCGCAAAGGCTAAGATATTTACTGTTCAATCGAATCGTGAGCCAAGTCAGGGTACATGGCCCTGCTTGTAGTAGATAATCGGCAATGAGCTGGCGGTCACGATGAGTAACAAAAACATCTGCGTAGTGCTTCAAATAATTTAAATTCTTTAAATAATTTCCTTCTCGAATAATCTTGCTGTCAACAACAACAAATTCATAGCCTAGCTGCGCCAGTTGCACTCCTATTGCATTTGCCTCTTCATTAAATGCAATATCTGCGGATATCTCCTCTGGCTTGACTTCGTAAATGGTTGGCAATCTATTTAATACATCCTTCCAATGCACTTCGAAATCTGGAGTGTATCGGTGCCATTTTCCATTAAAGCAATAATCAAATCGCTGCGGCTGGCTTTGGATGGTTTTGACTGATGAATTTCCTTCTAAATGTAGAAGCCAGTCGCGTTCAAGCGTGCTTTCCCATGAAATAAGTTCATTCATCTTGTGGCTGTAAGAGAACCCAATCACTTTGTGACTGTTGTGGTTGTGAATCTTGCGTACGGAGAGGGGTAGCATAATTACCACCTCCCCTTGTGCCAGCCTGCTGGATTCTGAGAATCTGGCATGACAACCAAGCTGAGATACTCCAAGCATGCTGCACGATTAAACAATGATGTGATGAATATCTGAGTAGGTTTGCCAGTAACATAGTCAATGACGAGAATATCCAGCGGATAAGCTTCAAGCTCTTCCCAGGTGGCAGCCATCGGCTGCATTGGGAGGAGGGGCCAAGGAAAGCTTTTACGGATAGTTGCTTTGATGGGATAGCGGGGCTGAGAGCCAGGCAGGGACAACCTAGGCACGAAGGGCGAGGAGAGCTTCATGGCTTTTCCTTTTGGGCACCGGTTCAGCAAGGGCTAAACAGGGATGCCAGGGTGTGTTGGGACAGCCCCGAGCAAAATGCCCTTGACTGTCCGCATCGGAAAAGCCAAGATGAGATTGACGAGATCACAATCGAGTCAACTCATGAAGCCCCCTGGTTTTCGTAGAACCGTGGGGGCTTCGCTCTTCCGCCAGTAGTAATAACTTCAGGCGGCTATGGCATGTTCATCTCCTTCTCTGCTTTGGGTTTGTGAGTTCAGGTGTTCATTTCATCTGTATCGCGCTCAAATTCGCGCTCCAGCCATTCTTCTACCCGCTCAGGATCCCAGCGTCGTACTCTACCGAGCCAGATGTGTTTGGGGGCTGCATGTCGTGCAATGAGATTCTCAAGCAAGCGCAGGCTAATACCCAGTCGGTCTGCCAACTGCTTAGCATTAATGAGCCTCGGCATGCTCCCCTCCGTTTTGTTGCTTGATGCAGAGTCATGCAATCTGGAGCGCTCTGCAGGGTGGTGATGTGATTGTCTGAAGTCTATGCACAAAAATTTAAAATTACAAACAGTAACTTTTGTTCAATTTATTTTTGCTATTTTAAAATAACGAAAGTCAAAATTGAAAAAGGCAAGGCGAACCAAATCGACCTTGCCTTTTTAATGCACTGAACAGACGAGCTACTTCCGTGCGTGAATTTCTTTCATCAACGTCTCCGCTTGATCACTAAACCATTCCGCCAGATGGTGGTAGGTTTTGTCACCGAACCCTTGTACGTCAATCATGTCTCCGCGTTCATGCGAGATGCCGCGCAGGTGCCAAAAGCAGCCTGAAGTGTGCAGCTTTTGAAGAAACTCTTGGTACAGAGGCCAGAGCTCTGGGATCAGCTCTACGCTCCAGTACTGGTTAGGTTCACGTGGTGGCTGCGCAAGGGCATTGTAATTTTCACTCCCCATGAATGTTCACCTTGCATATGTTGGTTCAGCTTGCCCCTACGCTATTTCAGGGCCTGCGCTCTTCCGAGAGGAGGGAACCAAGAGACGTTCTAGCCGTTCTTCGGCTTTACTGAGGTTCCGCCGGTACTGTCCCGCTTGACGATGTTGCCACAGCATACCGCTGAGTAGAAATGATATACCAAGGCCATTCACCCAGAGCAGGGCCTTGCGTCGGTCGGCTGCTCGCTCCGCTGACAAAGTGGGATACAGCTCTTGGGCCTGGCGCTCCAAATCACGACGAACGCGTTGGCTTGAGGCATCTATTGATTGATGCTCCAGGACGCGAATCTGATTCTGTAGCAGTTCAGCCTTGCTTGGGGCGACTATTCCGAATCGGTAGGCCCCCATGAAAATGAGTAATGCCAATATCCAACTTACCAGGCCGAATGCAAGAATGTGGACTACCTTCGCGCTGCTTGAAAAATCAAGCAAACGGGGGCGGGGCAGTACTGCAGCTTGGTGAAGTAGCTGCCCCCAACTTGCCATCATTCTTTTGCGATGACCTGTATCAGTGTTCCGCACCTCGACCAGCCAAGATTGCCCATGCACTTCGATGCCGGCGACTGTTACGCGATGTCCTACCCGGACCGCTATGCCTCCGTTGTGTAACCGCAGTGGGATTTCTTTGCCATGCTCATCGCGCAGCCAGATTTCTTGCTTCTCCGTGACATGTGTGACTAGCTGAGGGACATTGACATAGCCCCCGTACGGGCCAACATAACCGCCGCCTCCTGATAGCTGCTCTACCTTTGTATTGCTCCACGTCTGCCGGTCGGCGACCTCCCAGGTATGACTCCGTACCGTGACCGATGTGCCATTGACATCCACACGGCCGCTAACACCCCTTGTAGCGCTACTGCTGTCCATAAGAGTCTTTTCATTCGGTATTGATAGCAAATATTCACTTATAGTTGTCTATTTTGCAACTATAGGCCGTCGAGCAAATTCGTGTGCAGCAGGATGCTCTCCGTATGGAAAAAGTATCCAAACCACATGCTGCACGGATGGTCTTTGCTAAAAACCTGCGGCAGGTACGACGCTTGAAAGAAGTGTCACAGGAGGCATTGGCACTGCAGGCCGGCCTGAGCCGAACGTATGTGTCAGAAGTTGAGCGCGGGGAGCGAAATGTCTCAATAGATAATATGGGGCTATTGGCTGATGCGCTTGGCGTGAAGCTCAAAGATCTTCTTGACCCAGAAATGCTCAAGACGCTGTAGGTGCGTCTAATGCGGCTTCTGGAACTTCGGGCAGGGGGAGGGCTGGTTGCTCGCTCGGAAACCAATCGAGCTCGCATCCAGACAATGGCAAATGCTGACCGACTGCTGGCGACCGGCACGAACTGATTCATGGAAAAGACAATGCCCAACATCCGATCACTTGATATGAAGCTTGTTGACGACCTCTTTGAGATGGGTAGCGGTTATGTGCTTGATTTTTCCGACCGCACGATGGCCGTCTTCTTCGCCGAGGAGCTTAACGTTGATATCAATGATCCCGCGTATCGGGAACAGGGTACATCGAAGGCCAAGCGGTTGCGGTGTTACTTGAACAAGGTCGAGCTGGCAGCGTCGATTAAGGCACTTAAGGCCTTGTGGGAATACCGCGAGGCAACAAGGCAGGGGGCCGGACGTGAAGAGTGGGTCCCCAATGCTGAAGGGCGCTTCCTCTCACTACTTAACCGTATACAGGGTAAGCCTGATCAAATGGCAGCACAGGGCGAGCCACCCAAACCTGCGTTCGATCGCCCGAAGCTCGTTGCCTTGAAGCAGCGGCTCATTAATCTCGCCGCCTTGGAGCCTCAGCCACGGGGCTATGCGTTCGAAACGTGGTTGCGCGATATGTTCGATCTATTCGGGCTCGCAGCTCGCGAGCCCTTTCGCCTTCGTGGCGAGCAGATCGACGGGAGCTTTGTTTTGCAGGGTGAGACCTACCTGGTAGAGGCGAAGTGGCAGTCAGCACCGACCGGAGCGGCGGATCTTCATGCTTTTCATGGAAAGATTGAGCAGAAGGCTGCATGGACTCGCGGTCTGTTTGTCAGCAACAGTGGCTTCACGCCGGAGGGACTTGCCGCCTTTGGCAAGGGCAAGCGTGTTATCTGTATGGACGGTCTCGACTTGTACGAAACGCTTGATCGCGAGCTGCCGCTCAATCATGTGCTGGAGCGCAAAGTGCGCCGTGCTGCGGAGACGGGTCTCCCATTTGAGCGGGTACGCGACCTCTTTGCGAGATGAATTAACCCGCATATTTCAAAAGTGCTCCCTGGGTGAAGAGGGCGTCTGGATTACCGTATAACCACTCCACTTTTTCCAGAGCGTTCGCCCCAGATACTTCACCGAGCGTAGTGACTCATTGCGCGCCTGATCGTCCAGAGAACTCCCTGTCTACTTAATATCGGGGGGCGTCACCTATGCAGGCTTGATTCCAGCGTCACCGACCGCATCTATATGTACTAATTGCCAAAAATCGGTGGGCTGTACCAGGGACAGGCCGCGATGGACAAGTGAAAGGAAGGGCAGATGGTCGCACAGCAGGATCATGAGTATGCAGTCATGGGTGGAACTGAACGTGCCAAGATCGGACGTTACTTGAGCATCGCCTCAAGCACGATATCTGCAGGACTGGTCTTTACCTTGTTAGCTGCAGTTGATCTGGCCAAAACCTTTGGAATGAACGTCAATGTGCCCCCTGCGCTCCTGTCGTTGCTTGGTGCTGGTATGGTGTTCGGCGTCCTGTACTGGGTCCTGAATAGGTATGCCTGGAAGTGGCCTCTGATCGACCGCCTGCTGAAAGTACCCAATCTAGCTGGCACCTGGGATTGTCAGGGCCAGTCGCTTCACCCCGACGGGACTGTCGCTCACCAATGGAATGGCGAAGTCACCATCGCCCAGAGCTGGGACAAGCTGCGGATACGACTCAAAACGACGCAGTCAGGCTCAAGCAGCATGGCCGCTGCGCTCGCCACCGATAGCATCGATGGTTTTATCTTGCTTTATCAGTATCGGAATGATCCCAAGATGGGGGAGCCTGAGCTTGCGTCGCATATTGGCTGCGCAGTCGTCACCATCGCAAGCAATCTTACATCGGCCACCGCCGAATACTTCAATGGCGGTGGTCGTTCGACCTTTGGCAAGATGAACTGGACGAAGAGGCAGTGATGGCAGCAGATATCAACAAACGCCTAGGCCAATTGCGCGCGCGTCGTGATGGAACCGATCGCATGGCAATGGATTCCGCTGTACTGGCTGAACTCATGGCGAAGGCGCTTCATCCAAGTGTAGAACCGTGGGAGAAGCGAGGAAGTGCGTACCAGCCTCACACACGCTATGCCATCGGTGCGATGCAGCCCGTCAGCGACTCCTACACTCGTGTCAGCGTGCAGACTGCGGAGCGAGTTATCAACCAGCTGCATGACCGGCTCGCTCAAGCGGGTATTGATGCCGAATTCAGACTACAAGGCTCCGTCCCGCTGGACGTCCATATCCGGCGCGTGAGCGATGTCGATTTGCTGGTCATCGAAACAAGCTTCCTGACCTACATGACGTCCGGGGCCATGGCACAGCGCGGAGATTATTTTCCAACCACCAAGACATCCGGCGGAGTGCTTAGTCAGCTTCGCGTCCAGGTCGAGGCGGATCTCGACGACGCCTTTCCTGCAGCTAACGTGGACAAGACTGGCGCAAAGGCAGTCAAAATCTCCGGTGGGTCGCTGCAGCGTTCCGTCGATGTTGTTCCCTCGCACTGGCTCGATAGCGTCGAATATCAGTCCAGCAGAAGCGAGGTTGATCGTGGTATCAAAATTTACAACAAGTACACCGGACAGACGATCGAGAACTTTCCGTTCCTTCATATCGCCCTGATCAAAGAGCGGTGTGATGCTGTTGGCGGCGGCCTTCGTAAGGCGATTCGTCTTTGCAAAAGCGTGAAGGCCGATGCAGATCTGGATATCCAATTACCGAGCTTCGATATCGCCGCAACCATGTACCACGCAAACCTGAACAACCTGCGAATGGGGCAAAATTTTGATCTAGCCGTTCTGGCGGAGACCCAGCGCTTCCTTGATGTACTAGCATGTAACCACGAATATGCGAAGACACTAAGAGTTCCGGATGGTAGTCGGGCAATCTTTGATACAAATGAAAAGCTTCAAGGGCTGGTGAACATGTCCATCGAAATGGATGAGCTTTTAAGCAATGTATACAGGGAGAATGCACTGGGAGGAGGCAATGCCCCGTCGCTCGTCGAGATGCGTAGCACTGTGCAAGCTTTAGCCATATAGCCGATTCTACTATGGCATGGGATATCGGCACTCTGGTTATTCTGTGCCAGATAAATGAGTTTAAGCTGTTGTTGTGATAACTGGCCAGCTTCGGCTGGCGCTTACGTAAAGGCGGGGCGATTAAGCATTTATCAACGAACCATCAATTTTTGGAATGCTTGGTGATGTGCCCCAAAATCAATCATCCGCCGTAAGGACAATGCGGTCGGCACTACAAATGGAGTCAGAATGGTCGGCCGCGTCATTAATCTTTTCATGTGGGGATACCAAGAGAGCTACAGAATACATATTCGATTGCTGGCTCGAGATGTCCTTAAGGAGTTGGGGGCGCCGGCAGAGGCCGAGGTGTTACTTGTCGGGGCGCGTAGCCCGGATAGCAAGAACCCGAATCCAGTGTGTGTAGAGCCGGAAGGTGGGAAGTGGCTCCTGTCATTATTCGATGGCTTGCTCGATTCGATAGAATCGACTTATCGCGACCACCACTTGCAGAGCATAATTTACGGCGACGAACCCAGTATGCGCGACAAGCCGGAATGGATGCGCCGCGACTCAGTGCGTACCTCAGTTGGCAAGTCACTCAAGGCCTTCGACGCCGCACACGACGTAACATCGTTCTACGGTGAGGTCCGGCGTATAGGTGATTATTATGTCACCCCGATCGTGCAGATTCCCAATGCTACCCTCTTGCAGTTTCCTCCGTTGCCCTCTAAGCCAATCAAGAAGGGGCACTCTGGATGGGGGTATCGCAGCCTAATCCACGCGGCAATGGCTGCAGTTCTTCATGAAGCTACTGAGGAGTTACATAATCCAGACCCGGGGCGCTTTACTCACCACGGCATGAGAAGCGCGGAGGAGGTCGTGCGTATCGCGGCGAAAAACTTTATGCATACGCCAGGGCTATCGGTCGAGCAACGATACATCCATACCGATCTTTTCGATGCACTGAACCTTGTCTCCTCTCTCATGTATGAGGGGACAAAAGGTGTGGGCCACCTCATACTTGCGAACCCCGAGAACGACGCTGTCGAGTTCATGGCTAAGTTTGCTGAGCCAGTGACTTTTCGTGAGCCGAGATGGGTTCGGAAAGTGCTACAGATGGCGACGACAGGTGTTGGAATCATCGCAGACAGTCGGTATATCTACGGACTGGGGCACTTGAAGGATTCGTACGACTCCAGCGCACAGGATGCGTTCACAGTTGATTTCATCGATCACTATCACTGGGAGTTGCGCTGGGGCAATCAAGGGCTGCTTCGCAGTCACTATGCGGTGCCAAAACTTCCGCAGGAACCCTTCAACAAGGCCGCCTTCCTTGCTAACTATGCTCGGTTGTTTCCACAGTCGTCACAAGAAAATGGATTGCACCTGTGGAATCTGCTGCTGGCCCAGGTTCGCCAAGAACACGGCAGTATGATCGTCGTTGCGGGAGATGCAGCAAGCGAAGCACGCAGGCTCAGTAAGCAAGGCACCAGTATCGTGCCAACCCTTCTTTCTGAATCGTTGCTCCGGAGTGCCAGTGGAATCGACGGCACCATATTGCTCGATCCCTCTGGCTTGTGCCACGCTATAGGGATCATTCTCGACGGTGAAGCGACCGATCAGTGCACACCTTCACGGGGATCACGATATAACTCTGGCGTGCGCTACGTGGCGGCGGGCAGCCGTCAAAGGCTTGCTATTGTCGTGTCGGATGATCGCACGGTCGACATCATTCCTCGGCTTAGACGATTGGTCTGTCGTACTCGGATTGAGCAACATGTTACCGGGCTGGAAGAGGCAACACTCGATAATTTTCATGACTCTAGAAATTGGTTGGACGAGCATCGCTTCTACGTTAACGCCGAGCAATGTTTCCGGATTAACCGAGCGCTCGAGAGGCTAGATTCTCTTCCGAGGGAGGGAGGCCTGATCTATTTTGAAACAAAAAGATTTGAAGTTCACCCCGAAATGAACGAGAGCTATCTCACTGACTAACGGAAAGGATCATCGCGAAAATAGCTACTCGGGTGCTTTGCCAGTACCTAGCAACAAAATAACGACAAAATTTGATCCAACATGACCGCGAAGAGTGACAACCACGGAGCCCAAAGAAACCACCCAAACCAGGGTTGCACAAAAATTCGGACACGCCTGTTCTACAACCCGAAGCGCCGACATGGTTCTGCCAATGGGCTATCGCCGGTAGAGTTTGATAAGCAATATTTCCAACGGCTCAAGAGTGTCTAGAGAGGCTGGAGCCATTCACCCGGCTCTGAATAACCGCCAGTTTTTTTGCTGAGCACTCTTCGACCTAAGCAGTCGCTTAAGCCTACAATGAGCAATGGCTGCTTTCACATCGGGAAAGCAGCCATTAACGTATCTAGTAAATGAGAAGCGATTCAGGGCATCAAAACTCGTACTTCTCCTTGCGCTGAATGAAGGCATCTCGCCCGCCTTCCAGAATGCTTGCCACCTGATCTCGAATCACAGGCACGTCAATGGAGCCTTGTGCTTCCAGTCCGAGACACCCTTGATTCTCAGCGGCCGTGAACACGCCAATCCACTCGGCGTCTCCAAACACGGGGATGTTTGCGTTGTGTGTAGCGAACAAGAACTGACGACTGGTCTTCGCCTCCCTCAGCTCGGCGACGATCCGATCCGCAATGAAGGCGTTATCTAGATTGTCCTCCGGCTGATCCATCAGAAGAGGATCAACGTTCTCCAACAGCAGCATATGCAGGATTGCAGTGCACTGCTGACCCGTAGAGAGCTTATTGAGCGGACGGAAAACAGGATCGGCTTGGCCATGCGCGACATTCAAGAAAATGTCCACGCGATGCTCTAGCTCCAAGGCCTCCAACTCCATGAGCTGATGCGACTGGAGCTTGGTGAGGGCATCGGCCACCATCTGCGTGACTCCCCAATCCAGTTGCACGTCGGCTGATCCTTTCTGTATCGACTGGGCAAGCGACAACGGACTGATCGTTTCGGCTTCCGCGATGAACGCAAGCCGCTTTTCACCCACGCCATCCAACTTGCACCCAAGCAGGAACGTCATCAATGGAGTACGGTCAGCCTCCGGCACGATTTCCACCTTGAGCTTGCCCTCAAGTCGCTTGTTCAGCCTCTTCGCGGCCTTCTGCAACGCTTGTATACGCTGCCCACGCAAATCGGATAACTCGGCCAACAGGTTTCGCCGCTCCTGACGCAAGGTGTCGCGCTGAGACTCATGCGTAGTTGCCCGCGACTTCATGGGCTTGATGCGCTCGATCTCCCCCATCAACTTCTGATATGCAACGCCGACCTCCTGCCCACTCTTTCCAGCAGTGGCGGGCAACGTCCGAAGCGTCTTTTCCAACTCGGCATCGTGTCCCTGAATGGCCTGCTGCCATGCACCATGCTGAGTAAAGAACTGTCCTGCCTTTTCATCAAGCAAGGCCTGCATGGCGGTCAGATGATCGGTGAATCCCTGCTTGAGTCCATTCAGCATCGTGCGCATAGCGAGCAACTGGGCAGCGTCAGGTAATCCCTCAAGGGCCTCATCGTTGATGAAGGCAAGATCGGGCAAGCTGTCACGCAACTCCGAAAGCGCATCTCGAAAGCTCTGCACGCCATCGGTAGCGGTCTTGGCAATCTCTCGCTCGCATGCAAGCAATGAGGTCTTGGCCAGCTTTTCCTTGATCCCCAGCTCATCAAACCCGCGAAGCTGCTCTTCCAGCTTGGGCAGGCGCTCAACCTGCGCATTCAGCTCGTCAAGATCGGTCAGTGACTTCGTGAGCTTCTGCTGGTTGTCCTTCAAGCGCCTATGCACGTCAGCGCTCTTCGCCTCGTACTCCCCATCTTGAGGTAGAAATCGATCCAGCAACTGCACCCGGCTGGCTTCATCTTGGGCCAGCTCATAAATCTCGTTCTGGCCATAAATGTCGATGCCTGGCAGCAGGTCGCGGGGGAGCAGGGTGGAGATATTACCGTCCATGTCGTGCACCATCGGCGGCTCACCATAACGGCGGGAGATGATGTACTGCTTGCCGTTCTGGGCAGAGGACACCACCGTCAGCTCTACCCGACCGGCTGACCGGCCAAGGTTTTCCCTGATGATCTCTTGGTGGAGCTTATGGGCCTGCTTGCCTTTGGGTGGGAAGTCCAAGGCGAAACGCAGGCATTCGAGCAAAGTTGACTTACCCGTTCCACGGCCACCGATCACCGTGTTGAGATGGTCGGAAAAATCTACCCGGACGCCATCGAGGTAGCCACCGGCCACCGTCATGCGCACCACCTTACCAATCGGGCTTTGGGCTTGCTGGGAGTTGAGCCGGACACGCGACCCCGGATCGAGGAAGGCGACCTTGAACGCAGCGAAAGTGGGCCGTGTCATCTTGATGAAGCACGTTGCGCTCGGCTGATCCAAGTCATCAGGCTTGGCAACATCCTTGGCATTGATCGCTGCCACAGGGCGCTCACGCCGGTAGCCATCGTCCTTGTTCAAGAACACCTTCCGATAGAAATCACCCTCGATGCTCGTCAGGTCGTCTATCGACCCCGGAATTTGGGCTGCCCGCAGCTTGGGGTGCTTCCATACGTGGTTCAGGCGGTTTTTCAGCAGCCCGCTCTCCTGTGTGCAATGAGCCGCATAGATAAACCCGCCGAGTAGATCGACCTCTGCGATTAGCTCCTCCGAACTCAGACGGGAAGGCCGGATGCCATCTGCTGGATCATGCAGCTTGAGGTTGCCAAGGTAGCGATCAAGCTGCTGTACCGTGGTGTCCTCGGGGAAGAGGCAGACGTAATGCGTTTTGTCGTTTGAGGCGATCTCGAAGCCGGGAAACACCACAATCCCGTACGGCTGCAACACCTGACGCAAGGCGTCGACACTGGCCACGCTGCCGTGATCGGCCAAGCCCACAACCGCGATGCCTAGCTCAAGACACTTTTGGAGCAAGGCTTGGTTGTATCCGTCTTCGTCCAACCCATGATTGGCACCTCTATAAGTGCCGTTGTAACCGACAGGATTGACCTGCAGCGCGCAGCGCCAAAATCTCGCGTAGGTGTATTGATCGCTCATAAGAGATTCTGCTAGTTAGCTGATAGCAGTCATGCTAGCACAATAGCATGAGCTGTAGCTTTGGCCGAACTTCAGACGAGCGCTCTGAATCAAGGATGACCACTATCAGGACTAGGGGTTAGAAATGGCCAGCGAAGATTCACCGGAATCTACAGCCTTGCGTGCCTACGTCAAAAATGTAGAAGAAATCAACCTGGTCGCGTATTTTCTGCCAGACCCATGAGATAGAGCTGCTGGGGTCGCCGGGCCAATTCAAAGTCATCACAGCATGCTTGTAGAATTTGGGTATCGTAACCGCATACGCACCTGAGGGGACCGTCTAGGTTGATGTCGGTCACGTATCTTGAGATGTTCGTTTCTAACTGCGGATTCGACCCGTGGTTGCGCCTGCTTTTCGCCCAACGCGGCTGTTGGCGTGTTGAAAAAGCAGACCTTTAACGCTAGCCATAACTGGGGCCAAGAAGCACAAGCGACACTTTATTGGGGGTAGTGGTCGTGGCATTGTTAATTTTTTTCAAAATTAATCTTGAAGCTTACTTCTCTTTCAATATTCTGAGAAAAATCAATAAAGCTAAAGCCATCTTTGGTACCAATATGCTTAAAGCAAGTCAAAAATTCACGATACTCTTGGTCGTCAATGAAACAATTTGTGTCTTTACTGGAAAACGGAACAATAAAAATATACAGGTAGCATGTAAATCTAAATTCTCCAACCAGATACGGCAGTGTCGTACTTTCATTGTTTCTTAAGTACAAAATAATCTCAGGTCGTCGCGTAAAAAATGCATGGCTATTCAATACCGCCACTTTGGGTAAAGCGTTCGCTTCTTTCTGGTTCCTTATCCATAGAATGGTGTCTTCAAAATAACTCAAGTGCTTAGAATCAATCACACTTAACGCAAACTTACACAGAGCCTTGTAAAGATTTTGTATCTTTAACTTATTTCCAATTTTAAAAGATACACTCTCCGGAACCTCGGTGCTATCATTGCCTGGATTACTTTGAATGATGGCTATGGATAGATTGCCCTCGCCACCATTAAACAGTTTAAAATCTTTTCCATTCAGCTTTGGGATGTTGTTTTCTTTGTTTTTTACCCCATAAATTGTCCTTGCCATGTCGTGATAATAAATGAAATCCCTTTCAATGTTCTCATCAAAAAACTCATTGCATCCATCGCACTCATCGTTCAGGATAAGAATTTTATTCCCAAGAGCCTCGGAGATTGCATGAGCCTCTTTGCTAAAGCTTACATTGGGAATTTTTTCATGACAAAACCTGCATACTCTATTAACTTTTAAATTCTCTCCAATCTTTATCTTCTTGCCTTTATCTAAATCAAAGGTCACTAGCTCATAATTTTCCATCAGATTGCCAAATAGCAACCTTACTTCATCCTCGCTGAATTCATTCCGAAACCCATTCAGGCAATTTAATTCGTTTTCAGCTTCGTATTTTTGCGCGGTCGTTAACTCTACCGGCGGGAGAATAAAAAACCATTCGTCGGGGTTTAATTTATTGAATTGTGAGCCTAGCTGCTGAATCTGGGGTAGCGCACTCTTGTATTTTGATATAAATCTTCCCAGTTTATTTTTGAACTCTTCAGTATTTCGATGCTTGTAATCAATATTAATTGTTTGGCTTGTTGCTTCATGCTGCGCATCGAATACCCAAAGGAAGTCATGAACCACCTCGCTTTGCTCTGCGGCATAACCAATATCAAGAATCCCTCCTAATTGGTTAGTAGAGAAAAACTGAATTCTAAAGTGCTCCATTGCCTACCTTCCTAAGACTAATAGTTTACGCTTGGGCCTGCGTAACAACGGATAGTGATGACACAGGCAGAGTAGTCATGAAACCCATGGCATTCATTCTCTTGGTATATCAGTGTCAGTGCAAGAAGGCAACTATACCGGACGCATGTTGGGCTCTGTGACTACTTCTGGCAAGCTGGGGTAAAGGTCTGCATTTGGCCGGTTGCCGCCTGATGCCGCTTTATTTCAGAGTGGAGCTGCCATCGACCCAAAACGGAAGTTGGCTGCTTCGAGATCGGGGCGTTCAGGAATGCCGCCTTCAGCAGCTTGTCCGCTGCAAGGTCTTGTAGCACTCTAGGCTCCTATATTCCATTCTGGATTAATCCATTCTGATGTCCAATCAAGTTTTTCAGATATGGCTGCTATTTGTGTGTACTCTTTAAAGTAGGCGTCAACAATTGTTTTATTGGTTATATAAAGTGAGTTTTCCAAGGAGTTGGTTGCATTTTTTGATAGGTTAAATGAGCCAGTCCAAACGGCATATGGCTCCATTATATGGACTGGGTAGCCGCAATCGGAAACTAATTCTACGTTTGCAAAAACCAAGAACTTATTATGCATCCTAGGAAACGCTGCTTTTTTATTTGTGTTACTGCATCCAACGCATCTGACTGGCTCTAACGAATGGTCCTTGTCTAAAGAGGTAGCTCCGAGTATCCAGGAATCAAACTCTCCTCTTTGAATGGAGCACTTGAGTTTTGAATAGCATTTACGGAGCCAGTCTTTCCACTCTTTGGCAGACTTGTTATCTCCATCTGGTCTCAGAAAGTCTTCTTTCTGAACTACGATTTGAACATATTCGAGGTGTGAAAGTGCTTCAAGTATGTTTTTGCTAGTTAGCCAAGCAACAGCTCCAAAAACAGCGTTACCTTTCTGAAGGTGCTCAATAAGCTTACTTTCAATATTCCTGAAATAGACAGAAACGCCATTGTCATCGCTTACGCTATTATCTTCTAGCTTAAGATAATCCCAAATCCCATCATTTTTTAATTGGAACTCATTTAAATTCATGCTGATTGACTATGAACTGTTATTAAACGGACCTGCGGGGTTCGTATATGAATTGATGTACATGCACGAATTGTGCATATAGAGTCTATCGCCCAGCAAGGAAGTTTGCTTGGCTGTCTGCTTTCGGGACAAATCGTCAATGCCCGGTTGCGGCCAAAATCGGATGCTTTCTGCCTGATCCACGAACGTCCACAATGGCCGACCTGCTGCCCCCTGGCGGGAGCCGTGGCAGATCATCCGCCAAAGGCAGTCGTACGATTAGCACCGAGCGAATAGCAAGTCTCCATCACAGAAGAACCCTTGGGGCTATTTTGCAGCCGAACGCCAGCTTTCTTCGAGACCGGTCATATGGCAGTCACGGATCAGGCTTCCTCCTTTTTGCGGCAGCATGCCACCCCGCACGACGGTAAGTCGTAGTCGGGAGGACTGACAGAGCCCTGATCTCGTAGAACGACGCCCGCGTGCCTTCTCGCACGAGCTTCGCGTGTAGAGCACAACGCGCAGACCTCAAAGCTCGCTTTCGCGGAGCTCCTGTTCAACCTCTCGTTCGATGCTGCGTTCAAGCTGCTCGCGATGTTCCTTTAGCCATATGCGGACATTATCGTTAGTTTCGACCTCCAAATTGGCGTCCAAAGCCGCGAGCTTTCGACGATAATGCTCGCTAGCTGGCCCGCCCCAGCTCTCGGAGAAGTTGTTGGCGTGCAAGCTGCGCCGAACCTTCTCTATGGCACCGTAACGTTCAAGCATTAGCCGCGCAAAGGTAGCCGGTTCATCCGGCCTAGCAATGTTCGGCGGGCAGTGCTCGGCAAGAACCCATGCGCGGTCTTCGGCATCGACATCCACCCATTCAAAGACCATCGATGGAGGGAAGGCATCAATGCCTGCGTCGTCGGCCCCACGTATTGATCGACCACCCCGGAGCCAGTTCAGGAGATGCCAGGTCCCGAGCTCTTTTCGTTGCATCTCTAACCGCCGCGCAATGGCTGGCCAGATGATAGCGGACTTTGCCTCTGCCGCTTTGGAGAGGAACTTCAACGGTTCAGGGTGGAAGCCAGAGGTGATGCTGTTTACGTTAGCGAAGTTGGCAATGCACCGCACTGCAAGCTTTGCTCCAGCGTCGGGATCGAAGTCGAGCAGGCGGTTTGCGAGCTCATTCCAGCGAAACTGCAGCATGTTGTTCGAATGCTTGCTTGCCGCCCCCTCGACGAATACTGCCGAATTCAATACCCGCTCGATACGGATCGACAAGGTGCTTAATTCGTCAGGATGGCCTCGCAGCCGAGAATCAAGAATGTCCATCGCCGCATCGGGCGCGCTCGGATCGTCGCCCTCCAGCAGCAGATCGACGATGCCTTCGAGCACATTCAGTGGCAACTGGTTGACTACACCGCCATAGACGAACAGCCGGAAAGCCTTCGGATCGATGTCCCCCTGCCTAGCCATGCTCAGTAGCGCCTTAGCGATGCGATAACTCATCCCCGAACGCCAGATGAGGCTAGGCACGGAACTACGAATCTCAGCATTTGCCAACAAGTTCTCGACGATTTGCTCCCACAAATCGATCTTCTTGGCGTGCAATGCAGCGAGATAGCCTCCAATGAAGAAGTCGGACCGATGCTCGCCAGCATTGATCCATGTCGAAATGATGGGGGGCCACAATTTAAAGTCATCGGTTTGACCGAGAAGCTGGCCAAACTGGAATCCGTTCTTGGCCTCGTCCGTGACAAGCCATGCCAGCTCGGGTACCAGCAACGCCGGGGCTGCCACAGCGTCGGCGACAAGCTGAATTAGCTCCGGTCCCGCCGCATCGGAATACTGCCCCTCAGCGTCGAAGTTGTCCTCAATCAGCTTCATGCCCGCATGGCGGCGCAACTTATTAGAGAAGGAGGACTCCGTCAGTTCAGCACAGATGATATGGAGCTCAGACTTAACTGTTTCAGGCAGCTCCTTACCCTCGTAGTGAAGGGTAGCCACGATGGTCTCGATGCACTGCTCGCGCAGGTCTGGCATTGTGGCGGCACGGCGCAGGAAGGCTAGGACCGTGTTGGCCAGTGGGACAATCAGGATGAGGCTTCTAATGTGGCTCAAAATCGCCGTGGCTGCCTCCGTGGCTTCCGTCGCAGGCAGGTAGTCAACAGCTTCTTCCAGCAACCTCACATGGGCGGCATACGCGTCGTACAGCTCCCCGTAGGTCTTCGGCATCCAGCGGTCAGGCAGACGTCGTAGGCCGATCACCTCGTCGATGCTAGTCCGGCTCATGAAGGGGTCAAGGCTCTTACCCAGGGCCTTAACGGCAATTTCTCTTCGGAACGGCACTTCGCTACGCAGTAACTTGTACAGATAGTCAATCTTGTCGACGGGCGAAAGTTCAGACGCGGCAACAGGCCCATATCCAAGACCGAACAGTTCGATAAAGACGCCTGTCGAGTTGTTGGACCAGCTCTCGTTCTCTGCCTCGGCCAGAAGTAGCAAGCATTCCGCAGCTTCGAAGAACGTCTCAGCGGGGATAGCGAGCTGTTCGAGCCGCTGGACTGCGGTACGACGCGCATCGCCTTTGAACTCGTGCCGGACCTCAACAGTTTCAGCACCCAAGGCAGCAGCAAAACGGCGCAGGGCTGCCTTGGGTCTAGCCTGCGCTATCGCGAAAAAAAGGCTAGCGCCACCAGCGGTTTGGTAGCCCGCCAACGACGCAAACACCCCACCTTCACCCATCAGACGCTCGGCCCAGACTATCGCCGCCTTTGACTCCCTGACGAACATGAGCATCTCGTCGAAATGCTCCTGCATACGGGCCCCGAGACCCTCGCGCAGCTGTTGCACATTCACTGCGTTCGAGTACTTATCGAACCAACTTTTCCACATGGCCACATGGAGCAGCTTCGGCGAGATCAATAGCGTTCGTGGTCCCTGTAGCACACGGCGATTTCGCAGCGCGTCGACCGAGCGAGATAGCCTCAGCTGAGAAAAATTTTGGTCGAGCTGCTTCAGTACAGCCAGCACCGCAGCTTGAACTGCCGGCCCATCCTCTGTTTCCCACGCAACTTGCCGGAATAGCGACAGCGTCCGTATCACTGCCAGCCTATCTTGCCCCTCGGCGGAATCGATTTTGTGGGGCGCGCATACGATACGGTCCCAGAGCCCGTCTAGGTGAGCCAGTTGCTGAGCGGGCTGCTGATCAGGGTTATTCTGGATGTATTGGCCCAGCCGATGCGCCGCCCGGGGCGATCCCTCGCATAAGGTTGCCAACCAGTTTGCGTCGTTCGGGGGGATGCCGTAGCCCTTGAAGATGTCTGCTACTACTGGTTGTTCGAGACGCGGCACGTCGATTACTTGCGTGTTCGCATGCGCACTGCCAGGCTCTGCCACATTGTTGGCTGTTACAAGCAGCATCTTGGTCGCCAGCTTCTTGAACAGTGCCGTCAAACCCTCCGCGGTCTCTAAATCACATTCATCAGCGACTAGGATGATGGTCGTCTTCGACGCCATCTGTCGCAAAACCATCATCGGCGCGCTCCCAAGGGCTTGCTCAGGGTCCCGGCAGTACAGGACGCAGCCACTAAGTTGCGAAGCGCTCAACGCACGATACATGAGGTGGGTCTTGCCGGCACCTGCGTCGCCAAGCACACGCACGTGCTGGAAACCATTGATGCTGTTGGCCGATCGCGTAATCTGCTCGGTAGCTCTGTCAAGCTCCGCGGTGCTCTGGTAAACGTCGATCTCGAGGTCGCAGGAGTCCGCCATGAACGACAGGTCATGGAAGACAGCGTCGTCGTAGCCTTGTACGCGGTTCAGACGCATCGCGATACCGGGAGCTAGCACCTTGATCGCTGAGCACAACTGGTTCGCACGGATAATCCGCACCTCTACCTGCGCAAACGACGGATCAATGGACGCCATGAACTCGCTGATTTGGGTCGCGCCGTGATCGTCGGCGGTTCCAACGAGATCCGAGCCGAAAAGCACAACGACGAAGGTCCCACCCTTCTCGAAACAGCTAAGCACTCGCGGCTGGAGCTCTTCCTTTGTACGCTGATGGTCGCCTTTTGCGAACTTAGGCTGGACAAGCAACGACCTAATATCAGAGGCCGTCGAGGCAGAGAAGCTCCCAGTCTTGATTTGATAGCGGGTCAGACCTTCGGAGATCAGGCCTGCCGGCAGCACTACTCCGGACAGGCCGGCTACCTCGGCGTCGATTCCGCCGTCTGCGACGTTAATTGCGGCAGGAACGTCGACGTTAGTAATGGGAATGCCAACCTTGGCAGCCTCTATGACAAGAAGTTGCCGGAACAGATCGACGGCTTGGCCAGCGTCGATCTGGGTCAGATCGTCGGTCCTAACGTCAAACGGACCCGAAGTGTCGGTCGGTAGAGCCATCGCTGCTCCTCTGGTAAGGCATCAAGTATCCCATATGTTACTGTACGCAGCGGCATTGATGACGTTTGACACCCAAATACCCACAAGAAGGTCACTTCCTCACCGGATATCTGTTACTCGTTCGGAGAATGTTCCGGCAAGCGGTTACTTCCGAGCACATCATGAAAAAGGCCCTGTAATGACAGGGCCTTTCCTTTGCGTAAAGCAATATTTCATACTTTGACTATCGGAAATTGCAAATTTTGGCTACAAAATTTCAAGCTTTCCGATTTCTGACACTTATCAATCCCAGCTCAACGCTCCGCCGGTCTGGTACTCGGTAACCCGCGTCTCAAAGAAATTCTTCTCTTTCTTCAAGTCGATCATCTCGGACATCCACGGGAAGGGGTTGGTCACGCCTGGGAACATCGGCTCCAGGCCGATCTGCTGCATGCGGCGGTTGGCGATGAAGCGCAGGTATTCCTTGAACATGGCGGCGTTGAGGCCCAGCACGCCGCGCGGCATGGTGTCTTCGGCGTAGGCGTATTCCAGTTCCACCGCGTGCTTGAACAGGCCGGTGATCTCGGCCTTGAATTCTTCGGTCCAGAGCTGCGGGTTTTCCTGCTTCACGGTGTTGATCAGGTCGATGCCGAAATTGCAGTGCATGGATTCGTCGCGCAGGATGTACTGGTATTGTTCGGCGGCGCCGGTCATCTTGTTCTGGCGGCCCAGCGCCAGGATTTGCACGAAGCCGACGTAGAAGAACAGGCCTTCCATGATGCAGGCGAACACGATCAGCGACTTGAGCAGTTGCTGGTCGGTTTCGGTGGTGCCGGTCTTGAATTCCGGGTTGCACAGGGTGTCGATGAACGGGATCAGGAACTCGTCCTTGTCACGGATGGACTTGATCTCGTGGTAGGCGTTGAACACTTCGCCTTCGTCGAGGCCCAGCGATTCGACGATGTACTGGTAGGCATGGGTGTGGATGGCTTCGTCGAAGGCCTGGCGCAGCAGGAACTGGCGGCATTCCGGCGCGGTGATCTGGCGGTAGGTGCCGAGCACGATGTTGTTGGCGGCGAGGCTGTCGGCGGTGACGAAGAAGCCGAGGTTGCGCTTGACGAGGCGCATTTCGTCTTCGGAAAGCTGGCCGGTTTTCCACTGTTCGATGTCGCGCTGCATGTTCACTTCTTGCGGCATCCAGTGGTTGGCGCACTGCGCCAGGTATTTTTCCCAGGCCCACTTGTACTTGAACGGGACGAGCTGGTTGACGTCGGTCTGGCCGTTGATGACGCGCTTGTCGCTGGCGTTGACGCGGCCGGTGCCGTGGGCGTCCATCGAGTTGTTGGCGGCGGTCACGGGGGTGATCGGGTCTTCAAAGCTCAGCATGCGGATACTCCTGGTTATTCTTTCTAAAGTGTTTCGATGGGCTTCGGCCAACCTTCAAAGGTTGGCCGAAGCCCGATGTTTCAATGCCATTCCGAAACCAGCTCGGCGGAGCCGGCTTGAGAATGGGGCAGGGGGCTGGCCCTGCCGATTGCGGCCCGGTCGAAGGGCGACGCGGCGCTTCTTCTGTCTTGCGGCCGCGGTTGCCTGCCGATCTACTTCAGTAGCCGCCGTTCACCCGGCCGGTGAGCGGGCGGATGGTGATTGACGACAAGTCGTTCACCTTCCACACCCGGCGCATGTGGCCGAAGTCGCGGCGCTGCGCGTCGCGCAGTTCCACTTCCGGCCGGTAGTTGAGGTCGAACCACACTTCGCCGAGGTAGACCGTTTCGCCCTCGCGGATGTCGAACGGCTTGTTCAGCGCAAAGTGCGTGACGCGGTGATAAGAAGACCACCACAGGTCGTCGTCGCTCCACTGGCCCCAGGCGTCCTGCAGTTCGTAGCGCCCCGGCGGCAGCGCCACCAGTTGCAGCTTCCCTTCCGCCGGGCTCATGCCTTCTTCGCCGAACACGGTGTCGGTGTTGAAGCTGGCCCAGACCGTACCGTGCCGGCTGTTGTCCAGACCGCGCCAGTTGAGGTTGGCGCTGGCGCTGTCCGGCGTGAAGGTGCGCACCGTCATCGAAAAGATCGCGTAGCCCTGGCCCGGCGGCGGCTTCAGCGAGCCGTGCAGCTGGTCGGCCATGGTGGTGCAGCCGGCGAGCAGGGCGATGACACACAGCAGCAGTAAACGGCGCATGACAATCTCCTCGGCGACGTGAGGTCGCATGGGGTTTTGACTGGCCGGACGGCTACCGGGTTCGGCTCATCCTGAAGCCGGCTCGGGGAACCGGCTTGGAGATGAGGGGTTGGCCGAAGCGGGCTTCGCTTCGGCCAACCTTGGCGGGGAACGCCCCATTCCTTCGCAACGCTACACTTGCCTTGCTCAGTCAGGGGCTTCCGCTCTACTTCTACATTATTGGCAAACCTCGCATGCCTTGCGGGCCTGGCGATTCACCGCGCAAGGCGGCGAATCGCATCCGGGTTGTTGCTTCGCATCAACCGCCGATGGTTCCGCTTGCCTTATTGGCAAGCCTCGCAGTCGGGGTTGTCGATCGAGCAGAACTTGGCGTCGGTGGCCGGGGTGTTGTCCACTTCCGGCGCGGCGCTCACGGCCGGGGTGGTGGCCGATACCGCGTTCAGCTCGCCGCCGCGGCCGGTCGACTTCTCGGCGCTGGTGGCCGCCAGGGTGCGCAGGTAGTAGGTGGTCTTCAGGCCGCGAACCCAGGCGTACTTGTACAGCTCGTCCAGCTTCTTGCCCGAGGCGCCGGCCATGTACAGGTTCAGCGACTGCGCCTGGTCGATCCACTTCTGGCGGCGGCTGGCGGCGTCCACCAGCCATTTCGGGTCCATCTCGAAGGCGGTGGCGTAGATCGCTTTCAGTTCGGCCGGGATGCGGTCGATGCGGCCCAGGCTGCCGTCGAAGTATTTCAGGTCGGAAACCATCACTTCGTCCCACAGGCCGAGCTTCTTCAGGTCGCGCACCAGGTGTTCGTTGGTGACGGTGAATTCGCCCGACAGGTTGGATTTCACGAACAGGTTCTGGTAGGTCGGCTCGATCGAGGCGGACACGCCGATGATGTTGGCGATGGTCGCGGTCGGGGCGATGGCCAGGCAGTTCGAGTTGCGCATGCCGTGTTCCTTGATGCGCTCGCGCAGCTTGTTCCAGTCCAGGCGCTCGGTGCGGTCCACGTCGAGGTAGCCGCCGCGTTCGGCCGCCAGCAGGTTGATGCTGTCGTGCGGCAGCACGCCGCGATCCCACAGGCTGCCCTTGTACGACGGGTAACGGCCGCGTTCCTGGGCCAGTTCGCTCGACGCCCAGTAGGCATGGTACGCCACCAGTTCCATCGATTCATCGGCGAACTCGACCGCTTCCTGCGAGGCGTACGGGATGCGCTTCATGTGCAGGCAGTCCTGGAAGCCCATGATGCCCATGCCGACCGGACGGTGCTTCAGGTTGGAGTTGCGCGCCTTCTTCACCGGGTAGAAGTTGATGTCGATGACGTTGTCCAGCATGCGCATGGCGATGCGGATGGTGCGCTGCAGCTTGGCGCCGTCGAGCGTGCCGTCGGCCTGCATGTGGCGGGCCAGGTTGACCGAGCCCAGGTTGCACACGGCGATTTCGTCGTCGTTGGTGTTCAGCGTGATCTCGGTGCACAGGTTGGAGCTGTGAACCACACCCATGTGGCCTTGCGGACTGCGGATGTTGCACGGGTCCTTGAAGGTGATCCACGGGTGGCCGGTTTCAAACAGCATGGTCAGCATCTTGCGCCACAGGCTCAGGGCCGGGATGCGCTTGGATACCTTGATCTCGCCACGGGCGGCCATGGCTTCGTATTCCTGGTAGCGCTTTTCGAAGGCGGCGCCGACCAGGTCGTGCAGGTCCGGGCACTCGGACGGCGACAGCAGCGTCCACTCGGCGCCGTCCATCACGCGCTTCATGAACAGGTCCGGAATCCAGTTGGCGGTGTTCATGTCGTGAGTGCGGCGGCGGTCGTCGCCGGTGTTCTTGCGCAGTTCGACGAATTCCTCGATGTCGAGGTGCCAGGTTTCCAGGTAGGCGCATACCGCGCCCTTGCGCTTGCCGCCCTGGTTGACCGCCACGGCGGTGTCGTTGACCACCTTCAGGAACGGCACCACGCCTTGCGACTTGCCGTTGGTGCCCTTGATGTGCGAGCCCATGGCGCGCACCGGGGTCCAGTCGTTGCCGAGGCCGCCGGCAAACTTGGAGAGCAGGGCGTTTTCCTTGATGCCTTCGTAGATGCCGTCGAGGTCGTCCGCGATGGTGGTCAGGTAGCAGCTGGAGAGCTGGCTGCGGCGCGTGCCGGAGTTGAACAGCGTCGGGGTGGACGACATGAAGTCGAAGCTCGACAGCACGTTGTAGAACTCGATGGCGCGCGCTTCGCGCTCCACCTCGTTCAGCGCCAGACCCATGGCGACGCGCATGTAGAACGCCTGCGGCATCTCGATGCGGGTGCCGTTCACGTGCAGGAAGTAGCGGTCGTACAGGGTCTGCAGGCCAAGGTAGCCGAATTGCAGGTCGCGGCTGGCGTCGAGTGCGGCGCCCAGTTTTTTCAGGTCGTACTCGCCCAGACGCTCGTCCAAGAGTTCGGCGGCGATGCCCTTCTTGATGGCCTGCGGGAAGTAGCTGACGTAGCACTCGCCCATTTCTTCCTGGCTGACGGCTTCGCCGAGGATTTCCAGGCGGATGTTGTTGAGCAGCAGGCGGGCGGTGACGTAGTCGTAGGCCGGGTCCTGCTCGATCATGGCGCGCGCGGCCAGGATGGCGGACTTGTTGACTTCTTCTTCGCTGACGCCGTCGTAGATGTTCTTCAGCGTTTCGGTGAGGATGGCGTCGACGTCGGTTTCGGCCAGACCGGTGCAGGCCGATTCGATGGTGGCGCGCAGCTTGGCGATATCAAGCGGCAGCTTGGCGCCGTTCTTGCGTACTACGTTGATGGTGATCTGGGTCAGGGCTTCGCCACGGGCGGCGCGCTCGCGCGAGCGCTCTTCACGGTACAGCACGTAGGCGCGGGCCACGTCATGCTCGCCGGCGCGCATCAGCGACAGCTCCACCTGGTCCTGGATGTCTTCGATGTGGATGGCGCCGCCTTCCGGCTTGCGGCGCATCAGCGCACTCACCACCATCTCGGTCAGTTGGGCGACCTTGTCGCGGATGCTGGCGGAGGTCGCGCCTTGGTGCCCCATGATCGCCAGGAAGGCCTTGGTCATGGCGATGGAAATCTTGACCGGTTCGAACGGTACGACGGCGCCATTGCGGCGGATGGTCTTGTACTGGCTGAAGTCGGCTTGCGGTGCGGCGGCTCGGCCGAGCTCGGCGGCAGTTTGCCCTTCAAAGGTGGTCAGTTGCATGGGGCCCTCTTGCTTTGGGTGGTGGATTGCCAGCGGGATGAATCCGCTGTGGACAAGTCTGTTGAAAAGCTGTGTGTTAGCTGTGGGCAAACACTATATGTATTGTTTTACTGCGGAACAGGCCCAAATTCTAGTGGTGAGTGAGCGGCAGAACAAGTCTTGACAGCGCGCTGGAAAACGGAAATCCGCGTGGTTATTGGCTTTGCGGCCCACTTCCAGTTTTCGGTGCTTGCCGTGCTATTGCGGTGCGGCAGGCTACAAGCCCCGTATTACAAGGAATGGTTCGCTGGCAACAAAACAACACCAGATGGTGTGGGCATGGCGTGTGGCGGCGATGCTACGCCGCAGGCATGAAAAAACCGCCACGGTGGGCGGTTCGTGTCGTGGCCAAACCCGCTGCTCAGGGTTCGATCCAGATCAGGCTCGCCATGCGTCCGGTGGTGCGGTCGCGGCGGTAGGAGAAGAAGCGCTCGCGGTCGATCACGGTGCAGAAGTCGCCGCCGTAGACGTCGGAGATGCCGAGTGCCGCCAGCCGCTGTCGTGCCAGCGTGTAGATGTCGGCCAGGAACTTGCCCTCGCCGATGTCGGTGAAGGCCTGGGCGGCGGCGGGGTCGTGCGCCATGAAGGCGGCGCGCACCTCGGCCCCGACTTCGAAGGCATCCGGCCCGATGGCCGGGCCGAGCCAGGCCATGAGGTTGGCCGCCGGCTCGTTCATTGCGCTCACCGTGGCCTCGATCACGCCGTCGCACAGTCCGCGCCAGCCGGCATGGGCGGCACCGACCACGCTGCCGTCACGGCTGGTAAGCAGTACCGGCAGGCAGTCCGCGGTCATGATCACGCATACCGCATCCGGGGTGCGGCTCACGCTGGCATCGGCCTCGGGCGGGGTTTCGGTGACGTCGGCGGCGTTCACCACGCGCGTGCCGTGCACCTGGTTGAGCCAGGCCGGTTCCTCCGGCACGAAGCGGCGCAGCGTCTCGCGGTTGAGGGAAACATGCTCGGGGAGATCGCCGACGTGGGCGCCGAGGTTGAAGCTGTCGTAGGGCGCTTCGCTGACGCCGCCCTTGCGGGTGGTGACCAGGGTCTTGACCTTGGCCGGTGCCGGCCAGTCGGCCGTCAGCCAGTCGGGGTTAGTCGCGAACATACAGCACCTCGACATCGTAGTCTCCGTCGTCCCAGTCCTCGTCGTCCTCGTCGAGGTTGTCGTGCTCGGCCATTTCCTGGGGCTGGCCTTCGCCGCCCAGTACCGCGAGCAGGTGCTTCATGTCATCCGGCAGCTTGGCCTTCCAGGTCATTTCCTGGCCCGTGGCCGGGTGGGTCAGGGACAGGCTGTAGGCGTGCAGCGCCTGGCGGCCCAGCGCCTTGACGGCCTCTTCGACCTCGTCCGGCATGGTGTGGCGCGGGTTGCCGTAGAGCGGGTCGCCGGCCAGCGGGTGGCGTGCTTCGCGCATGTGCACGCGGATCTGGTGCGTGCGGCCGGTTTCCAGACGGCACTCGATATACGAGTGACTGGGGAAAGTGGCCAGCACGCGCACGTGGGTGATCGCCTGCTTACCGCCGAATTTCACCACGGCCATGCGCATGCGGTTGTGTGGATCGCGCCCGATCAGGGTTTCGATCTTGCCGTCGAACGGCACCACGCCGTCCGCGATAGCCCGGTAGATGCGTTTGACGCTGCGCGCCTGCATCTGGCGTACCAGCTCGGTCTGCGCCGGGATGGTCTTGGCCACCACCATCAGGCCGCTGGTTTCCTTGTCGAGCCGGTGCACGATACCGGCGCGCGGCACGTGGGTCAGGGCAGGGCAGTGATGCAGCAGACCGTTGAGCAGCGTACCGGTCCAGTTGCCGGCCGCCGGGTGCACCACCAGGCCGGCAGGCTTATTGATGATGATGATGTGGTCGTCTTCGTAGACGATGGGCAGTTCCATCGCTTCCGGATGGTAGGCGAGCTGTTCTTCGGTTTGCTGGACGGCAACTTCGATGTGCTCACCGCCCAGCAGTTTGGTTTTGGGGGCGGCAGGCTTGCCGTCCAGCAAGACGTGGCCATCCTTGACCCACTGGGTCAGGCGGCTACGCGAGTAATCCGGGAGGAGTTTAGCCAGCGCCGCGTCGAGCCGCTCGCCTGCCAGAGACAGGGGAACGTCGAACTGTTGCGTCGCGGATACCTCGTTTTCAGAGATATCGCTATAATCCTCGGAGTCAAAGTAAGGATCGGTCATGAAAAGATACGTTGCAGCAATGTTGGTGGCGCTTAGCCTCGCCGGGTGTGCTTCCAATGAGCCGTATGATGAAACACGCAGTTGGACCGTTGAAAAACTCTACGCCGAGGCAAGGGACGAGTTGAACAGTGGTAATTATACCCGTGCTGTCAAACTCTACGAAGCGCTAGAGGCCCGTTTCCCTTATGGACGTTATGCCCAGCAGTCGGAAATGGACCTGGCGTACACCCATTACAAGGACAATGAGCCGGAACTGGCCATTGCCGCGGCCGACCGTTTCATCAAGCTGCACCCGACACACCCTAACCTCGACTATGTGCTCTACCTGAAGGGCCTGGTGTATTACAACGATGATTCCGGTCTGCTGGCCAAGTGGGCCGGCCAGGACATGAGCGAGCGCGATCCGCGCGCGACGCGCGAAGCGTTTCTGGCGTTCCGCGAGCTGACCAGCCGCTTCCCCAACAGCCAGTACTCGGCCGACGCTACCGAGAAGATGAACAAGCTGATCAAGGCGCTGGGTGGGCACGAAATGCACGTGGCTCGCTATTACATGAAGCGTGACGCTTACCTCGCCGCCGCCGGCCGGGCGCAGAACGTTGTGAAGGAATACGCCAACACCGGTTATCTGGAAGAGGCCCTGGCGCTGACCGTAACGGCCTACGACAAATTGGGCATGCCGCAACTGCGTGACGATGCCCGGCGCGTACTGGAACTCAATTACCCCAAGAGCCAGTACCTCGCCAAAGGCTGGCAGACGGAAGAAATGCCGTGGTGGAAGTTCTGGAAATAATCCGGTTCGGCAGTTTCGGTTGAAGAAGACGGGTCGCAACAGCGGCCCGTTTTCTTTGTGCTATGGCGCGACGGGCGCAGCCGGCGGGGTGGGCGATGCTGCCTGGTTTTGAGAAGAGGGCGCTACGGGTGGGCCGCCTGAAAGGAGGAGCCAGGTGCAGGCTTGGTCAGTAGCGGGCAACGAGTTGGGTTGGACAAAAAAATGGGTCGCATCAGCGACCCATTTCATTTTCAGCTGTCTGGCTCAGGCTTTCGGCTCGATGCCGATGATCTTGCCATGACTATCGTGGTGTACCACGCAGACCGAGGCAGCACGACCGGCCAGAATCTGCTGCTCGCCCATGCCAAAGTGGTTGGCGTAGCTTTCCAGCGTTTCCAGCTGATGGGCAGTGGCTTTCGGCTTGCGGGATGGTAGCTGCGACCACAGCAGCAGGGTGCCGGAGGTGCCCAGCAATGCCACGACCGAATTCTCCAGCGAACCCGACGACCCGGTGCTCAGCGTCTTGGCCAGCAGTTGCTGGTAGCTGGCACCCCAGCTGGTGAGCCAGTTGGCGCCATTGACGATGGGGCGCCACAGGTACAGCCAGCCTGCCCATGCCACCGCGGTGGAAGCATTGGACAGCAAGCGCTGATGCCAGCGCAGGTGATGACGGGCGTTGATGATCAGGTTGTCATGCATGGAGAATCCTCTTTTCGATTCGATCAGGCGCGAATGCCGCGGTCCGGGCTTACCCACCGGGCACGTTTACCTTCACCACGCAGCAGTACCTTGGGGAAGGCAACAATGGTTGAACCAATGTTAATGATCCAGAACACCAAAGGATACCAGATCATCCAGTAGTAGTTGCGTCCCAACCCTCTGTCGTAGTGGCTATCAAGCCACTTACTGACGGCAAATTGCAACAGACAGGTGGCCCCCAGGATCACACCGCTCCATTGAGGAATCAGCGGTGATCCAACATGGGGCAGCCAGCCGGTCGGCAGCAACAAACCAGCGGCCCAGATGATCACCAGAAGCAGCATCACGTAGGACCAGAACAGGCTCAGGCATAGTTCGAGCATCAATGGCCACAAATAGTTCTGGCTCGGGTGGCGAATGACATCGAGGTTCTTCAGCAGGACCTGGGCGCCACCCATGGCCCAGCGCAGGCGCTGTTTCCAGAGGCCCTTCAGTGTTTCCGGCATCAAGATCCACACCAGGGCATTGGGCTCGAAGCGTACGTCCCAGCCGTCCCGCTGCAGCTTCCAGGTAATGTCGATGTCCTCGGTCAGCATGTCCGCGCTCCAGTAGCCCACCTGGTGCACGGCCGACTTGCGGAAGGCCGTGATCACGCCGGACACTGTGAACAGACGGCCGAAACTGCGTTGAGCGCGCTTGATCATGCCGACGATGGAGGAGAACTCGCCAACCTGTACTCGTCCCAGTAGCGTGGAACGATTGCGAATGCGAGGGTTGCCGGTAACGGCAGCGACTTCCGGGTCCTGCACGAAATGGCGCACCATCCAGTGCGCAGCATTGCGGTCGAGGAGGGCGTCGCCGTCGATGCAGATCAGGATTTCATTCTTGGCGAGCAGGCTGCCCGCCTGCAGTGCCATGGCCTTGCCCTGGTTCTGCGCCAAGTGCACCACGCGCAGGTGGTCGTATTTGGCGGCCAGGCGGTCCAGTACTTCAGCGGTGTTGTCCTTGCTGCCATCGTTGATGGCGATCACCTCGAAGTCGGGATAGTCGGTCGCCAGGGCGTGGCTGATGGTTTCCTCTGCGTTATCCCCCTCATTGAAACAGGGGATAAGGATGCTGACCGGCGGCGTGTCCGGCAGGGGGGTGGGCTGGGTGTACGGACCGTCCTTGCGTTCATGGCGCCAGTAAAACAGTGCGGCGCCGATCATCCACAAATAGGACATGAACAGCGGGTAGTAGAACACGAAACCCAGCAGTCCCTGCCATAGTGTTTTCAGTAATGCAATAACCATCAGTCTGCCTAGTGGATGTCCGGTGCGTTCGGCTTGCTGTCCAGAACCGGCTTGAGCACGGCTGGATCCGGATGATCGCGATGCAGGTTGTCAGGGTAGTAACCGACATGGCGTACACCCCAACCATACAGGGTTCGGATGGTGTCCGCCATTTCCTGGCTTGGCACCGGTTTGTTGCTACGCCAGTCGATGGCCTGCAGTTCGAATACCACCTTGTCCATGGCATCCGGATGCTCCTTCACTTTATCGACTATTTCGTGCAGGAAAGCCATCGGATCGGCGGCGTTTTCCATGTACGGCATAGCCATGATGGCGGTGAAGTCGTAGTTGGCGAGCGAGTTGTCGAGCGATTGCGAGTACCACACTTCGGAGCGCGGATTGAGCGCTACGGTGGCGTAGAGATTGCGGGCCGTCTTCAGGCCCGGCTGTTCCTGGCGCACGACCTCGGCCAGTTCCATGGCGAAATTGTCGAGGGTGTTGATCTTGAGGATGGTCCAGCGCCCCAGCAGATCGTCGTTGGCACGGATGTCTTCCAGCGAGGTCGGCAGGCCCCATTCCTTGTAGGTCTTCAGTGCCATCGGGCTGGCGTCTTCATAATCGGACAGCGTGACATCGTCGTGGAACAGCAAGCCCTCGAACGGTGTGGAACGGGCGAGGTCCTGATAGATATCCCTGATGACCTGGCGCGCGCGCGGCGAGAACGGCGACAGGCGCGGATAGCCCATGACGAGGTGGTTGGCCTTGTTGGGAAGGGTGACGACCTTGTCGTTCGCTGCCGGCTCGGTTTTCGGTAGTTCGAAAGCCAGCATCGGCATCCAGGCGTACAGGCGTTTCACCTTTGTGCGAGTACGAATCTGCCAGGCGACGCGGTTGAACAGATCGGCGCGCATCGGCAGGTGGCGGTTCGGGAAGTACACCGCGTCGGCGGCGCCGTTGCCGTCCGGGTCGGCGTAGGCTTGCAGGTAGACGGTATTTACGCCCATGGCGACGATGCGGTCGAGCAAGCGGCCCAGGTTGTGCTCCTGCTGCGCCGGATCCGGGTCGTAGATGTAGTCCAGATCGACGTGCATGATCTTGCCTGGACGATCGTTGTCGGAGATGTTGGCCTCGCGGATGGCGAGTTCCTTGCGGAATGCGTCGAGCGTGATATTGCCCTCGATCAGGACGCGACGCAGTGCGTGCAGCGGCGTTTGTTCGTTGTTGGCACCGTCGTCCAGCGTCATGCCGATCGGCATGCCGAGTTGGCGGGCCACGTCGCTGGACGTGCTGTTGTAGCGGCCGTACGGCCAGATCATGATGCGCGGCGCCTTGCCGGTCTGCTTGCGCAGCAGGTCGCTATTGCGCTTCAGGTCGGCGTAGATACGTTTGCGGTAGCTGGTTTCGTCTTCGTAGCGCTTGAGTTCGGGCAGGTAGCGGCGTGCCGTGGCAGCCGGCTGCATATTGCCTTGTGGGTTGGCCAGAATGCCCTCGTGCATGTTGTAGGTGTGATTGGCGATTTCCACCAGGCCGCTTTGCGTCATGGCGCGCACGTCGTCCCACATCAGCATGACGTTGCGTGGCACGGGCTTGCCTTCGAATCGCACGGTGCCGTTGGTATCGAGCCAGTTGCCGATGAGCGCGACCACGGCCGGCGCCTTGAACATCTTCAGAACCGGGAAGGCATTGGCGTACATCGAGCGGTAGCCGTCGTCGAAGGTCAGCAACACGGCTTTTTCCGGCAGCGGCTTCTTGCCGCTGCGGTCGGCCAGCACGTCGTCCATGCTGACGAAGTGGTAGCCATTGTTCTTCAGCCAATCCATCTGGCGCACGAAATTGGTCGGCGCGACGGCAAAGGCTGGCTCGAGAGCGTCTTTTTTGTCGGCGATTTCGTGATAGGTAAGGATGGTCAGCTTGTTGTCCGGCGTGGCGGCCAGGCCAACGCTACTGAGCAGGCACAGCAAGAATCCCCACAGCAAGGGCATCAGTCGAGTGGTCATCAGTCGTTTTTATATGTCGGTTTAAGTCGGGTCAGCGTAAACGGTGCCGCTAAACTCTGTGCCAGAGGCGACAGGGGCCCGGAGGGAGTCCCGGGAGGCGCGTCATTCTATCAGGAGTGGGCGCGATTGCGAGCGGGAAAATGAGTTTATGTGCAGTGCAAAAGAGGCGCTGTGGTGGAAAGGGGACGAGCTGGTTTCGTTAAGCTTGCCGTAATCTGCCCGTGCAACGAGCTGGTTGGCAAGCAATTGAATTAAAAGGGATAAAGCGGGAGGGTTTCCCGCTTTCGCTGAGATTAGACGGCGTCTTCGTTGGTTTCGCCAGTGCGGATGCGGATGACCTGTTCGACCGGGGAGACGAAGATTTTGCCATCTCCGATCTTGCCGGTGCGGGCGGCATTGATGATGACCTCGATGGCGCGGTCGACCAGATCGTCGGCGATGACGACCTCGAGTTTGACCTTGGGCAGGAAGTCCACCACGTATTCGGCGCCGCGGTAGAGCTCGGTGTGCCCTTTCTGGCGCCCGAAGCCTTTGACCTCGGTGACGGTCAATCCGGTGACGCCGATTTCCGACAGAGCTTCGCGCACTTCGTCCAGCTTGAACGGTTTGATAATGGCCTCGACCTTTTTCATTTTGGGGTGCTCCTTGACGGCACGTGGGTTTGTTGTGGGTGGGTAAATGGAAATTTTGCCAGGCATAACGGCTGCCGGCCTTAAGTTCCAAGGGTTTTTCCTGTATTATTACGCGCTTTCCTGATACTTGTCGCGGGTGTCGAATGTCGCACATTCTCAAGCTGCGGGGCGGTGTTGCCCTGTCCCAGTTCCGTTTGGACAAACTCCTGACCGCTGCGCGCGAGGCTGGTTTGCCTCCGCTCACGCTCAATGCCGAGTTCTGGCATTTTGTCGAAAGCGATCGGGCGCTCTCTGAAGAAGAGCAAGCGGTTCTGGCCAAGCTGATGACCTATGGCGAGCCGCCGCTCGCCACTGCCCCCACGGGCGAACTGTTCCTTGTCACCCCGCGCCTGGGAACGCTGTCACCGTGGGCTTCCAAGGCTACCGATATTGCCCAGCATTGCGGCTTGGAGGGCATTCACCGCATCGAGCGCGGCACGGCCTTCCATGTCCTGCCTTCCGCGCCGCTTTCCGACGATCAGCGTCGTGTGCTGGTCGGTCTGCTGCACGACCGTATGACCGAAACGGTGCTGACCTCGCTCGACGAGGCCAATCGCCTGTTCACCCACGTGGAGCCGCAGCCGCTGACCACGGTGGACATCCTTGGCGGTGGCCGCGATGCGCTGGTGGCCGCCAACGGCGACCTCGGCCTGGCGCTGTCGCCGGATGAAATCGACTACCTGGTCGAGAACTTCACTCGCATGGGGCGTAATCCGACCGATGTCGAGCTGATGATGTTCGCCCAGGCCAACTCGGAACATTGCCGTCACAAAATCTTCAACGCCCAGTTCATCATCGACGGTGAAGAGAAACAGAAGTCGCTGTTCCGCATGATCCGCGATACCCACGAGGCGCACCCGCAGGGCACCCTGGTGGCGTACAACGACAACGCCTCGGTGATCGAGGGTGCCGAGATCGAGCGCCTCTATCCGCAGCCGGACGGCCATCAGTACGCGTTCCACACGGAACAGACGCATATCCTGATGAAGGTGGAAACGCACAACCACCCGACCGCCATCTCGCCGTTCCCCGGCGCGTCGACCGGCAACGGCGGCGAGATCCGCGACGAAGGCGCGACCGGTCGCGGCTCGCGCCCGAAGGCGGGTCTGACGGGCTTCACCGTGTCCAACCTGAACATCCCCGGCTACAAACAGCCGTGGGAAGTGTATGGCGAGCAACAGGCCGAGTACGGCCGTCCGGGTCGCATCGCCTCGGCGCTGCAGATCATGCTGGACGGGCCGATCGGCGGTGCCGCCTTCAACAACGAATTCGGCCGTCCGAACCTGACTGGCTACTTCCGTACCTTCGAAGAGCTGTTCGAAGGCGAGATGCGCGGTTATCACAAGCCGATTATGATCGCCGGCGGCCTGGGTAATATCCAGCATCAGCAGATCCGCAAGAACATCATCCCGGAAGGCGCTCTGCTGATCCAACTGGGTGGCCCGAGCCTGCTGATCGGCCTGGGCGGCGGTGCTGCTTCCTCGATGGATACCGGTGCCAACAGTGAAGACCTGGATTTCGATTCGGTGCAGCGCGGCAACCCGGAAATCGAGCGTCGCTGCCAGGAAGTCATCGACCGCTGCTGGCAGCGCGGTGACAAGAACCCGATCGTATCGATCCACGACGTCGGTGCCGGTGGCCTGTCCAACGCCTTCCCAGAGCTGGTGAACGACGCCGGCCGCGGTGCCATTTTCGTGCTGCGCAAGGTGCACCTCGAAGAGAAGGGCATGACGCCGATGCAGATTTGGTCGAACGAGTCGCAAGAGCGCTACGTGCTGGCCATCCTGCCGCAGGACCTCGACACCTTTACCGCCATTTGCGAGCGCGAGCGCTGCCCGTTCGCGGTGCTGGGCGTGGCCACCGACGATGGCCACCTGCAGGTGCGCGACGACGTCTTCGACAACAACCCGGTGGACATGCCGCTCAACGTGCTCTTGGGCAAGCCGCCGCGCATGACGCGCGACGTGAAGAGCGTGGACGTGCCGCAACGCCAGTTCAACGCCTCGGCGTTCGATTTGCGCGAATCGGCCTATCGCGTGCTGCGCCTGCCGTCGGTAGCCGACAAGTCGTTCCTGATCACCATCGGCGACCGCACCGTGGGCGGCATGACCGCACGCGACCAGATGGTCGGCCGCTGGCAGGTGCCGGTGGCGGACGTGGCCGTCACCACCATGGGATTCAACACCTATCGCGGTGAAGCCATGGCGATGGGCGAGCGCACGCCTCTGGCGCTGTTCTCGGCGCCGGCCTCCGGCCGCATGGCGGTGGGCGAGGCGCTGACCAACCTGGCTTCGGCCAACGTGGGCGATCTCGGCAACGTCAAGCTGTCTGCCAACTGGATGGCCGCTGCCGGCCACCCGGGCGAAGACGCCAAGCTCTACCAGACCGTGGAAGCGCTATCCGGCCTGTGCCAGCAGATCGGCGTTAGCGTGCCGGTAGGCAAGGACTCGCTGTCGATGAAGACGGTGTGGGAAGATGCCGGCGAGAAGAAAGCCGTGACGGCGCCGCTGTCGCTGATCGTCTCGGCGTTCTCCCCGGTGGAGGACGTGCGCAAGACGGTAACGCCGGAACTGAAGAACGACGCCGGTACCGACCTGATCCTGATCGACCTGGGGCACGGCCGCTGCCGTTTGGGTGGTTCGGCGCTGGCGCAGGTGTGGAAGTCGATGGATGGCAAGGCGCCGGACGTGGAGAGCCCGGCCGAGCTGCAGGGCTTCTTCAGCACCATGCAGTCACTGCTGGCCGACCAGCTGGTGCTGGCCTATCACGACCGTGCCGACGGCGGCCTGTTCGCCACGTTGGCCGAGATGATGTTTGCCGGCCGCGTCGGCGTTACTGTCGACCTGCAGGAACTGCTGATCGAGCGCAAGAACACCCAGGCCTATCTGGACGACTTCGTGCCGCCTTCGGCGGAGGCCGCGGCGCACGGTCGCGTGATGCGCGTGCTGTTCAACGAGGAGCTGGGTGCCGTGATCCAGGTAGCCAAGGCTCATACCGCCGAGGTGATCGCCCGCTTCGTCAAGGCCGGTCTGGAACGCGCCCTGTTCGTGCTGGGTTCGGTGAACGGCGACGAGCGACTGGTGATCCAGCGTCAGAACGACGTGCTGCTCGACGAAAGCCGCCTCGATCTGCAGCACGCCTGGTCGGAAACCAGCTACCGCCTGCAGCGCCTGCGTGACAACCCGGCCTGCGCCGACAGCGAATACGCCCAGCTCGACAACACCGCTTCAGGCGGCCTGTTCGCCAGGCTGTCGTTCGACGTCGACGCCAACCCGGCGGCGCCCTTCATTGCCACCGGCGCGCGTCCGCGCATCGCCGTGCTGCGCGAGCAGGGCGTGAATGGCCAGATCGAAATGGCGGCGGCGTTCACCCGCGCCGGTTTCGACGCGGTCGACGTGCACATGAGCGACATCATCGGCGGGCGCGTGTCGCTGGCCGATTTCAAGGGCCTGGCGGCCTGCGGCGGCTTCAGCTACGGCGACGTGCTGGGCGCCGGCGAAGGCTGGGCCAAGAGCATCCTGTTCAATGCCCGTGCGCGCGACGAGTTCGAAGGTTTCTTCATGCGCGCCGACACCTTCGCGCTGGGCGTGTGCAACGGCTGCCAGATGATGTCGAACCTGTCCGGCATCATCCCGGGGGCGCAGCACTGGCCGAAGTTCCACCGCAACGCTTCCGAGCAGTTCGAGGCGCGCTTCGCCATGGTGGAAGTCGCCGCGTCGCCGTCGATCTTCCTCGCCGACATGGCCGGCAGCCAGCTGCCGGTGGTGGTCAGCCACGGTGAAGGCCGCGCGGTGTTCGCGGAAGGCCATCAGCCGCAGGTCCTCACCGCATTGCGCTACGTCGACTTCGCCGGCCAGCCGACCGAGACCTATCCGCTGAACCCGAACGGTTCGCCGGAAGGCATCACCGGTGTCACCACCGCCGACGGTCGTTTCACCATCATGATGCCGCACCCGGAGCGCGTGTTCCGCACCGTGCAGAACTCGTGGCATCCGGCCGAGTGGAACGAGAACGGCGCCTGGTTCCGCATGTTCGCCTCGGCACGCAAGTGGGTGGGCTAAGCCCCCGGCAATCAGACAAAACGGACGCTTCGGCGTCCGTTTTTTTATGCGCGGGTTGAACCGCTGGGCGGCAAGCGGCGGAACGCCGCGATGCAGCAGGGGTTTCGGTCTTTATGCGAGGCGGTTGTCCGGGCACTGGCGCAGCACCCGCCGGCCCTGTTCGATGATGGTGGCGGTCAGCTGCCGCGCCAGCGCGACTTCCATTTGCCAGTGGTGCCAATAGAGCGGTACGTCGAGGTGCTTGCCGGGTGCCAGGTCGACCAGACGGCCATCGCCCAGCCCCGCTTCCGCCATGCCTTCCGGGATCAGGCCGTAGGCGATGCCGGCCAGCGTGTAATCGAGAAAGCCTTGCACCGAAGGCAGCGTGAGCGCCGGGAAATCGAGCGTAAACGCCAGTTGCTGCTGCAGGAATGCCTGGTGCAAGCTGTCCTTGCGGTCGAACAGCAGCGCCGGTGCAGTGCTCAACGTGGCGTGGCTGACGCCATCGGCAAAATAACGCTGGACGAAGTGTGGCGCGGCCAGGCAGAGGTAGCGCATCGAGCCCAGGTAATGGCTTTCACCGCCCTGGATGGTCTGGCAGCGGCTGCTGACGCAGCCGCTGACGTGGCCGCCGCGCAGCAGTTCGTGGGTGTGTTCCTGATCGTCGACGCGGATGTCGAGCAGCAGGCGCGTCGCTTCCAGTGCCGGTCGTGCCGCGTCGAGAAACCAGGTGGCGAGGCTGTCGGCATTCACCGCCACCGCCAGCGTCGAGAAGCCGGCGTGGCCGTCGCCGGCCTGCAGTGTTTCCATCAGCTCCGCCTCCATCAGCGTGAGCTGGCGGAAGTGCTGGATCAGGAGGCGGCCATGCGGCGTGGCATCGACCGGGGTGGTGCGCGTGACCACCGGCTGCCCCAGGCGTTCTTCCAGTTGCTTGATGCGCTGGGAGACGGCCGACTGGGTCAGGAATAGCGCCTTGGCGGCCTTGTCGAATCCGCCGTTTTCGACGACGGCAGCGAGAGCCTGCAACAGCTTGGGGTCGAGCATGTGTCTGGTGTCCGGTGGCCTGGCGGGTGCCGGGCAAAGTGATGTTAATGGTAGGGTCTTGGCAAATCTGCTAGGCTCTAGCCCACACGGCAAAGACCGTAACGAACTCATGAAAAAAGCATAATAAGATATACGACCTGCTTCGGCCAAGGTTGGGGAGACAGGGGAGACTATGCAGACAAGCCATGGCGACGAGCCATTGCATTCACTCAGCCGACTGCTTGGCTTTCGAGAGGAAGACGGCGAGACCTTACGACGTCATCAAGACAAGCTGTTGCTGGGCCGCGAGGTACTGGGTAAGGAGTTTTACTGGTACCTGCTGAAGAATCCGGAAACGTCGGCCTTGCTGCCGGCCATGAGCGGTGAGGGACTGGACCGTCTGATCAGCCAGCAGATGGATTACTTCGAGGGCGTGGTGTCGCAGCCGCTGAGCGCATTGCAGGCGGAAAAGGTCATCGCGCTGGGCCAGATGCACCACCGTATCGGCGTCAGCATGGTGTGGGTGGCAGGGGCGTACGAGCGTTATCTGTCCCACATGTTGAGCCGGCTCAACGACGCGCACTACCCGGATGAGGTGCGGCGGCCACTGACCCGGGCCATCCGCAAGCGCATCCTGCTCGACATGTTGCTGCAGCTGCAGGGTTTTCAGCAGTCGATTTCTGCCGAAACCCAGCTGCAGCACCGCCACATGCTCGACATGTCACGCATGTATGCCACCTTGAGCGGGGTGAGCCTGGCCTTGATTCACTCGCGCAGCCGCGACGAACTGTTTCACGCCATTTGCTCCACCTGCGTGGAAAAGGGCGGGGCGACCTACGCTGGCATCAGCTGGATCGATACCGCCACCAACCACCTCGAATACAAGGTCTTCGCCGGACCGGAATCCACCGATTTCATCCATCAGTTGTCACGGGCGTTATCGCTCGACCCATCCAACCCCTACAGTCGGGGTCCGACCGGTCAGGCGGTGCTCACCATGACGCCGCAGGTGGTCAATTGCTGCGAGGCCGAGCCGATGATGGCGCCCTGGCGCGCCTTGTTCGAGCGTGAAGGCATCAAGAGCCTGCTGGCGGTGCCGCTGTTCATGGAAGGCAAAGTGGTCGGGACGCTGACGCTGCATTCGCGGCTGGCGGATTTTTTCGATCTCGACAAGGTGGCGCTGGTGCAGACCATGGCGAGCGAGATCGGCCACGCGCTGGAACGGCTGGATGCGCTCGATCGCAGCTCGCGCGCCGAGGCGCGAATTCGCTATCTGTCGGACCACGACCCGCTGACCGGGCTGCCCAACCGCCAGAACATGCAGGGGCTGATACAGGGGCGCATCGAGCAAGGGGCGGGCGCCGAAGCGGTGGTGGTGATCGCCCTCGCCATCGACAGCTTCCACCAGATCAACGCCCGCCTGGGGCATGAAGGCGGCGACCTGGTGCTGTGCGAGGCGGCCCGGCGCATCGAGCAGTGCCTGGGCGACACCGGGCGCGTCGGTCGCGTCGGTGCCGCGCGTTTTGTCATCACCAGCGGCTACAACGACCGGCTGGAGAACCTGCTGGATCGCCTGCTGCAGGTGATGCGCGAGCCGGCAGAGTGCCTTGGCCAGTGGGTCGACGTACGTTCCAGTTGCGGGGTGGTGGTGAGCCATGCTGACAGCGACGCGGCGACGCTGTTGCGGCGTGCCGAGGTCGCGCTGGCCCGCGCCAAGGAGTCGGGGGGCAACCAGTACCGCCACTACGACCAGCGCATGGACGAGGAAATCCACCGCATCCACAGCTTGCGCGCCGCGTTTGCCGAGGCCCTGGCGAACAATGCGCTGGAGCTGTTTTACCAGCCCAAGATCGATCTGCGCAGCGAGGTTTTGCAAGGCGTGGAGGCGTTGGTGCGCTGGAAGCGGCAGGATCAGTTCGTGTCGCCCGGCGAGTTCTTCCCGGCGATCGAGCACACCGATCTCATGCGCGAGCTGGATTGGTGGGTGCTGCGTCAGAGCCTGAAGCAGATTACCGACTGGAAGGGGCGGGGCCACGTTATCAAAGTCAGCGTCAACCTGTCGGCGATGACGCTGAAGCAGGAGGGCTTCCTGCCCGGCATTGAGTTGCTGCTGGCGAGCTACCCTGACGCAGCCGGCCTGCTCGAGCTGGAAGTGCTGGAGAGCGTGTCGCAAAAGGAAGCGGAGCAGGTGGTGCACAAGCTGGAGCGCTGCCGCCGGCTCGGCATCTCGATTGCACTGGATGACTTCGGCACCGGGGCGTCATCGTTGGTGCACCTGCAGCAGTTGCCGTTCGACACCATCAAGATGGATCAAAGCTTTGTGCGGGTGCTGCTGGAGGCGCCGGGCAACGAGGCGATCATCCACAGCATGGTAGCCTTTGCCCGCTACACGGGGCGCAAACTGGTGGTGGAGGGGGTTGAGAGCAAGGCCATCTGGCTCCGGCTGCTGGAACTGGGCTGCACCGTGGGGCAGGGCTACGCGATTTCCCGGCCAGTGCCGGCCGAGGTGCTGATCGAATGGGCCTTGCAACAGCAGGCCGGTGCAAATATTAATATTTCTTATACAGCATAATATTTAGTAGTTTTATTTATTTTCGGCGCGGGGCTAAGCTGTCGGCAACTTTCGAATTCCGGAGCTTGCCATGTTCAACACACAGGTTGCCCTCGCCGCCTTCTCCCTGTCGCTCAGCCAGATCGTCGGCATCGGCCCGCAGAACGCCTTCGTCATTCGCCAGGGCATCGGCCATAGCCATGTCTTGCCGATCGTCCTGATCTGCATCGTCTGCGACCTGTTGCTGATCGCGGCCGGGGTGTTCGGCATGGGCAACATGGTGCTGTCGATTCCCGGTTTCCTGCCTCTGGTGACCTGGACCGGAGCGGCGTTCATCCTGTGGCTCGGCATCAAGGCGTTCCGCTCCGCCTGCAAACCCGCCACCTTGCGCACGGAAGGGGGCAGCGTGCGCGACCGCGACGAGGTGATCCGTACGCTGCTGGCGGTGACGCTGCTCAACCCCTATGTCTGGCTCGACACCGTGATCCTGATCGGCAGCTTGTCGGCGGCGTACGGCACGGAAGCGCGGCTGTCGTTCCTGGCGGGCAGTTCCACGGCGTCGGTACTGTGGTTCGTGGCCATTGGCGTGTTCAGCATGAAACTGGCGCCGCTGTTCCGGCAGGAACGCAGCTGGCGTGTGCTGGATGTGATGGTGGGGGTCTTGATGGTGATGACGGCGGCCTCGCTGATCCAGCAGCACGGCTTGCAGTATCTGTAATGCGAGCGGGAATGCCTGGCGGCTTGATGTAGTGCGTCACACGGGGCCGTTTTGTCTGCCGGGTCGGTGCCATGAGCCCGCCGGAGGCGCCGCAATCCTGTCATGAAAACGCTTCGGCCAACCTGTGGAGGTTGGCCGAAGCGTTTTGGCGGGGGTCAGATCGGGTTGTTGACCAGATCGTCGTGGGTGAGCAGGAACACAAAGCCGTCGCCGCCGCTGGTTTCCATCCACATGAACGGCAGTTGCGGGAAGGCTGCCTCCAGCACGTCGCGGTTGTGGCCGATTTCCACCAGCAGCACGCCGTGTTCGGTGAGGAATTCGGGTGCGCGGCGCAGGATCTCGCGCGTGGCATCCAGCCCGTCACGGCCCGAACCCAGCGCCAGTTCCGGCTCGTGCAGGTATTCGGCCGGCAAGTCGTCGACCGACTCCTCGTCCACGTAGGGCGGATTGGAGATGATGAGGTCGTATTTCTCTTCCAGACCCTGGAACAGATCGGTGTGGACCAGCTGGATGCGGTCTTCCAGGCCGTAGCGCTGCACGTTGATCGAGGCCACTTCCAGCGCATCGAGCGAGATGTCGACGGCGTCGATCTGGGCATCGGGGTAATGATGCGCCATCTGGATCGCCAGGCAGCCCGACCCGGTGCAGAGGTCGAGGGCGCGGTGCACCAGTTCCGGATGCTCGATCCACGGCGCCAGCGGTTCACCCAGGAGTTCGAAGATGAACGAGCGCGGCACGATCACGCGTTCGTCGACGTAGAAGCTGAACTCGCCCTGCCAGGCCTCGTGGGTGAGGTAGGCGGCCGGGATGCGCTCTTCGGCGCGGCGCTCGATGATGTCGATCACGTCCTGGATTTCGGTCGGCAGCAGCTTGGCGTCGAGGAACGGCTCCAGGCGGTCGAGCGGCAGCTTGAGCGTGGCCAGTACCAGGTAGGCCGCCTCGTCGTAAGCGTTGTCGGTGCCGTGGCCGTAGCTCAGCCCGGCGTCGGTGAAACGGGAGACGGCGAAGCGCAGCAGGTCACGCACCGTGGTCATGACGGTAGCAGCTTGGGCGTACATTGCGGGTCCTTTCAATGGGAAGGGGACAGGCAGCGGCGGCCACCTGTCCCCAGAATGGGAATGTCTGTTACGGCGACTCAGAACGGCAGCGGGGCCGACGTCGCCTGGCTTAGTATCTGGCGGAAGTCGTGCTGGATGCGTTCCAGCGCCGCCTCGTTATCGGCCTCGAAGCGCAGTACGATGACTGGCGTGGTGTTGGAGGCGCGCATCAGGCCGAAACCGTCGGCGTATTCCACGCGCAGGCCGTCGATGGTGATGACCGATTCGGCGTTGTCGAAGCGCGCGGTCTGCTGCAGCTTTTCGATCAGCGCGTGGTTCTCGCCCTCGCGCGCCATCTTCAGGTTGAGCTCCGGCGTGGACACGGCATTCGGCAGCGCGTTGAGCAGCGCGTTGGGGTCCTCGACGCGCGACAGCACTTCCAGCAGGCGGGCGCCGGTATACATGCCGTCGTCGAAACCGTACCAGCGCTCCTTGAAGAACACGTGGCCGCTCATCTCGCCCGCCAGCAGCGCGCCGGTTTCCTTGATCTTGGCCTTGATGAAACTGTGGCCGGTGCGTGCCATGACCGGTTCGCCGCCGTTGTCGCGAATCCACGGGCCGAGCAGCCGGGTGGACTTGACGTCGTAGATGACCTTGGCGCCCGGGTTGCGCTCCAGCACGTCGGCGGCGTACAGCATCAGCTGGCGGTCGGGCCAGATGATATTGCCTTCCTTGGTGACCACGCCCAGGCGGTCGCCGTCACCGTCGAAGGCGAGGCCGATTTCGGCATCGGTCTTGGCCAGCGCGTCGATCACGTCCTGCAGGTTTTCCGGCTTGGCCGGATCGGGGTGATGATTGGGGAAGGTGCCGTCGACGTCGCAGAACAGCTGGCGCACGCGGCAGCCCAGGCGGCGGTACAGCACCGGGGCGAAGGCGCCCGGGACGCCGTTGCCGCAATCGACCACGATGCTCAGCGGGCGCTCCAGCTTGATGTCGCTGGTGATGCGGTCGAGATAGGCATCGACGATGTCGTGCGTACGGTACTGGCCGTCACCTTCGGTGAAATCCTTGTCCAGAATGCGCTGGTACAGCGCCTGGATGTCCGGTCCAGAGAGGGTGTCGCCGGCCAGCATCATCTTGAAGCCGTTGTAATCTGGCGGGTTATGGCTGCCGGTGACCATGACGGCGGACAGCGTGCCCAGCTCGTAGGCGGCAAAATACACCATCGGGGTGGCGACACGGCCGACGTCGATGACGTCGATGCCGGCGGTGACGATGCCTTCGGCCAACGCTTCGCACAGTTCCGGCCCGGACAGGCGGCCGTCACGGCCGACCACGATGGCCTTGACGTTGCGGGCGCGGGCTTCGGAGCCGATGGCGCGGCCGATCTGGTAGGCAGTCTTGTCGGTCAGGGTCTGGCCGACGATGCCGCGGATGTCGTAAGCCTTGAAAATGTCTTTGGACAGTGCGCTCATGAGCTTGTCTTGTTCCCGGGGATGCAAAAAATGATGAGGCGACCGGTAGACCGGTCGCCTGGGGTTCAGGCTGTGAACGACTGGCTGAGTTGCACCAGTTGCTCGAGCTTGGCGCGGGCGGCGCCGCTGTCGATCATTTCACGCGCCTTGGCAATGCCGGCGGCCAGCGTGTCGGTGACGTTGGCGGTATAGATGGCGGCACCGGCGTTGAGCAGCACGATGTCTCGGGCCGGGCCGGATTGGCCGGCGAGCACCGCCAGCAGGATGTTTTTGGACGCCTCAGCCGATTCGGCGCGCAGTTGGTTGAGCTCGCACAGCTCCAGGCCGAAATCGCGCGGGTCGAGCCGGTATTCGCTGATTTCGCCATCCTTCAGTTCCGCCACCATGCTGGGGCCAGACAGGGTGAGTTCGTCCAGCCCGTCGCAGCCGTGCACGATCATGACGTGGCGGCTGCCGAGCTGTTTCAGCACGCGCGCCTGAATGCCGACCAGGTCGGGGTGGAATACACCCATCAGCTGGTTGTCGGCACCGGCCGGATTGGTCAGCGGACCGAGGATGTTGAAGATGGTGCGCACCCCCAGCTCCTTGCGCACCGGCGCCACGTATTTCATCGCGCTGTGGTGGTTGGGGGCGAACATAAAGCCGACGCCGATCTCGTCGATGCAACGGCCGACCTGCTCGGCGGAGAGCGCCAGGTTCACGCCCAGCGCTTCCAGCACGTCGGCACTGCCGGAGCTCGACGACACCGAGCGCCCACCGTGCTTGGCCACGCGCGCGCCGGCGGCGGCGGCGACGAAAGCCGACGTGGTGGAGATGTTGAAGGTGTGCGATTTGTCGCCGCCGGTGCCGCAGGTGTCGACCAGGTGCTCGCGCTGGGTGACCGGGACGTGGGTGGCGAATTCGCGCATCACGGTGGCGGCGGCGGCGATTTCCAGCACGCTTTCCACCTTGACGCGCAGGCCGACCAGAATGGCCGCCAGCTGCGCCGGCGACACTTCGCCGCGCATGATCTGGCGCATCAGATCGAGCATCTCGTCATAGAACAGTTCGTTGCCGTCGATCAGACGGTTCAGCGCGGCCTGCGGCGTAATCATCACGCAAACTCCTTGAGGAAGTTATCGAGCATCTGGTGGCCATGCTGGGTTAGGATCGATTCCGGGTGGAACTGCACGCCCTCGATCGGCAGTGTCTTGTGGCGTACGCCCATGATCTCGCCATCGTCGGTCCAGGCCGTGATCTCCAGGCACTCCGGCAGGGTTTCGCGCTCGATCACCAGCGAGTGGTAGCGGGTGCAGGTGACCGGGTTGGGCAAGCCACGGAACATGCCGATATCGTGATGCGAAACCGGCGACACCTTGCCATGCATCAACTGCTTGGCGTGAATGATCTTGCCGCCGAAGGCCTGGCCGATGCTCTGGTGCCCCAAGCAGACGCCGAGAATCGGCAGCTTGCCGGCAAAATGCTTGATGGCGGGAACCGAGATGCCGGCTTCGTTCGGCGTGCATGGGCCCGGGGAAACCACGAGATACTTGGGTGCCAGGGCTTCGATCTGCTCGAGCGTGATTTCGTCGTTGCGAAACACCTGTACGTCCTGTTTCAGCTCACCAAAGTACTGCACCAGGTTGTAGGTGAAGCTGTCATAGTTGTCGATCATCAATAACATTATTGGTCTCAAAGCCTTATTCTACGCGGCTTCAAGTGCCGCAAACATCAAATCTTATCCGGTATTTTATCCTGTTCCGCAGCGGATAAGGCCGGGATGCTGCGGAACAGCACACAGGATAACATGCCGAATATCATGATGGCTGCTTTAGCCTGTTGGCTATCCACTCATCGACTATGTTCTCCGCCCAGCGCGACGCCGCGCCAATTTTGATGGGGGGAGGGAACTCGTTTTTGTCGATCATCAAGTAGATTTTTGTCTTCTTCAGGCCGAGTTTGCTCTCGACTTCCTTCAGTGTCAGCAGTTGCATTTATCTCTCCTTGTCAGGTTAGGGTCTAACCCCATTCATTCACTTGATGTACACCCGGCCTCCGCCGGCCCCGTGGTAGTACTTCCCCCCGCGCTTGCCAGTGAAAACCTCCCTGCCATCCGGCGTGGTGCCAGAACCAACCAGATCGGCGCGTTGCTGGCTGATGGTGTTACCGGCCGCGATCAGCACCGCTTGGGCCTGGTCGCTGGGCATGGCGGGGACGGTATTGACGGCGTAGCGCTCGCCGTACTCTGCCGGGCCGAGTCGGTGTTGAGTGACAAGGTCGCTGGCGAAGGCGGCGGAGCTGGCAGCCGCCAGCAAAAGGGCGGGGATAGTGGTCTTCATGAAGTGCTCCTTATTGATCAATCCGCAGTGTGAAAGCCATCGCAAACTCGCCGGCACTGGCCGGCGGCAGGATCGATGACACTCGGCGCATGCCGAGGTGGGCGATCTGGTGGCCGGTCGCCTCGATCGCTCGCCCGATAACATCCCAATCGCCGGACGCGATGATCTCCAGATATCCACCGTGGCGGTCGGTGTGGGCCGTGGCGCGGATGCCGGGCAGGGCGCGCAGGGCTGCGGTCAGGCTCTCGAGCCGGGCGTAGTCCTCACGACGCTGGTCGATGGCGTCCAGCGTGGCCTTGGTGTCGCTGATGACGCGGCGGATAAGGGTGATGTAGAGGCTCATGCCCCGTCCCCCCTTGTTTGACGCTGCTCTTCAGCACGGTAGCGGGCGGCGCGGTTCCAGTTGCGCCGCCGCTGTGCGAGCCGGGCCAAGTAAAGGTGGCGGAGTCTCACGCGGCCTCCCGCATCTCTTCCAGCACATGCTCGCGCTGCAGTTGGGCGAGCTTGATGCCTTCGACGTGGATCAGGCGGACCAGCTCCAGGATGGGCTGCGGGGTGCGGCGGCCAGATTCGTAGCGGCTACCGGCTGATTGCGTGATGCTAACAGCGCCCCAGAAGTCGGCCTGGTTGAGTCCCATGGAACGGCGCAGGGCACGCATGTCGCCGGCGACGAACAACGTGCGGCGGTGTTGGTGTTGATCGGACATATTTCACCTCACAGGTTGATTAGGCCGTGGCGCTGAACCCATTCGGCCAGGGAAGCGGCTGCGATCAGCAGCAAGAGCCCGGCCCCGCCAATGAGCAAGGCGCGGAGCATGATCTCGGACAGGATGGCGAGGGCGGTTTTCATGCGGCCTCCCGCTGTTCTTTCGCCTTCGTTACGCTACATAAGTCGAAGCGCACGGCTCGGTTGTCGGCGTAGACATAGGCAACCGCATGACGGCGTAGCGGATAGGAGGGGTGGCGCTGCTCGTCGGTGTGGGTTTCGATGCGAGCGGATAGAGCGGTGGTAGCCATCGCCTCCATGAGCAATGTCTCCAGTACGCTCTCACCCAGATCGCGCTGGGTGTCGATGTGGACATTCAGCATGACGTTCTTCGCCTCGCCATAGGCATCCACCTTCACCTTGCCGCCGGTCTTGTCGACGAGGTGCTGCGCGACTGTCAGCACGTCAGCGTTCAGCAGGCCCAGGGCGGCGACGAGCTGTTGATTGAGCTGATTGAACAGCTCTCCGAATAGGGGCTTCTTCATCTGCGATCCTTTCACGTTGACTCCGCACCAAGAACAACGCCCTCAAGCGAGGGCGTCGGGTTTTGGGTGAGGGCGAGTTATTCGCTCAGTGCGAGGCTCAGCTCCTGCTCCGCCACCCAATTGGTCTGGATTTCTCCAGTGGTTGTCTTGTACTCGATCTCTATTTGATGGCTGCCGCTGCGGTTTTTGTGCAGGCCAACGACGCGCGCGCGGGTGCTGGTCGGCTCGTGGATGACGTTCTGGTTGATATCGAAAGTGAACATAAGCGCTCCTGTGAAGTTGTTGGTTGGCGGTGAGACATGTCACCCGCCAGCCGCCTCGCCGCAAGGCGAAGGGGCTGGAAGGTAGCGGGTCATGGAAGGCAGGCGTTGAGCACGCCAGCCAGGATCAAGGTCAGCGACACGATCACGGCGGGGTGCCGCCAGCCGGGCTGGCGGTCGGTTTTCCAGTCCTGCGGGCTATAGCAGGTGAGGCGACCGAGTCGATAGGTTTTCATCGGGGTGCTCCTGAATCAGCGGTTTGGCGTAGTCGGCCAGGCGCTCGGCCATGCGTTGCATGAGCTTCTGCGCCTGGTATTCGGCGTCGGCCGGGACGTCGGTGACGATGTGGAAGGTCTTGACCGTGCCGCGCCCCAGTGGCGCGTAGGAGACCTTGAGGGTTGTGAGGGTCATGAGGTTTTCTCCTGGGGCGTATTAACAAGTGCCGTGCTGCAGCGGCCTCGGTGTCGAAGCCGCTGCGAGATGACTTCAGGATCACAAAGATAAGTTCACCAGCGCCGCATGCTTTCCCAGCAACGGCACATAGAGCGGGGCGCGGACGACGCACGCGTTTCAGCCTCTATTAACTGGTGCCCCGCATCCCGGAAGTCCTCGCGGTCATCTGCTGAACCGGCCCTTGCTGTTCATGCTGCGCTCCGCTCTTCACGTCCGCTGACACTTTCCGGGTCGGTGTGGGGTTTTATTAGTTGGCTTATATTAAGCATGATGAATTTATTAAGTCAAACGAATAAAGCATGCTTAATTTGTGAGACGTTGTTTTTATACCACTGGAGTGAGATGGGCAGGACGGTGGCATGGGTGCTAAGATGGCTACGTCTTTGTCATTAATCAGCTCATACGCTATGAAAATCAGATCTGTCGCCCCTTTGCTGGCCCTTGTTCTGCTGGCGGCTTGCTCTAACCCGCACAATGTCGCGCTGCCCTCTGACCTGTCCCAATGGGAGGTCGCGCTGAAAGATGTGCGCGAGAAGCTTCCTGAAGAGGAGAAGCAGCTCCTCATTGCCTATGCCATGCGTACAAAAATGGGGGAGGTATTTGGTGGTGCCGGGATACCAGCCGGGATGACCGTGGGGAAAGCCATTGAGGAGCAGCGGAAGTGGCAAGAGGCGCGTCAGGCGGAGGAGGCTCGCCAGGCTGAAGTAAGGAAAAGGGCTGAGATGGCCAAGCAGGAGCTGCTCAAGCAATTTTCTGAGGTGATGACAGTGGCATTATTGGATAAGCAGATGTCCAAGCAAGATGAGTACAGAGATGTCATTGAGATGCGAGTGGACTTCCTCAATAGGGGAAAAAAGGGCATTAAAGGCATCAAGGGCCGGGCAGTGATCAATGACATGTTTGACGACAAGATCATCAATATCGGATTGAATATTGAGGATCCCATTGCAGCCGGGGAGACTTATCACTGGGTGGGGTCGATGGATTACAACAAGTTCATGGATGAGCATCGCAAGTTTGCAAACACTGATCTGGCCGCAATCAAGTTCAGGTATGAGCCCGAAGTGATTCTTTTTGAAGATGGTACCCGCCTTGACGCACCGCAGTAATGACATGACTGGGTCGTGGACGGGGCTTAGCGTCATGCGGATCGCGGCGGTTTTGCTTGTGGTTTGGTTGGCTGGCTGCAGCAGGTCGGATGTCCCGTACTCAGCCGGACAGACTTGCCGGGCTGTGGTGTCGACTAGCCTCGGTAGGGATGTGTCCATCATCAAGGTCGATCAAGAGGACGATCAGATCGCGGACGTATCCTACGTGAGGGATGACGGCACGGTTTGGCGTTACCGATGCCATGTCGAATGGCCGGATGTGAAAATGGCCTGGTGGAAAGAGGATGGCACTCTAGGTCGGTGGCAGGATACGCCTGACGACAGCCGGATCACCGTCGATTGGGGGCCGGATGGGGTACGGGTGAAGGAAGTGTTCTCCGATGGTTCTACCAACGATAAGTTGGTCAGAGTAGAAAGACAGACAGGGAAGTAAACAATTAGGCGGTAAAAAGGGGTTGAGTATGGCTTCATTGCAGAAGTGGGCAATAGGCGGTGTAGTTGCCGTAGCGGCGGGGTGGTTTTTCTATTCGCCGTATCACGTTTTAAGCAAGCTGGAGAAGGCTGGCAAAGCAGGTGACGCCGAGTACATCAACGCTCACGTGGAGTACCCGAGCGTGCGGTCCAGTCTGAAGGAGTCGTTCAACCGTGTCATGTTCAAGGGTGTGACCGAGAGCCAGCAGCAGAACGGGTTTGCATTGGCTGGAATGGCATTTGCTTCAATGATCGCGGACAAGATGGTCGATGCATTGGTAACGCCAGAAGGCGTTATGGCCATGCTGAAAGGTCGGGTGCCGGGAGACGGCGCGAAGAAGGAGCCGGAGTCGGCTGGAGCGGGCGGCGGCCAGGCGGAAGTTGAGCAGCTAAAGCCCCAAATGGGCTATGACAGCCTGAATGTGTTCAAGGTGAAGGTCGAGAACGACAAGTCTCGCGTGTTGGTGACGCTGGCGCGTGATGGGGTTTTTGATTGGAAGCTGACTCGCGTCGACATGGAGCCACGGTAGGCTTGCTGTTGGTGGGGTGAGTTTAGGTGGCATGCCGGTTGTCTCGGCTGAAGGTTGGATCTAGTGCAAGAATGGTCAGAAGATGCGCAAGCAGAGTAAAAAATTAAGAAGATACTGGCCGATACTTTCGTGTAACCGGCACAAAAAACGCTTGCTCGAGCAGTCGAACAGGCGGCGCCGCAAACGGGAGAAAGATCCGGCGGGGTCGACGTTTCAAATCATTCAGGCACCCCAGGTCTTTAGCATCACTGAGACTGAGCATCGGGTCGAAGTGGCGCAATTCCTTGTTCGGCTGAGGCGTCGTGCCCTTGTCGATCGCAAGCCTCTGCGAGTCGATTTCCGCCATACTAAAAAGATGATCGCTTGCGGTACCTTGTTGTTTCTTGCCGAGCTGGATCGCATCTGTCGGGCAACGAAGGGCGCTGTAGAGGTACGGTGCATCCTCCCGAAGGACAAGATCGTCGCCCAGGTACTGCAGCAAGTCGGCATCTTGAAGCTGTTTGGCCGACGCCGTCGGTTGGATGAGTCGGGGTTTGACAAGAGTGTTAAGCATTGGCAATTCGCTACGGGGTCTTGCGCTGACGCGACAGAGTTTGACTCTGTCCTGGGGGATTTTGAGGGGAAGATTACGACCCAGTTGTCACGCTCCATCTACAAGGGAGTGACCGAAGCGATGACAAATTCAGCGCACCATGCCTACGAAGACTCTAGGAATGATGGTACGGGCATCGTGGATGAGAAGCGGTGGTGGATGTTTTCGCAGGAGATGGATGGGGAACTGTATGTCGTATTCTGCGATCTGGGTATTGGTATCCCTAGGTCCCTGTCGCGAGACGTTAACGTGTCAGCAGGATGGAGGCCGGCCCTAGCGGCGTTCATGGACCGCTTCAAGGCTCACCAGCGCCAGCCGACGCTGATCAAGGCGGCTATTGAAATTGGACGCACTCGGACAAATAAACCTAACAGAGGGCTTGGTTTGCCGCAGATCGTTGAGACGGTAGACAAGTCCGGCAAAGGGCGGGTCATCATTCACAGCAATGCTGGAGCCTATTTCCGCAGCCCGGGCGGAAAGGCCAATGAAATCTTGATACAATACAATCAGTCAATAATGGGGACGTTGATCCAGTGGTCCGTCCCGATCGAGACGAGTGATGGAAGTCATGGAGAAAAAAGTGAACATTAGCATCGCACGAGATTTCTCTCGCGTTCCCGCGGGCAGGTACCTCACTGATGGGCCGTATTCCGGTGAGCGCTTTCGTGACGAACAACTCATCCCGGCCCTGGGAAGTGCAGAGATGGTCGAAATTGACTTGGACGGTGCTCGTGGATACGGTTCTTCTTTTCTAGAAGAGGCCTTTGGTGGTTTGTTGAGGAAGACTAGGCTGTCTTTCGCCACGGTGAAGCCAAGGCTGCACTTCATTTCGGAAGAAGATCCAACGTTGATCGATGAAATCATGGAATACATGGAAGATGAGGCCAAGCGTTCGAAATGACAGACGCCTCCTGCTCAGTCTCCTGGATGGAGTGGTTTAAGACGCTGGCCCCCCTCGGAAGTTGGGGGCTAGTTGTTTTGGGTTGGATGATAGTCAGGGGTGACAACAACAGGCGAGAGCGCCGAAAGGAATTAAGAGTCATTGTTGATTCAGTGATCGAGCATCTTGATGCCCTCGAGCAAAAAACGCATGACTATTTCACTTCTGAGCCATCCACGGCCACGGACCGTGTAGCGCAGGAGATTAAGTCACTACTCAAGGTGATCGCTTGTGACCTGAGCTCTCTCAAGACCGAAGAGCCTTTGCTTGATTGTAATCTTCAGATCATACGTCTCCGACGGAGGATAACGTCGGGCGAATTTGACTCTGCGAGCCGAGTAGCAAGGACAAGCAATGATCCGTTTTTTGCCGAGGTGGCCGGGGATGTGATCGCCACTCAGGATCATTTAAAGACAAAATTCCTGCAGGTGAAGCGTTAGCCTGTAACCCGCTTCGGCGGGTTTTTTGTTGCCCCTGCGTAGTGCGTGAATTTACGGATTTAACATTTCTTAACAAAATGGGATGATGTTAGGCCATGAAAGCACAACACACTCCCCCTGCCACACCGGCCGCTCTGGCCCGTCTACTGTTTTCTGCCTTGTCTAGCCGCCGCCGTGCTCGTCCTGCTCGGCGTGGGTGCGGGATGGGGCGGGTGATTCCTCGTTCTGCCTAGTGATCACGGGCGCCGCTGCGGCGTCTTTTTTTTTACCGACCAGCAAGGCCGGCCCGTTGGCCCATAGCATGGCCAGGATCTCGGCGGGGGTGTCGCCGCGCACCGGGCTGATCGGGTCATAGTCGAGGTTGGGCGGTGGGGTGGTGTCGCCGTGCTCCAAACGGGAGGCGGCAGCATCGAGCATGGTGCTCAGGTTGACCAGGGCGGCGTGGCCGTAGAGCTGGCCGACAGCGGCAGCCTGGTCGTCGTCGATGAGTTGGCGATAAACCTCGCCATAGGCCGTAAACGCGACCCCGACACATAATCGCTCGCCCCGGGCCCGGTGGGGGCGCCAGTAGATGAACCAGCCCTGCCCATCGATGCGTGGTTGGCGGTCGGTTTCCGGCGTTAACAGCTTGGCCAGCTTGGCGGCGACTTTGTGCGGGTGTTTCATTCAGATTCAGCCCGTCATGAGGTGTGCTCGGTGCGCTGACTCAAGAAGGCCAGTCCGGCCTTGCGCTCTTTGGGTTCTAGCAGCAAACCCCACCAGTACTCCAATGTCTCGTGCACCTGTTCCAGTGTGGCGCCGTGGTGCTCGGCAGCGCGATGTACGCTGGCCACCTGCTCGATACACGGCAGGCCATGCCAGGCAATGTGTAGCAACTTGTTGTGCAGCCAGGCATTCGATAGTGCCTTCAGTGTCCTCGGCTCCATCGCTCGCCACCAAGGATGTCTGCATGGTCGACGATGGTGAACTGGTCGAGATCCACGGCAATGATGTTACCGGCATTGGCATCGGTGTGATGTAACCATTCGTGCACGGCGATCGCATCGGGCAGCCTGGGCCAGCAGGCTAGCCGCTCAGCCCACATGCCGGCGTCCATCCGGTCTAGTGGCACACCCTCGATGCTTTCCGTCGCCCAGCAGGGCCACAGCTTGTCGGGGGCGCAGTTCCATTCCATGTCGAACAGGGGCTCCAGATCGCCTACGCGCATCAGGATGATCCATGCCCTGGGCGGAGTGTCGATGCCCCGGGCGCGACTGATCAGCCACCCTGCCGCTTCATTGGCCAAGCCCTTGCTGCCCCCAGGCCACGCCTTCAGGTATGCATTGCGGTGCCGTCCAGTTTCATCCTTCAGTGTGATTTCGTGGCAGTGGCTGGCAGTACCATCCACTGGTCTGAGCGGTGCACGGTAATGGCCGGGGCCCAGTAGGGTCAGGGTATGGGGAGTCAATCGGGCTTCTATGCGGCGGTGGTTATGCTTTGGAGTTCCTGCTTTTATCCAATTCAGCCTTTAGTTGACTGACGACACGGTGATGAGCGGGGTCATCGCTCTCCGTATCAAGTGATCGCGGTGCTCCCGCTGGAAGGCTGCGGAAAACCTGCTTAAACGATTTCAAGAGATCTTCCGGTAGGCTGCCGCGCAGATAGGCCTCACGCATGCTCGCTACAAGCTGATCGTATTCGGAGCTGGTGCGCTTGGCGAGATAGGGCTCCTGTGTATCTTGTTTGGTGTCAGTGGTCTTGCCTTGAGAGCCTCCAAACATCAACCAATCTGCTGTTACCCCAAGCGCCTTGGCTGCCCTCAGAAGATTCTCTCCGTCAATTCGTTTGGTGACACCGTTTGTCCATTGTGTGACAGCCGAAGGCTTCACGCCAACCTTATTGGCGAGGTCAATGGCTTGCAAGTTGGAGTCTCGCAAGGCCTTGGCGAGTCGTTCGTTCCACGTTTCCATGTTAGCAAGCTTAAACGATGCAAAATTCAATATGTTGAATCCTAAATTTAAGTGTGCTTAAATTGGCAAATGGACGATAAAGACATCATCGAAAATCTGGGTGGCGTAAAGCGGGTATCTACCGTTTGCGGCATTTCTCCTTCTGCTGTTTCTCAGTGGAAAGCGAGCAATTCCATCCCTCGAGGCTGGAAGATGTTCTTTTTGGCCGCGTTCCCGGCTGAATGTGGATTGCCTGCGGCACCTGATTTTCGATCTGGACTGACGATCACCCCGCCCACTCACGCCCCCACGACGTAAGTGGACTTTTGTTTGCCCGGCCGTCCTGTTTTCCCCCGAGTGGACGGTGTTTTGCAGGGGTTGCCGCCCCTGCGCTTTTTATTCTTCGTGCCCGGCTTTTGCTGGTCACGGTTTCACTGTAGCGATGGATGAGGTGCAAATCATGCGCGGCTTTTCGCAGAAAACCGTGATTGGTGTGGTGCGTGACCATGTCGATATCTGGCGCAAGCGTGCCGGGCTGTCGCTGCAGGCGGCGGCGATCGAGATCGTCGAGACCTACTACCGCCACGGTTACGACCGGGTGTGGCCGCTGGATTTTCATCGTGGGGCAGATGCGTACGCCTCGGCCAAGGCGAATAGCGAGCGGATCTGGCGCTGGATGGATGACCAGACCAAGGACAGTACGTTGTTGCCGGCCAACTTTTTCCAGGTGGTGCTGCTGACCTTGCCGATGGATTTGCGGCTGATGTGCCTTTCAGAGCTGGCCGCGCCCTTGGGGGTGGCGGTGAGCGTGTTGCAGGCGGAGGAGGTGCAGGCGGCGCATTCGTCGGTGATGGCGACCATGGCGAAGGAGTCGGGTGAGGGCATTGCCGCCTTCGCCTTGCTGGCGGAGCGGATGACGCTGGATCAGTTGCGCCGCACCGAGGCGGAGCTGGCCGAGGGGATCGCGGCGAATCAGCAGGCGCTGGAGTTTGTGCGCCGGCGCTTGAGTGGTGACGAGGTGGGTCATGTTGCCCGCGCCGGTTGATGCGGTCCGCACGTACCGCGATCCCACGTTCGATACGGTGGCGTGGCGGGAGGAGCAGGAGCGGCGGAGGGCGGCAAGGTTGGCCGAAGCGGCGCGAGTGCGTTCGCTGACGCCGGACACGGAGCGTCACATCAAGCGCCTTCGCATTCTGGAGGCGTTGAAAGGGGTGTTGCGATGAGTGACCGGGATTTCATCAAGCAGCGTGTGAAGGTGCTGGTTTATCGCCGTTGCAAGAGCCCGGCCCGCGAGAAGAAGCAGGCTCACCGGGTGCTGATCAACGGCTTGATGGCTTTGCTGGATGGCGTGGCGCGTGACCAGGCAGCCCATCAAAAGCCCGTGGACGGCGATGTTTGATGAGGCCTGGGTCAAGGTGAGCGGCGATCTGGAGGCAGACGCGCGCTATCTGGAGTCGTTGCGGGGTCTCCACGGCGGCGTTGGCATGCGTCAGCGTGAGCTGAAGCGTTTGGAACGGCTCTACGGCGAGGGGTATCGCGCCAATGTGGAGCGGGTGTTGAAAGAGGGCTGGGGGTCGCCGTTGTTGGCGTCGCCTTTGCCTGTGTCGGGTGGGAATGCCGGTGGCCGGGAGAAGGCGCTGGGGATGGTTGGGAAAAGGAGCAGGGATGAATTCAATAACGAAGCATGAAGCCAAACTGGCGCTTTTGCAGCGTGTGTCTGCTGGGGCTGATTTGATGGGGCTGGAGGAAGACGCCAAGCGCCTGATGAGGGCGCTGGACGTCGTTGAGGCCTGGCCGGAGGTTAGCACTCAAGGCCCTGGAGGTATTCCGTCATCTGGCGGTGAAACGCAATGAGGTTGATGGCGACGTTTTTCCCTGCCTCGCCGCTTGGATCTTGCATGAAGTGGATGTAATTGCCGTCCGCCTTTTGCATGAAATTCTGACTCTGGATGAGCAAGTTTGTCAGGCGTGATGCTTCAGCTATGGCGTCATGTGGATCGAGATATTTCGGCATGGTTTCTACTCCAGTTGGTTGCTAAGTGTTCTGGCTTGAGAACATTGACATGCTATCCGGTTGTCATGTCGGTTTGAAGGAGAGAGCCATGGGCCTGCGTGACTATGAGTCACCGATCTGGGCGATGGAGGGTTGGGGGCGTCGTGATGCCCCTGGGGAGGAGGGTGGGCAATGATGGTCTTTTTCTCTGATTCAGCGAGGTCTGCACTTGGGATCAAGACGCTGACGATGGTAGGGAGGGTGTCACGATGAGGTTGATGTTGTCGGACCTGGAGCAGGCGTTGCTGCGCGACGTGAGCTTTGAGGCGTTCAGGCTTTACGTGCAGTGCCTGAAGCCGTTGATGGATATCTGGACCGGGCTGGTTGGGCGTTATTCCGAGGTGAGCCGGGCTTATATAGCGATCGAGATGAAGTTTATCCCGGACCAAGGTAGCCGGCGCAAGCCGCTAGCTTTCACGCCCAAGCAGATCGATGCGCTGATTGATGAGCTGATCCGCAAGGAGCTGGTGGAGCGTGTTTCCACGGTGTCTGACCGCAAGAAACTGGTGCTCAGACTGCCTGCCGCACAGTTGGCCGCATCAGTGCGTCCGCAGGAGGAGGGGGACATGAGCCGACATGAAGAGGAGTGCAGGCCGCACACCCCTGAAACCCCCGCCAGTGTTGGGTTTGAGGGTCTTAAGAATGACGATGAGCGGGACAGTTTTTCAGGCCATGAGGCGGACATATCACGGAATCACAGAATCACAAAGACTAACCATGTAAGTGAGAGAGGGGGGAGTGCACCGCGCGCCAGTGCGCGAGGCTCTCTCCTCCCGCCCGGTTTCGCGCCTGATGCGAGCGGGGCAAAGATAGCCCGGTTGCGAGGGCTTGATCTGCAGTTGGAGTCTCTCAAGTTTGTGGCGTACTTCCAGGCGCTGGCCAAGCCGGTGTTGTGCCGTGACTGGCAGGCGAGATTCCGCAAGTGGCTGCTGGATGCCCGACCATACCCGGCTGACTTCGATAACCCGGCAGGGGCGCGGGGTATGGCGCCTGCGGCGCGGTCTGCAGGAAGGTCGAAACGCAAGCCCTGGTTTCTGACGTCCAGCGGGATCGAGGCGAAGGCGCGGGAGCTGGGCTACCGGCCGCCGACGGATGTGCCGTTGGGGGTGTGGAAGGAGGAGGTTTACCGCATGGCCGGCATCACGCAGGAGCTGTACCAGCGGGCGGCGGAGGATTTTTCCTGAGCGGTTTGGGTTGAACACAGACGATAAAGCTGGGCGTTGATCTGGCTAGGGCTTCTCCTCGGGGTGGGTTGGGGAGACGATGATGATGTTGAATGATTTTGCAGGTTTTCCGGTTCAGGACCGGTTCGTTTCGTTGGATGGGGCCCTGGAGAAGTGGGGTGGCTGGGCCCGAGGCCGCTGCGGTCCGCGGTACTACCAGTGCCGTGGGCTTGAAAGTCGCTACCGATCCGGTGATGCAAAGGCCGAGGCGGTTGCCGCCATCGGTGCCGGTGTCCCTGATTACGTGGGCCTTGAGATCGAGCGAGTTATTGCCACGCTCCCGGTTTGGCAGCGGGATTTGCTGGTCTTGCATTATGTGAAGCGGCTTAGGAAGGCTCAGATCACCAGGGCATTGGCCGTCCGCTTCAGTGATTTCGAGGGCCATCTCAAGCAGGCGGCTCATATGGCAGATAACAGATTGCTTAGAGCCGGTGTTGACATTGTTCTGAAGCTGGTCCTATAGTTCGACCAACAATTCGTTACCGCGAAAGCGTCGTAAAGGCCTTGGGGTTTCCCAAGGCCTTTTTGCGTTCATGGTTGGCGATTGCCCATCATCCCCCTGTGTTGTGTGTCGCGCCCCGGTTTCCCCGCCGGGGCGTTTGCTTTGTTGGCTTGGTCTCGCCTTCGCACGTTGATGACGATGGTATCGTGGGGTATGGTTTCTCCATGATTGTCATCCTGAGGATGGGCTGATGGGGGAGCTAATGGGGTTGGTCCAGGCGTTGCCTGAGACTTTTAAGTGGGTAAGCGGCATTCTTCTTGCGGTCGCAATTGTGGAACGGCTACATGGCCTTTACACAAAAACCACTTCCGAACGTAGGGCAAGGCGCAAAGAAGAACTTGCGATGCTGAGCGACCTTGTCGGTAGAAAAGGTGCACTTAAAGATTTTTGTGATGAAAACAAAAATCAGGAGGCGTTCAGCCGACTGACACGCCTGAACGTCAGTAAGGAAAGGCGTGATCAGTTGCTTGAGATTACTGCCATGGGGTTCATTCACGTCAAGCAGGTAAGAATGTTAGAGCCCTTTGTCCGTCGGGAAGACGATGGCAAATACAACGTTACCATTGGCCTGACCGAGTTAATCATGTCGCTATTTGGATTCGTTGGGATTGTCGTGGTCACCACCACTATGCTGGCCCTTATTTTTGCATCGGGTAAGCAAGAAAATTTGCTGGCAGCGTCAACCTTGCTTGGCGGGACGGTACTGATATTCGGCATCGTCTTTGTTTCCCGCGAATACGTTCAGACCTTAGCTTCTGTTTTCCTCACCTCAAGACGGCTGAACGAAAAAGGTTTGCTTGCTAATGAGTCTGGCTTCAAGGCGCTAGTGAAACAGGCATGGAAACAAGGATGGCCTGGCCTTGCTGTACTTGTTGCTACTGTGATCGTGATGCTGTCAGTTGGATGGCGCTGGGGCCAGAGCCTGAAGGGCTAAGGGTCCTTCCCGGAGGGGTGGGTGTTACGGGTGGGGATCCCCCGACGCCTCGCTAGTCTCTGGGTTTTTCTGCTTACTAAACTGTTTAGCCTGTTTAGTCGTTAACCTTCAATTTAGTGCTTACAAATGAGACATGAACGAGGAAATGCGAAAATCAGAGTTCGCCGACTTCCTCGGCGTGACTCGTGGGTACGTATCGCAGTTGGCCAAGGCCGATAGGTTGGTTCTATCGTCTGACGGGCAGCAGGTGCGGGTGAGGGAGTCGCTCGACAAGCTGGCGGCCACCGGCAACGTGGACAAGGTGGGCGTCTCTGCCCGGCACGCGCTGGAGCGGCTGGCGAAAGGGGGCTCCGGCGTCAACGTCCAGGCGGCTATCCAGTCGGCGGCGGGGCTCCCGCTACCTAACCCGGCGCCGGCCACCACCTGGCTGGTGCCGGCCGGCGCCTGGAGCTGGGACGGGCTCACCCCGATGGGTCGCATCACCCGGTTGGCCGAAGCGGCGGGCGGCATCGTGTTCGGCCAACCCGGCGAGCGTGTGCTGTCGGTGCTGCCGCGCACCCCGGTCATGCCCGAGGCCTGGGCGGATGCTACGCCCGACCTCATCCTGCCCGACGCCGTCATGGAAACGCTGGGCGAGGAGTGGGACGAAACGCCGGCCTACAACGCGGTCATCGTCACCGGCGAGCGCCAGGGCGTCACCGCGCGGGTCAAGCGTACCGGCACGGCGGGCGATGCTATCGCCCCCACCGTCGTTGATGCCCTCATCACCCATCCCGACCCGGCGCGCCACCGGGGCATGGACGTGCTGGCGCAAGGTGGCAGCGCCGCCCGCGTCAGCGTTAGCCTGCCCATGCTCGACGGCCTCGGCCTGGTGCTGCCCGGCACCTTCGTCAGCGTCACCGGGGCGGACCCGTTCCGCGCCATGTCGCGTGGCGTGCGCGTCTCGGCGGAATGGAAAGATGCCCTGGTGGTGCGCCAAACGCTCGATCTGGAAAGGAGAGACTGATGGAAACCAACCTGCTGGACCGGCTGTTCGACCTGCTGCCCGGCGACACCGTGCGCGTGGGCGACGTCACCGCCACCCATGCCGACGGCACCGTCACCGTGCAACTGCTCGAAGGTGGCACGCTGCGCGTCTCCGGCACCCACGCCAGCGGCAGCCGGGTATTCGTCCAGGGCGGCTGGGTGACTGGCGACGCGCCGGTGCTGGAATTTGTCGAAATCGAAGTGTGAAGGACCAAGGCCGGGCGCAGACCCGGCCCATATAACAAGGGCACATCGGGGTGAGGCAATGGGGTAACCCATCGCCAAACACTGGAGCTCCACCATGCCGGAAAAGGCACTCTCCCTCTTGGACGCATTACTCATCGCCCTGGGTCTCGGCCTGACCGTGCCCGTGGCTCGCGGGCTCTTGCAAGTCCCGCTGCCGCGCTGGCAAGTCCTGCTCGGCCGGGCCCTGCTCAACGGCATCTTCACCGTCACGCCGTTCTCGGCGCTGGTCTGGTGGCCGGATGCCAACCCCTACGCCCTGGTCGGCGCGAGCGGCTTCTGCGCCCGCCTGGGCTGGGACGGCTTCAACTCCTGGGCCGAGCGCTACCTCGAAAAGCGTTACGGCAAAGGAGGCACCAACGACTAAACCCCACCCCGCAGCCCACCACCAGCCCCGCGTCAGCCACGTCGCGGGGCTTTTTCATGACAGGAGCCACCATGCCGCTCACTCTCGACCAACTGCACCGCATCATGCCCAACGCCCGCGACAAAGCGGGCGTTTTCTTGGGGCCGCTCAACCTCGCCATGAAGGAATTCGGCATCGCCGACACCACCCAGCGCGTCGCCATGTTCCTCGCCCAGATCGCCCACGAATCCGGCGAACTGCGCTACATGCGCGAACTGGCCAGCGGCGCCGCCTACGACACCGGCAACCTCGCCCGGCGCCTCGGCAACACCCCCGAGCCGGACGGCGACGGCCAGCGCTACAAGGGGCGCGGCCTGATCCAGATCACCGGGCGCGACAACTACGCCCGCTGCGGCGAGGCGCTCGGCCTGCCGCTGCTGGAACGCCCCGAACTGCTGGAAATGCCCGTCAACGCCTGCCGCTCGGCGGCGTGGTACTGGGCGGGCAGGGGGCTCAACGCACTGGCCGACAAGGGCGCGTTTGACACCATCACCGCCCGCATCAACGGTGGACAGAATGGACGCGAAGAACGCCGTGCCTGCTGGGCTCGCGCCAGCCAGATCTTGAAAGGATAACCATGTGGAGAAAAGCCCTTCCCTGGCTGGTGCTGCTGGCGGCGCTGGCCGGCTCGCACTGGCTCACCTACCGCCACGGCAAGGACGTGGTCTCGGCGGCGTGGAAGCTGGCCGACACCACCCGCGAGCGCAACCACAACGCCGCACTTAATGACCTGCAGCAACGGCTGCGCCGCCAGGAAGCCGACGCGGCCCGCCAGTTGCTCGCCGCCGAAACCCGTTACCAGGAACAACGCCGCCATGCCGAAACCGAAAAAGCCCGCATTCTGGCTGACCATGCTGCTGGCCTGCGCCGCCTGTCAGTCCCCATCAAGCCTGCCGCCTGCCACGTTGCAAACCCTTCGGCCAACGTTGGCGGAAGCAGCACCGATCCAGCGCCACGAGCCGAACTTTCAGCAGAGGCTGCTGGATTTCTTGTCGGCCTCGCCGCCGAAGCCGACGCCGTCGCCATCGAACTGAACCGCTGCGCGGACCGGCTGACCATTCGCGAGCAACTCGGCCAGCCATGACAACCCACTAACCACCATCAACAACCTCACCAAAGCAAAAGCCCCCAACTGTTAGCGCAGTGGGGGCTTTCTGTATCCCAATCCTTATAGCGGAAGGAAAGGAATCTGTAATGAAGTATACAAGAGGAAGATTCCAAATGACACGTCAAGGCATTGATCTCAAGACACAATTCTCACCCTGGCTGCGTTTTTGCATCGGCATGGGCATCTTGTTTTTGGCGCTCACGCCGCTGCTTTGCGCTATCACGCCTCTGCTCTCAGCGATCCGCTGGTGGTAGCTTGCTAACGGGGCGTGGTGGCCAGCCCACCGCGCCCGCTCCTCAACCTCCACCACCAGCCAACAACGGGAGGCCTCAGCGCCTCCCCAACCGCTGCGCCGCCGCCGTGATGATCGCCGTCAGTTCCTCACGCTCAAAGAACGCTCCCGGATCGGCAATCAACTGCGCCCACTCACGCGGGCTCGCCACCATCGCCTCGCTCGGCACCTCCCGCATCACCATCTCTCCACGTACGTCGAAGTGCATCAAGAAGCGCTTGCGCCGCATCAGCTCGGCCACCGGCAAAGCCGGCACCACGTTGGCCGAAGCCCCTGCCTGCTGCTCCAGCACATCCAGCACCCACTGACGGAAGGCTTTGGCGCGTTGGGTGTGGGCGAACATCGCGATCAGGTGAGCGCCGCGTAGGGAGAAGATGCGGGTTTCGTTGCTGAGCGAGCCGCCGTTTCGCGAGACCCTCAAATTGAGGGTCTCGGTCATCGCCTCAGTGAATTCATCCTTGTTACGCTCGTAAATCTGGGTAACAGCATCGGCTTTTTTGTAGCCGAGAGCTTGGGCGATATCGGCGGCTTTTAGCCATGGTTGGCCGGAGTGGTCGACGATTTCTAGGCGTGTTTCGTCAAAGGTGAGGGCATTCATGGTGGTAGCTCCGTTTCTAGTCGGATTGGCCACCTCAAATGGGGTGGCCGGGAGGCTAGAAACCGCTACCACGCGGCGGACTTCTTCCCCTTACGGGTCTTGTATCCGTCACCCTCCCGGCCATTGATCGGAATTCTGGCGCAGGTGCGCGCCGACAGATCCGCAGTGGGCGGACTATGGGCGCAAAAAATCCACGGCTGACGGGCGTGGGGTGGTTCCGGTGGTAGCAAGAGTTTCTAGGCTCTTGCTGCGGAGGATAGGTGGGGAGGGGTAAGGCTGTCAAGCTGGCAAAAGAATGCATCATCTGCTTTTGTGAGGTTTGTAATATTTGGCTGGCTATATATATATATATGGATCAGCCATTTGCGATTAAAGCATAAATAACAAATGTTTTAAGCATGTTGCATTGAAATTTACTCAAGAGTCATATGGGGCTAGAATGGTAGGCGTCCAGTCCAGGGCAATTATATTGCTGTGGCAAACATTAAATTTCGGTGATTTGCAAATGACTATCAGATCCGATGCCCGCGACCGGTTTTTCTCCTCGCATCCAGACCAAACGCTTCTGGCTGAAGCCTTGGATGAAGCGTTTGACGTAACATTCGGAAATCAACATGGAGGTCAATTTGTTTGGCTTCTTGATCCAAAACCGAATGTCGGTGAACGCTTTGGTCTTCAAAAGGAAATTATCGCCTTTTATTCGCCGCACAATAAAACCGATTCTCGGACCCTAACAAACATCGAGAATTTTTCGGCTGCCCCGGATTTTAGGCATCGGGTCGACAAGGTTATTGCAATTATCATTCATGAGGGCAAAGCGGAAGAAACTGCTGAGTTGCTTAAGCAGACGAATGATTGGATTGTAATAACAATTCAAGCTGACGAACTTCGTAACAAGCAGCGAGGTCCTTTCTTTTTGCGGTCTCGCTTAGCCGAGCGTATTGGCGCCTTCGACTTGTTTGGTATGTCGTCTCCGATCAAGCATGATAAATATTTTTATGGTCGAGACTCTCTAGTTCAGGAGGTAATGCAGCGGATTACTTCTAGAGGAGAAAATTCTGGAATATTTGGGTTGCGAAAAACTGGCAAGACTTCTGTACTTTTTGCGCTACAACGACGACTTTTTGATAAAGGGGTTGTCGTTGAATATATGGACTGTCAAAGCCCCGGATTGTACGGGTCGAGATGGTGGCAATTATTGCGTGAAATTTCAAATCGCTTGTGTTCCACTCTAGAGTTAAAACACACAAAAAAAATCAAAGATACTGGTCTTTATGATAGAGAGAATGCCGCAAATAGTTTTAATCATTTAATGAAGCGGATTGTTGGTCTGGAGGGTATTAATCAAGTTTGCTTACTTTTTGATGAGGTGGAATTCATTACGCCAGGAATAAGTAACACCCTTGGTCAGCATTGGGATGGTGATTTTGTTCCATTTTGGCAAACAGTTCGCGCTACTTCGCAAGAGGTTACTGGTAAACTTTGTTTTATAACGGCTGGAGTCAATCCTTCGAGTGTTGAGCAGTCGCATTTTGAACAGATTCAAAACCCTATTTTTCAACTTGCCGTACCCTACTATTTGGAGCCATTAACACGCACAAGTGTTCGCGACATGGTGCGGTCGATCGGCAAGTATTCTGGATTTTCATTTGATGAAAGTTGTTATGATTTTTTGAAGAATACTTATGGTGGGCATCCGTACCTTATTAGGCTGGCATGTAGCGAGGTGGTGCGTTCAAAAGGGGATGTTCCTGTTGATAAAAGAATTTATGTAACAACAGAAGATTTTGAGTGCTGTAAGTCGGGTGTACGAAATCGTCTGGCTCAGCCAATTAAGGATATTCTTTTATCGTTGGTGTGGTGGTATCCTGAAGAGTATGAACTTCTGTTAATACTTGCTGATGGCGATACTGAGTTTGTGCTTTCCTATCTTAAGGAAAGTCCCGAAAAAGTTGTCCAATTTGTTAGATACGGTCTTGTTCATGGAGATAGCGGATCCTTCGCAATTAAGGATTTGCATGTTTTTCTTAACGAATATGGGGTTTCGTACAAAAAAATAATTTCTCCGTTTAGGCGTGGTGATCTGCCGCTAAGTGTTCTTCCAGAAGAGCCCAACCTTGAAGACTTGTCGCTTTTATTCGAAAGACGTACTGAGATTGAAGTGGCTTTAAGGAAATATCTATTGATGGTCCTTGGGTTTAAATTTGGATTCGATGATAAGCTGATTTCTGATAGAATCATGAAGGGGCTTCGCCAAAGGGCAGGTGCGCAAGATTTGAGCCAACTTTTTGTTGGTAGACGCCCTCAGGATGCCATAAATGAGCTATTTTTATCAGATTTGAAGCCGATATTTAAGTCGAATTGGGATGATCTTGGCCCAACTTTTGATAATAAGCTCGATCGCTTTGAAATGAACATGGATACCATAAATATAGCTAGACGCTATGAGGCCCATGCGAAGCCGGTATCAATCATTGATCGTGATGATTTTCTAAATAGTTATTCTTGGTTTAAAACGCGACTTAGTAAGGTCCCTCAAATTTTTGGGTAAAGGCCGTAACCCGCAACATCCCGTAGGGCGCACTCGAAGCGCATCGCAGTGCGCCCCATACAACCCGGCCCCTGACAGGCCATACCCATCCGCGTCGTCCGGACGTCTTCGCGCCACCCTCCGTCACCCTCCGGCACGTACGCCGCACACTCACCCCAGCGCGCCGTCCGATCCGCCCGCACCCCATCCCTTCGGCCAACCCCGGCCTGTCGCCACTGACGGGCTTTGTCTATGGTTAACGTACGCAGCGCCATCAAACCAGGCAGAGTAGGGCTGACACCCATCTGTCGCTGAAAAGCCGCAAAACTACGGCTTTTAGGCATCTATTTCTAGGTTGAAAACAACGTACGTGCAGAGGACTCAATGATTAAACAAATCACTCATATTTCAACCCACCAGTCCGCAAAAGTCGTTTCGGCCTTGTATGTACTATTTACACTGCCTTTTGTTCTTTTCGGTATTGTTGGGCTGATTTTTTCGCCTGCTGGCTCCAATTTTCCATTTTGGTTTTTTTTCATCGCCCCACTATTTTATGGCGGGATGGGCTACGTCATTTCACGATCTCTTTTTTGGATTTACAACCACGTTGCCAAAAGAATAGGGGGTATTGAATTCTCCACTACTGAAATTCAAGAAAAGTCTAACCGTTAAATCAACCTGGCGCGCTTGGGAGCGCCGGCTATTCACGCTGTTAGGGTGCGCTTATGAGAAGTGAAGGTGACCCGCTTCAGAGATACAAGAGGTGTGGTCTGCTTGGTGGGCTTGGTGTCGGTTTGTTGTCTGGCATTTTCATCGGTGGACCGAATTTTCACACTTGGCCTGTCGCAACGGAGCTCTACGTTATTGTGGGTAGTGGCGTCATCGGTGCGTTGATGGGCTATTTGGCCATCGCAATCATAGTCGGTACTCAGATCCGCGGCTCCAGTCCGGATTTTTGCGCGCTCGATAGCGACCATAGTTTCGATGATCAAATTGGCCATGCCGGCGCCAGCGACCATAGTTCCCTCGGTAGTCACGGTGGAGAAGACAGTGGCAATGCGTGACACGATCAAGGCCGTAACCCGCAACACCTCGTAGGGCGCACTAGAAGTGCAACGCAGTGCGCCCCACGCAACCCGGCCCCAGCCAGGCCATACCCACCCACGCCGTCCGGGCGCCTCGCGCCCCCACCGCCGCGCACGCCCTATGCCCAACCCCGCTGCACCGCCCGATACTACGCCCATCTCCCCCTCGACCAGGCCGGGTCCTCTATTGCCGCTGACGGGTTTGATTTATGATGTGGACATGCCCTGATCATCAAGCAAGGCATCACCGCCCCATAGCGCAGCGTCGCTAGGGATGACACAAGAAATACGTCTTTGGGGACCCCTATTGTTTAGGGGGTTTTGGAGGAATGAATCATGCGGTTTGACGAAATACAAGATGAAGTGCTGAATGTTCTTCAATTAGCACAAGGACGTTTTCTGACGGCATATCAAATTTGCCAGCGACTTCAAAAGGCAAGGTCGCCACTATGGAAAACTCTGGTCCAGGAATATCCTTCCCAAGATGCATCAACCCCTATGGGTGAGGGGACAGGGCGGCATTACTCTCCGGCATCATTCGTCGCCAACGCTCTAAAGTATTTCGTTGATAACAAGATGGTTGACGGGCTTATGCAAGAAACTTTTGAGTGTGACGGGGTTTCTTTTCATGAAATCGAGCCTGGGTTTACCGGCAATATCGTCGGTATCTGGGCGTTTCAGATCAAGCAAGTAAATTAATTGGTCGCTTCGTGAGGAGGCTTTGCCGATCTCACCCTTGCGGTCGTCTACTTGGGCGACCGCAAGGCCGTAATGCGCAGCACCCCGTAGGCCGCACTCGAAGCGCAGCGCAGTGCGCCGCCTGCAACCCGGTCCCGGACAGGCCATGCCAACCCATGCCGTCCGGCCGCCCCGTACCACCCACCGCCGCGCACGTCCCATGGCCACCCCGCCGCGCCGCCCGATCCCGCCAGCACCACACCTCCTCAGCCAACTCTGGCACCTGTCGCGGCAGATGATTTTCTTTTATGATATGTAGATATACAATGTCATGAGACTAAGCAGATCAGGGCTGGCAGCCCCGTGCCATTGGTCATAATGCAAAAAAATACGCCAGTAAGGGCGTCTCTTTCTAGATATAAGGAAGGATAGTGGTATGCGTTGGGATTTAGTTGCAGCATCTTTTCTGGTTGTTTCTGTCGGTGCACATGCTGACGAGATGGAGGATTTCATCATAAATACAGTGACTCCAAAGTCTTCTGAGTGGAGTGCAACAAAATCTGATCCGCTTGGTCTTGGAGCTTTTGGGATAAAGAAATACGACTGGCGTGCCAATGCGGGAAATGATCGTGTAGTTCTATTCGTTGATCCTGAAGATAAGGTTTCACCAACTGAGAAGCGTAGTAGTGATGCTCGGGCAGCTTCTAGAAACTGCAAAAATTTTAATAGCAAAATAGATGTGGGTAATGAAAAAACCCCGTATCTTGGTTGGTCGTCTGAATGTGGATTGGCTGATGGAGGGGTAATGCACCTTAGCCACTTTGCGTACACGACGGAAAAAGCTGGTTATAAAATATCTAGAATTTGGCGTGGTTCGCAAAGTGATGAGTCTATCCAGGAGTGGCAAAACAATATTAATAAAATCGTTTCAAAAATAAGCAAATGACTTTACGCATTTGATACGAAATGGTTAGCGTGACATTTCGTTCAATACGCGCCCTTCGGGTGTCGGGACGTTCCGCGCGTAGCGCGAAACGTCCCGACACCCGTAACACCCCGAAGGGCACACTCGCAGCGCAGTGCACCGCATGCAATCCAGCCCCTGACAACAGGCCATGCCCAACCGCGCCGTCCGGGCGCCCGCGTCACCCTCCGCAGCACACTCCCCACACCCAACCCCGCCGCACTGTCCGATCCACCACACCCATCCCCACGGCCAACCCCGGCCCCTGTCGCCGCTGACGGGTTTTGTCTATGGTTAACGTACCTTTCCTGCTGAGCAGGGAAGCCCCATAACGCAAAAGAATTCGACATCCAAGACGGCCACTTTAAGTTGGCCGTCACTAAACCCCGATGCTTTGCCATGAAACCGCAATTCTGCAAACTGGCGTACCTTGTCACGGCCTTCTCGTCATTGATGCTGACGCCGCCGGCTTCCGCGCAGCTATCCTCAGTGGGAATTGAACGGCGCGAGCAGTTGCTAAGCGCACTCCGTCCCGCGTGCGAGCGCATGGTTTTTCAAATTACGACCCATCGAGAGATCACGCTTGCTCTGTCTGCCCGGCCCATCCAGACGGCGGATGTCTGCAATTGTTCTGAGGCAAAAATCTCGTCAGACCCTCGCTTGGAAAAGTTTTGGCCCCTTTCCGAAAGAGACATGAAAGAGCCAATCGAATCCGAACAGGTTAAGTCGTACATCACGGGCCGCATGATCACATCGGTTCTGCAATGCCTTTCACAAGAGTTCGACACATCGCTTGGAAAGGCTCCACTGCCCTAAGCTGCCCCCCTCTTGGCGCACTCGAAGCGACACGCAGTGAGCCGCATACAACCCGGCCCCATGCCCACCCGAGCTGTCCGGGCGTCCCTGCGCCGACACCCAATTCCGCCCGCGCCCGTTCTGCTAGACCAGTCCAAATAGGCTTCCAATTTGTCCTAGTTGTTACGAGTGTTTTTGTGTAGTGTTAATGCATATCCATTGTCATCCTGCTCGCCTATTGTGCTCGATGTTTGCAATGGCTTTCCCCGTGCGGTTAGTGGCGACTGTCTTGTTGCATAAGGAACGATAACCATGTGGAAGGTAATTAAACATTTTTTTGTTTTAACACTCTTCGCTGTATTGCCGTTTCACGCTTACGCTGATGACAAAGCCACAATAAATGCCTTGGAAAAGAAAGATTTTAAATTTCTCAATAATTACCTGAATGAAATACAGACCAAATTTGAGGCGGGGAAAGTTACTGAGATTGAGCTGAGGAATGCATTTCGCCCATTCTACAAATTAAATCAGGCCCAGGAAAATGCGCTCCGTGAGTGGGTGGCGGCTTACCCTAAGTCATACGCATCCAGATTGGCATTGGGTATATTCATCAAGAAAAAAGCATGGGAAATTAGAGGCGATAAATATATATCAAAAACGCCACAAAAAAATATTGACGAAATGGAAAAGCTTTTTACGCAATCACGGGCCGAGCTTATTTCATCTCTTTATTTGACTAAAAAACCATACTTGTCGGTATTCCATTTGCTGGATATCGCCAAAGGTCGTGGCGATGATGAGGATGCTCAGAAACTGCACTTGGAAGCCAACAAGATGCTCCCAAATAACCGTCTGGTAAGAGCGCGCTACTTTGCGACACTTGAACCGAGGTGGGGAGGCTCTTACAAGTTGATGGAAGAATATATAAATTCTGCGAAAAAGGAGGGGGTCGACCAAATTGGAATATGGCAGCTTGAGGCAATAAAATTTAACGATCAAGGATTGACGGCGTGGGAGAATAAAAACTATGTGGCGGCACATAGTGATTTTCTGGCAGCCCTAAATAGGGCGAAACGCATTGGCGGAACATTTAGAGAGGATTATCTGCATCAAGCAGAAGAGTTTGTCTGCAAATTGTCCCATCAACCGGAATATTGCAAGTAGCTTGATCGGCAGTTGTGATGAAACAGGCGCTTGTCAAATTTCTGATGTCCGTGAGTGTGTTCGCTGCACTTTGTGCAGCTATCTCCCGTACAAGCAATGATGGTTGGCTTACGGCTTGGCTCCTGCTGCTGATCTTTGTCGCGCTTCCTATTGCAATCCTTGCCTGGATAGATCTCGGACGAAAACTACGTAACTCACCGACAAACTCCCCTGTGCTCTTTGTGGTGGGTATTGTTTTTGGCCTGCCACAAGCTCTGTTCGGGAGTGTAGCCGTTTTAGCAGGTTTAACCATTGTCGGCTGGGTTCTCTACAACTCACTTTGGGCGCGGTTACCGCAGTATACAGGGGGCTTTCTGACGTTCGGCGTGGGGCCAGCTCTTATCATTTTTGGTGTAGCCTGGATGCGCGATGCATTTAAACGGTACCGTGATGGGCCTTGTGCCACAGAGCATGCTAAAGCCGAAGGTCCCTCTGCTGGCGGACCAACGGTTTAATGCAGCCCGTAGGGCGCACTCGAAGCGCAGTGCCTGGTTGTCTCACGCAACCCTTTGCCCTCATACCCCCTTGCCTTACCCCGCCGCGCTGCACGATCCCGCCCGCACCCCATGTCCTCGGCCAACCCCGACCCTGTCGCCGCAGACGGGATTTCTTTGTGGCGGCAAAGCGTCTATTGTCAGAAAGTCGAGATCCGTGAGGCAATCAAGCTGCTGCCGCACACGATGATGTTCAAGAGCGTGATTTAGGAAGTTGGCCTTTGGTTGGAAGAAAATGAATCAGACTTCGCCCGCTACACTTTTAGCTGTAGCAAAGGTCTACTGGCGTCATTTTGCACCAGCATGGATGCTTCCTATTGTTTTGCTGCCGGTCGATGCGCTATCTGCAAGGCTGGGGCATCCACTTTTGTTTTTTTGGCTAATTGTAATGCCGCTTTTTTTCTGGGGTATTTTTCGCGGAGCACGGCCTTGGCTTGAGCATAAAATTAAATATTGGCATTGTGTGTTTTGGATTATGGTTTTTCCATTTTTGATCTGGGTTGTGGTGGTTGTTTGTTGGAATGCGTGGTGAGTCACATGAAAAATATTCAAGTTGATTGATGGTGCTGAAAATTGCGTTTACGACATTTTTCAGGCGCCGGATGAAGAGTTCGACTTGATATTTCCGCCCGATCATGATGTCGCGTTCATTGACGAAGTCTAAGCGCGGGGAGGTCGTCACAAAATGGTTGATTTCGGCCACCGGGGCATCCCCCGCTCAGCGGATAACGCTGGCAAAGTTACGTTTGAGTGCGGTGACGCTGACGGTCATGTCGGCGAGTATCCGGTCGATGAAGACGCTCCTGCGAAGATGAGAGGCGAGGAGGCGAGGAGGCGAAGCTTACGCCTTTTTGTCACGTTGAAGGTCGAGGTAATCGGCCCAGGCCTGGAGCATCTCCCGGCGTTCCTTGAGGTAGCCGGCATGGTTGTAGGCGGCTTTGACCTTGTTCCGCTCCAGGTGCGCGAGCTGGCGCTCGATGATGTCGGAGTTCCAGCCTTGTTCGTGCAGGATGGTGGAGGCCGTGGCGCGGAATCCATGACCGGTTGCCCGGCCCTTGTACCCTAGTATCTCGATCACGCGCAGGATGGTGGTGTTGGTCATCCCGGTATCGTGATTGCGTATGTTCGGGAAAACCCATCGACGCCGGCCTGTCAGCGGCTCCAACTCGCGCATGATCGCCACGGCCTGCTTCGGTAGCGGCACGATGTGGGGATCGCGCATCTTCATCTTCTCGGCCGGTATGCGCCACTCGGCGGCGTCCAGATCGAACTCGGTCCATTCCGCCAGGCGCAGCTCCTGGGTGCGTACCAAGGTGAGCATCTGCAGGTTGACGGCAAGGCGCGTGAGGCCGAATCCCTTATAGGCGTCGAGCGCTTTCATAAAGCCGGGCAGTTCGTCAGCCGAGAGGTGGGCGTTGTGACGTGTCGGCGGCATTCTCAGGGCGCCGCGCAGGGGGTAGGTGGGGTCGCTGTCGGCGCGCAGCGTGGCAATCGCATGCCGGAAAATGCTGCCGGCCCATTGTCGCACCAGCCTGGCGATGCTCGGCGCGCCGCGCTCGTCGATCTTGCGGATGGCAGCGAGTAGCTGGGCCGAGGTGACTTCGCGGATGGGGAGTTCGCCGTACTCGTCGAGCAGATCGCGCTGCAGGTGCTTTTCAACCTGCTTCCGGTACGTTTCCGACCAGTGCGGCCAGTTGACCACCTTCCATTCCTCGGCCACCACAGCGAGCGTCGTGGCGGTTTCCTTCTGGGAGCGCAGCTTGTCCAGCTTCTTCTCGGCCGTGGGGTTTTTCCCTTCCTTGACCAGTAACCGCACGCGCTCGCGCTCGGCGCGGGCTTCGGCCCGTGACACGTCGGGGTATTCGCCGATGGTGTAGATCCCGTCCTTGGTCGGCGATGTCCAGTAGCGGTAGCGCCAGAACTTGGCGCCGGTCGGCCTTATCTCGAGGTACAGCCCCTTGCCGTCCTGGAGCTTATACGGCTTGTCGAGTGGCTTGCTGGTACGGATTTTGACGTCGGAAAGCGGCACAGGATAAACCGGATAAGATGTTTTTGTTATCCGGTAATTTATCCGGTAATTTATCCGGTTTTTTACTGGATTGCCATGGTGTAGAACGGAGAATTGCGGAGGGAATTTACTGGAAATGCTTGATTTTCAAGGGCTGTGGGGAGGGGGAGGGAGGGTGATGATCGATAAGGCGGGTTATCGATCATTAGTAGCATATGATGCCTTTAAGCCTTATATTTGCTGAGTGGCATCGCTAAATGGCCACTTCGTTACTCACATCCTTACTCACAATGCAAATCGGTGGGCTCAGTTATGCCGCACGGTGCTTGTCATTGTCTTTCCATTCGGCCCCACTGGCAACAGCGCCGATAAATGCCTGGTGGCAGAAGCCAGCCAGTGGGGAAACTTTCCGAGGGAAGGGTGATGGTAGGGACGGGGAAAATTCTTCCCCTTGATCAAACTGTAGATTTTGGTCTTGCCCATGGATACGCGCGCTTTGACCGCGTGGATATTCATCAGTTGGTCTTGTACGGGCGCCTCTTTATAAAAACACCGTCTTTGTGGCCGGCGTTGGTGATCGGGGTGGTTATCGCATGGCATGCCAGGAATGGCCGGGTAGTGGCCATGCAACCCATGGTCGAGAGAGCGGGTGAAGTTGCTCCAGCCCTTTCGCAGGGCGGTTATGCAGGTGAACGGCTGGCCCTTTATTGATATCAGGCAAGTGATCGGATTCGCATCCGGCAGAGTGGCGTTCAGACAGCTTTATGCACTGCATGAGCCAATTATTTTGCATGAACTTTGACTAGGTTTACGAACTGAAGGTAAAGGCTGACACGGTCAATGTCTAAGTACAGCAAGGGCTTTGACTGGTTGGGTGGATTTGCCCCTGTATCTCAGGACACCAAACCACCCTTAGCTTGATGTTGCCGCCAGTCGTCTGAACTCCCGTGGGGAACGGTATTTCAGTGCACTGTGCGGGTGATACTCGTTGTAATGTTCGAAGGCAATGCTCAGGTTTCGCAAGGCGGTTGTGGCGTCCGGTTTCGGCATGTGCGTCACGTAATCCCGCTTTATCGTCTTAACCAGACTCTCTGCCATGCCGTTGCTCTGTGGACTGCACACCGGTGTCGTCACCGGCTCAAGGCCAAGCATCCGCGCAAACGTTCGGGTGGCCTCTGCCGTGTAGGCCGAACCGTTGTCACTCAGCCATTCTATCGGCGCCGATGGCCTATCCAGGCCGAGGCGCTTCTCCACGGCCTCCAGCACACGTTCTGCACGTCATCACTTCGATAGCCAGCAGTGCCGGCCACCCAGCTCATGACCTCGCGGTCACAGCAGTCCAGGGCGAACGTGACACGGAGCTTATCGCCATCGTCGCAATTTACTTCGAAACCATCGGAGCACCAGCGGGTATTGCTGCTCGCCACGGCGACACGGCCCTCATGCCGACGCGACACCCCAGGTTGCTTCATCCGGCGACTCAGTAGTAAGCCATGCTGCTTCATGACCCGGTACACCCGTTTGGCGTTGACCGGCCGTTGAGCGAGGGCTTCTCGCTGGCGCCGCAATAGCCCCCACGCCCGACGGTAGCCGTAACTAGGCAAGTCGCTAATGAGCGTCTTCAGGTCTGCAATCAGCCCCGTATCATCCAGCTGCCGATGCCGGCGACCGTCGCGCCAATCCGCAGAGCGTTTGCTTCGGACGGCCAGATGGGAGCGCGCTACACCAAGGCAGTCACTGACCAGCTTCACTGGCCGTCCTCCGGTAACAAGGGCGAGCGCGCAATCCATTTTCGCGAGCGGGCGACCTCCACGGCTTCCTTGAGAATCTCGGCTTCCATGGTCTTTTTGCCCAGCAGGCGCTGAAGCTCGCGGATTTGCTTCATCGCTTCGGCCAACTCCGAGGCGGGCACTACCGCTTCGCCGGCACTCACGGCAGACAGGCTGCCATCCTGATGGAGCTTGCGCCAATGGAAGAGCTGATTCGGATTGATGCCATGGCGGCGCGCCACCAGCGACACGGTTTGTCCTGGCTCGAAGCTCTCGCGCACCATGGCCAATTTCTCTTCGATTGACCAGCGCCGGCGGCGCTCGCGGCCAAGGACTTCTACGGAGGGTTTGTTAGTGTGAGTCATAAACACAGTCGTATGCCTATCCCTTATCTTAAGGGGGAAATGGTGTCCTGTGTTTCAGGGGGCTCGTCCAGATCGATTTCACAAAGAGAGCCTTACATGGACAGTAACTCACCGGTCCGTAGTGGGATCTTCCCTGCTATATATGCCAGATCCATGCCAGGCATCGCATAACGTCGGTTCTGCCGAGCAAACATAACACCAGCAGTTGTTGCCACATAACGAATAGTTTCACCTGATATAGGATCAACGACATCAACGACTGGCTCCCCCAGCTGCAAATACTTGCCGCACTCTGCAACATATGTAATAACGCCGGCTTTTTCCGCCACAATTACTTCTGTTCCTGCCAATGGCGTCGGCTTGTGCGATGGGAATGGCACCTCAACCGCCTTGCCTCCCTCGCAATAACCACTCAAACGCAGGTATTCGATAATGGCGTCAGCATCTACTTCAGCCTGTTGATGACCGACATCCAATTGCCCCCTTAGCTCGATAGTAGCGGTAGTAGTTGCCAACGGTATGTCATGTTGCGGCAGGAGTGTCTTGAGTCTTGTCCAGAATTCGACATGTGCCTCATCAAATGGTGAGCCGCCTTGAATCTCTGCATAGAGAGTCGCGTGAGCGCCCAACAGGGCAGACAGTGGCATGATCGCATCCAAAAATGCAGGATGTGTATAGAGGTGAAGCACAGATTCGCAGTCGCAATGAAGATCCAGCACTAGGTCACAACCGCAGGAAAGAGCAAGCAATGTGGTACGTAATGAGTCAACGGTACGCACTGTCTTAAATTTAGCGAGCTGCCTCTGTAATGCCCGCCGAATAAGCTGGACATTTTCTTGCGGACTCCCCCTCTGCTGATCGGCAACATCCTGAGCCACGCTTTCGGCCAGGGATGGGAACAGCCGGTTAAAGTTCTGCCCGGTCGCAAAATCGAATCTTCCCATCTGATAGCTTAGAACGGTCTGGTCCAGTCCGACAGGGTTGGCAACCGGCACGACAATGACCTCTCCGGTCAATTGACCGCTATCTTCCAGTAACTGCAGCTTTTCCCGAAGATAATGCGCTACGAGCATGCCGGGGATTTCTGAAGCGTGCAGACCGGCCTGGATGTAGGCACGTGGCTGGCCCTGTGAGCTGTCACCATAATGAAAACTGCTAATGTGGCGCTGGGATCCCAGAGACATGCCCTGCAGGGGGTGCTGGTATTGTTTCATAGTTGCGTACTTTGCTGATGCGGGGCCTCTCGGCTGAGGGGCCCAAAACGGAGAGTGGACACGGGCTTAGATTTCCGACAGGCTGACTGCTCGCTTGTTTTTCAAGGAAACAAAGGTGCGATAGATAATGCCGATTACCAGCAAACCAAGCAGCGGGGACAGGCCATCCCGGCTCATGCTGAACAGAATACGCGATACGGCAGTCTGGGCCGCCAGCACAGCAGAGAAGCCCCAGCAAACAGCCGTTGCCAGCTGGCAGGCTACTTTCAGGGATGTCCCGCCTACGGCTGCGGCGACAATATAAAAGGCATTGTCCTTGTCAGCCTGCAGGCTACCGATAGCCGACCATGCCATACCAGCAGTCCAGGTTTGGAGTACATACAGCGCCCACATCAGAAACAGCACAATCACCATGGCCTTGCCGACTTGATTCTTTTGCCCGAGATTTTCTGCTGTCAGCGTGCTGATGGCAGCAAATCCTAGGAAGCTCAGTGCGGCCAACGACACAGCACTCATCACGATCGTCGGAGAGAAAGTTTGTGGGTTGTAGAATGGGATGGTAGCCATAAATGCCCATCGGGGCGATTGGCATCATGTAAATCATGCCGTACAAGATCAGATCGCAGGCTGCTTGACTCTAAAAGCTGCAGCATGAACTTCCAACAATAATAAATTGTGCTCCCCGTTGTCGGGGAGTGATAGAGAACTCTGCTACGCAGCTTCGCCTCTATCACGGCGCCGACGACTTTTCACCGTTCCTCGAACTGGAATAGCAGTCGGGCCGCCCCATTTCGCGTCAAGATAGATCGGGGATTAGTTATAGACGTCAAACCCGAAGTACTTGTTTTCAATTTTCTGGTAAGTGCCGTCTTTGTGAATGTCGGCGATGGCCTTATTGATCTTTTGGCGCAGATCCTGGTCTTCTTTGCGCAAGCCGATGGCCGCGCCAACGCCCAGCGTTTGGGTGTCGTTCAGCGCCGGGCCGACAAAGGCGTAATCGTGGCCGCGTGGCGTTTTCAGGAAGCCCATGTCCGCTTGTACCGCATCCTGCAGCGCGGCATCCAGACGGCCGGATTGCAGATCCTGATACACCAGATCCTGGTTCTGGTAGGGCACCACCGTCACATTGCTGGGCTCCCAGTACTTCTTGGCGTAGGCTTCTTGCGTCGAACCTTGTTCTACCCCGATCCGTTTGCCCTTGAGCGATGCGAGCGTAGCCAGGGCGGCACCCTTGCGGGCGATGAGCCGTGTCGGGGTATGGTAGATCTTGTCGGAAAAGGCGATCTGCTGCTGGCGCTTTTCGGTCACGCTCATCGAGGACAGGATGGCGTCGAATTTCTTGGCCTTGAGCGCCGGAATGATGCCGTCCCAGGCGTTTTCCACCCATTCGCACCGGGCCTTGAGCTTGGTGCAGATGGCGTTGCCGATATCGATGTCGAACCCAACTAGCTTGCCGTCGGGAGCCTTCGATTCGAACGGGGCATAACTGGGGTCGATACCAAAGCGGATGACCGTCCAATCCTTGGCATAAACACTGCCGGCAGCAAGGGCCAGGGTTAGGGCAACTGTAAGTTTCTTCATGGTTTTCTCCGTAGACGTGGTGGTTCTTCTTGTGCTGCAAGGGGGCCAGCCCGCTGCGTGCTGAGCAGCCAGGAACTGGCATGGGAAAACATCAGGGGCTCAGCCTGGATGCGGGGACTGCTCCAGGAAGCGCTCGACCAGGCGTGCCCAATAAGCGGCGCCGATCGGCAGATTCCGGTCATTGAAGTCGTAATTGGGGTTATGCACCATGCAGCCGTCTTCGCCGACACCATTGCCGATGCGCAAGAAGCTGCCGGGTCGAGCCTGCAGCATGTAAGCGAAATCCTCGCTGCCCATCAGTTGGTCGGTATGCGGCACCACCTGATCCTCTCCAACCAACTCTTGCGCCACCTGGATTGCCATTTCGGTTTCACGGTCGGAGTTGATCACCACCGGGTAGCCCATGCGGTAGTCGATTTCCGCCGTTGCGCCGTAGCTGGCCGCTTGTTGCTGCACCAGGTCGGTGATCCGTCTTTTGAGCAGATCACGCACGTCCTGGCTGAATGAGCGCACGCTCAATTCCAGCCTGGCGCTCCCCGGAATGACATTGTTGGCGGAACCTGCCTGCAATACGCCTACCGTCACCACCGCAGGCTGTCCCGGCATCACGTTGCGTGCCACGATGGTTTGCAAGCCCATCACAATGCTGGATGCCACCACCACCGGGTCTACCGCCAGATGCGGCCGCGCGGCATGCCCGCCGGTACCGTGGATGGTGATGTAGACGTTGTCCCCCGCCGCCAGGAAGGGCCCCTTGCGGAACAGGAAGGTCCCCACCGGCGCGCCAGGGTGGTTGTGTACGCCAAATACGGCATCGCAGGGAAAGCGCTCGAACAGGCCATCCTTGATCATGCGCTGCGCGCCGCTATCGATGCCGTGCTCTTCCGCCGGCTGGAAGTAAAGGTGTACGGTGCCGGAAAAATGGCGCGTTTCGGCCAGGTACTTCGCGGCCCCCAGCAGCATGCTGGTATGGCCGTCGTGACCGCACGCATGCATCTTGCCGTGGTGGCGGCTGGCATAGGGCAAGCCGGTTTGTTCGTGGATGGGCAGCGCGTCCATGTCGGCCCGGATACCGATGCTGCGCTTGCTTTCTCCCACTGTCAGCGAACCCACCACCCCGGTGTGGCCGACCCCCGTGGTGACCTCATAACCCCACTGCTGTAGTTTCTGCGCAACGAGCGAAGCCGTTTTCTGTTCTTCATAGGCCAGTTCCGGGTGCTGGTGGATGTGCTGGCGAATCGTGCGCAGCTCCTCCGCCATGCTGGCGAGATCGCCGACTTCGCAGTAACGCTTGGCTTTGTCCATTTGCTTGCGCCTTCCATAGATGCAGCCCGCGGCATGGGCCTGTAGGGGGATCAGGGGCCGCCGGATTCGGCGGGGGTGGTGTCACAATAAGGTTTGCTTCGTGTTCTGAAAAGATGTAATTTTTTTGAAAATGATCAGGTTTTCTTATCATTAAGGAGAGGTATGAAACTGCAGCAGCTACAGGTATTTGTCGCCGTCGCCGAAGAGAAAAGCCTGCGCGCCGCAGCCCGTCGGCTTGACCTGACCCAGCCCGCCGTGACCCGTACCGTGCAGGAGCTGGAAAGTGATCTGGGGGTAGTGTTGATGACGCGGAGCGTGCAGGGGATCGAACTCACGCCCTATGGCACGGCCCTGAAAACCCGTGCCCTGCAATTGCTGGAAGATGCACGCCGTGCGCGTGAAGAGCTGAATCAACTCAAGGGGGAGAGGCGCGGAAAAGTCACCGTCAGCGCCACTTCAACGATTGCCATGACAATCCTGCCGCAGGCCGTCGAGCGTTTTCAGGAGGCAGCACCTGAGGCTGAGCTGACTTTCCTGGAAGTACGTTTCCCCGAAGCCAGCCAGAAGCTGCGTGACGGAACGATCGATTTCGTCGTCACGCACGTTTTGCCCGAAATGCTCTCTGAAGATCTGATCAGCCTGCCGCTGTTCTCGGTCGATTTCGTGGTGATGGCGCGTGAGGGGCACCCCCTGGCGCACGCCAGCAGCCTGGCCGAACTCGCCGGCGCGCAATGGGCCAACACGGTTTCATCCGGTGGGTTCCAGAATAGCGTGATGGAAACCGCATTCCAGAGAGAAGGGCTGTCGTTGCCGCGGCGCCCGATCCAGTGCGCGTCATTCGCCATCGCGCTGGGTCTGGTTTCCGGCACCGATACGCTGGTGCTGTTCTCCCGGCTCTTGGCCCATCGCGTTGCCGGCCTGGGGCTATGTCAAATTCCGCTGCAGCAGTCGCTGCCGGCGCTGGAGATGGGCATAGTCATGCGCAAGGACCTCCTGCTTACACCGGTTGCCGAATATTTTGTCCGCTGCCTGCGTGCTGCAGCAGAAGCACTAACGCCAGAAAATTTGCGCTCGCACGTGTCGTAACACGGCTGGAATGGGCCGGGTGCGGGATTCCCAAGTCTGATTGGGATCGCCGGAAAATAGAAGCGTAAGAACCGCTTTCCGGATGCTGACCGTTACCCCATCTTTTCACGCCAGAGCTGAGCACTACGGACTCACAACCTAGGCTGCTTAGTGCTTAACCCTCTGTCCATGGGGAGCGGGACAGGCCAGTTTATCGTGGTTGCCGTAATGGATTCATCGGGACGGCGTGTGTTTGGGAACACGAACCGCCGGTGGCCAGTGAATTTGTGCAGTTCTCGCAACAATGCTACTGCCTGTGTTGACAGCGGAACGAAGCGAACTGTCATAAACGAGACGAGGGGGCGGCACGGTTGGCCGGCATGTAGCGAACTTAAGCGAACCGGGAGAAACTGCTGTGCCCGCTATCGGTCATAAGCAGCATTTAGGTTTATCCTTTTGAATTGCAGGGGAATTTCTAGAGCCCCAGTCGTTTGATACCTGCTTGTATACCCGCTATTTATTTTGCTGGGGTACTGAGCCAAAGTTGAGACACCTCTGATCATTCCCGATTCGCTTGTTGGAGAGGGGGCCAGCTGCTGATTAGACGCTCCGATCGGCCTTCCCAAGTTGTCGCGCCATCGGTATTGGCCCGATTACCGCCAGCCAGCTGTCGGTCACCGCCGGCAATGCCAGGGGCTGACTTTGCGGCCTCGCTGGGACGGGTGCCGCGCTGGCGCTCAACCGGGGGCGAGTCCAAGCTCTTGGGCGTTTTCAGCCCTCACCAAGGAAGCCCATTGCCTCCGCGCGAATGAGTGCCAGTGTCTGGCGCACAAAGACCAGTTGCGCGGCGGCATCGTCGATTTCCTGCTGCAATCTCGCGGGCAGATCGTGCTCCGGTAGTGGGGTCTCGCTCATTTCGCGCCAGGGAATCCACGGGTTCGGGCCTTCGTTATCGTGGCGAAATGGCGGGGCGTAGTAGTCCACTTCTTCTTCCAGACCATAGGCACGGACTTGCGGCTGCTTGTCGCCGAGGCAGAGCAGACGGGTGAGCAGGGCGCGAAACGGCAGCCCCCCGTGGCCGGAGCGGCAGGCCAGGTGGCCATTGCCGGTGGCCTCGGCCACAATGCGGGCGTCTTTGATGTGCACTTCGGTAACGTGGGCGGCCATGGCGTCCAGCGCCGCCAGCGGGGCTTCATTGGCGTTGATCATGTTGGCGAAGTCGAACAGGATCGACAGTTGCGGCCAATCGCTGCCAGCCACCAGCGCGACCAGCTCGTGGCTGGTCAGGTCCTCGTGCTGCTCAATGGTGAAGCGCAAGCCGCTGTCGCTGTAGCGTGCCTTCATGGACTGGATATCTGCTGCCACCCGGCCTAATACATCGTGCAGATGGCCTTCGTAACGCGGATAAAAGCGCACAGAGCGGGCGCCCGTATGACGGGCGATACGCACGGCCTCGTCAATGGCCACGGCGTCGGAGGCGCTGGTTTCGATATGCAGTTCCAGCCCCAGCGCGGCGGCCCGGGCGCCAAATCCCTGCAACTCTTCCGGGCCGGCATGGCACAAGGCGGCGGCTTCGCCATCCAGCACGTGGATCTTCACGCCGGCCAGCTGCTGCCGGTGCGCGATATCCAGCAGATCGGCAGGCAGGATTCTGCCGCAGCGCATATTGAGGTGATAGGCGTAGGCATGAAGGAATAGCGGGATAGTGTCGATGCGTTGTACCACCTTGGCGGCGTTGGCCGTGGTTAACATGCGGTGTTCTCCGTGAAAGGGTGTCGGTTCATGACTGGGGCGCCTGCTGTTCCAGAATCGGATAGGCCGTGGCGCAGATGTGCGAATGGATGCGTTTCAGATCGCGCAGCACATCCAGGTGCAGCGAGCTGGACAGAATGCTTTCCGGGCGGCCATCGCGCAGGCGCAGCAAGTGGTTGTCAGCGCCTTCGCGCTCCAGGTCGCGCACGATGACCTTGTCGTCCAGGATGCGCTCGGCGGTTTTTACGCAGCTGGAGACAAACGCCGCCTGGGCACGCTGGAAACTTTCCAGGACCTGCTCGTGCAGTGCCTGTAGTTCGGTGGTGCCTTCGGCAGAAAAGCACAGCTTGCCCTTGATCTTCTTGCTGGCCAGCTCCATCAGGTTTTTGTCCACGATGTCGCCGATATGCTCCATATTGATGATGAAGGACATGATCGACATGGCGCGGCGCGCATCGGCCGGCTCCAGCCCTTCTCGCGTGACCGCGGTAACGTACAGCTTGATCGCCTCGTGCAGGCTGTCCACCGCATCGTCTCGGCGCATTACCTCGTTGACCAGGCGACGATCGCCTTGCAGCAGGGCCGGTAGGCTGCGGCGTAGCATGTCGCCCACGACATCGCCCATGTGCAGGGCTTCGCGCGTGGCACAGGCCAGCGCCAGCGATGGCGAGGCGATGGCTGACGGGTCCAGATAGCGTGGGGCATCGGGGCTTTCTGCTTCGCGGTTGTCTGGCAGCAGCCGTTCCAAGGCGGCGGCCAACGGGTCCAACAGGCCGATGAACAGCAGGGCAATCGCCAGGTTCAGCAGCGTGTGCACGTGGGCGATCAGCTGGGCACCATCGGTGCTGCTCGCGTGCAGCAGCGATGCCAGCACGGAGACAAACGGCAACAGCAGCAGGCAGACGCCGCCGCGCAGCAGCAGATTGCCGGTGGGCAGGCGCTTGCGCAGGTTGTCCTCGCTCTTGGCTCCCTCGATATACGGGTTCAGCGCGCTGCCGATATTGGCCCCCAGCACCATCGACAAGGCGGTGTCCAGCGCCATGGCATGGCTGCCGGACAGCGACATCACCAGCAGCACTACCGGTGTGCTGGAGTGCGCCGCCCAGGTCAGCACGGCGGCGATGGCGGCGGTGAGCAGGGGTTGGCCGGACAGTACCGCCAGAATGCTGCGCACGGCCGGGGCGCTTTCCGCCTGGCGCATGGTGCCGACCAGCAGCGCCAGCGCCAGCAGCATCAGGCCAAGGCCGATCAGGGCGCGACCAACGTTGCCGTGTTGCGAGCCCTTGCCGCGTTCGAACAGGGCCATGCCGATGACCAGACAGGCGGGCGACAGCCAGCTCAGGTCCAGCGAGAACGCCTGCACGATCAGCGTAGAGCCGACATTGGCGCCCAGCATGATGGCCAGTCCGGTGACGGGCGTCATCAGCTTACGGCCGGCAAAGGCCGAGGCGATCAGGCCGGTGGCGGTGCTGCTTTGCAGTACCGCGGTCACCCCCATGCCGGCAAAAAACGCCTTGAAACGGTTGCCGAGGCTGCCGGCCATCACGTGACGCAGCCCGGCGCCCCAGGCGCGCATGATGCCCGATTCCACCATGTGCAGGCCCCAGGTCAGCAGGGCGACACCGCCGGCAAGATGCAATAACACTGTAAACATGCTTACCTCGCTTACGCCTTGCCGGCGCTGCGATGATCCCGCTGCTGCGGGACCGGGTTCAGGCCTGCTGCGCCGCGTGCTGCCAGCACAGGACTTGCCAGCCGCGCTCGCCGGCAATGCGGCGCAGGGTGGCGTCGGGGTTGATGGCATGGCGATGGGCGACGGCTTCCAGCAGCGGCACGTCATTCAGCGAGTCACTGTAGCCATAGCTGTCGTGCAGCGATTCGCCCTCGTCATGCAGCCATTGATGCAAGCGGGTTACCTTGCCTTCGCGATAGCTCAGCACTCCGTGGGTATCGCCGCTGTAACAGCCATCGTGGGTTGCCAGCTGGATACCGATCGAATCCGCCACGCCCAGCCGGTGCGCGATGGCGCTGACCAGGTGCTCACCGGTGGCGGAGATCACCAGCAGCCGGTCCTGGCGGGCGCGGTGCCACTCCAGCTGGCGTAGCGCCTGCGGAAAAATGCGCGGCAGGATGATGTGCTCGACGAAGGGCGCCAGCCAGCCCTGCACGGTGTCCAGGCCGAGGCCGCGCAGCGGGATCAGCGCAAAGCGCATGTACTCGTGCATGTCCACCCGGCCATCGCGGTAGGCCTGCAGCAGCTCGGCTTCGCGCGGCAGCATCTCGGCGGGCGCCAGACCGCGCTCCACCAGGTAGTGCAGCCAGAGATTGGCACTGTCGCCATCCACCAGGGTGTCGTCCATATCGAAGATTCCCAGTGCCATCTCAGTGCACCTCCCGCATTTGTTGTTGATCGATCATCAGGTTTACCTCGGTGCCGGCGGCCAGCAGGTCTTCGGCGCGGCGGTTCAACTGGTCTACCTGCAGGGTGATGCCGTGGGCCTGCACCTGATAGCGGATGACGTTGCCCAGTAGCTGGTGCTGGCGGATGGTGGCCGGCAGCGGCGCGCTCAGGTGCGCCGGGTAGGCCTGCCCCGGGGTGAAGATCTGGATGGCTTCCGGGCGGATCGCCAGATGGCCGCGGGTTTCCAGCTGCAGCAGGCGGCTGGCTTCGGTGGGTGTCAGCAGGTTGTAGCTGCCCATGAAGCGCGCCACGAACTCGGTGGCCGGGCGGGTGTAGATCATTTCGGCCGAGCCTTCCTGCACGATGCGCCCCTGATCCATGACAAAGATGCGGTCGGACATGGTCAGGGCTTCTTCCTGATCGTGGGTGACAAAGACCGTGGTCAGGCCCAGTCGTTGCTGGATGTCGCGGATTTGCTCCCGCAGCGATTTGCGGATGCGGGCGTCCAGCGCCGACAGGGGTTCATCCAGCAGCAGGATGCGCGGCTCCACCACCAGCGCGCGCGCCAGTGCCACGCGCTGACGCTGTCCGCCGGACAGTTCGTGCGGATAGTGCTGTTCCTTGCCGCCCAGTGCCACCAGGCGGATCACGTCGGCTACCTTGCGCGCAATCTCGCTGCCCGGCTGCTTTTGCAGCTTCAGGCCGAAGGCAATGTTCTGTTCCACGCTCATGTTGGGGAACAGCGCATAGCTCTGGAACACCATGCCGATGCCGCGTTTTTGCGGCGCCGCGCGGGTGATGTCCTCGCCGTCGACGCGGATACAGCCCGCGTCGATGTCGGTCAGGCCGGCCAGGCTGCGCAGCAGCGTGGATTTGCCGCAGCCGCTGGGGCCCAGCAGGGTGACGAATTCCCCTTTCCGTAGCGAGAAATGGATGTCCTGGAAAATGGTGGCGTTGCCATATTTCTTGGCCAGGCCGCTAGCTTCAACGTAACTCATGGCATGTCATCCTATTTGCTGAAACGGGCGGTCAGCCACGTCAGGAACAGTGTGAACAGGAAGTAGCTCATGACGATGGCACTGGTGAAGTGGCCGCTCGTCTGACGCATGTTGTAGAGGTAGACCTGCAGGGTTTCGTAGTGGGAACCGGCCAGCAGGTTGGCAAACACGAAGTCGCCCAGCAGGAAGGAAAACGCCAGGAACAGCGAGGCCATCAGCCCTTTGCGCAGGTTGGGCAGGATCACCCGCAAAAAGGCCACCGGGGTGCTGGCACCCAGCAAATGGGCGGCCTCCATCAGGTCGCGCACATTGATGCTGGCGAGACTGTTGGCCAGCGAGCGGTACATGAAGGGCAGGGCGATGGTGAAGTAGCAGCCCACCAGAATCCACGGCGTGCCGGTGATGTTCAGCGGGCCGTCGGCGTAGATGTTCAGCAGGCCGACCGAGGTCACCACCGGCGGTACCGCGAACGGAATCAGGATCAGCGCGTTCATCAGCTTGTCCAGGCCGGGAAAGCGGTAGAACACCACGAACACCGCCGGCACGATGATCAGCGTGGAGAGCAGCAGGGTGCCCAGGCACACCGCCAGCGAGCGCCCGAAGGCGGCCAGGAAGGCGCTGTCCTGCCACAGTTGCAGATACCAGCTCAGCGACAGGTCGTCCGGCAGGATGGTGGCGCCCCAGTGTTCGGACAGCGAATACAGCAGGGTGGCCAGCACCGGTACGGAGAGCAGCAGGATCAGCACGGCGACCACGCTGCGGTGATAGAGCTCAGCGCGCATGACGGGCTCCTTTCTTCAGCAACCACTGGTTGACGGCGGTGACCAGCAGCAACATCAGCATCAGCAATACCGACAGGGCGGCGGCCATGTTCGGCTCCAGGAAGATGTCGCCGGACACCAGGCTGGCAATGCGTACCGTGATCAGGTTGAAGTTGCCTTGCGTCAGGGCATAGGCGCTGGCGTAGGCGCCGATGGCATTGGCAAACAGCAGGATGAAGGTGCCCAGAATGGCGGGGGCCAGCACCGGCAGGCCCACGTAACGCCAGTACTGCCACAGCCGGGCGCCCAACAGCGAGGCCGCGGCCTGCCAGTCGTCATCCAGCGAATCGAAGGCCGGATACAGCAGCAGCACGCCCAGCGGAATCTGGAAATAGGTGTAGATCAGGATGACGCCGTTGCTGGAGTACAGGCGGAAGTCCTCGATCAGCCCCCACTGGCGCAGCAGCAGGGTCAGCGCGCCATTGGTGCCAACCAGAATGATAAAGGCGAAGGCGAGCGGGACGCCGGTGAGGTTGCTGGTCATATTGGTGATCGACACCACAAGCCGACGCAGCCGGCCGGGAACCCGGCGTAGGGAGGCCGCCCCCAGCAGCGAAATCACCAACCCGATCACGCTGGACCACACGGAGATGCGCAGGCTGTTGTCGAAGGCCTGGCGGTAAAACGGCGAGGACAGGATGTCGCCGTAGTTGGTCAGCGACAGGCCCTGATCGGTGTGCACGCTGTTGACCAGCACCCACGCCATCGGCGCCAGGCTGAACAGTATCAGCATGGCGAAAAAGGGCAGCAGCAACAGCGCCGCCGGCCAGTGCCGCAGCCGTGAGCGCGGCCGCACCGGCACGGCAGGCTTGCCAGCAAAGGGGAGCGAAGTGGTTTTCATGACAAAAGTAACTCCGGGTTACGCGGTTTGGTGTGGCGCAGGCCGGCGGCGAGGCGGCTCGGCCCGGTCGGTTGCGCACGGCTATACGGCCGCTTGCTGAAACGTTGGCCGAACACGGACCGTGGTGGCACCCGCCGCAGGCCGGGCCGGCGCCGTTGCGCCCGATGCCGCCATGCGCCGGCGCCGCCCTGCCGGGAATGCCTCCGTACCCATACCAGGCTGGCCTGGCTGGACGTGGCAGGCGCCCCTTACTGCATGTTCACCATGACCATTTCCTGCCACTGGCGCGGCAGCTTCTTGGTCGAGTCCTCCCAGGCGGCGAAGTCGCGGATCGGCTTGGCAACCTTGTACTGGCTGGCGGGCAGCAGCTTGGCCTGCACATCGGCCGGAATCGACACATTGCTGCGGATCGGTCGGGCATAGCCGCGCGCCAGGTTGACCTGGCCCGCATCGCTCAGCACGTATTCGCGCACCAGCTTGGCGGCGTTCGGGTGCTTGGCGTACTTGTTGATGATGGTGGTGTAACCGGTGGTGACCGAGCCGTCGGTGGGAATGCTCACCGTGAAGCGCTTGCTGTCGATGCGGTCGCGGTAGCTCAGCGAGGTGAAATCCCACAGGATGCCGACTTCAATCTCCCCCTTTTCCAGGTTGGCCAGGCTCGGGTCGATCAGCGACAGGCGTCCCTGCTTGGCCAGTTGGCCGAAGAACTCCAGCGCCGGCTTCAGGTTCTTCTCGTCGCCGCCACGGGCCAGCGCGGCGGCCAGCACGGCACTGTTGGCGCGGGCGGAAACCCCTACCGCACCCAGCGTGACCTTGTATTTGCCTTTCAGCAGGTCGGCCCAGGATTTGGGCGGCTCTTTCACCAACTGGTTGTTGGTGATGAAGGAAATGGTACCGGTATAGGCCAGTACCCAATGGCCGTCCTTGTCCTTGGCCCAGGAGGGAATGTCGTTCCACGTGCTGGGCTTGTACGGCTGGGTCAGCCCCTTTTGCAGCGCAACCGGGCCAAACGTATGGCCAACGTCGCCGATATCTGCCGTCGCGTTGGTCTTTTCGGCCTCGAACTTGGCCAGTTCTTCAGCCGAGCTCAGATCGGTATCGCGGTGACTCAGGCCATATTTCTGGGTAACCTGTGCCCAGGTGTCTTTCCAGTTGGCCCAGTCGTCGGGCATACCCACGCTGTAAACGGCGCCTTCTTTCTTGGCGGCCTGGGCCAGGACAGTGAGGCTCTCGGCATTGGCCTGTGCCAGGCAGAGGCAAAGCCCGCCGGATACGACGCTAACCAGCAAGTTGTTCATGTTTGCTCCTTTGGTCTAGTCCAGATTTGAACTGCAGGCAAACCTTAGTCCAGTGGCTTTCCGACTGTCAATCGTGCTGCATGCTGCCGGGCAGCAAAAATGCGACGTCGCAAGGATTGTGTTTTGCCAATTATTTGAATTTTAACGATATAAGTAAAAATTCGCCGTGTGGTTTTCTTTGCAGTCCTACCGGATGGGCAACACTGTCATTACCTTGACATGTCTTTGAGAAATCATGATTTCGTGATAGATTTGCCATTAATTTGAAATACTGGAGTAGTCCAATTGGCGACAATTGAGCGCAATACCACTCTGGCCGCCCAGATCAGGCAGTCGCTGGAGATGCAGATCGATAGCAAATTGCTGCAGCCGGGGGTCAAGCTGCCATCCGAGCGCGAGCTTTCCGAGTTGTTCGATACCACGCGCACGACGGTGAAGGAGGCCCTGCTGGCGATGGAGGCCGAAGGGCGCGTCTATTGCGAAGACCGCCGTGGCTGGTTCGTCGCCCCGCCCAGGCTGATCTACAACCCGCTGTACCGGTCTCCCTTCCACCAGATCGTTACCGAACAGAAGCGGCAACTGGAAACCCTGGTGCTGTCATCGCGCACCATCGTGGCAACGCCGACCCTGTGCCAGGAGCTGGCGTTGCCCACCCTGTCGCGGGTGAACGAAGTCACACGGCTGCGCAAGCTGGATGGTCGCGTAGTACTGCTGGCGCGGCATTACCTGAAACCGGAGCGCTTTCCCGGCATTCTGGAACATGACCTGAGCCAGTCGCTGACCACGCTTTACGAGCAGCAGTATGGGGTGCGCTATGGCCGCTCTCGCTTCGAGATCAACCCGACGGCCGCCTGGGGCGAGGTGGCGCAGGCACTGATGTTGACCGAGGGCAGCCCGATCTTGCTGATCTCCTGCGTCAACTACGACCAGCATGGCGAAATCATCGATTGCGACCATGAATACTGGCGCCACGACGCAGTACGCATTCTGGTGGATAGCCAGGAGCTGGAGCGGATGAAGGCAAACACCTTGCTGTGATGCATGACCGATTCAGCCCCTGCCGCCGATGGGCGTCGCGCCCTGCGGTTACGTTTAGGGTGTCCGGGGTGTTCCCACCGACACGACTGAAAACCGTCGGGTCAAGTTGGAAACTGCCGCCAGCGCCTTGTTGGCGAAGACGTGGCGGCAAGGGGGGGCGGCGGTTACGCTGCCGTCGTGTTACCTGTCGCATGGCGACGGGCAAACGCCTCGAACCACGGCAAGCTCTCCGGGTTGGCCATGGTGTCCGGGTTGGCCACTTTCTCGAGTGCTTGGCCGAGCAGCAGTTTCTTGATCGGCAGCTCCATCTTCTTGCCCGACAAGGTGCGAGGGATCGCATCGACCTGGAAGATGTCGTTGGGCACGTGCCGCGCCGACAAGGCGACCTTGATCCGGTCACGAATCAGGCTGGTCAATTCGGGTGTCAGCTCGATGCCGGGGCGCAGCACCACGAACAGTGGCATGTAGGATTCGCGACCCAGGTATTCCAGGTCCACCACCATGCTGTCCAGCACTTCCGGCAGGTCTTCCACCGCGCGGTACAGCTCGCTGGTGCCCATGCGGATGCCATGGCGGTTGATGGTGGCATCGGAGCGGCCGTAGATCACCGCGCCGCCGCGCGGGGTGATGCGCACCCAGTCGCCATGGCGCCAGATACCGGGGTAGACATCGAAATAGCTGTCGCGGTAGCGGACGTTGTCCTTGTCGTTCCAGAAACAGAGCGGCATCGACGGCATCGGCGCGGTACAGACCAGTTCCCCTACCTCGTCCAGCAGCGGCTGGCCGGCATCGTCGAAGGCCGCCACGCTGGCGCCGAGACAACGGCACTGGATTTCGCCGAGGTACACCGGCAGGGTCGGGGTGCCGGCGACGAAACAGCTGGCGAAGTCGGTGCCGCCCGACAGACTGTTGATCCAGACCGGGCCGACGTTGTCCAGCAGCCACTGATAGCCTTCCGGCGGCAGCGGCGAGCCGGTGGAACCGATGCCGCGCAACGGGCCGAGATCTGCCAGTTCCTTGGGGACCACCCCGGCCTTGAGGCAGGAGAGGTAAAAAGCGGCGCCGGCACCGAAGAAGGTGACGCGGGCATCGCTGGCGAAGCGCCACAGCGCGCCCAGGTCCGGGGTGCCGGGGTTGCCGTCGAACAGGCAGAGGGTGCTGCCGACCAGCAGGCCGCCCACCTGGATGTTCCACATGATCCAGCCGGTGCTGGAGTACCAGTGGAAGCGGTCGCCCGGCGCCAGGTCGAGGTGGAAGGCGCCGAACTTCAGATGCTCGATCAGCACGCCACCCTGCGAATGCACGATGGGCTTGGGCATGCCGGTGGTGCCGGAGGAGTACACCACCCACAGCGGGTGGTCGAACGGCACGTATTCCGGCTGCAGCGGCACGTTCCCGGCGGTGGCATCCTGCCAGCTCACGGCATTGGGCAGGCCGGCAAAGTTGGCCGCATGGCCCAGATTGGGCAGCAGCACCACGTGCTGGATGCTCGGCAGCTCGGCCACGATCGCCTGCAGCAGCGCGCTGCGGTCGTGCGCCTTGCCGCCGTAGCGGTAGCCGTCCACGGCGATGATGGCCTTGGGCTCGATCTGGCGGAAACGGTCGAGCACCGCGAGCTGGCCCATGTCCGGCGCGCAGGCCGACCAGATGGCGCCGATGCTGGCCACCGCCAGCAGGGCGACCACGGTTTCCGCAATATTCGGCATATAAGCCACCACGCGGTCCCCCCTGGCGATACCCATGCCGCGCAGGGTGGCGGCCAGGGCGGCGACCTGACGTTGCAGCTCGGCCCACGACAGCTCGCGATCTTCGCCGCTTTCGTTGCGGCTGATGATGGCGGGGTGGGTGTCGGTGGCGTGGCGGAACACCTGCTCGACGTAGTTGAGTTCGACGCCGGGAAACCACTCTGCATCCGGCATCTGCGCCACGGCGAGCGCCTTGCCGCGCGGTTGGCGCGAGGGTACGGCAAAGTAGTCCCACACCGCGCCCCAGAATGGGTCTAGATCAGACACCGACCATTGCCACAGGGCGTCGTAGTCATCGAACACGAGTCCGTGTTCGCGTTCCAGCCAGCTGCAGAAGGCGGTTAGCTGGGCGTCGCGGCGGGTCTGCGCCGAGGGCTGCCAGGCCATGATGGGGGCTTCCATGCTTGTTCTCCCGTAGAGTGGGCAGCCGTGCCGACTGGCAGGGCGCGGCTGCGCGGATTCGTTGCTGTCGTTTGCTTCCCGTCAGCCGTTCACGGCCTGTCGCATGGCGCTCAGCAGGACATCGGCAGGGACTGCCCCGGAGAGCGGGAAGCGCTGGTTGAAGGCAAAGCCGGGTACGCCGCCGATGCCGTAGACCTGGGCCGCCTGCCGGCTCTGCTGCAGGAACGCGCCGCTGTCGTGCTCGGCCGGCGACTGCAGATAATCGGCCGCTGCGGCAGGGGGCAGGCCGAAGCGGGCGGCGAGGCGGGTCAGATAGGCGACGTCGCCGATGTTCTTGCCCTGCATGAAATAGCCGTCGTATAGCTCTTCGATCAGCGCCTGTTGGCTTTTTGGGCCGCATTGCCGGCCGAGGTAGTGCACCAGGCGGTGTGCCGCCAGGGTGTTCGGCAGCACGCTGATGGCGTCGAAGTTGAACGAGAGCCCCACGCGGTCGCCGGCTTGCTGTACCTGGGCGCGCCGCCGAGCCACCGCCTCCGGGCTGCCCAGGCGCTGCCGGTAGAACGTCTGGTATGGCAGCCCCGTGTCTGGGGTGTCCGGCAGCAGGATGAAGGGGCGCCAGCGCATGTCGACCGCCACCGCGGGGTGGCTGGCAGCGAACAGGCTAAGTGCGGCGTCCAGATGGCGCTTGCCGATCAGACACCAGGGGCAGATGAGGTCGAACATCACCTCGATGGTCAGCGTGGTGCTCATGGATTCCATGTCGTTCAGGGTGGGGTGGTGACATCGGCTTTCCCGCTGCCGATGCCACCAGGCCGAATGCCCGTGTCGCGCGAGGCGGTTCAGAGCAGCGCTTCGATCAACACTTCCGCTTGCGGCCATTCGCCATAGCCGGCGGCGGGGTTGAGGTGGCCTGCCGCGCCGACGTTCACCAGGCGGCTGCCCCAGGCGTCGGCCAGCGCGCTGATGCGCTCCAGCGCGCCCAAGGGATCGTTGGTGCTGGCCGCGACGATGCTCGGGAACGGCAGCGGCTGGCGCGGAATCGGCAGCCAGCCGTTGGTTGCGATGGTGTCCGGCGACGGGTAGCCCTCGGGCATCGGCGATTCCAGGTCGGCCGGGGCCGCCAGCACCGCGCCATGGATGGCGCGCGGGTGCCGCTGCGCCCACTGCGCCACGATCATGCAGCCGGCACTGTGGGCCACCAGGATGACCGGGCCGTCGATGCGCGACAGCGCGTCTTCCAGTGCGGCGACGCGGGCGGAGCAGCTGAGCTTGTCGTGTTCCAGCGGCGGCACCGAAGCGATCGGGCGGCCTGCTTTCCGCCACTTTTCTTCCAGCAGGGTTTGCCAGTGTTCCGGCACATGGTCGCGCAGGCCGGGGACGATCAGGATGGTCGGGGTATTTGACATGGCAAGGTAAGGGATCGGGGTTGAAAATCAGCCCTGTCGCGCCGTGAGACGCTCCAGGTCGCGGGTGTAGTGGCGCTTGCCGATGGCGAAGGCGGCGGCGGCGGCGAAGGAAACCAGCGGCACCAGATGCAGCGCGTTCATCAGGCCGATATGGTCGGCCAGCACGCCGGTGACGAAGGGCCCGGGAGCCAGGCCAAGCAGGTTGTTGGCCAGCGTCAGGGTGGCGAAGGCGGTGGCATGGATGGTCGGGTGGGTGAGGTTGGCCACCATGGCGCCGGCCGGACCGGTGGTACCGGCCACCATCAGCATGGCGCAAGCGATCAGCACCAGCTGGGCCTTGCCCGGAGCCAGTTGCAAGGCCACCAGAAAGAGCAGGGCGGAGCCGATGGAGTACCCCATCGCCACGTTCCACTTGCGCTCGGCCTGGCGCCGGCTGACACGGTCGGTGATGATGCCGCACAACACCATGCCGGCCGCGCCGATCAGGATGAAGGCCGCTGCGCCGATGCCGGCCTTGTCGGTGGGCAGGTTGTAATAGCGGTTGAGGAAACTCGGCAGCCACGCCAGCACGGAGGCCATGATGAAGAGCTGCAGCCCGCTGCCGATGTAGGCGGCGCGCACCGAGACCGAGGAAAACAGGTCGGAGAACAGACTGGAAAGACCGGGGCGGGCGCCGGCCGCCGTGTTGGCGGCAACCTTGTTCATGGTTGGCCGAAGCCTGCTCTCGCGCACCACCAGGGCGTAGGTGATGACCAGGGCGAAGCCGAGAATCGCCATCACGCCGAACGACCAGCGCCAGCCGAACCGTTGGGCCACGACGCCGCCCAGAGCCATGCCCACGACCGAACCGACCGGGCCGCCTGCCATGAAGGCGCTGCTCAGGGTGGAGCGCAGGCTGGGTGGGAAAATGCTCAGGATCAGGGCGATGCCCACGCTGCCGTAGGCGGCCTCGCCCACGCCCACGAAAAAGCGGGCGGCGAGCATCTGGCCGTAGCTGGCCGACAGCGCGCAGCCCAGCGTGGCCAGACTCCACAATCCGGCCATCAACACGATGCTTCTGACGCGGCCCCAGCGGTCGGCGACGATGGAAAACGGAAACGTCAGCAAGCCCACCAGCAAGGCGACGATGCTGCTGAGCGAGCCTAGCCGGGTGTCGGAGAGCATCCACTCGGCCTTGAGGACGGGAAACACGGCGTTGAGCACCTGGCGCGACATGTAGTCGGACAGCAGCAAGCCGAACGTCAGGGCGAAGACGATCCAGGCATAGTGGCGCGGAACGGTCGGTACGTCGATAGTGGCTTCGGAAGCCACACCTGCAATGTAAACAGCCAATTTATGTCTCCTTTGTAGTGATGACCGCTCCAGCGATATTGCTCCATGCGCCAGTCGGCTTCTTATAGAGGGGGAGAGAGCGCGCGGGCCCCCTCCGGTACGGCTTGGCTACGACGTTTTCCTGCGGCCTCAGCCCGCGTGCTGGGTGAACCCTTTCTGACCCAGCTTGCGGTTCGGTGCGAAACCGTTGGCCGCCAGGGTTTCATCCGCACTGTTGTAGAAGGTGCCGATCTTGTAGATCTCGCGGGCCTCCTTGCCGTTGGCCACCGGGCGGCCGAATTCCCCGGCGATGCGCACCAGCTGCTCGATCTGTTCCACGGTGCCCATCTTGCGCGAGCGATCCTGGGTCCAGATGTTGTCTTCGATGCCGCAGCGCACGTGCAGGCCCATGGCGATGGCCATCATGTTCAGCGGCAGCACGTTGAGCATGGAGGACTCCAGTGTCAGCACCGAGCCGTCCGGGCAGGCGCGGATGAAGTTGGCCAGGTTGTAGATATTCGGCTGGTCGAAGCCACCGCCGATGGCGACCCAGGTCAGGATCAGCGGCACGTTGCACACGCCACGGCGCATCATGCGTTCCACGGTTTCCAGCTGGGTGATGTTGGCGAGCTGGAAATGGGTCTGGATGCCCTTTTCGGAGAGGCGGCGGATGTGCTCTTCCACCCATTCCGGGCCGGCCGGAATGGTCATCTCGCGGTAGGCGTGGTACATCGCCGGCTCGGCCAGCGAGGTGCCGCCGATGTCGGCTTCGCACATCTGTTCCACCACGTTCATCTGGTTGGTGTTGATGGCGATGGTGACCTGGTCCGGGGTCGGGGTCAGTTCGGCCAACATGTGGCGGGTGTCGTCGGACAGCCACTTGGCTACGTCACCATCGCTTTCCGGAGCGAAGGAGATGGAGCCGCCCACCTGGATGATCATGTCAGGTACACGTTCGCGCACGCCGGCGATCAGTTCGTTGAACTTGGACAGGCGCTTGGAGCCCTTGCCGTCCAGTTCGCGCACGTGCAGGTGCAGCACGGTGGCGCCGGCGTTGTAGCAATCGACGGCTTTCTGGATCTGCTCTTCCATGGTGACCGGAATGTCTTCCGGAAAGTCGGACGGCATCCATTCCGGGCCGTACGGGGCGCAGGTAATCACGAGTTTTTGCTGGTTTTCCGGGAACAGGGAACCATCGAGAAAGTTCATGTCTTGTCTCCTAGTTGAGCGATTGCATCGATGTCTTGCTATTGATCGGTAAGGTCAGAACGGCTTGTCGCCCACGATGCCCGCGCGCTCCATCTTGCGGTGGCAGGGCGGGTAATCCATCACGGCGTAATGCTGGGTGGAGCGGTTATCCCAGATCGCCATGCTGTAGGGCTGCCAGCGCCAGCGCACTTGGTACTCGGGGACGTAGGCCTGGCTGATCAGGTACTGCAGCAGGTCGCCGCCGGCCTGGTTGTAATCCTGGCCGTAACGCACGCGCTGCTTGTTGTGGTAGTTCACGAAGTGCGTGGCGAAGGCGTTGACGAACAACACTTTCTCGCCGGTTTCCGGGTGGGTGCGCACCACCGGATGCTCGGCATCCGGGTATTGCGCCTTCATCGCCAGGCGTTTCTCTTGCGGCATGGCGGCGGCGAACGAGGCGTTGAAGCTGTGGTTGGCGATCAGCCCCTCGATTTCGCTTTTCACGTGGCTGGGCAGCTTGTCGTAGGCCAGCACCATGTTGGCCCAGATGGTGTCACCGCCCACCGGCGGGCATTCGATGCAGCGCAGCACGCAGCCCATGGCCGGGTTTTCGCGCCAGGTGCCGTCGGTGTGCCAGGCGTTTTCGTAGCGGTCGATCGGGCTGTCCGGGTTCTTGTAGATCTGGACCAGACCGGGGGCTTCCGGGTGGCTCGGGGCCATCGGGTGGGTTTCCAGTTCGCCCAGACGCCGGGCGAAGGCCATGTGATCCTGGCGCGACAGCTTGTCCAGGGTCTGGTCGCGCAGGAACAGCACCTTGTGTTGCAGCAAGGCGGCATAGATTTCCTGGAACAGCCCGTCGTCACGCACCGCGTCGCCCAGGTTGACGTCGTGCAGTTGTGCGCCGATGGCGCAGGTCAGTTGCTCGATTCTCATGAGTCCAGCGCTCCTCAGATGACAAAAATGGACGACCCCGTGGTCTTGCGCGATTCCAGATCGCGGTGCGCCTGCGCGGCATCCTGCAGCGCGTAGCGCTGGTTGATCTCGATCTTGATGCGGCCGGAGGCCACGTGGCCGAACAGCTCGGCAGCCAACGCGTCCTTTTCCGCCGGGTCGGCGATGTAATCGGCCAGCGCGGGGCGGGTGAGGTAGAGCGAGCCTTTCATCGCCAGCAGCTGCGGGTTGAACGGCGGGATCGGGCCCGAAGCGGTGCCCACGCACACCATCAGGCCGCGGCGCTTGAGCGAATCGAGCGAGGCCTCGAAGGTGTCCTTGCCGACGCTGTCGAACACCACGTTCACGCCTACGCCGTCGGTCAGCTCGCGCACGCGCCTGGCCACGTCTTCCCGGCTGTAGTCGATGGTGTGGTCGCAGCCATGGGCGCGGGCGATGTCGGCCTTGGCCTCGCTGGACACGGTGCCGATCACGGTGAGGCCGAGGATCTTGGCCCACTGCGACACGATCAGGCCCACGCCGCCGGCGGCGGCGTGCAGCAGGATGGTGTCGCCGGCCTTGAAGTCCCAGATGCGGCGCATCAGGTAGGCGGACGTCAGGCCGCGCATGGTCATGGCGGCGGCGGTGTCGCAGCCGATGCCGGCGGGCAACTTGATCAGCGGTGCGGCCGGAATCAGGCGGGCGGTCGAATAAGCCCCCAGGGTGTTGACGAAGCCGGTGTAGGTCACGCGGTCGCCCACGGCGACATGGCTCACGCCTTCGCCCACGGCTTCCACCACCCCGGCAGCCTCCACCCCCATCCCGGCCGGCAGCGGCACCGGATAGAGGCCGGAGCGGAAATAGGTATCGGCAAAGTTGAGACCGACCGCTTCGTGGCGCAGGCGCACCTGGCCAGGCCCCGGCTCGCCGACCGCCACTTCCTCGTATTGCAGCACTTCGGGGCCGCCGGGTTGGTAAAAGCGTACTGCGTGAGCCATGCTATCTCTCCTGTTGTCGAGGGTATGACACCCCCTCGTTATCGTTTCTGTGCGAGGGTCCGGCTCGGTTCTTTCGAATTGGCCAGATCCACGATACGGTTGAACAACTGTTTGAATTCGCTGTCGGACGCGCCACCGAAGCGCGGGTCGTCGTTGCCGGCGAAGGCCGCGTTGATGTCGTGCCAGTCGGTTTCGGTCAGATAACGCTGCGCGGCGGGAAGAATCACGCCTTCCTCGCGCCCCAGGTGGTCCCAGATGAATTTCGCGTACTGGTCGACATGCTGTTTCAGCTGGGCCAGCGATGCGCTGCCGGCCGCCAGCTGTTCCAGCATGATGGCAAGCTCGGCCACCAGTTGGCGGTCGCGACCATGCTGGCGCTCGAGCTCGTCCAGCTCGGCGTTGATCGCCGAGGTGCGCTGGCGCAGCTTGCTGAACAGGTAGTCGTCTTCCTTGGGATGGTGCAGGGCGACCGGAAAGCGATGGAGGTAGCGCAGTATCGCCTGCATCAGGCCGAGATCGATGGCCTGGCCGTGCTCTTCGGCCTGCTGGATCAGGTACTGCCAGGCATGCAGCACGGCGGCGATGGAGCGGTGTTCGTCACGAATCACGGCCATGGCCTGGGCCGCCATGGACGGGCTGCTGTTGGCGGCGACCAGCACCGGGATGTCACTGTGCATGAGCAACTTCAGCGTTTGCGAGCCCAGCATCATGCCGGTATCGCCGCGCTTGCCCTGAGAGCCGATGAAGATCAGGTCGCAGCCGGTTTGGCGCGCGGCGGCCAGGATCGCCTGGTGCGGGGTGTCGCTGACGCGGCTGGCCGAATCGCACGTGACGCCTTGCGCCCGAGCCGCGGATTCCGCCTTGGCAAGGAGTTCGTGGGTGCGGGCTTCGCACACGTAGGTGAATTCCGCCGGCGCCACCAGCCGGATCACCTCGGTGGAGCCGAACAGCGACGAGGCGTGGTCCGGCTGGGCATGGAAAAACGTGATCCGCGCCCCCAGGGCATGGGCGAAGGCCACACTCTGACCCACGGTCTCGGTGGAGCGGTCGGTGTCGTCGATCGGAACAAGAAGATGTCGGTACATGGTGGCTTTACACTGGTCTGGTATCGGGGAGTCGAGTCATGCGCCGAGCGCGACCTGCACGAGATCGTCTGTCACCCTGACCCGGAATGTGGCGACGGCCAGCTGCGGTATGCTGACATGGGCGCCGGTGGCGACGTTGAAGCGCAGGCCATGGGCGGGGCAGCGCACGACATGGCCGGACAGACAACCGCCGGCGAGCGCACTGCCATGGTGCGGGCAGGTATTCTCGAGAGCGAACACTTCGCCGTCGACATTGAACAGCGCCACGTCTTTGCCTTCGAGTCGCAAAGCGAGCGACTTGCCCGGTGCGATCTGCGACAACGCACATGCCTCGACAAATTTCATCCCGGTGCTTCCTGATTTAATGTGATCTCTGAATGTATCGTAGGGGGGTGGAGGCACTCGTGCCCTCCTCCGAACAGGGGGGGTGGGGGGGTTGACCGTGCAGGGCGGTTGGCACGATGCTAATGGGCGTCCATACCACGGGCGACCGCACGGCCGGGTCGCCATCCCAGATGCCTTGAGCGGTGCGGCCAGCGCCGTGCTCGTTTGTTGCCGCTGCGGCGGCAACCCGATCAAGCCCGAACAGACCTAAACTATGACTTCTGCGGTTGGTGGCGCAACAGGCGCCGTAATCGAATTCGTTCTCAAGGCAACCCCACCCAAGGCGCCACGCCACATGCTGGTGCGGCCGCTGTTGAGCTCCAACGACGAACACTTCCTCGAGCATCGCCTGATCGTGGTGCAGGCATCGGCCGGCTTCGGCAAGACCACGCTGCTGTCGCAATGGCGCCGCGAATACCTGTCGCAAGGGGCCGCCGTGGCGTGGCTGTCGATCGACGACCGGGATGATCCGCAGCGCTTTCTGCATGGCCTGGTCCATGCCGTCAGGGTCGGGGCCGCGCGACCCGCCTTCGGGCGCGGGCTGATCGAAAGCCCCACCGCGGCAGTGGGGGAGCTCGAGGGCATCACCGCCTGGCTCGCGGAAGTGGCGGTGAGCGCTCTCGACATGGTGCTGATGATCGACGAGGCCGAGCGCCTGCCGGAAGCCAGCCGCATGCTGCTGGCCTACCTGCTGCACAACGCGCCGCGCAACCTGCGCATCGTGGTGGCCGCGCGCAGCGGGCTCGACGACATCGTGTCCGAACTCGGGGCCTACGGGCAATGCGTGCTGGTGGGGGCGGAGGTGCTGCGCTTTCGTCTGAGCGAAACCATCGGCCTGGTGCGCGGCCGGCTCGGCAACCAGGTGGAGGCCGATACCTGCGCCCAGGTGCACGAGCTGACGGAGGGCTGGCCGCTCGGCCTGCAACTGACGCTGGCGGCGATGGAGCGCGGCAGCACCCCCAGAGCGGTATTCAGCTCGCTCTCGCCCAGTGCCGGCGACCTGTGCGCTTATTTCATGGATGAACTCATCTCGCGTTTGCCGGCGGAGGATGTGGAGTTCCTGACCCATATCGCCATCGTCGACAAACTGCACCCCGACCTTTGCGTGGCCCTGACCGGGAGCGACAAGGCCGCCCATCAGCTCTCCAACCTGGTGCGCAACACCCCCATCTTCGTTGCCGACGAGGTCGGGCAGTGGTGCCGCCTGCATATGCTGGCTCGCGACGCCCTGCGCCTGCGCTTTGCCAAACTGCCGGCCGAGGAGCGCGCGCAGTGGCACCTCAACGCCATGCGCTGGCTCTCGGAGCACGGCATGGTGGAGGAGGCGGCGCGCCACGCCTACGCTGCCGGGCAGCATAGCGTGGCCTACGATCTGGCCGAGCGCTGTCTCTACGATGCGGTGCGCCAGGGGCAGCAGATATCGGTGCTGGAGTGGCTCGAGCGGCTTCCGGAGGAAGAGCTGGACCTCCGTCCGCGTCTGCGCCTGGCGGTGGCCTGGGTGCTGGCGCGCAGCGAGCGCCATGCCGAGGCCGAGGCCCAGGTGGCGCGTATCCTGGCGCATCCCGGCATCGACGACGCGCTGCGCTACGAGTGCGCCTTGATCCTGAGCGCGGCGGAATACTTTGCCGATCGCCCCTACCGCTTCGTCGAGCTGTTCGAGCCTTGGGTGAAATCGCCACCCAGCAACGACCCCTGGCTGCAGCAGATCCATGCCAACCGCCTGTCCGCCCGCGCCATATTGAACGGCGACTATGCCCAGGCGCGGCGCCATCAGCAGCAAGTGCCGGCGCTGGGGATGGACAAGCCGGTGGGCTACGTCACCCGTTGGGGCGGCTTCATGGTCGGGCTGAGCTATCTGCTGGAGGGTCAGTTCCGCTTGGCGGAGGGCGTGCTGCACCAGGCCTTGCAAGGCGCTGAAATGGAACTGGGCCGGCGCAACCCCCTGTCGTGCATGCTGGCCGCCTTGCTGGCCACGGCGGTGTACGAGCGCGATCAGCTCGACGACGCGGCGGCGCTGCTGGCCAACCGGCTGGACGTGCTGGAACGGGCCGGCGTGCCGGAGACCGTGGTGTACGCCTACCGCACGGCGGCGCGCATTGCCGCGGCGCAGGGGCTGGAGCATCGCGCCCTCGACCTGCTCGAAGCCATGTATGCCACCGGCGAGGCGCGGGGGCTGCCGCGCCTGTGTGTCGCCAGCCTGGCCGAGCAAATCCGTATCCATGCCGGGCGTTTCCGCAGCGAGACCTGCCGGGCGCTGGTGCAGCGTATCGACGCTATCCTGACACAGCAGGTGCTCAACGGGCCGGTGCGGCAAAAGATGGGCCCCTTCCTGCAGCAGCTGTCTCACGCCAACGTCGCCATCGCCGCCCAGGACTGGGCCAAGGCGCATGCCGAACTGACTCGGGCCGGGCAGCTCGCCGACGAGATGAAGCTCGGGCGTTATCGCATCGAAACCATGGCGTTGCGCGCCTTCGCACTCGAGCGCCAGGGCGAGGACGGTCTGCCGCTGCTGCGCGAGGCGGTAAACCTGGCCCAGACCTACGGCCTGGCGCGTACCCTGGTGGATGCCCACCCGGCGCTGGCGGACTGGGTGCGCCGGGCGACCGAGGAGGGGGAAGCCGGCGGGGTGTCCGAAGCGGGGCCGGCGGTGCGGATTCCTCGCACCATGCGCCCCCCGGTGGAGCGCAAATCCTCGGCGCTGCGCGCCGTGCCCAGCATGGTGCTCACGCCGCGCGAGCGCGACCTGCTCGAACAGCTCGCGCGCAATCTTTCCAACAAGGAAATCGCCATGGCCATGGCGGTGAGCGAAGAGACGGTGAAATGGCACCTGAAGAACCTGTTCGGCAAGCTCGATGCCGGCTCGCGCAAGCAAGTGGTGCGCCGCGCCCAGCTCCTGGGCTTGCTGGAAGGGGGCGAGTAAGCGCCGCCGGGTGAGGCCGGCCGGTCCACGAAGACCAGCCGTTCATTTGCAGGACCCATGCCCCGGCTGGGCATGGGCGTATTTCCCTCGGTTGAAGCCGACGACAGGCCGTCGCGGTGGCGCCCGAACCGCATCGCGGTCGTCGACGCATCCCCCCATCCCCCCTTTTTTCTCCGCCCCCCTCCCCAACGCAGGGGAGGACGCGTGTCCGCGGCGGCGTTACCTTGCAGCTCAAGAACGACGCCGCATGGCCTGTCCGCAGGACGGGTGCGATCCGGACGCGCTGCACCCGGGTATGGACAACGACCCAAGGCAACGCAGGTGCAGCCCAGAGGGAGATGCTGGCGATCCGTTCGAGGTCCCCGTGGATCGGGGCGGGACGTGAGCATGGTGGCAACAGGCTGTGCGGCTGTCCTGTATTGATCGTGCCGGAAAGGGCAGTGGTGCCCGCGACGGTGGAGCCGATCATTGACGGGGAGAAGGGCAAAGGCCTTTTTGCCTCTCTGGTGGTGGCCATTTCGTGGCCATGGGAGTTTGTCGTTTTGTCTGTGCATTGTCCTGCTGATCGGTGTGCTGTTTGTCTAGCTGATGGAGGACATTTGGCGAACGCTTTGGCGTTCGCCTTTTTTTTGCCCAATCCCCGAGGTTTTGCACGGCATGCGGGGAGGTGGCGGGACAAGACGGACGCAGGCAATGCCCCGGATGAAGGGTTGATTGTTCGTCGAATGTCGTTGGTTTGTTGTTTTTTGAAGGAATAACCATGCAGATCGCAATTCCAGCCGAACGTCTGGCTGGCGAGGCGCGCGTGGCCGCTACACCGGAAACGGTGAAAAAACTCGTCGCCATGGGTCACACCGTGGTCGTCGAGTCGGGGGCCGGACGCCTGTCCGCCGTCCCCGATGCGGCCTACGCCGACGCCGGCGCCAGCCTGGCGGCGAACCGCGCCAGCGCGCTCGCCAACGCCGACATCGTGCTCCAGGTGCGTCCGCCCGAGGCCGACCAGATCGCCGAGTTCAAGACCGGCGCCACCGTCGTCTCGCTGATGAACCCCTACGCCAACCCGCACCTGGCGGCGATGGCGGCGAAGAAGCTGTCGGCCTTCGCCATGGAGCTGTTGCCGCGCACCACGCGCGCGCAGAGCATGGACGTGCTCTCCAGCCAGAACAACATCGCCGGCTACCGCGCGGTGCTGTTGGCCACGCACTACTACCCGCGCTTCATGCCGATGCTGATGACCGCCGCCGGCACCGTGAAGCCGGCGCGCGTGCTGATCATGGGCGTGGGCGTGGCGGGCTTGCAGGCCATCGCCACCGCCAAGCGCCTGGGCGCGGTGGTGGAGGCGACCGACGTGCGCCCGTCCACCAAGGAGCAGGTGGAGTCGCTCGGCGCCAAGTTCATCGAGGTGCCGATGACCGACGAGGAGAAGGCGGCCAGCGACGGCGTCTACGCCAAGGAGATGTCGGACGACTACAAGCGCCGCCAGGCCGAGCTGGTGACCAAGCACGCCATGGCCGCGGACATCATCATCACCACCGCGCTGATCCCGGGCAAGAAGGCGCCGCAGCTGATCAGCGCCGAGGTGGTGCGGGCGATGAAGCCGGGCTCGGTGATCATCGACATCGCGGCGGAGGCCGGCGGCAACTGCGCGCTGACGGTGCCGGGCGAGGTGAGCGTGACCGACAACGGCGTGACCGTGGTCGGCATCACCAACCTGCCGGCGCTGGTGGCGGCGGACGCCTCCAGCCTGTACGCGCGCAACCTGTTGACCTTCCTGTCGCTGATGCTGAGCAAGGACGGTTTCACCCTCAACCTGGAAGACGACCTGCTGGCCGCCACGCTGATCACCCACGACGGCGCGGTGCGCTTCGGCCAACCTTCCTCCCCGTCCGCCGCCGCCCAGCCGGCCGCGACGCGGGCCTGACCTTCCAGGAGAGCATCATGATCGATCCTTTCATCACCAGTCTGACCGTGTTCGTGCTGGCCGTGTTCGTCGGCTACCACGTGGTGTGGAACGTCACCCCGGCGCTGCACACCCCGCTGATGGCGGTGACCAACGCCATTTCGGGCATCATCGTGGTCGGGGCGCTGCTGCAGGTGGTGGACATCAACGGTGAGGCCATCACCCTGACGTCCGTGCTCGGCGCCATCGGCATCTTCCTGGCCAGCATCAACATCTTCGGCGGCTTCCTGGTGACCCAGCGCATGCTCGATATGTTCAAGAAGAAGAAAAAATAAGGAGCCGCCATGGAAAATATCTCTGCAATTCTCTACCTGATCGCGGCGGTGCTGTTCATCCTCGCGCTGAAGGGGCTGTCCAGTCCGGTGTCCGCCCTGCGCGGCAACCTGTACGGCATGGTGGGCATGCTGATCGCCGTGGTCACCACCTTCCTGATCATGGACAAGCCGGTGCTGGCGCTGATCGGCGCGGCCATCGCCGGCGGCGCGGTGATCGGAGCGTGGCGCGCCAAGACCGTCGAGATGACCGGCATGCCGGAGCTGGTGGCGGCGATGCACTCGCTGGTCGGCCTCTCGGCGGTGCTGATCGCGGTGGCGGCGATCTTCCACAGCGGGGTGGAGCATACCCCGGTGCAGAAGGTCGAGCTGTTCATCGGTGCCTTCATCGGCGCGATCACCTTCACCGCCTCGGTGGTGGCGTTCGGCAAGCTGTCGGGCAAGTTCGGCTCCAAGGCGGTGTCGTTTAGCGGCCAGCACCTGCTGAACCTGCTGCTGGCGATCGCCATGGTGGGCTTCGGCATCGTCTACTTCGTCAGCGACAGCCACGCCGCCTTCCTGGCGATGGTGGCGGTGGCGCTGGTGCTGGGCGTGACGCTGATCATCCCGATCGGCGGCGCCGACATGCCGGTGGTGGTGTCGATGCTGAACTCGTACTCGGGCTGGGCGGCGGCGGGCATCGGCTTCACGCTGAACAACCCGGTGCTGATCATCGCCGGCGCCTGCGTCGGTTCGTCCGGCGCCATCCTGTCGTACATCATGTGCCGGGCGATGAACCGCTCGATCGTCAGCGTGCTGCTGGGCGGCTTCGGCGCCGAAGCGACCGTCGGCGGCGCCGCGGCCTCGGGTCCGAAGAACTACAAGTCGGGCTCGGCCGAGGACGCCGGCTTCCTGATGAGCAACGCCGACAGCGTGATCATCGTGCCGGGCTACGGCCTGGCGGTGTCGCGCGCGCAGCACGCGCTGCAGGAGTTCGCCGAGCTGCTGCACGAGGCCGGGGTGAAGGTGCGCTACGCCATCCACCCGGTGGCGGGGCGCATGCCGGGGCACATGAACGTGCTGTTGGCCGAAGCCGAGGTGCCGTACGAGCAGGTGCAGGAGATGGAGGAGATCAACTCCGACTTCTCCAACACCGACGTGGTGCTGGTGATCGGCGCCAACGACGTGGTGAACCCGGCGGCGCAGAAGGACAAGGCGAGCCCGATCTACGGCATGCCGATCCTGGAGGCGCACAAGGCGCGCACGGTGATCGTGGTGAAGCGCTCGATGAACGCCGGTTACGCCGGTCTGGACAACGAGCTGTTCTACATGGACAAGACCATGATGGTGTTCGGCGATGCCAAGAAGGTGGTGGAAGACCTGGTGAAGAGCGTGGCGCATTAAGAACGGGTAAGCAAATCTGCTGCGCGCCCCCATCCCGGCCCTGCGATGCTCGCCGTACCCCTTGTACGGCTGCGCTTCTCGAACCAGCCTGGGGGCGCTCGCGACGATTTTCTTCACCCGTTCGGCGCCCCTGCACCATAGGCTTCGACCAAGCCTGACATGATCGACCGCCCGGCCGGCAACGGTAGGGCGGTTTTTTGTCGCCTGCGCAAAGCCTCGAACGAGGCCCCTGGCGGTGCCAGGGACGGTGGGGCTTTGACGTGGCACCGGGGGGGCGGATGGGCCCGGCCGAGCGCGGCTCCCCCTCCCGCCCCCCCTGTGTCAAGGGGGGGCATTTTGCGCGCCAGTCACTAGTATCCGTGATGTCGGATAACCCATGAGGCAGGGCAGTCGTGCTGCCTCTGCCAGGCAAGAGGAGCCCCCATGAGCCAGAAACAGATCTATGTAGTAGGCGCTGCCCGTACCGCGATCGGCACGTTCGGCGGTGCGCTGAAAGACGTCGCCCCCACCCAGCTGGGTACCCTGGTGGTCAAGGCCGCGCTGGAACGCGCCAAGGTCGATCCGGCCGCTGTCGGCCAGGTGGTGATGGGCAACGTGATCCCCACCGATTGCAAGGACGCCTACCTGTCGCGCGTGGTCGCCATGGATGCCGGCATCCCCAAGGAAACCCCGGCCTTCAACGTAAACCGCCTGTGCGGCTCCGGCCTGCAGGCCATCGTGCTGGCGGCGCAGTCCATCCTGCTGGGGGATGCCGACGTCGCGGTGGGCGGCGGCGCCGAGTCGATGAGCCGCGGCCCCTACCTCGCCCCCGGCGCACGCTGGGGGGCGCGCATGGGCGATGTGCAGATGATCGACTACATGCTCGGCATCCTGCACGACCCGTGGCAGAAGATTCACATGGGCGTGACCGCCGAGAACGTGGCGGCGCGCTACGGCATCAGCCGCGCCATGCAGGACGAGCTGGCGCTGCAAAGCCAGCAGCGTGCCGCCCGCGCCATCGCCGAAGGCCGTTTCAAGGAGCAGATCGTTCCGGTGGAGATCGCCGGCCGCAAGGGCACCGTGGTGTTCGATAGCGACGAGCACGTGCGTGCCGACGCCACCATGGAGCAGCTGGCCAAGATGAAGCCGGTGTTCCAGAAAGACGGCTCGGTGACGCCGGGCAACGCCTCGGGCCTCAACGACGGCGCCGGCGCCGTGGTGCTGGCCAGTGGCGAGAAGGTCGAAGCGCTGGGCTTGAAGCCACTGGCGCGCCTGGTGTCCTGGGGCCATTCCGGGGTCGAGCCGGAGTACATGGGCATCGGTCCGGTGGAAGCGTCGCGTCAGGCGCTCGAGCGAGCCGGCCTCGGCGTGGCGGACATCGATGTCATCGAATCGAACGAAGCCTTCGCCGCCCAGGCCTGCGCCGTCGCCAAGGAATTGGGATTCGACCCGGAAAAGGTCAACCCGAACGGTTCCGGCATCTCGCTGGGCCACCCGGTGGGTGCCACCGGCGCCATCATCACCACCAAGGCGATCTACGAGCTGCAGCGCAGCGGCGGCCGCTACGCGCTGGTGACCATGTGCATCGGCGGCGGGCAGGGCATCGCTGCGGTATTCGAACGCGTGTAATCCGCACTAAGGTGTATAGAGGAGGGGACACGGCGGCCAGCCGGCTGGCCGCAACCCGTCCCTTTCGCGACCGCCAACGACAGAAGAAGTGGCACGTATGCAAACCGAGAAAATCACCGTCACGCCCTCCGCCTACACCTATCCGCTGCTGATCAAGCAGCTGCTGCACACGCCGCTGGCCGTGGCGCCGGAGCAGGAGATCGTTTACGCCGACAAGCGCCGCTACACCTACCGCGAGTTGTCGCGCCGCATCGGTCGCCTGGGCCATGCCCTGACCCGGCTCGGCGTGCGGGGCGGCAGCACGGTGGCGGTGATGGACTGGGACAGCCACCGTTATCTGGAATGCTTCTTCGGCGTGCCGATGCTGGGCGCCGTGCTGCAGATGGTGAACGTGCGCCTGTCGCCGGAGCAGATTCTCTACACCCTGAACCACGCCGGCGCCGAGGTGGTGCTGGTGAACCAGGATTTTCTGCCGGTGCTGGAGGAACTGCGTCCTCAGCTCGACACCGCCAAGACCTTCGTGCTGCTGAGCGATGACGACATCGCGCTGCCGGGCGGTTTCGCCGGCGAATACGAAAGCCTGCTGGCCGACTGCCCGGACCAGTACGACTTCCCGGATTTCGACGAAAACACCCGTGCCACCACGTTCTACACCACCGGCACCACCGGCCAGCCCAAGGGGGTGTATTTCAGCCATCGCCAGCTGGTGCTGCATACCCTGGCGGTGTGCAACACCCTGTCGCTGTCGCCCGAGCAGGGCGGCTTCCACCGCGACGATGTCTACATGCCGCTGACACCGATGTTCCACGTGCATGCCTGGGGCCTGCCGTACATCGCCACCTTGGCCGGGGTGAAGCAGGTGTATCCGGGACGTTATCACCCCTCATCCATCCTCAAGCTGATTCGTGACGAGGGCGTCACCTTCACCCACAGCGTGCCCACCATTCTCACCATGCTGTTGGTGGCCCCCCTCAGCCGCGACGTGGACCTGTCGCGCCTGAAGGTGGTCATCGGCGGCTCGGCGCTGACCTCGGCGCTGGCGCGCCAGGCGCTGGAGCGCGGCATCGACATTTTTGCCGGCTACGGCATGTCCGAGACCTGCCCGGTGGTGGCGCTGGCCCAGCTCGATCTCGCCGAACTGGCCGCGGCGGACGAAGAACACCAAGTAGCCACCCGTGTTTGCACCGGCCGGCCGGTGAGCCTGGTGGATCTGCGCACCGTCGACGCCCGGATGGAGAGCTGCCCGAAAGACGGCAAGACCGCCGGCGAAGTGGTGCTGCGCGCGCCCTGGGCCAGCATGGGCTACTACAACAATCCGCAAGCTTCCGAACAGCTGTGGAGCGGCGGCTGGTTGCATACCCAGGACATCGGCCACATCGATTCGCGTGGCTACCTGCAGGTGACCGACCGCATCAAGGACGTGATCAAGACCGGTGGCGAGTGGGTGTCCTCGCTGGAGCTGGAAGAAATGCTCAGCCGTCACCCCGGCGTGCGCGAGGCGGCCGTGATCGGCGTGCCGGACGAGAAGTGGGGCGAGCGCCCGCTCGCCCTGGTGGTGCCGAACCCGGACTACGCCGGCGCACTAACGGTCGAGGAACTGCAGGCCCACGTGATGACATTCGTCGAGCAAGGGCTGATTTCCAAGTACGCGGTGCCGGAACGCGTGCTGTTCGTCGAACAGCTCGCCAAGACCAGCGTCGGCAAACTCAACAAGCTGGCGCTGCGCTCACAGTATCACTGAGCGCCACCCAGCCCCGGCCGGGCGCGGCCATCCCCGACCAGCTATCCCGTAGCCAGGCCCGGCGCGTGAATGACGTCCTGGCCGGCAGGGAGCGGTGCGCGCGTCTGGCCCCGCCGAACCCATAACCCGGCCGCTCGCATCACGGCGCGAACGGACCGATTGCCACCATCACCACCCCGCATCAGGAGAGAGAAATGAGTGACTACGTCGCTCCCGTACAGGACATGCTGTTTACCATGCAGGAACTGGCAGGCCTTGCCGACGTGGGCAAGCTGCCGGGTTGGGAAGAAATCGGCGCGGATCTCGCCGAAGCCGTGCTGGACGAAGCCGGCCGCTTCGCCGGAGAGGTGCTCTCGCCGCTCAACGTGGTGGGCGACCGCGAGGGCAGCCGTCTCGTCGACGGCAAGGTGGCGCTGCCCACCGGCTTTGCCGAGGCTTACCGCCAGTTCGTGGATGCCGGCTGGAGCGGTATCGCTGCGCCCGCCGAGTTCGGCGGCCAGGAGCTGCCCCAGGTGCTGGCCAAGCCGGTGACCGAGATGTGGAGTTCGGCCAACCTGTCGTTCTCGCTGTGCCCGATGCTGACCCAGGGGGCGCTGAAGGCGCTGCTGCACCATGGCTCGGTCGACCAGCAGAACGCCTATCTTGCCAAGCTGGTGAGCGGGGAGTGGACCGGCACCATGAACCTCACCGAACCGCAAGCCGGCTCGGATCTCGCCGCGGTGCGTAGCCGTGCCGTTCCCGAGGGCGATCACTACCGCCTGTTCGGCAGCAAGATCTTCATCACCTGGGGCGATCACGAGCTGACCGACAACATCGTGCACCTGGTGCTGGCGCGCCTGCCGGACGCCCCGTCCGGGGTGAAGGGCATCTCGCTGTTCGTGGCGCCGAAGTACCTGCTGAATGCCGACGGCACCGCGGGCGCGCGCAACGACATCCAGTGCGTGTCGCTGGAGCATAAGCTCGGTATCCACGCCAGCCCGACCGCGGTGCTGGCCTTCGGCGAGAAGGAGGGTGCCATCGGTTACCTGGTGGGCGAACCCAACTGCGGCCTCGAGTACATGTTCACCATGATGAACCACGCCCGCCTGGGCGTCGGCCTGGAAGGCGTGGCCATCGCCGAGCGCGCCTACCAGCAAGCGCGCGACTATGCCCGCGAGCGCGTGCAGGGCCGCGCCGCCGGCCACGATAGCGCCGGCCCCATCATCCGCCATGCCGACGTGCGCCGCATGCTGCTGACCATGCGTGCCCAGACCGAGGCGGCGCGCGCCATCGCCTACGTCACCGCGTCCTACATGGACCTGGCCGAGCGTCACCCGGAGGAGGCCGAGCGGCAACGCTACCAGGCGGTGGTGGAACTGATGACCCCGGTGGTGAAGGGCTGGTGCACCGAGATGTCCCAGGAAGTGACCTCGCTCGGCGTGCAGGTGCACGGTGGCATGGGCTTCATCGAAGAAACCGGCGCCGCCCAGCATATGCGCGACGCCCGCATCATCACCATCTACGAAGGCACCACCGGCATCCAGGCCAACGATCTGCTGGGCCGCAAGACGCTGCGCGAGCAGGGCAGGACCCTGCGCCTGGTGATCGACGAAATGCGCGCCGACTGCGCCCGGGCCCACGCCGTGGGCGGCGAACACAGCCGGCAGCTGGTATCCACGCTGGAAGCGGCGATCCAGTCGCTGGAAACCGCCACCGCCTACCTGCTGCAGGTTGGCGGAGAGGCGCCGCTCCACGCGCTGGCCGGCGCCGTGCCCTACCTGATGCTGGTGGGCACCGTGTTCGGCGGCTGGCAGATGCTGCGTGCCGCCAGCGCGGCCCAGGCCCGCATCGCCGCCGGCGAAGGCACGCCGTTTCACCGGGCCAAGATCGATACCGCGTTGTTCTACGCCACCCACATCCTGCCGCGGGCGGCGATGAATGCCGAAGTGGTATGCCATGGCGCCGCGGCCACGCTGGCGTTCGAAGAGAGCGAGTTCTGATCCAGCTCGTCCGCAGGCCGCCGCCCGTCATCGGGCGCGGCCTTTTTCATGCTTGCCCGCCTTGCGGGTGTCGAACCGTGCGCACGCCGCCAGGTTGGCCGAAGGCCGTGGGCGGAGCGCTGGCAACAAGGAAGTGATATGCAACAAGGTCGATTGATGGTCCGCCGCGCCGCGGTGCTGGGCGCCGGTGTCATGGGAGCGCAGATCGCCGCCCACCTCGCCAATGCCGACGTGCCGGTGCTGCTGTTCGATCTGCCCGCGCGCGAGGGCGACAAGAACGGCATCGTCCAGCGCGCGCTGGAAAACCTGGCCAAACTGGAACCGGCGCCGGCCGCCACCCCGGGGCGCCTGCAGTACGTCGATGCGGCCAACTACGACGAGCATCTGCCACTATTGCGTGGCTGCGATCTGATCATCGAGGCCATCGCCGAAAAGATCGAATGGAAGGACGAGCTATATCGCAAGATCGCCCCCTTCGTATCGGAAGGGGCGGTACTGGCATCCAACACCTCCGGCCTGTCCATCAACCGCCTGGCCGAGGCGCTGCCGGATGCGCTGCAACCGCGCTTCTGCGGCGTGCACTTCTTCAACCCGCCGCGTTACATGGCGCTGGTGGAACTGATCCCGACGCGCCAGAGCGATGCCGCCATGCTCGACGCGCTGGAAACCTGGCTCACCTCGCGCCTCGGCAAGAGCGTGGTGCGCACCAGGGACACCCCCAACTTCATCGCCAACCGCGTCGGCGTGTTCTCCATGTTGGCGGTGATGCACCACACCACGCGGCTGGGGCTGGGCTTCGACGAAGTCGACGCGCTCACCGGCCCGAAAATCGGCCGCCCGCGCAGCGCCACCTACCGCACCGCCGACGTGGTGGGGCTGGATACCCTGCTCAACGTCATCGACACCATGCGGACCCAACTCCCGGACGACCCGTGGCATGCCCACTACCGGGGCCCGGAGTGGATGCTGAGGCTGGTGGAGAAGGGCGCGCTGGGGCAGAAGGCCGGCGGCGGCATCTTCAAGAAAGCAAGCAAGGACATCCTGGTGCTGGACCCGGTCAGCGGCGACTACCGCCCGGCCAGCGGCAAAGCGGTGCCGGAAGTGGAAGACATCCTCGCCATCAAGAGCCCGGCCGAGCGCTTCGCCCGCCTGCGCGCCAGCACGCATCCGCAGGCCGAGCTGCTGTGGAGCATCTTCCGCGACGTGTTCCATTACTGCGCCGTGCATCTGGGCGATATCGCCGGCAATGCGCGCGACGTGGACATGGCGCTGCGCGGCGGCTTCGGCTGGGCGCAGGGGCCGTTCGAAATCTGGCAGTCGGCCGGCTGGCAGGCGATTGTCGGCGCCTTGCGCGACGACATCGCCGCCGGCAAGACCATGAGCCAGGCACCGTTGCCGAAATGGGTGTTCGCCCTGCCGGCGGCGCATACCGCCGAAGGCTCCTGGTCGGCCGTCACCCGGCGTTACGAAGGCCGCTCCGACCTGGCGGTCTACCAACGCCAGCTCTACTCCGAGAGCCTGCTGGGCGAGGCGTCGCCGGAAGCGGGCGAAACGCTGTGGGAAAACGACGGCGTGCGGCTGTGGCAGCACCCGCTGGATACCGGCATCGCCATCCTGTCGTTCAAGTCGAAGATGCATGCCATCGGCGAAGAAGTGCTGGATGGCGTGCTCTCGGCCGTGGCCCGGGCCGAACAAAGCCACGACGGGCTGGTGCTGTGGCACGAGGGGCCGTTCTCGGTCGGCGCCAACCTCAAGCAGTTTGCCACCGCGTGCGCCGCCGGCGACTGGGCATGGCTGGATGCCACCCTGGCGCGTTTCCAACAGGCGGCAATGAGCCTGAAGTATGCTCAGATTCCCACCGTGGCGGCGGTACAGGGCATGGCACTGGGTGGCGGCGCCGAGTTCATGCTGCAGGCCATGCACCGCGTGGTGGCGCTGGAGAGCCGCATCGGGCTGGTGGAAAGCGCCGTGGGCCTGATTCCGGCCGGCGGCGGCTGCAAGGAGCTGGCGCTGCACGCCGCCACGTTGGCCGAAAAGCAGGAAGATGGGGATCCGTTCGCCCACATCCAGGCCATGTTCCGCCATCTGCTCACGGCCACCGTGGCGGGCAACGCGTTGCAGGCGCGCGAGCTGGGCTTCTTGCGGGAGGCGGACGATGTGATCCTGAACCCGCACGAGCTGCTCTACGTGGCGCTGCGCCGCGCCCGTGCCATGGCCGAGGCCGGCTGGCATCCCGCGCTGCGCCCACGCCGGGTGCGCGTCGCCGGCTCCGCCGGCATCGCCGCGCTGGAGCGGCAGCTGCAGGCCCTGCAGGAACAAGGGAAGCTCTCGGCACACGACCGCCGGGTCGGCCGCGCCGCAGCGGTGGCGCTGTGCGGCGGCGAGCTGGCCGCCGGCAGCGAGGTGGACGAAGCCTGGCTGTTGCAGATGGAGCGCGAACAGTTCCTGGCGCTGCTGCACACTAGCGAAACACAGCACCGCATCGTGCACATGCTGGAAACCGGCAAGCCGCTGCGCAACTGACCCCGCCCGCGTTGCGCCGTCAGGCCACGTCACGTCCCTCCCGCAGGGGCGTTTTCATTGGCGCGGCGCGGGGCCGCGCATGCCGATGCCACGGTCGCCATGGCCCCCCCATGACGGGGGGCTTGCCCCGCCGCGGCGCTCTGCAGAATGTAGCAGCCGGCTTGGGGCGGGGACGGCAGACGGCCTTCCCGCGATCGATGCATGGTCGTGCGCCCCTTCCGTCGCAACGCCGAAAAACCACAAGACTAGGACAACGACGTGAAGCGCAATCTACCCGTAACGGAGACGGAGCACCTGCTCGACCCCCTCAAGCCGGTGGTGAGCAAGACCGATCTGAAGGGCATCATCACCTATGCCAATCCTTCCTTCCTCGAGATCAGCGGTTTCGCCAAGGAGGAATTGGTCGGCAAGTCGCACAACATCGTGCGCCACCCCGACATGCCGCCTGCCGCCTTCGCCGATCTGTGGCGCACCATCCAGGCCGACCGGCCCTGGCGCGGGCTGGTGAAAAACCGGCGCAAGGACGGCGGCTACTACTGGGTGGATGCCTACGTCACCCCGATCACCGAAAACGGCCGGAAGGTCGGTTACATGTCGGTACGCAGCGCGCCTTCGCGAGAAGACGTGGCCCGCGCCGAGCAGCTCTATCGCGCGGTGAGTGCCGGTCATGCCCGCTTCCCCGCCAGCAAACACCGTTACACCCTGAGCATCAACACCGCGATCATGCTGTTCGTCGGGTCCATTTTCTGCCTCGGCCTGATCCGCACCCTGCTGCAGGGGCCAGCCTACATGGCGGTGGCGGTCTTGCAGATACTGATCATGTTCGTCGGCGGCTTCTGGCTGTCGCGCCGTATCAGCACGCCGCTGCAGCAGGCGGAGCGGGTATTCCAGCGCATGGTGGAGGGCGATTTCCGCGCCGAACTGGATACCCGCGCGCCACGCGAAGTGGGCGTGCTGCTCAGCCGCATGCAGACGCTGCAGATCAATCTGCGCGCCCTGATCTGCGATATCGTGCTGGCCGCCAGGGTGGTCGAAGGAGAGTCCGAGCGCATGCGTGCCGAGTCGCGGCAACTGGAATCACGCGTGGCGGCGCAGGCCGACGGCATCGCCACCATGGCCGCCACGCTGGAACAGTTCACCGCCGCGGTGTCGGAAATAAGCGAATCCACCCGGCGCGGCACCGACTTCGCCGAGGAAGCCCGGCAGCGGGTGACGAGCGGTCAGGCCGAGATGGCGCAGTCGCGCCAGGCATCCGATGCCGTCATGGCCACCGTCGCGCAGGCCGGCACGCTGCTCGATGGCCTGCAGACCGCCGTGACCGAGATCGACTGCATCACCCGGACCATCCGCGAGGTTGCCGATCAGACCAATCTGCTGGCGCTCAACGCCGCCATCGAAGCCGCGCGCGCAGGCGAGCAGGGGCGCGGTTTCGCCGTCGTGGCCGACGAGGTGCGCAAGTTGGCCGAACGCACCGGCTGCAGCACCGAGGACATTTCCTCCACCATCGTGCGCGTGCAGGACAGTACCCGCAGGGTGCTGGAGGTCATGCAAGAGACGGCCGCCGCCGTCACCAACAGCGCCACCCGGCTGGAAGCGACCCAGCAGGCGTTTAGCGAAATCCATTCCGCCAGCAGCGGCGTGGCACGCAGTTCGCACGACATTTCCACCTCCCTGGCACAACAGAGCGAAGCCGCGCACAACATCGCCAGCAGCATGGAACAGATAAACGTCCTTGCCAGCGAAAACCAGGCCACGGTGCGCCGGTTCAAGCAGGCGGCCGACACCCTGCACCGCGCCGCCGACGAGCAGCACGCCTTGCTGGCTCATTTCGACAAATAGCGCCAGGCAACAGCAGTCCCCACCCCACGATACGGCGGTGGGGCCGCGCGCCTTGCCTACCCCCCTGTTTTTCCTGCGATCCCCCCCTGTTTAGGGGGCGGCCTCACGGCGAATCAAGCTCTATTGTTGGTGTAGACGGGTGGCTCGAACGAGCGACCTGATCGCCAAATACATAAAAAGCAGGAGGAGAAATGGTGGAGAACAACCGGAGGCAGACCATCAGACTGCCACTACTGGCCGCCGCAACCGCATCGGCGCTGATGGCGATGTCGGCCCAGGCATTCGAAATCGATACGGGCAACAGCGATCTGACGGCCCGCTGGGACAACACCGTCAAGCTCAACCTTGCCAACCGGCTGGGGGCGCAGGACTCGCACATCACGCAAAGCCCGAACTTCAACGACGGCGACCTCAACTTCAGTAAAGGATCGATGACGTCCGAGCGCATCGATCTGTTCAGCGAGTTCGAGCTCAACTACCGCCGCCAGATGGGGCTGCGCCTCAGCGCCGCTGCCTGGTACGACGCGGCTTACGACAATCTGGACAACGCCAACTCCACGCCGAACCATCTGGTCGACGGCAAGCCCGCAACCGGCTTGAGCCCGTACACCAACCGCTACGCGCATGGACCTTCCGGCGAACTGCTGGAAGCCTTCGTTTTCCGCAACTTCGATTTCGGCCAGCAGAAGCTCAATGTCACGCTGGGCAAGAGCACGCAGTTGTGGGGCAACAACGTGCAGACGCTGCTGCACGGCATCAACTACGGCCAGGCGCCGCTGGAGCTGGAAAAGATCTTCGGCGTGCCGCGCAACGAGCTGAAGGAAGTCTTCCTGCCGCGCAACCAGCTCACTGCGGATTACCAGGTTTCGCCGCAATGGTCGTTCGGCGCGCAGTATTTCCTGGACTGGCAGCACTCGCGCTTCCCCGAGGCCGGTTCCTACCTGGGCATGTACGACCTGGCGCTGGACGGCGGCGAGTCGGCCTATCTGCCGGGCAAGGTCGTGCCCCACGGCAATGACATCACCCCGAGCAAGCAAGGCGATTTCGGCATCAACGCCAAGTGGAGCCCGCAATGGCTGGGCGGCACCCTCGGCCTGTTCTACCGCCGCACCTCGGACTCCTTGCCCGACACCGTAGTCTATAACCCGGCGACCAACTCGTATTCGGTCGCCTATGCCGGCGATATCGATATCTACGGCATCAGCCTGACCAAGAACATCGCCGACACCAAGGTGGGGGTCGACCTGAGCTACCGCCAGAACATGCCGCTGGCGAGCCAGCAGTTCCTCACCGTGCTGCCGGCCAAGGCAGGCACCCCGGGTTTCATCGGCTCGCTGCCGCAAAGCGGCGAAACCGGCGGCGCCGTGGGCGACACCCTGCACCTCGTGCTCAACGCGTCCCACGCCTTCGGCAAGACCCCCTTGTTCGATCGGGCATCACTGATGGGCGAACTGACCTGGAACCGGATGCTGTCGGTGACAAGTGGCTATGCGCAATATCGCGGCAACCCGGCCTACACCGGCATCGACAAGTCCACCCGCGACTTCGTCGGCATGGGAGTGAACTTCGTGCCGACCTGGAACCAGGTCTTCCCCGGCGTGGATCTGTCCCTGCCGATCAGCTACACCGTGGGCCTCAAGGGCGAGTCGTCGGTGCCGCTGGGCGGCAACAAGGGCACCGGCAACTATTCGGTGGGCCTCGGCGCACTGGTGAAATCCAAATACCAGTTCGACCTCAAGTACACCTCCTTCTTCGGACCGTACGAAACCGCCCCCAACGGCACGGTGAAGTCGTATGCCGGGCTGATGAGCCTGCTGAAAGACCGGGCGACCTTATCGCTGACGTTCAAGACCAAGTTCTGATCCTATGGGGAAATAAACCGTCATGAGTACGCGTGACTACATGGAATACGATGTGGTGATCGTCGGCGGCGGCCCTTCGGGGCTCTCCGCGGCGATTCGCCTCAAGCAGCTGGCGGCCGACAAGGGCCAGGACATCAGCGTCTGTCTGCTGGAGAAGGGCTCCGAGATCGGCGCTCACATCCTCTCCGGTGCGGTGCTCGAACCGCGCACGCTGAACGAACTGATCCCCGACTGGAAAGACAAGGGCGCGCCGCTCAACACCCCGGCCCAGAAGGATCAGTTCCTGCTGCTGACCGAGACCGAGTCGATCCCGCTGCCCACCCCGCCGCAGATGCACAACGAGGGCAACTACATCATCAGCCTGGGCAACTTCTGCCGCTGGCTCGGCCAGCAGGCCGAGGAACTCGGCGTCGAGATCTACCCCGGCTTCGCCGCCGCCGAAGTGCTCTACCACCCAAACGGCTCGGTCAAGGGCGTGGCCACCGGCAACGTCGGCACCGGCAAGAACGGCGACCAGGACGGCGAGCCCGGCATCGAGCTGTGGGCCAGGCAGACCGTGTTCGCCGAGGGCTGTCGCGGCTCGCTCACCAAGACCCTGTTCGAGCGCTTCAAGCTGCGTAACGGCGCCGACCCGCAAACCTACGGCATCGGCATCAAGGAACTGTGGGAGGTAAAACCGGAGCTGCACCAGCCGGGCAAGATCACCCACACCGCCGGCTGGCCGATGGACACCGCCACCTACGGCGGCTCCTTCCTCTATCACCTGGAAAACAACCAGGTCGTGGTCGGCTTCGTGGTCGGTCTCGATTACCAGAACCCCTACCTGTCGCCGTACGAGGAATTCCAGCGCTTCAAGACCCACCCGGCGATCCGCGGGGTGTTCGAAGGCGGGCGCCGCCTGTCCTACGGCGCGCGCGCCATCTCCGAGGGCGGGCTGCAGAGCATTCCCAAGCTCACCTTCCCGGGCGGCGTGCTGATCGGCGACACCGCCGGCTTCCTCAACGTGCCCAAGATCAAGGGTACGCACACCGCGATGAAGTCCGCCATGCTCGCCGCCGAGGCGATCGTCGAGGCGCTGGCCTCGGCCCAGGAAGGCCAGCCGCTCGAGGCCACCACGTACACCGCCACGTTCAAGCAGAGCTGGCTCTACGACGAACTCCACCGCGTGCGCAACATCCGCCCGGCGTTCCGCTGGGGGCTGTGGCCGGCGATGCTCTACTCGGCGCTGGACACCTACCTGTTCCGCGGCAAGGCACCGTGGACGCTGCACCACAAGCACGCCGACCACGAATGCCTCAAGCCCAAGGACGAGTGCACGCCGATCGCCTACCCCAAGCCGGACGGGGTGCTGACCTTCGACCGGCTGTCGTCGGTGTTCATCTCCAACACCAACCACAGCGAAGACCAGCCGGCGCACCTCAAGCTGAAGGACCCCAGCGTACCGATCAAGATCAATCTGGCCCAGTACGACGCGCCGGAGACGCGCTACTGCCCGGCCGGGGTGTATGAGATCGTCGGCCGTGACGAAGGTACACCGCGTCTGCAGATCAACGCGCAGAACTGCGTGCATTGCAAGACCTGCGACATCAAGGACCCGACCCAGAACATCAACTGGGTGACGCCGGAAGGCAGTGGCGGGCCGAATTACCCCAATATGTGATACGGATTGCCCGAAGCAAATCTCCGGAAGGTGTTCTTGCTTAGCCGAGGCCCTTTTCTGCCGGTTTGACGACGCCATATAGAAAACGCCCTCGTGTGAGGGCGTTGGCTGGGGTGGGCGTAACCGGTTGGTTTAGTTGGTGTACGACTTGAGGTCTGACATGACGTCCATGACCGTGTCGATGGCGAGAGCCGAGGCCAAGGCGTAGCCTTTGCCAATCACGAAATCGCCATCCTCGAATTTGTAAGCGCTGAATCGGTTTGAAGGGAAAGTGTTCGAGCCACGTTTGCGCAAACCGACCGAGACGTGCGCCAAGGCTCTCTGAGAATTCACGTACGTATCCGTCATGACGACGATTTCGTATTTGGCGTTGTACTTTTTGCAGTACTCGTCGGACACGGCGGAGCCGATTTTGGCTTTCATGAGATCGTTGACCTGGTCCGGGCCATAGTGGTGCCAGGTGAACGTACAGCCAAAGGACGGAGCACTGAGCCCCAAAAGGGTAACGCACATTGCCGTGAATTTTTTGTAATTCATGAGTGATCTCAATCGGTTAAGAGCTGGCCATGGAGATGACAGGCGCTCATCCGATACCCCTTGTGCCGGCGGCGCCTGAGCCAATAGCAATGGATCAGCCGCCCAGTTGGCATGACCGCCGGGGAGCACTGGTTTGCTGCCGCAAGGCAACAAAGCCGATCACTCGAACATCATATCACTGGAAAATTCACTATGCCTATCGGGCCAATGGAGTAGTGTGGGGCCGGCCGGCGTACTGAGCCCATCGGCCAGGATCCGTGTCGGCGACACCATCACATCGGGGTGCCGATCAAGGTCCGTAACCCACAACCCTTGATAGGGCGTACTCGAAGTCCTGTGCCGCGCACCATCTGCTGCCTGTGCAGAATCGACCCTGAGCAACCGTGTCGACCGGGCCGTCGCCACACCCACGCCGCGCATGCCCCTTGTCCCTTGTCCCGCTCCATCGTATTGCCGGGCCTCACCGGCGGCCATTCTTCCGGCCGCTCCGGGCCTGTCGGCGCCGAGGTGTTTTGGCTATGGTTAACGTACCCATCGCCAGCGATCCAGTCAGGGCAGGCTCACCGCCACGTGCCGCTGGCGATGTCGCCCTATCCAAGAAAAAGTGTCATCCGGACAAGGTGGGTTGGGCCTTAGTGGGAGAAGTATCATGCACAGATTCAGCGCCCGCATGCGGGCCTCGCTGGCGTTGCTCGTTCTTGGCATGGCATTGCCCTGGAGCGCGACCATGGCACAACCTGCCCTGAAGGACCAAATCGTCGGAACCTGGTCTTATGTTTCCGTTGACCTTATCCGCTCCGATGGGACGCGAATACCTCTTTTCGGTCCGAATCCACAGGGCCAGGCGAACTTTGATAGCAATGGCCGCTATATCTTGATGACGGTGCGGGCTGGACAGGCCAAATTCGCATCCACCAGTCGGATGGAGGGCACCCCGGAGGAAAACAAGGCCGTTGTGCTAGGGTCGATCGCTCACTTCGGCAGATACACCGTTGACGAGGCGAACAGGACCATCACGTTCCACATAGAAACCAGTACGTTTCCGAACTGGAACGGAACTGAGCAGAAACGACCGTTCACGGTGACTGGAGACGAGCTTACGTGGCAAACCCCTGCATCGACAGGCGACGGCATTGCCGAGGTTGTGTTGAAGCGGGCGAAATAGCGTCCGGCATAGGCATGGCGGTCGTGGCCGGTCATGAGGTTGCATAACACGATGCCCCCCCATCGAGGGGAGGCCGTTGGGCTGTGCTCGGCTCAGCCCAACGTGCAGACCTGAAGGCTCAGGCAAAGACGAAATACTTGCGCACGGTTTCCACTACTTCCCAGGTACCCTTCATGCCAGGTTCGATCACGAACACATCGCCGGCCTTCAGATGCACCGGCTGCTCGCCTTCCGGCGTGATGATGCAGTAGCCGTCGAGGAAGTGGCAGTACTCCCATTTTTCGTAGTTCACCTCGAACTTGCCCGGGGTGCAGATCCAGGTGCCCATGATCTTGCTGCCGTCCTTCGAGAGGTAGGCGTTGAGGTTCACGGTGTGCGGGTCGCCGCCGATGCGCTTCCACTTGGTGGCGTCAACCACCGGAGTGGGGCAGGTTTCGCGCAGGACGGTGATGAAATCGGACATGTCGGCTCCAAACGATCTGATGAAAGGTTCGTCATCATAGGTTCAATACCATGCCGGCAACTGCCTGTTTTCGACATGGAATTGCCTGTAAACGCGACGCCAGCAAGACCGTAACCCGCAACTGCCTGACGTGGTCGGTGCGTGGCGCTCGCCGATCTTGCGGGCGGCGGCCGCACCGAGGCGTCCTCGTTACTCAAGGGGGGCGAAGAGGGCGCTGTGGCCATGAAAACGCCAGCTCCAGGGCTGGCGTCGATAAAAAATTGAGAGGGCGGCAAGCAGGACTCAAGGCATGCCGGCGATGGCCGGGAAGCCATCGGGGTGAGGCCATTCCGCCTCGACGGGGCGGAGGGGGTGCCTGTCGGACGCTTCGCTGGTGGTCGCCTCGCAGGACGCGGATGGCTGCATGGCGCGCACGCTGCTGGCACAGCGCATGGCAGCGGCGCTGTAGAATTCTTCGGCCAACGTGTCGCACTGCCGGGCCGCCGTTTCCTGGGCCGCTTTGAAGCCGGCCAGCCAGACGGTGTCGTGCGCGCGTTCCAGTTCCTCGATTCGGCCGATCAGGTCCAGCAGCATGGCGGGGTTAGTCGGGACTGGCGTGCCGTCGTCGGCGGATGTCGTCGCCGCCTCCTTGATTTCGGCCAGCGTGTAGCCGGCGTAGCGTGTGCTCATGCAGTCGTCCTTTCCTTGAAACAGTGCTGCCGCGGAGCCGCCGTTGGCCGAAAGCCACCACTCCGGCCAGCGATCCGCACGGTGAGATCATCGATCGATATGACGTTCATGGTGGCGGACGAGCGCGTGGCCATCCGTCCTAAAACCGACATCGTGATGCCTCCAGGCGGCATGGTGTCGTCTTGGTCGCCGGCTAAGCGGTTGTCACGGATTTACTGCTCCAGGGCAGTCCATTTTTCTTCGGTCAGGGCCATGATGTCGAATGCAGAAAACGCGGGACTCATGGAGACAGGTGGGGTGAGGACTGTTAAAATGGCAATGTTGTCATTGGGGAGTAGCCATCCTTAGCCCCTTGCTAAGGAGTTCACGTCAACAAACTTGAGGCCATAGCCTCATGGCGTGAACAGCCTCTGCACCAGCAGAGAGAGCCAGGCGAGACCTTTGGCCGCGATGCGCTTACCCAGGCCGGGCGAGGCGTATCGTCGCGCCATTGGATTCTTGCTCGCCCGGCCGGATTACTCTCATGCTTCTCGCTTTCACCCTGTTTTTCCTTTCCGCCGGGGCCATTTACTGGTCCTGTGAATTCTTCGTCAATGGTGTGGAATGGCTTGGTCGTCGTCTGAATCTGGGGGCGACGGCCGTCGGTTCGGTGCTGGCCGCCTTCGGTACCGCCCTCCCGGAAAGTGCCGTCACTTTTACTGCCGTGGTTTTCGGCAACACCCCCGCTCAGAAAGATCTCGGAGTCGGCGCCGCGATGGGTGGCCCGCTCGTTCTGGCAACCTTGGCCTACGCCGTGGTCGGCTTTGCCTTGATGCTGAACCGTCGACGTCTGGCGCGTGAAACGCACGAAGTGCGCGTGGATCATGTCCGTCTAAGCCGGGACCAGGCCGCTTTTCTTGCCGTGTTTGCGGTCAAGGTAACGCTGGGGCTGGTGGCCTTTGCCATCAAGCCGTGGCTGGGTGTGCTGTTCCTGATGGCGTATGGCGTCTACGTTTGGCGGGAAATCCGTGACAGCGATACCGCCCCGGAGGAAGAAGAGCTGGAGCCGCTGAAAATCCGCCCCAACATGGCTGAGCCCTCGCTGGCGTGGGCGGGTTTGCAGGTCGTGCTGGCGCTGGTGGTGATCAGCGTGGCGTCGCATGTCTTTGTCGGCCAGCTTGAGGCGATCGGCACCGGTTTGCATTGGTCGCCGCACCTGGTGGCGCTGCTGCTGAGCCCGGTGGCGACCGAGCTGCCGGAAACCATGAATGCCCTGATCTGGGTGCGGCAAGGCAAGGAGCGCCTGGCGCTGGCGAACATCTCCGGTGCCATGATGATCCAGGCCACCATTCCCAGCGCGCTGGGCATCTTTTTCACGCCCTGGCAGTTCGATGGCACGCTGCTGGCGTCCGGCGTCATCACCGCCCTGGCGATTCTCTTTCTATGGCGGATTTTCCGCCGCGGCGCGGTCGATGGCCGGGTGCTGCTCGGCGTGAGCTCGCTGTACGGCGTCTTTGCCTTGCTGGTGGCGGCCTATTTCCCGCACTGAATGAGCGCGTGGCCAAGGTATCCTGGCCGGCTTGGCCCGCTGCGCCGTGGCGGGTCTATTTCAGGTACGACTTGATGACCTGGAGCACGGCATCCAGATCGCGCTGCCGTTGCGCCTGCTCGGCTTCCTTGACCACATGGTCGGTCAGATGGCCTTCGATCACGGCGGCCATCAGCCCGTTCACCGCGCCGCGGATGGCGGCGATCTGCTGGAGCACGGCGGTGCAGTCCGTTTCACTGTCCAGCAATCTTTCCAGCCCGGCCGTCTGCCCCTGTATCCGCCTGACTCGGGCCAGCAGTTTGGCCTTGTCTCTCACGGTGTGTGCCATGTCCGCTTTACCTCATGCCTGAAAAATGGACGGAAGGGTAACATGCATATACTGGGGGGTAGTATAATGCGCCGATCTGATCACACGTTGTGAAAGTGCGCCATGCCCGAGTTTTCGATCCTGTTGCAGCAAGGCAATGCCTGGCTGTTCGTCCCGAGCGCCATCCTGCTGGGGGCGCTGCACGGCCTGGAGCCGGGGCATTCCAAGACCATGATGGCGGCGTTCATCGTTGCCATTCGCGGCACCCTGACGCAGGCGGTGTTGCTGGGCCTGTCGGCGACCGTGTCGCACACGGCGGTGGTGTGGGCGGTGGCGATGGCCGGGTTGTATTTCGGCCGCAACTGGAGCGCGGAGGCGACGGAACCCTATTTTCAGGTGGCCTCCGCGGTGCTCATCATCGGTGTAGCGGCGTGGATGATCTGGCGCACCTGGCGCAATCAGCAACTGGCGCACGATCATGACCATCACCACGACCATCACCATCACCATGACGAGGCCAAGCTTATCGACACCGGCCACGGTGTCGTCCGGCTGGAGGTGTTCGAACAGGGCGTGCCGCCGCGTTTCCGTCTGTACCACGCGAGCAAACACGGCCACCGCTGGCCGGCCGATCAGGTGCGGATCGAGACGGAGCGGGCCGACGGCAGCCGCCAGGGTTTCACCTTCGTGCAGCGCGATGGCTTTGTGGAGTCGTTGGAAACCATTCCGGAGCCGCACGAGTTCGTTGCCCGGCTCAGTCTGGGGCACGATCAGCACCACCACGACTACGACGTGGAGTTTGTCGAGCCGGACCATCATCACTCGATCAAGGATTACGAGGGGCTGGATTTGTCTGCTCCGGGGTACCAGGACCCGCACGAGCTGGCCCACGCCAACGACATCCGCCGCCGCTTTGCCAACCGGGAGGTGACCACCGGCCAGATCATCCTGTTCGGCCTGACCGGCGGGCTGATCCCGTGCCCGGCGTCGATCACGGTGCTGCTGTTGTGTCTGCAGCTGAAAAAGATCGCCCTCGGCGCCACGCTGGTGCTGTGTTTCAGCATTGGTCTGGCACTGACGATGGTGGCATCGGGCGCGCTGGCCGCGCTGAGCGTGAAGCACGTCTCGCGCAGTTGGAGCGGGTTTGGCGAGTTCGCCCGCAAGGCGCCGTATTTTTCCGGCGCACTGATCGTGCTGGTCGGGTTGTATGTCGGCTACCAGGGGCTGAGAGTCTTGCTCTGACGCCGAGGGTGGCGTTTCAGGCCAGACCATTCCGCACAGCCCGGGCGCGCCATGTCATGGCGCGCCCGGGCTGTTGTTCTTAATGATCCTGCCCGCTGCCCGGGTTGCCTTGGTTGATGATCTGGCGGGGAGGAACCTGGCCGCCGCGGCGCGGTTCCTCGGGGCGAGGAGCGAACGAGGGCCGGGCGGAAGGGGCAGCGTTGGGGCGCTCGATCTGGCGCCGCTCGATTTGAGGGGGAGCTCTGTGTCGTTCTGGGACGCCGACGTCCGGCTGACGGGGCCGGGCTGGCTCTGGCCGGATAATGGTGGGCATCCCCGTTGAACGTGGCACGCGCGGTGTCTCGGCTCCGGGTTGGCGCTGCTCGAAACGGCGGTTGTCGTTTCGACGTTCGCTGCTGCCGGGCTCCGGCGGGCGTGGCCGGCTCGACTCGGGGCGGATGATCTGGGGCGACTCCGCCGGCGGCCGCGGTGAGCGAGGCACGTCGATGAGCCGGTGATCCTGACCGGGCGGTGTGATGCGGCGGTCGCGTCGTTCCCCTTCGCCACGTGGAATTTCGGGGCGCTGATCGAGACGGCGCCGCGTCTCGGGTGCCTGGGCCGGATTGATGATGACGGGCATGTCGCGCCTCAGATCCGGTTTGGGCTGCAATGCGGGCGAGGTCGGTTGAGTCTGCTGGCGCGGGAACTGGCGCGGTTCGCCCGACGGGGCCACGCGTTCGGGCGGCCGCGGAGTGAAGCCGTGGTAAGGGACATTGCCGCGTCGTGACGGGTCATGCTCCCAACGGAACGGCCCCTTGCGGTCGAGCCACTCGCGGTGCGTGACGTGCGGGCGGAAGTAGTAGTTGTTGACGTTGACGATGGTGACGTGGCGGCGCGGCCAGTCGAAGTTGCCGAAGAAGAAGCCGACACCGACCGTGATGCCGGTGCCCCAGTAGATGCCCACGGTCGGCCCGACGTAGTAACCGGGCCAGATCCAGTAGTAGGGCGGATAACCCGGCCACCACCATGCCCCGTAGACCACCAGCGGGTCGTAATACGGGACGTAGACGATTTCCGGGTCGGCCGGCTCGATCACGATGACCGTGTGCTCCCGGGCGACCCGGAGGTAGCGGTTGGAGCGCAGGGAGCCCTGCTCCCAGGCTTTATCCCGCAAGCGCTGCACGGTATCCATGACCTGGTCTTCCTGGGCCAGGAAGGCGTCGCCGAGCTGCTCGGTCCAGTCCAGGTGCTCGTCCATCATCTGCAGCACCTGCGGGAAGGCGAGCAGGGACAGCACGCTCGGGTCCCAGTCGTTGCGGTTGGCTTCGCGCACGGCCTGGTCGCCCTTGAGCCCGGGGTGATCGCGCGACCAGCGCGCAGCTTCGACCACCTCGAGCGGGTAGGTCGATGCCATCAGCACCTGCGTCAGCAGCGAATCCGGGTAGAGGGCGATGGGCGCGAGCATCTGGTCGAGCTCTGCCTGGGTGTACACGGCGTCCTGGGCGACGGCGGGCGGGGTGGTCGCCAGGCCCATTGCAGCGGCAAAAATCAGGACCAGGCACTGTGTCATAAAACGTCGGATGCGTTGGGGCATGGCGGGCCTCCAGGGCATGCAAGGCGAGTCGGGCGTCAGCCGGGTGACTCGGGGTTGCGGGCAATGTCGTGGTCGCCCGCTCAAGCCATCGTTACCTTGCCGGGTGTCGATGGGTCATGGCTATCAGCCGGGTATCGAGCAGACGGGCCAAGCCCTGTCCGCCGGCAGTCATCACGGCGTCGTGATTCCACTGGAAGAGCGGTTGGGCTACCGGGGCCAGCAGGTTCATCCAGCGCTTGGTGGTGCGCACCTGCCAGTCGTAGCAGACGACGGTGATCACACCTTCTTTTCTGAAACTCCAGCGGCCATGGCCTTCGAGTTCGCCGCTCGCCGTGCCTTCCAGGCAAACCAGCGGTTCGATGCGGGTGACGCGCATGTCAAAGGTCAACCGGTACGGCAGCACGCTCTTCCAGGTATAGCGCTGTACCGCACCGAGGCCATTGTCGTCGCCGGCCTCCAGGTCCAGCACCTGTTCCAGGCCGCGCCACCAGCTGGGCCAGCGGCGCGAGTGGTAGATGGCGTCCCATACCGCCTCCACGGGAGCCTCCAGGTACCACAGGGTGGAGAAGCGGTATTCCGCCATGGCTGTACGGTTTTCCTGTGTTTGACGGTTCAGGGCTGGAAAAAATCCGCAGCGAGCGGGACGTCGATTTCCACGTCGTCCATCAGCACGGTTTCCTGCTGCTCGCCGTCAAGACCGAAACTGACCACCTTGACCGGGAACAACGTGCCTTGCGTCAGCCAGAGCTGGAAGCGATGCACGCCGGCCACCGTGTTGCCGGGGGCGCCGGTGATGCTCCATCCCTGAACGGGCCAGTGGCCGATGGTGCCCTTGCCGAGTGGCGTCGTGTCGCCACCGGCCTGCAGGATGTGCACCGCTTGCAACAGCATTCCGACATGGGAGCGGTCGATACGGTGCCCGTGGGGGCCGCGGATCAACGGGTTGTCGGGCGCTAGCGTCAGCGCGAAGCCAGGTTGGCCGAAGGGCCAGACCCGGACCTTGTTGCCGTGCGGGCTGTAGATCATCAGTGCCCCGGGATGCGGCGTGACGAACTCCATGCGTACGAAACCCGGTTTGCGGTAGGCGTAACGGACGACTTGCTGACGGGTGTGCGGTGCGCTCGAGCGGACGGTGACCCGGTAGCTGTCGAGCTGTTCGAACTGCTGCTGTGCGGCGGCGATCGGGTCCGTCAGGCCGGCCGGGACGATCAGGGCGGTGGCAAGCAAGGGCCAGAGCATGGCTTACTCCACGACCTCCAGCACGCCGGCCATGCCTTTTTCTTCGTGGCTCTTGAGGAACAGCAGCTTGTTGGGGCAATGGAAGGGGTAGCGCCCCGCCACGGTCGGGGTGAAGCGGAAAGAGCGGGGCTCCTCGCCCAGGCGGCTGTCGATGTCGACCTGGTCGGGCGGCAGTTTGAGGACAAAGCGGTGCGGGATGAGCCCTGCTTCGACCTTGACCGACAGTTCGACCGGGGTGCCGGCCTTGACCACGATGTGGGCGGGCCTGAAAAAATAGCTGCCGCCGACGATGGCGACGTGCTGTACGCCGTCGCTGGCCATCGGCACCCGATAGGGTTCGTCGGTGGCACGAGCCGTGCCGGCACTCAGCGGGAGGGCGAGTGCCAATGCCAACCCGGCGAGGGTGAGTCTGGTCCTGTGCATGGTGACTCCTGTGTCTCGTCCGGGCGCGCCCGGGAGCGGCGCCCGGCTTGTGGTGATGCCGGGGTCAGTAGCCGCCCCCGCCGCGGCCGTGGTCGCCCATGTCGCTGTCGTGCGTCGGTGTCGCCCCTGGGTCGCCCATCGAGTGGCAGCCGCCGAGAGGCAATGCCAAGGCCAGAGCCAGTAACAGCAGCCAGCCGGTCAGCCGGTGCTTCCTGTCCATGTCAATCTCCTTCATCTATCGGGTTGGGAAAGGGGCCGGCCCGGCTTAACCGGACCAGGCGCCCGCGTCGCCCCCCAGCGCCGTGCAGGCGTCGGCAGCGATCGCCCGCAAGCGGGGCTCGTTGTCGGTGCCGGACAGGGCGTAGCCCATGCCGTGGTTGGCCCAGTAGGCGGTACGGCTCGCGCCGTTGTGCAACAGTCGCAAGCTGATTTCGCGGGAGGGGTAGGGAGAGATGTACAGCGTGAGGCGTTTGCCTGTGCTGTTCTGGTACATGAACTGCGCGGCGGGGCCGGATTCGCCCGGCAGCAGCCGCCCCCCCACCAGTGCGTAGCCATACTCGCCGAGTGACGGCGCCGTTACCGCACGCTTCAGCCGGGCCGACAGCCAACTGAGCAGGTGCGCTTCTTCGCGGACGGTGACTTCCACCGGGTGACGGCGTTCCGGGGCGTACACGGCATAGGCCAGATCGGCGCGCTGGGCAAAGGCAGGTTGGCCGAAGCCGCCGGGCAGCAGCTGTGCCGGCAGCATGATGGCGAGCATCAGGCCGAGGGCCAGCCCCCCGGTGATGGCCGCGCCCAGTTGCCACCATGGCGTGCGGCGCTGCACGAACAGACTCGCGGTTTCGCCGGCGAGCGGGAACAGCCGCCGCAGCGCCGCGTTCTGGCTGCGGTAATGCGCCACGCGCGCGGCGGCGGCCGGATCATGGCCGAGCCGCTCCAGCAAGGCGCTACGCTCGGCGTCGGACAGTTCCCCATCCACCAGCGCCGACAGCGGACGCAGCTCGTCGGCGCTGTCAGGGGTGTTGGCGGTGGTGTCGCGTGGCTCGTTCATGGTGAGTGCTTCACTACTTTCAATGGGGGCCGGCCGGGTGTCGCATCGGCCGCGGGCTCGGTCAGCAAGATACGCATGCGTTCCCTTGCCCGCGACAGGCGCGACATCACGGTGCCCACCGGTACCTTCAGGACCTTGGCGGCTTCCTGGTAGCTGAGCTCTTCCAGCGCGATCAACAGCAGCACTTCGCGCTGTTCCAGGGGCAAGCGGTAGAGGGCGCGCTCCACGTCGCGCAACAGCAGCCCGTCAACCTCGCCGGTGGCGGCCGGCTGTTGCTGCCAGGGGGCTTCCTCATCATCGAATGCCACCTCGCGCCGGGAGCGCAACTGGTCGATGAAGCGGTGGCGCAACAAGGTCAGCAGCCAGGCGCGCAGATTGCCGCCGCGCCCCCAGCGCCATTTGCTCAACGCCCTCTCTAGCGTGTCCTGCACCAGGTCATCGGCCCAGGCCGGATCGCGCGTGAGTGCCCGGGCGTAGCGGCGCAGGTGCGGCAGCCAGACCAGCAGGTCGGATTCGAAACTCATGGCCCGCCGGGCTCAGGGCTTGACGGTGTGCCACATGCCCTTGAAGCCTTCGCCGTTCGTGTCGCCCGGCTTCTTGTCCATCGACCAGCGATAGAGCGGGTGCCCTTTGTGGGTCCACTGCTTCTTGCCGTCGCTGCGCGTGATCGTGCCCCAGTCACCCGAGGCCTTGTCGTACGAATCGGCCACGGCCGGAGGCCAGTTGTCGGCGCAAGGGCCGGCGCAGGTGCTCGTGTCCTTGCCATCCTTATCGAAGGTGTAGAGGGTCATGCCGTGATCGTCGACCGCCATGCCGTGCATCATCTTGGGTGACTCGGCCAATGCTGGCAGAGCCAGGGTGCTGCCCAGTGCCAGCAGGATCAGGGGGTGTTTCATGGTTATGCTCCTTGTGAGTAGGAAAATCGGGAATCTCAGGGGTGTTTTTTGCCGGCGCCGAATCTGTGCGCGGCCGGCGCATCGTGTCTACACACACTAAACGTTTCAGCGGCCAGGTTTATTCCCGTTGCTAATCTGGAAGGCGCAAAAAAAGTGCATCGCCATGGGCTAAGCCTAGTCGATGGCAGCGGGATGGGGCGGTGAGATGGCCCGATGGCTAAGGAGTCGGCGGGATGGCCGGATGGGTTGTGAGCGGGGTTACAGCCCGCGCGAGCGGCTGGCGATCTAAGCCGCCGAGGGGGAGGTTTCGCACGAGCCGATGCGGTTGCGGCCGGCGCGTTTGGCGGCATAGAGCGAGCGGTCGGCCTGTTCCACCAGCCAACCCGCCGTCGCCGGGCTGTTGGACGGATGGCAATACAGCCCGACGCTGACTGTCACCACCGGTCGCAGGCTGCCGGGCGGGGTAGGGAGGGCGAGGCTTTCCACCGCGGCGCGGAAGCGTTCGGCGGCTTGCCGTGCCGGCACCAGGTCACAATACTGCAGTATGGCGACGAACTCTTCCCCGCCGTAGCGCGCCACGGTGTCGCCGCCGCGCAGTTGTTCGGCCATGCACGCGGCGATCCGCTGGATGCACCGGTCGCCTTCTACGTGTCCGAAATGGTCGTTGTACTGCTTGAAGAAATCGATGTCGGCCATCAGCAGGGTCAGCGGCGCTTGGTGTCGCGCTTGTTGTTGCAGCGCCATTTTCAGCACGGCATCGAAATGGCGGCGCGAGGAGAGTCCGGTCAGGCTGTCGTGGATCGACGCTTCGTAGGCCTGGCGGTAGGAGTGCTGCAGCCGCGTCTGCAGCTTCAGCACCTCGAACAGCAAGGCGCCCAGCATGATGCCCGCGGCGGCCAGCTCGAAAAAGCGCGAGGCGTGCCAGCCGACGGTATAGCGGATCGATGAAGAGCACACGGTGATCAGGTACAGCAGATAGGAATAGCAGCTGAGCGCGAGCCAGCAGTGGAACGCGCTACGCAGGCGCGTCACCAGCAGGACGCTCAACAAGGCCACGAACCAGCTTGCGAGCAGGAAGGCGCCAATGCCGCTGTGGGTCAGCGCGCTGTAATCGCCGTTGTCCTTGACCAGACTGTTCAGGTCCGGTACCAGCCGCGACAGCACTGTCACCGCGAACCAGGCCAGGCCGAACGGGGAGAGTACACAGAGGGACAGTGCCTGACAGCGAACGCGTTTCGATAACGGGCGGTCCTGCTGCCGCTGCAGCACCAGCATGGCCAGCAGGATCAGAAAAGCGGTGCCGCCAAGACGTGCCAGCCAGAGCCAGGTCGCCATGTGGGAGCCCAGCGGGTAACCGCCGCGGGCGGAAAACACCCCGGGCAGGTTGATCAACAAATAGCCGGACATCAGGGCCGAGTAGCCAAAGGCGACACTGAGCAGGCCGTTGCTGAGTTTGTGGTCGGCATAGAACTGCAGCAGCACCAGGTAGGCGATGATGCTGTTGGTGACGGTCAGGGCGGTGATCTGCACCGGCCGCAGATTGCCGCCGAGTGCGGTCGGGACGTCGATGTCGGGCAGGATCATGAGCACGGCGGCCGTCATCGCGGTGGCGATGAGGCCGGCCAGGAGCAGGCTGCGGCGGGAGGGGGCGGTCGAGAAGCTGTCTTCCATGGGGCACCGTTCTAGGCGGTTTCTTGTCAATGTGGGTGGTCGTTGGACTCGGTGATGGTGTTCTGCCTGCTCCACGCGATGGGCCATTTGCCTTGAGGTAGGGGCAGTCAGGAGACGGACGGGCTAAGCGGAGAGGGAGGGGGCTCTCAGCGGGTGTGAATAATACCAACAGGGTTATGCAATTGTCACTCCGCCTTTGGCTGGCCAGCTCGACGTCATGCGGTGGTGAGGCCGCCGCAGACGGTACGGCGCGTGTGGCAACCCGTGCGATCAGGATTTCTCCAACCCGGTATGAAATTTGCTGTGGTGTTCAGACCGGTCTCAACACGGCTTGATTGAAACGACTATGGAACGAGCGCCTGCCTCCTTGTCATCGCGATTACCCGCCAGCCTGTCAGCCGGCTGGCATGCGGCACTGGAACTGGGCTATGCCCGCCGGCCTGGCGGCACGATTCCGGTGCAGCGCCGCCATGTCGGCCCGTTACGGGTGCAAAAGCATTTCATCGATGCGGCTGGAACGTGCCAGCACATCATCGTGCACCCACCCGGCGGTATTGCCGGCGGCGACCGGCTGAGCATCGACGTCTCGCTGGAAGAGGGCGCCGATGTGCTGATCACCAGCCCAGGTGCCGCCAAGTGGTACGACGGTTTCGGACGTCCTGCCAGCCAGTCCGTCACGCTCGCGCTGGCCGACGGTGCCCGGCTGGAATGGCTGCCGCAGGAAACCATCCTCTACGCCGGCGCAGACGTGCGACTGGAAAGCCGCATCCGGCTCGCGGGCGACGCCCGGCTGCTGTACGGCGATGTGACCTGCCTCGGCCGCCCCGCCTGTGGTGAGCGCTTCGACCACGGGCAGTGGCGCCAATGCGTCGAGATCGAGCGCGACGGCCGGCTGATCTGGTGCGAGCACGCCGTGCTGCCCGGCGCCAGTCCACTGCTCGCCTCGCCGGTGGGGCTGGCCGGCCACAGCGTGGTCGCCACCCTGGTCTGGGCCGGCCCGGCCTTGCCGGATGAACTGCATCAGGCGGCGCTGGAGGTGGAAACCGTGGGCCGCGCCGCCGCCACGCAACTGCCCGAGGTCTGGCTGGCGCGCTTCATCGGCGACTCGGCCGAGGACGCGCACCGTTGGCTGCGCCAGCTGCGCGCCTTGATCCACCCCTTCACCCACGGCCGCCCGGCTTCATCGCCGCGCATCTGGGCGACCTGAACCAACACAACGGAAAACACATGGAACTGACCCCCCGCGAGAAGGACAAGCTGTTGATCTTCACCGCCGGCCTGCTGGCCGAGCGGCGCCGTGCGCGCGGCCTCAGGCTCAACTACCCCGAGGCGGTGGCCTTCATCAGCGCCGCCATCATGGAGGGCGCGCGCGACGGCAAGACCGTGGCCGAACTGATGCACTACGGCACCACCTTGCTGACGCGCGACGAGGTGATGGAGGGCGTGCCGGAGATGATCGGCGAGATTCAGGTCGAGGCGACTTTTCCCGACGGCACCAAGCTCGTGACCGTCCATCAACCCATCGTTTAGGAAAGGGCCAGGCCCCTGCGGCGCAGGCGTGATCTCGGCACAGGTATGGCGCGGAATCCTCCTGTACACCACCGTACATGCCGGTTCCTGCGCGCTGGCCGCACCGTGCTGACGCCCGCGCGCGACAGGTTGTGACACTTTCCAGGAGAAGACAGCATGATTCCCGGACAAATCCTCGCCGCACCCGGCGAGATCGAACTCAACGTTGGCCGAAGCACGCTCACGCTGACCGTGGCCAACACCGGTGACCGCCCGATCCAGGTCGGCTCGCACTACCACTTCGCCGAGACCAACGACGCGCTCGCCTTCGACCGCGAGGCCGCGCGCGGCTTTCGCCTCAACATCCCGGCCGGCACCGCGGTGCGCTTCGAGCCGGGCCAGACGCGCACCGTCGAGCTGGTCGAACTGGCCGGCGCGCGCGTGGTGTACGGCTTCCAGGGCAAGGTGATGGGGGAGCTATGAAAATCAGCAGGCAAGCCTACGCCGAGATGTTCGGCCCCACCGTCGGCGACAAGGTGCGCCTCGCCGACACCGAGCTGTTTCTTGAAGTCGAGCGCGACTACACCCTCTACGGCGAAGAAGTGAAGTTCGGCGGCGGCAAGGTGATCCGCGACGGCATGGGTCAGGGCCAAAGGTTGGCCGAAGAAGTGGCCGACACCGTCATCACCAATGCCCTGATCCTCGACCACTGGGGCATCGTCAAGGCCGACCTCGCGCTCAAGAACGGCCGCATCGCCGCCATCGGCAAGGCCGGCAACCCGGACATCCAGCCCGGCGTCGACATCGTTATCGGCGCCGCCACCGAGATCATCGCCGGCGAAGGCATGATCGTCACCGCCGGCGGCATCGACACCCACATCCACTTCATCTGCCCGCAGCAGATCGAAGAAGCACTGATGTCCGGCATTACCACCATGATCGGCGGCGGCACCGGTCCGGCCACCGGCACCAACGCCACCACCTGCACGCCGGGGCCGTGGCACATGGCGCAGATGCTCAAGGCGGCCGAAGCCTTCCCGATGAACCTCGGCTTCACCGGCAAGGGCAACGCCAGCCTGCCCGAGCCGCTCAGGGAACAGGTCCGCGCCGGCGCCATCGGCCTCAAGCTGCACGAAGACTGGGGCACCACCCCGGCGGCCATCGACAACTGTCTCTCCGTGGCCGACGAAATGGACGTGCAAGTGGCGATCCACACCGACACTCTCAACGAATCGGGCTTCGTCGAGGCCACGCTGGCGGCGTTCAAGGGCCGCACCATCCACACCTACCACACCGAGGGCGCCGGCGGCGGCCACGCCCCGGACATCATCAAGGCCTGCGGCGAACTCAACGTGCTGCCGAGCTCCACCAACCCTACGCGGCCCTTCACCGTCAACACCATCGACGAGCACCTCGACATGCTGATGGTGTGCCACCACCTCGACCCCGCCATCGCCGAGGACGTGGCCTTCGCCGAGAGCCGCATCCGCCGCGAGACCATCGCCGCCGAGGACATCCTGCACGATCTGGGCGCCTTCGCCATGATGTCGTCCGACAGCCAGGCCATGGGCCGCGTTGGTGAAACCATCCTGCGTTGCTGGCAGACCGCCGACAAGATGAAGCGCCAGCGCGGCCCGCTCGAGGGCGACGCCTCCGGCAACGACAACGCCCGCATCAAGCGCTACCTCGCCAAGTACACCATCAACCCGGCCATCACCCACGGCGTCGCGCACGAAGTCGGCAGCATCGAAGTCGGCAAGCTGGCCGACCTGGTGCTGTGGAAGCCGATGTTCTTCGGCGTCAAGCCAAGCCTGATCCTCAAGGGCGGCATCATTGCCGCGGCGGCGATGGGCGACGCCAACGCCAGCATCCCGACCCCGCAGCCGGTGCACTACCGGCCGATGTTCGGCAGCTACGGCGGCGCCATCGCCGCGGGCAGCGTCACCTTCGTGTCGCAGGCGGCGCTTTCGGCCAACGTGGGCGAGGCTTTGGGGCTCAAAAAGCGGCTGGTGGCGGTCAAGGGCTGCCGCAGCGTCAAGAAGACCGACCTGATCCACAACGACTACCTGCCGAAGATCGAGGTCGACCCGCAGAACTACCAAGTCAAGGCCGACGGCCAGTTGCTGTGGTGCGAGCCGGCCGATGTGCTGCCGATGGCGCAGCGCTACTTCCTGTTCTGAGGCACGAGGAGACAAACATGCTGGTCATTACCCGACGCGCCGACGACCCCAGCCACTGGGACGCCGAGCTTGTCATGAGCTTCGAGCTGCGTAGCAAGAGCCGGCTGCGCACCACCGCCAGCAGCGGCGAAGACGTCGGCCTGTTCCTGGAGGCCGGCCAGCCGCTGCGCGATGGCGAAGTGCTGCAGGCCGAAGACGGCCGCCGCGTGCGCGTCGTCGCCGCGCCCGAAGCGCTGCTGCACGTAACCTGCGCCAACCCGCGCGAACTGTGCCGTGCCGCCTACCACCTGGGCAACCGCCACGTCCACCTCGAAGTGGGCGAGGGCTGGCTGCGCCTGCTGGACGACGAGGTGCTGGCGCAGATGCTGCTGCAGCTGGGCGCCCGGGTCGAGCGCCTGTCGGCGCCGTTCAACCCCGAGCACGGCGCCTACGGCGGCGGTCACCATCACTCGCACGGCAAGGAGGCGGCGTTCCAGTACGCCCCCAAGCTGCATCAGTACGGGTCCGGCACATGAACGGTGGACTCGCGGTGCTGCAATTGTTGCGCCTGGCCAGCCCCGGGCTGCCGATCGGCGCCTACAGCTATTCGCAGGGTCTGGAGAGCGCGCTCGACCTCGGCCTGGTGCGCGACGCTGACAGCGCCCGGCACTGGCTGCACGATGTGCTGCACGGGCCGCTGAGCCGCTTCGAGGTGGCGCTGCTGGCGCAGGCCTGCCGCGCGCTGGCCGCCGAAGACGAGGCACGGTTGGATGCCATCAACCAGCGCCTGTTGGCGAGCCGCGACAGCCGCGAACTGCGGCAGGAAACCGAGCAGATGGGCTACTCGCTGCGCCAGCTGCTCGCCGCGCTGCCCGAGAGCCAAAGCCAGCCCTGGCCGTCCACCCTGGCCGACGCCCCGGTGGCGGTGCCGGTCGCCTGGGCGGTGGCGGCACGCACGCTGGGGTTGGCCGAAGACGCCGCGGTGACGGGCTACCTGTGGGGCTGGCTGGAAAACCAGGTGATGGTGCTGCTCAAGGCCATGCCGATGGGGCAGACCGCCGGCCAGCGGCTGCTATCGGCGCTACTGCCGGAACTGGCCGTCGCGGTGCAGACGGCACGCACACTGCCCGAAGATGAACTCAGCAACTTCGCCCCCGGCCTCGCCTGGGTGGCGGTGAAACATGAAACGCAGTACAGCCGGCTGTTCCGGTCTTGAGAATCCAAGGAGAACATCATGCAAAAAACCCCGCTGCGCGTCGGCATCGGCGGCCCGGTCGGTTCCGGCAAGACCCATCTCACCTGGGCGCTGTGCAAGGCGCTACGCGATATCTATAATGTCGCCGCCGTTACCAATGACATCTACACCCAGGAAGACGCGCAATTCCTGGTGAAGAACGAAGCCCTGTCGCCCGACCACATCATCGGCGTGGAAACCGGCGGCTGCCCGCACACCGCGATCCGCGAAGACGCCTCGATCAACCTCGAAGCCGTGGCGAGGCTCAACGCCCGCCACCCCGGCCTCGACGTGATCTTCATCGAAAGCGGCGGCGACAACCTGGCCGCCACCTTCAGCCCGGAACTGTCCGACCTGACGATCTACGTCATCGACGTCTCGGCCGGCGACAAGATTCCGCGCAAGGGCGGGCCAGGCATCTGCAAGTCCGATCTCCTGGTGATCAACAAGATCGATCTCGCGCCGCTGGTCGGCGCCTCGCTGGAGGTGATGGAGCGCGACGCCAAAAAGATGCGCGGCGAGCGGCCGTTCGTGTTTTCCAATCTCAAGAGCGGGCAGGGGCTGCAGGACATCATTCGCTTCATCGAAGACAAAGGCATGCTGACACTTAACAAGGAAGGAACCACCCATGCGTAAACACACCCTGATCCCGGCAGCGCTGCTGCTGGCCCTGAGCGCCGCCGCCCAGGCCCACCCCGGCCACGGCGTCAGCGGCCTCGAAAGCGGTCTCGCCCACCCGTTCTCGGGCCTGGACCACCTGCTGACGATGCTGGCCGTCGGCCTGTGGTCGTGGCAGATCGGCGGCTCCGCGCGCTGGCAAGGTCCGCTGACCTTCATGCTGATGCTGGCCGTGGGCGGCGCGCTGGGCTGGGCCGGCTTGGCCGTGCCCGGGCTGGAAACCGGCATCGCCGCCTCGGTGGTGGCCACCGGCATGCTGGTCGCCTTCGCCGCGCAGCCGGGCCGTACCGCCGCGCTCGCCGTGATTGGCGCCTTCGCCGTGCTGCACGGCATGGCGCACGGCCTGGAAATGCCGGGCAACGCCTCCGGCCTGGCGTATGCCGCCGGTTTCGTGCTGGCCTCCGGCCTGCTGCACACCGCCGGCCTGCTCTTGGGCGCCGGTCAGGCGCGCGTACGCGCCAGCCGCCTGCTGGTGCGCGGCGCCGGCGTGGCGATCTCGGCCAGCGGCGTGGCCCTCTTGGGCGGCTGGATCTGAACCCACCCCGTCCAACACCACAGAACGCCCCGGCATGGGGCGTTTTTTATGCCCACTCGCCAGAAAAAGAACAACCTATTGGTCCAAAAGTCGCGATTTGGGACAATAGATTGATACAAACGTCGCCGGGCAGCGCACCGCGCCCCATAGCGCACAACGTGGAGCTGTCACACCACAGGACATGGAAAAGACCAACCTATTAGTCCATAATCAGCCAATTGGACCAATAGGTTGAACTCCATGCCGAAACGCAACCTGCTCAAGCTGAGCCCGCTCCCGATAGAGGCCCGGTTCGCCCTGGAAGCTCTGGGCGAGCGCATCACCCAGGCCAGGAAGGAGCGCCGTCTGTCGCAGCGCGAAGTCGCCGAGATGCTCGGCATCTCCAAGACCACCTACGTCTCCATCGAACACGGCCGCGACTCGGCGCAGATCGGGCACTACGCCCGGGCGGTCTGGCTGCTCGACGTGCCGGGCACCTTCCTGCCGGTGCCGGAAGACGACGTTCTGGCGCTGGAGAAGGGGAAACCATGAGCGATGCACCGGTCCATGTCTGGCTGCCCGGTCAGGCCGTCTCGTCGCTGGCGGGGGCGTTCACGCTCGATGCCAGGGTCTCCCGGTTCCACTACGACGACGGCTACCGCGAGCAGGGCGGCCCCGCGCTGGCACCGGACATGCCCATCAGCAAGGCCACCCACAAGATCGCCGGCCGGGACCCGATTTTCCCGATCATGCTCGACAGCGGGCCCGACGACTGGGGCCACATGCTGCTCGAGCGCCGCCTGGAACGAGAAGTATCGCGTCTCGACGCCCTGACCCTGGGGCCCGCCGATGGCGCGGGCAACATCGTGCTCGGCCATCTGACGCCGGAACGATTCGAGACGATGTCGATTGAGGCGTTCCAGGCCGTGCTGGCCGACCTGCCGGAGGCACAGGACCCGGCGAGCCAGCGGCACCGGGAGCGCGTCATGCAGTCGGTGTTCCAGGGCACCAGCCTGGGCGGCGCCAAGCCGAAACTGACCCTCGAGCGGGACGGCGTGCAATACATCGCGAAGTTTCCCGAGCGAGGAGACGACCCCTTCCTGCCGCAACTGGAACTGGCCATGCTACGCCTGGCGCGGGACTGCGGCATCGACGCCTGCGAGGCGGAAGTGATCGAACCGGCGCCGCATCGCTACGCGCTGCTGGTCAAACGCTTCGACCGTCATGCGCAGGGCACGGGATTCGCCCGCACCGGCTACGTCAGCGCCTGGTCCGTCGCCCGTCTGGATCAGCATCAGGAGAAGAGGGAAGACCAGGCCTTATTGGCCACCCGAGGCTTTACCCCGGCCATGTACGCGCGCAGCTACGTGGCGCTGGCCGGCCACATGATGCGTTGGTGCGGGGGCGGCGAGCGCTACCGCGCCAACCTCCGTGAACTGTGGCGGCGGATCGTTTTCAACTCGCTGATCCGCAACACCGACGACCACCCGCGCAACCACGGCCTGCTGTGCGGCAGCATGGACCCGCACCAATGGGGACTGTCGCCGGCCTTCGACATGGTGGCGCAACGCTCCGCCGGCATCGTGCCGGGCCACGCCATGGCCTACCTGTTCGACGAACCCACGCGCGGCAGGAAGCATGCGCAGCGCCGGCTCGTGAGCGCCTCCAGCCGTGCCGACCTGCTTCTCGCCGCCACGTTGCACTACGGCTACGAACGGCACGAGGCGGAAAGCGTCCTTGAAGAAATGCGGGGGCTGGTGCGGGGCACGTGGCGGGAGTATCTGATTAGCGCGGGGATGCCGGCCGAGGAAACCGAGCGCTATGCGAAAACTCTGGGACAGGATTTCGATTGAGCGTTTCACACCCGCATCATCATGCACATAATGAAATTGCTTGATGGCGTGAGCGGTTTTCAGTTTGGCGACCGCGTGGCCGATATGACGGTGCTCGGGTCGAACGCTGCCTATTGCACGCTCCGGGCCGACCGCCTGACTGGCCTGCCGGCGGGTGTCGACGCGGCGGAGGCTGCCGCGCTGATCTTGAGCTGGACGACCGCCTACCAGCTCCTTCATCGTGCAGCCCGAGTGCAGCGAGGGCAGCGTGCGCTCGTACAAGGCGCCGCCGGAGCTGTTGGCCCGGCGCTGCTCGTACTAGGTAGGCGTGCTGGCCTGGAACTGTGGGGTACCGCGCGCGGCGAGCACGCGACACTGATCCGCGAACTTGGCGCCACACCGATCGAATACCGACGAGAAGACTTTACTCGCGTCCTGCCGGGTGGGTTCGATATCGTCTTCGATGGAATCGGGGAGGATGGTTACGCTCGCTCATTCGCATCGCTCAAGCGTGGCGGCCTGCCGGGCGGTCTTGAGGGCAAGCTCGTCCTGTGCCCGGACCTCCCATCGCGAAGCGACCGGATGCGCGCATAGGAGACTCAAACACGGCTCCCAAAGCGGTCTTCATGATCAGGTCAATTGCAATGGCGGGAGGAGGGGGAGAACGCTCGAGTGGACGGCCCCCACAGACCTCCTCATCAGGGAGAAGCACATGACCCCGTTAGTAAACGCACTGGATTCCTCCTTGATGGCGCTGCTTCCCGAACTGGAAGCCATCTACAAGGATTTGCATAGCCATCCGGAACTGTCGATGCAGGAAGTACGTACCGCCAAGATTGCCGCCGACTATCTCGACGCACAGGGCTTCGAGGTGACACGGGGAATCGGCGGCACCGGTGTCGTTGGTTTGCTGCAGAACGGCGATGGCCCCACCGTGTTGCTTCGGGCAGACATGGATGCACTGCCGATTACCGAAGCCACGGGGCTACCTTATGCCAGCACCGCCATCGCCAAGGATGAAGATGGGGTCGAAGTCGGGGTGTCGCATACCTGTGGCCACGACCTGCACGTAACCTGGCTAATGGGCGCCGCTCGCTTGCTTTCGGAACATCGCGACCTGTGGCAGGGGACGATCCTCGCAGTATTCCAACCCGGAGAAGAGGTCGGTCGCGGCGCGGCCGCCATGATGGACGACGGGATGATCGCACGCTTTCCGAAGCCGGACATCATCCTCGGTCAGCACGTGATGGTCGGCGCCGCAGGCACCGTGGGCTATCGGAGCGGAACGATCCTGTCGGCCGGGGATAGCCTGAAGGTCCAACTGTTCGGACGCGGCTCGCACGGCTCCCAACCACAGACGTCGATCGACCCTGTCATCATGGCGGCGTCCACCACGCTTCGGCTACAGACCATTGTGTCGCGCGAGATCGGTCCACTCGACAGCGCCGTGCTGACCGTCGGCGCCCTGCAGGCAGGCACCAAGGAAAACATCATTCCTGACGATGCGACCCTCAAACTAAATATCCGCACCTACGACGAGACCGTGCGCAATCATGTGCTGTCTGCCGTCAAGCGGATTTGCTGCGCCGAATGCGCGGCTTCGAATGCGCCGCGCGAACCGGAGTTCACCACGCTAAACAGCTACCCGCTGACCCAGAACGACGCGGCGGCGACAACTCGCGTGGCGCAGGCCTTCACAGCACAGTTTGGCGAACGCGCGATCGAGGTCAAACCGAAAGCGGCCAGCGAGGACTTCAGCATCTTTGGCCGACGCTGGGGCGCGCCCTACGTGTTCTGGTTCGTGGGGGGCACCGACGCCAAAGTCTATGCCGAAGCCAAGGCCAACCAGCGGCTGAACACCATTCCGAGCAATCACTCGCCCCGATATGCCCCCGTTCTCGACCCAACCTTGAAAACCGGCCTGCAGGCGATGCTGGCCGCCGCCTCCGCGTGGCTCAGCGAAGAGCCTCAAAAAGCATGAACGAGCATCAGCTCTTCACACTGCTGGATATAGCAGGGACGTTTGTTTTTGCCTTGAGCGGTGCTGTCGCGGCCAAGCAGCGAAATCTGGATCTGTTTGGCATCATCACCGTTGCGTTTACGGTGGCCTGCGGTGGTGGGGTGGTCCGGGATGTGTCCATCGGGGCCATACCGCCGGTTGGCCTGTCCAACTGGCATTATCTGATGGTATCGATCATCGCCGCGCTGCTCGTCATCGGAGCGTACCGCCCGGTCATGCGGCTCAAGCAACCCGTATTACTTTTCGACGCGGCAGGTCTGGGGTTGTTTGCCGCTGCAGGCGCACATAAGGCGTTGCACCATGTGCATAACGCCGAGGTCGCCATTCTGCTCGGCATGATTACGGCGGTTGGTGGTGGCGTACTGCGTGATGTGCTGCTCAATCGAGTGCCGTTGATCTTGCAAAAAGAAATCTACGCCTCGGCAGCCTTGGCCGGTGCGGCATTCGAAGTCGCCGCCGAACTTCAGGACTGGTCGACCCAATGGGTGCCATGGATTTCTATTGCCATCTGTTATGGCTTGCGTTACCTGTCACTGCAATACCACTGGAACCTGCCGACGTTTGCCACTGCCGACGATGACGTGACCACTCCGCCAGAATGACAGACAGCGAATTATGGTTGCACGTGCTAGACCCGCCATGGACCGGTGCGCCAGCGGCGCCAAGCAGGATGCGGCTCAAGGCCAAACAGATCAACGCCGTTCATCGCGCCTGCCGACAGCACGGCAGACTTGCCCCACCGAATACAGATGCAACATCCTTGCCTGAACCGGCTTAATAAATATAAAGGGACTTCCTCGTCTCTTGGGGCTGTTGACTTGGTGGTTTCGCCGACGGTGCTGGAGCTGACGAAGCCCCGTTCACTCGATGCCTTGGCCACTTCGCTGGCTCGGTACATGTCACGGTGGACTGAGCAATCAGTGTCGACAACTGCTCCGCCTCGTCGCGCGACACTTCACCGATCTCGCTCAGTTGCACAAGAATGACACCATGCCCGGGTGAAAGCACCCGGGCATGGCAAGGATTATCAACGCCAGGCTCGCATGGTCTCAGAGACTCTGGGCTTGGCCGGAGGGCCGCTGATTGGAGAAGGGCGGATGCCCCTGCGTGGAGCGTCTCCGCCCCGCCGATTACGAGGCCAGCGAGCCGGCGGCGTTCACCTTGACCGCCTCATGCGCCTCGCCCCGGCTCTTGACCCGCCCCAGCGAGCCGATCGCCACCGCCGCGATCAGCGCCGGCACCGCCAGCAGGCTCAGGATCACGCCCATGTCGAGCTGCATCGCCATCAGCCAGCCGCCGGACAGCGACCCCACCACCGAACCGCAACGACCCACGGCGTTGGCGTAGCTCACCCCGGTAGCGCGGTTGCTGGTCGGGTAGAAGGCGGCGGCCAGGGCGTTGGCCCCCACTTGCGAACCGCTGACGCAGAATCCCACCCCGAACACCGCCAGCACCAACAGCCAGAGCTGGCCGGCGCTGGCGCCGCACAGGGTCACGAAGACGGCGCCGATCACGTAGGTGACCGCCAGGGTACGGCAGGCGCCGAAACGGTCCATCAGTCGCCCCAGCAGAATGGCGCCGAGGGTGCCCCCGATCTGGAAGGTGGCCGTCACCAACGAGGCGCGGCTCAGGCTGGCGCCGGTGTTGTGCAGCAGGGTCGGCAGCCAGCTCGATATCAGGTAGATGATCAACAGGCTCATGAAGAAGCTCACCCACAGCAGCGCGGTGCCGAAGGCGAACGGAGCGCGGAACAGCTCGCGGACCGGCGCCTGGTCGCTGGCTTCATGCGCGGTCAGCTCCGGGTGGGACGACTGGGCCGGCGCCAGACGCGCCACGACGGCGTCGATCGCAGCCTGCGGGCGGCGCTTCAGTACCAGGAAACGCAGCGATTCCGGCAGGCTGCGGAGCAGCACCGGCACCAGCAGCAAGGGCAGCACGCCGCCCAAGAACAGCACGCCGCGCCAGCCGAAACTGGCCAGGATCTGCGCCGAAGCGAGGCCACCCAGCGCCGAGCCCACGGTGAAGCCGCAGAACATCAGCGTGACCAGGCTGGAGCGGCGCGCGCCCGGGCAATACTCGGAGGTCAGCGTGATGGCGTTGGGCATGGCGCCGCCCAGGCCCAGGCCGGTGAGAAAGCGCAGCACGATGAGCCAGGTGAGGTCCGGCGCCGCGGTCGAGGCCAGGCTGGCCAGACCGAAGAAGGCCACGGACAGCACCAAAATGGTCTTGCGTCCGACCCGGTCGGCGAGCGGGCCGAACAGCAGGGCGCCCGCCATCAGGCCGAACAGGCCGGCGCCGAACAGCGGGGCGAGCGCCGCCGCCGTCAAATGCCATTCCTCGCGGATGGCCGGGGCGATGAAGCCGATGGCGGCGGTGTCGAAGCCGTCGACCGCCACCACCAGAAAGCAGAGCCAGAGAATGCCGCGTTGCAGCCGTGAAAACGGCAGGGCATCGATGAAGTGCTGGACGTCCAGAGAGGCGCGCATGGGTTATCTCCTGAGTAGTGTGTGGGCGGCGCGTCGTGCACGCCGCTTCCGTTTTTGTTGTCGTGCGAATGCGGGATTAAGGAATCAGGCCACCTTGACCGTGATCGGGGCCAGGCCGTCGACGCGGGCCACCATGGTCTGGCCGCGCTCAACCGCGCCCACGCCTTCCGGCGTGCCGGTGAAGATCAGGTCGCCCGGCTGCAGCTCGAACAGGGTGGAGAGGTTGGCGATGGTCTCGCTCACCGACCAGATCAGGTGGGTCAGGTCGCTCTTCTGGCGGGTTTCGCCGTCCACGGTCAGCACGATCTCGCCGGCAGTGATCTCGCCGACGCTATCGCGCGGGCTGAGGACGCCGATCGGGGCGGAGTAGTCGAAGGCCTTGCCCACTTCCCACGGGCGGCCCATCTCGCGCATCTTCATCTGCAGGTCGCGGCGGGTCATGTCGAGGCCGACGGCGTAACCGAAGATATGGCTGGCGGCGTCTTCCACGGCGATGTCCTTGCCGCCCTTGCCGATTGCCACCACCAGCTCGATCTCGTAGTGGTAGTTGCTGGTCTGGGCCGGGTAGGGGATGGTCACGGTTTCACCGGCGGCCACCGGCACGACCGATTCCGGATCGTTCGGCTTGCAGAAGAAGAACGGCGGCTCGCGGTCCGGGTCGAAGCCCATTTCGCGGGCGTGGGCGGCGTAGTTGCGGCCGACGCAGTAGACGCGGCGCACCGGGAACAGCTCGGACGAACCGTCGACGGGCAGGCCGACAGTGGCAACGGGGTTGAACAGGTAACTCATGATGGTCTCTTCCTGGTTTGATGTGGGTCAGGGTCGGGTTCAAACGGTGGCCGGCTGCGGCGCGTCGGGCTGCCGTGCCGGCTCGGCGCGGCGGAACGCGTCGAGCTCGGCGCAGGCACGGTCCACGGCGACGATGTTTGGGTAGGGCGACAGGTTCACGCCGAAACGGCGCGCGCTTTCCACCTGAGGCACCAGGTACACGTCGGCCAGCGTCGGCGTGTTGCCAAAGCAGAAATCGCCCCGCGTTGGGTCGGCCGCCAGCAGTGCTTCCAGCGCGCCGAAACCGGCCTCGATCCAGGTGGCGCACCACGCCAGCACGGCGGCTTCGTCGCAGCCGAGCGTCTTGCGCAGGTACTCCAGCACGCGGCGGTTGTTGAGCGGGTGAATGTCGCAGCCCACCAGCGCCGCCAGCGCACGGACGCGGGCACGGCCATCCGGGTCTGCCGGCAGCAACGGCGGGGTCGGGTAACGCTCTTCCAGCCACTCGATGATGGCGGGCGACTGGATCAGCGTACGCTCGCCATCGACCAGCGCCGGCACCAGCCCTTGCGGGTTGAGCGCCTTGAAGGTGGTACCGAGGTGCTCCTCGCTGCGCAGGTCGACCGGCAGGTACTGGTAGTCCAGCCCCTTCAGGTTCAGCGCGATGCGCAGGCGGTGCGAGGTGCCGCTGCGGAAGAAGTTGTAGAGCTTCAGCACGTCGTTCCCCTCAGCCGCGCGCCAGGCAGTTGTCGGCGTTCCAGCCGTACAGCCATTCCATGGCGTCGTAGAAACGCTCGGCGCTGCGGCCTTTCCACAGCTCGTTGCGCACCAGCCGCTCCACGCCCTTGGCGTGGAAGATGCGGCCCATCTCGCGGGCGGAAAGCACGATGCGCGCGGTGCGGGCGACGCGGGAACGCTGGTAGAGCTCGAAGGCCTTGATGAAGTCGTTGCCGTTGACGCGCAGCGCCTCGCCCAGCGTCACGGCGTCTTCCAGCGCCATGCAGGCGCCCTGGGCCAGGTATTGCAGCGTCGGATGGGCGGCGTCGCCCAGCAGCGTGACGCGGCCGAACGACCAGGTGTCGATCGGTTCGCGGTCGGCGGTGGCCCAGCGTTTCCAGCTCTTGGGCAGCTCGATCAGCTGGCGCGCCTTGGGGCAGATGCCCTGGAAGTAGCTCTGCACTTCTTCCGGGCTGCCCTCGGTGACGCCCCATTCTTCCTTGTCGCGGCTGTGGAAGGTCACCACCACGTTGTACTGTTCGCCGCCGCGCAGCGGGTAGTGCACCAGGTGGCAGTTGGGGCCGACCCAGATGCTGGCGGCGTTCCACTGCAGGTTTTCCGGGAAATCCTTCTTGTCGATCACGGCGCGGTACACCACGTGGCCGGAGACGCGCGGCGGATCGTTGACGAACTGCTTGCGCACCACCGACTTGACGCCGTCGGCGCCGATCAGGGCGATGCCGCGATAAGCGTTGCCGTGCTGGTCGTAGACGGTGACGCCGTCGGCGTCCTGTTCCACGCGCTCGACGTGGGTGCCGGTCAGGAACTCGACGCGGCCGGTTTCCTTGGCGCCTTCCAGCAGCGACAGGTGCACGTCGACGCGATGGATCACGGCGTAGGGGTTGCCGAAGCGTTTGCGGAACGCCTCGCCGGTGGGGATACGGCCGACCAGGGTTTCGTCGAGCGCGTCGTGCATCACCATTTCGTCGGTGTAGACGGCGCGGCCGCGCGCCTTGTCGCCCACGCCCAGAGCATCGAAAGCATGGAAGGCGTTGGGGCCCAGTTGGATGCCGGCGCCAATCTCGCCGATCTGCGGCGCCTGCTCCAGCACTTTGACGGAAAAGCCTTGGCGTACCAGGGCCAGGGCGGCGGCGAGGCCGCCGATGCCGCCACCGGCGACGATCACGGGTAGAGTCTGAGTCATGTCTGTCTCCTCGATTTGCAGGGGTTGGCTGTGCTGGCTGGCATCAGCCGTGGCGGCGGACTTCGTAGAGTCCCAGCTTCTTGTGCAGGGGGGCTTCGTCGGCGATGAAGACGAAGGCCGGGGTGTCGGCGGAACCGTTCTTCAGCGTCACCGGGGCGAAACCCGGGGCGCAGCAGGTGTCGGCTTCGGCCAACGTGAAGGTCTTGCCGTCGATCTCGGCCGTGGCGGCGCCCTCGATGAGGTGGAACACCGTGGCGGGGGAGCGCGCCGGCAGCGCGAGGGTTTCGCCCGGGCGCAGCATCAGCGCCGAGTAGCCGAGGATGTTCTGGCAATCGCCGCCGGTTTCCGGGTTGACGTAGGCCACTTGCACCGCTTCGCCGGCCGGCTGGCGTGCCGCCAGGGCGAGCAGGGCGGCGCGCACCTCGGCCCAGGGGTAGCGCAGCATCGGGTAGCGCGGGGCGTTACGGCTGAAGATCGGGGAGGGCACCACGCCGCCGCGCAGGTAGGCGCGCTCGCTGCCTTCGCCGCTGATGGTCTGCGGCTGGCCTTCCTCGACGTAGGAGGCTTCCATGTAATAGACCAGCGGCAGGTCGAGTACGTCGAGCCACACCACCGGGGCGTCGCCGTCGTGGCCGTGTTCGTGCCACAGCCCGGTCGGGGTCAAGATCAGGTCGCCGCGCTGCATCGGGCATTTCTCGCCGTCCACCGTGGTGTAGGCGCCTTCGCCTTCGACGATCATGCGCACCGCGTTCGGGGTGTGGCGGTGCGACGGCGCGATCTCGCCCGGCAGCAAGAGCTGCATGCCGAGGTAGATGGCGGAGCTGGCCTGCATCTTTTCCAGGCCGTGGCCGGGGTTGGCCAGCACCAGCACGCGGCGCTCGGCCTTTTCGATCGGGGTGAGTTCGCCGGCCTGCATCAGCAGCGGGCGCAGCGCCTCGTAATGCCAGCAGGTGGCCTGGGTGCGCGGGCGGGGTTGTCCCGGGGGCAGTACGGCGCGCAGGCTGGGCCACAGCGGCACCAGGTTTTGGGCGCCGAGGGCGGCGCGGTAAGCGGCGGGCAGATCGTCCAGTCGACCGAGTTCCAACATGAGCTGTCTCCATACGTGTGGGCCTGGCACCAAGCCGGATTCGAAACTCCTGATCCAACTCAAGGCGTTCAAGTCCTTGTTGTGATGGCTCCCAATGTAGTGAGCGGTCGACATTCGGTCCATGCAATGGTATGAATGGACGTCATTCGAAAAACGAATAATGCTGGAGGGGAAATGCAGACAGCGGACGTGCGCCTGTTGCAGGTGTTCGACGAGATCTACAAGACGCGCAGCGTCACGCGCGCCGCGGACAATCTGGGGTTGGGGCAGCCGGCCGTCAGCATCGCGCTGGCCAAGCTGCGCGAGCATTTCGACGACCCGCTGTTCGTGCGCATCGCCAACGGCATGGAGCCGACACCGATGGCGCGCGAGCTGGAGCACGCGGTGCGTCAGGCGCTGGATGCGCTGGACCTGGTGTTCGGCCACCGCATCGATTTCGACCCAGCCAGTTCCGAGCGCACCTTCTGCATCAGCATGACCGACATCAGCCAGCTGGTGCTGTTGCCCAAGCTGTGGGCGCAGCTGCGCAAGACCTCGCCGGGCGTGCACATCGACATCGTGCCGCTGTCGACCGAGACACCGCGCATGCTGGAAACGGGCGAGGCGGATCTGGCGCTGGGCTTCATGCCGCAGCTGGAAGCCGGCTTCTACCAGCAGTCGCTGTTCCGCCAGCGCTATGTGTGCGTGGCCAGCACCGACCACCCGCGCATCCACGACGAACTGCCCCTGACGCAGTTCGAAACCGAGGAGCACGCCGTGGTCACCTCGTCAGGCACCGGGCACCTGATCCTGGATCGGGAAATCGCCCGCCAGGGCATCACCCGCCACATCGCGCTGCGCGTGCCCAATTACCTGGGCATCGCCTTCGTGGTCGAGCAGACCGACATGCTGGTGACGATTCCGGAACGACTGGCGCAGGTGCTGGAAGGGCGCGGCCGTTTCAAGGTGTTTCCGGTGCCGTTCGAACTGCCCGACTACGCCGTCAAACAGCACTGGCACGAGCGCTACCATCACGATCCGGGCAATCGCTGGCTCAGGCGGGTGATTTCCGACCTGCTGTCCGCGCCCGCCGTAGGAGCGGCTTAGACGTCCCGCCACATCGCGTCGCCGGCAAACGACTCCGCCAGGAAATCCAGCATGGTGCGCAGCGTCGCCGGCATATGCCGGCGCGAGGCATAGACTGCGTAGATGCCCAGGTCGCGCGGCCGGTAGTCGTCGAGCACGGCCACCAGCTCGCCCGTGTCGAGCCAGGGCGCGGCCGCCTGCAGCGGCTGCATGGTGATGCCGACGCCCTGGCGCGCCGCTTCCAGCAGGGCGGCGGTTTCGTTGGCGCTGACGTTGCCGCCCACCGGCACCGAGACCGGCTGCCCGTCGCGGGAAAACGCCCACAGGCTCTTGCCGAAGTAGGAATAGGTCAGACAGTTGTGCAGCGCCAGCTGCTCGGCGCGCTGCGGCGTGCCGTGTTCGCGTAGGTAGGCGGGGGAGGCGCACACCACCGAGCGGCACAGCCCCAGCTTGCGCGCGATCAGGTTGGGGTCGAGGTCGTTGGTGATGCGGATGGCCAGGTCGATGCCTTCCTCCACCAGGTTCACCGAGCGGTTCAGCAACTGCATGTCGACGGCGGTGGCCGGGTAGCGCTTGACGTAATCCGCCACCGCCCGCGCCAGGTAAGACTGTCCCAGCCATACGCTGCAGGTCAGGCGCAGGATGCCGCGCGGCGCAGCCTCGGGGGCGGTGACGGCGGCCTGCATCTCGTCCTCCAGCGCCAGCATCTGGCGGCAGCGCGGCAGCATTTCGCTGCCGGCCGAGGTCAGACTCAGCTTGCGCGTGGTCCGGTGCAGCAAGCGGGCGCCAGCCCACTCCTCCAATTCCGCCAGGTAGCGCGACACCATGGCGCGCGACATGTCCAGGCTGTCGGCGGCGTGGGACAGGCTGCCGCGTTCCGCCACTTCGACGAATACGCGCATGGCTTTCAATCGATCCATGATTTGCTCGATTCATGCAACAAACTGATCGCCATTATGCGGTTTTTTGTACCGTTCCGAACCATTACCATGCAGCCCATACCGTTATTCGCCGCAAGGACACCCTCATGAGCACGACCGTACTGCATTACCTCTACGACCCGCTGTGCGGCTGGTGCTACGGCGCCGCGCCGCTGGTCGAAGCCGCCCGCGCCATCCCGGAGCTGCACGTGGCGCTGCACGGTGGCGGCATGATGAGCGGCGCCAACCGCCAACCGGTGAGCGTGGCGCTGCGCAACTACGTGATGCCGCACGACCACCGCATCGCCGCGCTGACTGGGCAGGTATTTGGTGCCGACTACTTCGACGGCCTGTTGCGTGACACGGGCGCGGTATTCGACTCCACGCCGCCGACCACGGCCATCCTCGCCGCCGAAGCGCTCGGCGAACGTGGCGCCGACCTGCTCAAGCGCATCCAGATCGCCCACTACGTCGAAGGCCGCCGCATCGCCGACACCGAGGTGCTGAGTCAGCTGGCGGCCGATATCGGCCTCGACCCGACAGCCTTCGCCACCGAGTCCGCCCGTCAGGACGGCGCGGCGACCCAGGCCCACATCGCCGCCAGCCGTCACTTGCTGGGCCAAGTCGGCGGACGGGGTTTCCCGACCTTCGCGCTGCAGCAAGGCGACACGTTGACGCTGCTCGATGCCGGCCGCTTCTTCGGCCAACCTGCCGTCTGGCGCCACTTCCTCGAACAGCAAGGACGGGCAACGTTGGCCGAAGCCCCCGCGGCGGCAGCCCAGCCAGGCTGTGCCAACGGCAGCTGTGCCATCTGACCGATCCGAGCACGCCGCAGCATGGGTGAAGCGCAGCGCAACCCATCGAGTCGGCGAGCCGCAACATTCTCGATATCCATCCCGCTTTCCGCCGTGTCCGACGTGGCACGGCACCTCATCCAAGGAGAACACCATGAACGTCGTCATCATCGGCATCAGCGGCCGCGTCGGCTCGCGCCTCGCCACCGAACTGCTGCAACGCGGCCACCAGGTCACCGGCATCGCCCGCGATATCGGCAAGGTGGCGCCATGCGCCGGCGTAACGCTGAAACAGGGCGACGCCACCGACCCGGCGGCACTGGCGCCGCTGCTGGCCGGCCACGACGCCGTGATCAGCGCCGCGATGTTCCTGTCGAGCAACGCCGACAGCCTGATTTCGGCAGTCAAGCAAGCCGGCGTGCCGCGCCTCTTGGTGGTCGGCGGCGCCGGCAGCCTGGAAGTCGCCCCGGGTGTGCAGCTGATCGACACCCCGGAATTCCCCGCGATCTACAAGGCCGAGGCGAGCGCCGGCCGCGACTTCCTGAACGCCCTGCGCGGCGAATCGGCGCTGGACTGGACCTTCCTGTCGCCGTCCGCGTTGTTCGAACCGGGCGAGCGCACCGGCCGGTTCCGCATCGGTGCCGATGAACTCCTGATCGACGCCCAGGGCAAGAGCTGGATTTCGATGGAAGACTACGCCATCGCGCTGGTCGACGAGCTGGAAGCGCCAAAGCACACGCGCCGCCGCTTCACCGTCGGCTACTGAGCCGTCAACGGCGGCGTTTCCGCCATAAAGCAAACAGCCTTGGGCAGAGCCCAAGGCTGTTGTGTATCGGCGACGCTGCACCGACGTGTTCGCGCCACGGCCGGAATGCCACCCCGGGCGGTCTTGCTTTGCCGAAAGGCTAGCGCCGCGCCAGGATCTGCAGCCGGCCGAGCACCTGGCGCTTGCTGACCACGCCGAGAAAGCGCCGGTCGTTCAGGTTGTCCACCACCGGTATCCGCTCCAGCGGACTGGTGGCGAACAGGGTCCAGGCTTCCTTGAGGCTCGCCTGGGCCGGCAAGAGGTCGAAGGCCGTCTCGATGAGGCCTTCAATCGCGTCGTCCTGCCGTTCGGGATGGTCGCACAGCAAGGCGGCCAGCCGATGGATCGAGACCACGCCGACAAAACGGCCGGCGCTGTCGATGACGTAGAGGTAACGCGTCCGCGTCTGCTGGAAGCAGGCGTTGGCCTGGGCCACCGTCGTCGACGGCGTCAGGTGGGTGGTGACGCTTTCCAGGAGCGACATCAGCTCGGTATCGTGGAGCTCATCGACCCGCGCCAGGTACGCATGGCGCCGGTTCAGCACGTCGTAGAGCGAGTTCGTCCGAATCTTGCGCGAAACGGCATACGCCAGAATGCTCCCGGCCATGAGCGGCAGCAGCAGGCCCGCGTTCATGGTCATCTCGAACACCATCAGTACCGCCATCAGCGGGGCGTGACTCACCGCCGCCATGAACGCTCCCATGCCGATCAGGGCGATCAGAGTGCCATCGCCCTGGGGCAATGCCGGGTACATCGCCACGGCACCGGCGACAATCGCCCCCAGCGCCGCGCCGATGAACAGCGACGGGGTAAAGATGCCGCCCACCGCGTCCGATCCCACGATCAATGCCGTGGCGGCGATCTTCGCCAGCAGCGCCCACGGCACCGGCTCGGACAGCGGCCGCCCCTGCAGAATATCGATGATCGGCGTGTAGCCGTTGCCGCAGACCTCGGGAATGAACACCGCGATGGCCCCCATCAGGAGCCCGCCCAAGGCCATTTTCCACGGCATCGAGAGAGTAAGCTGGCGGAAAGCCTGCTTGCTGTTGTCGAGCACCAGCAGGAACAGCGGCGCCAGCAAGCCGGCCAGCAGACCGATCGGCAAGATCAGCAAGTAGACGCCCAGGCTCGGCACGGCAACGCCCGAGGCGAGGGCGAACGGCGCGTCGTGATGGCCGAAGGCGAGAATCGTCAGCGAGGCGGTGACCGCCGAGGCAAACAACGGCACCAGCAAATCCACGGTGAGGGCGCCCAACACGATTTCGGCAACGAACATCGCGCCCGCCAACGGCGTGTGATAGACGGAAGCCAGGCCCGCCGCCGCGCCGCAGGCGGTCATCAAGCGCAACTGGCGTTCATTGGCCCAGCGCCGTCCGGTCAGCGACCCCGTCACCGCCGCAAGCTGCACCATGGCGCCTTCGCGGCCGATGGAACCGGCGGAAACGATGGACGCTAGCGAAGACAGGCTGCGCAGCAGGGAGGGCCATAGGGGAAGACGACCGTTGCCATCCGATACCGCATCCATATACTCGCCATGCGACGCACCATGCTTGCGTTGCGCGTACAACAGGATCAAACCGGCCAGGCCTCCGCCCAAGGCCGGAACGAACAAGCGCCAGCGCCAGTCGAGCTGCGCCATGATCACGGTGATATCCTGCGCCGAGCCGAACAGCACGCGGTCGCCGACATCGATGGCGTGCCGGAACAGGCTGGTCACGCCCGCGGCGAGCATGCCAATCGGCACCGCCAGCAGCAGATTCACGGCGTTAATGTCGAGTCGTCCTAGTGTGCGGGAGCGGGCAGCATGCATATGACGGGCATCTTGAGGGAGAGGTTGACTTGCTGATTGCCCGGCATTATAGCGAAGTTGCCGAGCGGCTCGCGTTCGCGGGCGGCCGCAATCAAACGTCCTTGCCCTATTTGTTTCAGATGCAGTGCGGCGTGGGGCAAGCACCTCACGTCAAGCCGGAGAACGACGATGCGAAAACCCCTTGCCATGATACTTGCCGCGTCACTGGCAACCACCGTGGCGCAGGCTCAAACCATGGATGCCCCGGACATGGCGCACATGGACCATGCGGCACACATGGCGGCCATCGCCCGACAGCAGGCGGAAGTGGCGCAACGGGGCAAAGAAGTGATGCCGTTCGATCTGAGCGCAACCCAGCACATCTTCACCAAGACGCCGGAGGGCGGCATTCAGCGGGTCGTGGCACGACGCGCCGAAGACGCCGGGCAGGTGCGGCAGATCAGGCTGCACCTCGAAGACATCCGGAAACAGTTCTCCCAAGGCGATTTTTCCGGACCACGCCATATCCACGGCGAACAGATGCCGGGGCTAGCGGCGCTTCAGGCCGCCAAGCCCGGTCAAATCGCCGTTACGTACCGAGCCATTCCCGAGGGTGCGGAGCTGACCTACTCGACGGCCGACCCGCGGCTTGTCACCGCACTGCATGACTGGTTCGACGCGCAAGTGTCCGACCACGGCAAGGATGCCGTAGTGGGCCACTGACACGGATGTATCGTCGATAACATCGAGCCCACCCGGCGAAGCCGCCGCGCAGGGCGGTCGCCTCGCCGCTGCCAACGCAGCATCCATGATGCGCCGGAATACCTTATGCGTGCTTGTGCGGCAGAAGAGAGCTGTCCTCATGGCCGCAGCGACTGCCGCCGAGGTGGCTCGCCGGCGTCGCCGGGCCTCGCCACGCCACGTCGCCAGGTTGATCCAACTCGCGCAGGATGCCGCAATCGCGCGTGGCCCGGGCCGCCAGGCACTGGCCGCGCAGATCGATCAATTGCCTTTCCAGGGCCTGCAGCTCGGCCATCCTGGCCTGCACATGCTGCAGGTGGGCATCGATCAGTTCGTTGATCGACTCGCAGCTGGCATCCGGCTCGACGCGAGCCTGGAGCAGCGCCCGAATCTCGCCATGCGTCATGTCCAGCGCCCGGCAGCGGCGGATGAACGTCAGTCGCTCCACGTGGCCGTGGTCGTACCTGCGGTAGTTGTTGGCCTGATCGCGCACCGCTGCCGGCAGCAGTCCCTCGCGTTCGTAGTAGCGCACGGTTTCCACCGGGCAGCCCGCCTGTTTTGCCAATTCACCGATTTTCATTTGCCGCCCTTCGTTGCTTGACCCTGTAGTAACTACAGGGTGTTCAATGCACAGCATACGATGAAAAACGGAGCCTCACCATGGCCGGCTGCTGCGACCACGACCCCAAAAACAAACCCGACCCCTTGGAGCGGCATGTCGTCCCGGCTCGACGCCATGCGGGCCCGAAGTATCGTGTGGCTCCGATGGCAGCGCAAAGCCATCGGCACGACCACGCTCACGACCATGCCGATGGCCAGTGCTGCGCGCCCGCCGCGATCGCCTTTGGCGCGCTCGCCGCGCCGGAAACGGTCGCAAACGGCATGCGGACCGCCATGCGCATCATGCAGATGGACTGCCCCACAGAAGAGGCGCTGATTCGCCGGAAACTGGGCACGATGGCGTCCGTCAAGAGCCTGGAGTTCAACCTGATGCAGCGGGTGCTGACGGTGGTGCATGCCCCCGATGCGCTGGCCCCGATCCTGGAGGCGGTGCGCTCTCTCGGCTTCGAGCCCGAAGTCCCGGATGCCCAAGGCCAGCTTGCAAAGCCGGTGGCGCAGAAGAAACCGTGGTGGCCTTTGGCTCTTGCCGGCACGGCGGCCATCGCCTCGGAGGCGGCGGGGTGGGGCGGTTTGCCGGGCACCCTGTCCGCCGCACTGGCCATTCTCGCTGTCGCTTCATGCGGGCTGACCACCTACAAGAAGGGATGGGTGGCGATTCGCCACCGCAACCTGAACATCAACGCTCTCATGAGCATCGCCGTGACCGGCGCACTGTTGTTGGGGCAGTGGCCCGAGGCGGCCATGGTGATGGTGCTGTTCACGCTCGCCGAACTGATCGAGGCCAAGTCGCTCGACCGGGCCCGTCATGCGATTAAGGGGCTGATGGAACTGGCGCCGGAGGTGGCGACCAGTTTGCAAGCCGACGGGACGTGGCAGGAGGTCGAGGCCAGGACGGTGACGGTGGGCAGCCTGGTCCGGGTCCGGCCCGGCGAGCGTATCGGGCTCGATGGCGAGATCGTGCGCGGTCGCTCCAGCATCAACCAGGCACCGATCACGGGTGAGAGCATGCCGGTCGACAAGGGCGAGGGCGACGCCGTGTTTGCCGGCACCATCAACCAGTCGGGTTCCTTCGAGTACCGCGTCACGTCTGTAGCGGCCGATACCACGCTGGCGCGCATCATTCATGCCGTCGAACAAGCACAAGGCTCAAAAGCACCGACGCAGCGCTTTGTCGACCAGTTCGCCCGCGTCTACACCCCGGCCGTGTTCGCCATTGCCCTGGCCGTGGCCGTGCTGCCACCCTGGCTGCTGGGCGGCAACTGGCACGACTGGATCTACAAGGCGCTGGTCTTGCTGGTGATCGCCTGCCCGTGCGCGCTGGTGATCTCCACCCCTGTCACCATCGTCAGCGGCCTGGCCGCCGCGGCGCGCCATGGCATTCTGATCAAGGGCGGCATCTATCTGGAGCAAGGCCGCCTGCTGAAATGGCTGGCGCTCGACAAGACCGGCACCATTACCCATGGCCAACCGCAACAAACCGACTTCGAGCTACACGCTGACGTCGCAGCGGAACACTGCCGCCGCCTGGCGGCCAGCCTGGCCGGCCGTTCTGATCACCCCGTATCGCAAGCCATCGCCAACCAAGCCGAACAGGACGGTGCCAAACGGGACAATGTCGCCGCTTTCGAGGCGCTACCGGGGCGCGGCGTACGCGGTATGATCGCCGGCAAGCGCTACTTTCTCGGCAATCATCGCCTGGTGCATGAACTCGATCGGTGCACTCCTTCGCTGGAAGCGCGTCTCGATGAGCTGGAACGCCAGGGCAAAAGCGTCGTCATGCTCATCGACGAACACCAGGTCCTGGCCTTGTTCGCCGTGGCCGACACGGTCAAGAGCTCCAGTCGCGACGCCATCGCCGAACTGCACGCATTAGGAGTCAAGACGGTCATGCTGACCGGCGACAACCCACATACGGCAGCAGCGATAGCGAAGCAAGTGGGCATCGACCAGGTTCGCGGTAACCAGATGCCCGAAGACAAGCTGAAAGCCGTCGAATCCTTCGAAAAAGCAGGTCCGGTGGGGATGGTGGGGGATGGCATCAACGACGCCCCGGCACTGGCTCGTGCCCACATTGGCTTTGCCATGGGCGCGATGGGCACCGACACGGCGATCGAAACCGCTGACGTTGCCTTGATGGATGACGACTTGCGCAAGATTCCGACCTTTATCCGCCTGTCGCGCGCCACTCGCTCCGTACTGCTCCAGAACATTACCCTGGCGCTGGGGATCAAGGGGCTATTCCTGGCGCTGACCTTGGGCGGCCTGGGGACGATGTGGATGGCGGTGTTCGCCGACGTGGGTGCGAGCCTGCTGGTGGTCGGGAATGGCTTGAGGCTGCTGCGACAGTAGGCATCGTCCACAGCCCTCATTCCGGACAGCCAATCGGTATCGGCCGCTTCAATCCGGCACCGGCAGGCGGCTGGACGATTTGACTTCCCGCAGCGCGAGGCTCGACTGGATCGAGTGAACACCCGGCATCTTGCGCAGCACGTTCTCGACGAAATCGCTGTAACCATCCAGGTTCTCCGCCACCACCTGCAGCAAGTAGTCGGCCGCCCCCGTGATCTTGTGACAGGCCAATACCTCCGGCCGATCCCGTATCGCCTCCTCGAAGCGATTGGGCGCCTCGTCGGCATGCACGGCGAAGCTCACGCTGACGAAGGCCAGCACGTCGTAGCCCAGTTTGCGGCGATCGAGGTTGGCCTGGTAGTCCTTGATGTAGCCCTCGTCCTCCAGCCGTTTGAGCCGGCGCCAGCACGGCGTCACGCTCAGCGAGAGCTGTTCGGCCAACTTGGGGTTGGACAGGGCACCATCCTGCTGCAACAGGCGCAAGATGGTCCGATCCGTCGTGTCCAGCTCATGCCTTGGTTTGTTTCCGCTCATTTTCGCTGCTTTGTGAGTTTATCTTTCTCAAAGAGTAGCCGTTTTTGAGTTCAAAAAGCAAAACACATCCCGCCGGCAGACTACATACTTGTTCCCGTCATCTTCTTCACCGGATTGCCCACACCATGCTGACCGTCTACAGCCCAGCCCACCGGCTGCACCATGCCACCGAACTGAAAGACGGCCTGATCAAGCCGTGCTTCGAAATGCCCAGCCGGGCCGATACCATCCTCGCCCGAGTGCAGGCGGTCGGCCTGGGCGAGGTGATCGCCCCGCGTGATTACGATACTTCCCGCTACGCCCGCGTCCACAGTGAGCGCTACGTGCGCTTCCTCGAAAACGCCTGGGCCGAGTGGAGCGCACTGGGCCGCACACACGATGCCTTGCCGCTGATCTGGCCGGTACGCGATCTGCGCAGCGACATCGAGCCCGAGCACATCGACGGCAAGCTGGGCCTCTACGCCATGGACGCCGGCGTGGCGATCACCGCCGGCACCTGGGAAGCGGTGCGCACCAGCGCCAACCTGGCCCTGACCGGCATGGCCAAGCTGGAAGAGGGCGAACATAGTGCCTTTGCGCTGTGCCGCCCGCCCGGCCACCATGCCGCCGCCGAATACATGGGCGGTTACTGCTATCTGAACAACGCTGCCATCGCCGCCCAGGCCTGCCTCGATGGCGGCGCCAAACGCGTGGCGGTGCTCGACGTCGATTACCACCACGGTAACGGCACCCAGAGCATCTTCTATCAGCGCGCCGACGCGATGTTCGTGTCCCTGCACGGCGACCCGAAACAGTCCTACCCCTATTTCCTGGGGCACCGGGACGAGCAGGGCGCCGGCGCCGGGCTGGGCTTCAACCACAACTACCCGCTGCCGCACGGCACCGCCTGGGACGGCTACGGCGAGGCGCTCGCCCACGCCTGCCGCGCCATCGCCGCCTATGCACCGGACGCGGTGGTGGTGTCGCTGGGGGTGGATACCTTCAAGGACGACCCGATCAGCCACTTCCAGCTCGATAACGAGGACTTCCTGCGCATCGGCGAGGCCGTCGCCGGCATCGGCCGACCCACCCTGTTCGTGATGGAAGGGGGCTACATGGTCGACGACATCGGCGTCAACGCGGTGAACGTGCTGCGGGGGTTCGAGGCGGCGCGCTGAGTCTGTCGAGTTGCCTGCCCCAGGCGGCGAGGGTGATGCATAAATGTCATCGGTCAGTGAAATAAACGCGCTTTGCCCAGCGTGGCGGTGCCCGTAATATCGCCCATGCAATCACGGGCTACGCGGCAACCGTGCCCCATCCGCGCCATCAACGAGCAAGAGAACCCCGATGAACATCACCATTCGCCCCGCCCACAAAGAAGATGCCGCGCTGATTCTGCGCTTCATCACCGAGCTGGCCATTTACGAGAAAGCTGGCGACCAGGTGGCCGCCACCGTGGCGTCCATCGAAGCCAGCTTGTTCGGCGAGGATTCGCCGGCGCGCGCGCTGATCTGCGAAGTGAATAGCGAGGCGGCGGGCTATGCCGTCTACTTCTTCAATTACTCCACCTGGCAGGCGAAAAAGGGGTTGTATCTCGAAGATTTGTATATTTCGCCAGCCATGCGCGGTGATGGCGCCGGCAAACGCATGCTGCAGCATCTGGCGGCCATCGCGGTGGAAAACAGCTGCGGCCGTTTCGAGTGGAGCGTGCTGGACTGGAACCAGCCCGCCATCGATTTCTACCGGTCGATCGGGGCCGAGCCGCAAGACGAGTGGGTGCGCTACCGCATGTCGGGCTCCCCGCTGCGAGACTTTGCCGCCAGCGCCTGAGACGGCCGCAGTCCACCGGAAATGCCGCGCACCAACGATGTGAACCTGGCTCGCTTATTACGAAGGCGAAGCCTTTGGAGCCGGTGAGGCCGAGGGGGGTGTCAACCAAAGCAAAGAGGGTGCCCAAGGCACCCTCTTTGCTTGATTTAAAACGGAGCACGGTCAAGCGGCAAGCCGTTTCTCAGCCTTGCAACAGCGCTTCATGCTGCAGTCCGAACATCAGGCCGCCCCAGTGCCGCCCCTGGTGGTAGATCGGCACCGAGACCAGCGCGAAGATGTCGCCGACGTCGCGCACGTAGGCTTGGAACAGGAACTCGCTCTTGTCGGTGCTGGTTCGATGCAGCATCGGGTTGCCCTTGTGGAAGCGCTTGTCGCGGCTCACCAGCGTGTTGCGTGCCACATCGTCGGTCTGCGGTTGGCAGTATTTGCTGACGTGGGTGGGAGGATAGGCCTCGTCGCCGACGCAGATCACCGCCAGGTCGCAGCCCGGCATGTCGGCCGCCAGTCGGTCGAAGTAGGGGCGGAAGAGTTGCTCGTAGGCCTTGTCGTAACTGGTGTGGTACTGCTGCGGGTTGGTACCGGGAATCGGCTTGAAGGACTTGTCGAACAGATCGAGCCCCTGGGCGGCGAGCTGCTCGAGCATCGCTTCACACTCCACCTTGCTCTGGCGCAACCGGGCGGTGATGCGGTCGAACGCGGCGTCGGCCACCTGGAACAGGCCGAGTTTGGCCATGACCTGTTCGGCCGAACCGATCAGCTCCCGAGAGGGGCCGATGCTGCCCTCCATCAATGTGGACATCTGTTCCGACAACTGATGCATGCGTCCGACGCTGCCGTGGATGTCGCGGTTGTTCTCGCTCAGTGTGCTCATGGCGCCCTGGATGGCACCGATCTCGCGGTTGACCTGCTGGCTGCCCTGGACGAACTGGTTGAGCTGGCTCGTGGCGTCATCCAGCACGTCGCTCGCCTTGAGGATGCTCTCGGCGATCGACTGTGCCGCCCCTGCCGTCTGCCGCGATTGTTCGTGGATTTCCTGTACCTTGCCGCCGACGCTCGAAGCGAGGGTGTTGGTGCGTTCGGCGAGCTGGCGCACTTCGTCCGCCACCACCGCGAAACCGCGCCCGGCCTCGCCGGCGCGGGCCGCTTCGATGGCGGCGTTGAGCGCCAGCAGGTTGGTCTGATCAGAAATGCCGCGAATCTGCGCCACGCTGGAGATGATCGCCTCGGTGTCTTCCAGCAGCTTGTCGATGCTCCGGGTGAAGCCGGTCATGATCTGGGCGGCTTCACGTGCGTTCTGGTTGGCCACCGCCATCTCCTGACTGGTGCTTTCGGCCCCCTGGGTCAGTTCGCTGGCTACGCCGGAGATCACGCTAACGCTGGCACTGACGTTTTCCATTTCGGCGCTGCTGCGTTCGGTGCGGGCAAAGATGCCTTCGGCCAAGGTTTCCTGTTCGCGCGCCTTGTTGTCGGCATCCTTGATCTGCTTGCCGATCTGCGCCGCCTTGATCGACAGCACGATGTTGTTGTGGCGTACGCCCACCATGGTCTCGCACACCGTGCCCCGGTATTTGTTGGCCGATTCCACCGAGGTGCGCAGCGCACCGCCCACCGCCGGGTACTGGTAGGTCAGGTTGCGCGCATGCTTTTGCTGCACATGGTGGATCGCCCCTTCGAAGCGGCTGAGCGGCCTGAACACCTGGTTCACCAACCAGACGGTGCTGGCCGCCAGCAGCACGATGGCTACGCTGGCGAACCCGGCGGCCGCCATTCCTGCGCCCTGATTGAGCAGCAGCAGGCTGCCCAGCACCGTCACGGCAAGCTGACTCAGCACGACCCCAATAAAAATGCGCTTCATGTATTTTTTCCTTTTTTGTCGTTCTTTTTTTCTGCAACGCCGATGGCTCCCCGCCGCCATGCCTTGCACGGGTGCGGGGCACGCCCGTACGGGCGTTGTCGACGTTGCTGGTCCCCAATGAGAAGGCGGCGCTGTCAGACGAGTTCGGTGGCGCCCTCCGTGGCGGCGGCTTTGTCCCGATGCCGGCCCGGCGGCTCGGCGAGATCCAGCGCGGCGGCGTGGTCGCGGTAGAAGGCTTGCCCGGCACGGTAGCCGACGTCGAACAGCAATTCGAGGTTGGAGCTCGTCCAGTCCATCACCTGCGGCCAGTGCTCGTCAGGAATGCCGCCCATCAGGTCCACTTTAAGCAGCTGACGTTTGGGCTGGCCGGTGGCAGGGTCGATGTTGTGCTTGTATTCGAACAGACGGATGTCGTCCTTGGCGATTTCCACCAACGGCGTGATGATCGAGTGCACCCAGGCGTCGTAGAGCCCGCGCGGTTTGCGGATCAGCTTGTCGGCACCGAGGATGTCGAACACCACCAGCGTGTCGATGTCGCAGTGCTTGCCGGGTGAAGCCGGGTCGTCGTTCACCAGTGCCTTGAAATTGAGCGTATCGATGGCGGCGCCTTCAATGTAATCCTCGCCATCCAGCGTGTAGGGCGGGTAGATCAGCGGGAAGGAGAAGGCCGCCTTGAGGTGCTCCGGTGTGATCTCATCCTTGCCCCAGATGACCATCTTCTCGCGGTTCATGTTATAGGCATTGATGTAGAACTCGGGCGCTACGGCGGCGATGGCGTCGAAGTCGACGACCTGCTCGGCAAACGGCAGGTGAGCGCACAGGCCCAGGCTCGATGGCGACAGGTTGCTGGGCGACATCGTGGCGAGACCGAGCTTGACCCAGTCTGAAAACAGCCCGCTGCCAAACGGCGAGCTGGGGTCGAAGAACGGGGCGGTGAAGGGGTTGCGGGCGAGCCAGTCGCGATACGCGGCGGCTTCGGCACCCGGTTTCATGAAGACCTTGTAATTGACCGGCAGCATGCCGTAGATCGGGTCCGAGACGCCAATTTGCGCCCACTGCCGCAATGCTTCTATGGGATCGCCGGCCTTGGGGGCGGCATAGAGCAAGCCCATCAGCGCGCCGGCCCCTGAGGTGGAAATCACGTCGAACTCCACCCCATGCTCCAGGAAGGCAACCAAAGCTCCCGCCATCAGCGTGGAATTGGGGGCGCCACCGCCTATCAGCAGGGCTTTCTTGTGCTTCTTTATCACTGCCTTTTCTGCCATGGTCATTCTCCAGACGAACATCGCCATATCATAATAAAAACCAAATGTAATTGCCGATCGAATTTTTACCGGTTGTCGGGTTACGAATGCAAGGCAATATCTCGTGAAGTCTGCACGATCATTATGAAAATTGATTGATCTCGACGCGTGTCGGAAACCTTCCGGCAACGACACTGACGGGTGGGCACAACACCTTGCGAGGGGCCACCTCCCGCAGAGTCTTCCTCGGCCGACGCCGTGGTACACAGGCGCGTCGCGATTGGGTATGCTGTTACCGTTCGGTGACAAAATTGCCGGGCTGGCGGGCCGCACCTACCGCAATACAACAAGGGTGCCCAATAACCACACGTTATGGAGCAGATACCGTGAGCATTTTTGAATTGCCCGATTTCGACGGGCATGAGCAGGTCGTTTTCGCCTCCGATTCCCAATCCGGTCTCAAAGCCATCATCGCCATCCACAACACGCACCGTGGTCCGGCCATGGGCGGCTGTCGCATGTGGGCCTATCCCGACAGCACCGCCGCCGCGACCGATGCGCTGCGCCTGGCGCGTGGCATGACCTACAAGAACGCCATGGCTGGCCTGCCCATCGGTGGTGGCAAGGCGGTCATCATCGGCGACGCCCGCACCAGCAAATCGCCCGAACTGTTCCGTGCCCTGGGCCGCGCCATCGACCAGTTGGGCGGTCGCTACATCACGGCAGAGGACGTGGGCACCAGCCCGGCCGACATGACCTTCGTGCGTGAGCAGACCCGCTACGTGGCCGGCCTGTCGGGCGATCTGGGCGGTACCGGCGATCCGTCGCCGGCAACGGCGCTGGGCGTGTTCGTGGGTATCGAAGCCGCGGTACGCCATCGCCTCGGCGTCGATTCGGTTAATGGCCTGACGGTGGCCGTGCAAGGGCTTGGGCATGTCGGGTATGATCTCGCCCGTCGCCTGCACGAGGCGGGAGCCCGGCTGATCGTGGCCGACATCGACCGTGCCAACGGCGAGCGTGCCGCGGCAGAATTCGGCGCCCGCATCGTGGCTCCCGACGAGATCGTCGACGCCCAGGCTGACGTGTTCGCCCCCTGCGCCCTGGGCGCGGTGTTGAACCGACAGACCCTGCCACGGCTCAAATGCTCCGTCGTCGCCGGCGCGGCCAACAATCAGCTCGCCACCGATGACATCGGCGAAATGCTGCGCGATGCCGGCGTGCTGTATGCCCCGGATTACGTCATCAACGCCGGCGGCATCATCAAGGTCTGCGCCGAGTACCTGCAAGAACCGGTGGATAGTGTGGAAGACCGTGTGCGCGCCATCTCCGGGACGCTGGACGAAGTGTTCCAGATGGCCGAGCGCGACGGTGTCGCCACCAGCCGCGCCGCGGACACGCTGGCGCGTGCACGCTTCGCCTGAAGGCACTGCGTCTTGCGCGGAGCGGTTACGCCGCTCCGTGTCGGTAAATACGCCGCCTTCCCTCGAGGAAGGCGGCGTTTTCGATCGATCCGGCGACAACCAAACAACAACGAAATGATACCCGTCGGGCGACGACGGCCATGATGACGCAACAAAGGGTAGGGCAACGATGATAGGCATGTTCGATTCCGGCCTGGGCGGACTCTCGGTGTGGCGCGAGCTGACCCGGCTGCTGCCGCAGGAGCCGGTGATCTACCTCGCCGACCGCGCCTACTGCCCTTATGGCGGCCGCAGCCACGAGGATATTCTGGCCCGGTCGGAAAAAATCACCCGCTACCTGGTCGGCCAGGGAGCCAGGCTGATCGTCATCGCCTGCAATACGGCCACCAGCGCCGCCGCACGTGAATTGCGCCGACGCCACCCCGAGCTGCCCATCGTCGGCATGGAGCCGGCGGTCAAGCCGGCGGCCCTGCACTCGCGCAGCGGGCAGATCGCCGTGCTGGCGACCCGCGCCACCTTGAAGGGTGACAAGTTCCTGGAGCTGAAGGCGCAGTACGACGACAGTGTCGACATACTGCCGCTACCGGGCGATGGCTTCGTCGAACTGGTCGAGAATGGCGACCTCGCCAGCGAACAGGCGCAACGCGTGGTGGAGCGTCAGTTGCAGCCCCTGCGGGCGCACACCGTCGATCAGGTGGTGCTGGGCTGCACTCATTACCCATTTCTCTCCCCCCTGATCGAGCGGGCGCTACCGGCTGGCGTCAAGCTGATCGATCCGGCGCGGGCGGTAAGCCTGCAGGCCGAACGTCTGTTGCAGCGGCACGGCCTCTCCAGCCCCCCGGGCACCGTGCCGGCCCATCGTTTCGTCACCACCGGTGAAGCACCCGGCATGCGCCATTTTCTGCGTCAGGTCCTGGGGCATCACGCCGAGGTGGATACGGTGGACCTCGATCGCATCGCCGCCCGTTGAGGCCGTTTATAAAAACGACCAGCGCGTCCCCAGCAGTTTCAGCAGGTCGTTTTTTCTCAGGTGCCCCAGCAGCTCGCCCTGAGCCCCGACCACCGGCAGCCGCTCGCCGTGGTGGGTGGTCATCAATTCCAGGCTTTCGGCCAGGCTCATGTCGGCGCTGACGCGGGGAAAATCCAGACGTATCAGCGCGTCGGGAATTCGGCGGTCCGGATCGCTTTCCTGTCGTTGAAGAGCATGAAACTCGTGGATCGGCACCGCCCCCATGAAGCCCCGCCGGGAATCGGTGATGTAGACATGCTGCCAGCGCCAGTGGGCAAAGGTATCCGCCAGTTGCCGCAGGCTGGCGGGGTAGGGAAGATGCGGCGTGTTCTTCTGCACGATGTCGAGCACGGCATGTCGGTCCTTTTCGCCCTTGGGCAGGGCATGGGCGTAAATCGAGCGGCAACCGAGCAGGCGGACGGTCAGATGCGCGGTGGCTACCGCCAGCATCAGCGGTACGACAGCGCCGGGCGTGCGGGTCATCTCAAGAAGCATGATGATGGCCATGAGCGGGGCCTGGGTGGCGGCGGCCAAGAAGGCCCCCATGCCGGCCACCACCCACAAGGGACCGGCCGGCTGGCCGGTCAGCCCGGTTATCGCATGACCGCACACGGCGCCCAGAACGGCGCCGACGAACAGGGTCGGCGTAAAGATGCCCCCCACCGCCCCCGAGCCGGTGGCGGCCGCGGTGGCCAGCAGCTTGCAGGTCAGCACGCCCAGCAGCAAACCGAGCGGCCAGGCGGTGTGCAGCAGCTGGCCGACGGTGCTGTAGCCATTGCCCCATACGTGGGGCGTGAGCAGCGACAAGCCGCCGACGAAGGCCCCTCCCAGTCCCAGCTTGAGCCATAGCGGCAGCGGCAGTTGGCCGAAGATGGCCTTGCTCCGATGCAACAAGCGCTGAAAACCTGGCGTGAGCAGGCCGGCAACGATGCCCAGCAGCGCGACCCCTAACCCGCTGCTGTCTCCCTGCGCGGTCAGCGGGGGCAGTTGATAGATAGCGGCGTCGGCAAACAGGCAGGCGCTGGTCAGCTGCGCGCCGGCGGCCGCCAGCAACAAGGGGCCCAGTGTTTCGATGGTGACCGAGCGCAGAATGATTTCACTAACGAACAACGCACCGGCAACAGGTGTGTTGTAGGCCGCACTGACGCCGGCGGCGGCACCGCAGGCCAGCAGCAGGCGGCGGTGGGCGGTGCCGAGCCGGGCCAGCGCAGCCGGCAGGCTACCGGCCAGGGCAGCCAGCTGGATCATCGAACCTTCCCGTCCGATCGAGCTGCCCGAGACAATGGACATGGCCGACGAGGCCGCGCGCAGCAGCGTGGCACGCAGTGAGAGCCGGCCATCGCCCAAAGCAATGCTTTCCATGTAGTCGGAAGTATGCTGCCGAATCTGCGGGAGCTGTTGCAGGATCCACCCCGCCGCGATGCCTCCGATGACGGGCGTCAGCACGCGCAGCCCGGGAGAGAGCGCGCCGGCCACTTGCACCGGACCACCGTTGTCGCCGAATAGCCAGCGGCTCGCGCCATCGAGCAGCAGGCGGAAACCGTGAGTGGCCAAGGCGCCCAGGCAACCGGTGAGGGATGCCGCCGCCAGTAGCAGCGGCAGCCCGAACGGGGAGGAACGATGCGGAGTCATGCCCGGCTTACTTGAGCTGCAGCGCCTTCTTGACGGCCGCCAGGCCGTCTCCACCCTGAGTGGTCTGCACGCCGGCCAGCCAGCTCGCCAGAAGCTCCGGCGATTGCTTCAACGCCGCCCTGGCCGCGACCTTGGCATCCTGCTTCTTGTCGAGGATGTCGCTGATGATGCGGTTTTCCAGGTCGACGTTGAACTTCATCTGGGTGAACAGCTTGCCGGCATTGGGGCACTGGCTGGCAAAGCCCTTGCGCGTCACCGTATGCACGCTGGCGCTGCCGTAGTTGGGGCCGAAGTAAGCGTCGCCACCGGCCAGGTAGTTCAGCTTGAACTTGGTGTTCATGGCGTGCGGTTCCCAGGCGAGGAACACCACGAAATCCTTGGCGGCGACCTTGCGGGTGACCTGGCTCAGCATGCCGGCCTCGCTGGATTCCACCAGCTGCCAGTCACCCAGGTTGAAGTCCTTGGCCTTGATCATGTTCTGGATGTTGCGGTTGGCTGGGGCTCCCGCTTCGATGCCATAGATCTTGTGCCCGAACCGATCGGCATGTTTCTGCAGGTCGGCAAAGCTCTTCACCCCCGCCGCGGCGACGTAGGAGGGTACGGCCAGGGTGAATTTCGCCTGATCGAGGTTGCTTTGCAGCGATACGATCGAGCCATCCTGGAGCGGTCCTTCCACCATCGGTTTCTGGGCCGGCATCCAGTTGCCGAGAAATACGTCGGCCTGGCCCATCTGAAGGCCGCGATAGATGATCGGAACCGACAGCGTGTCGGCTTTCTGGTGATAACCCAGCGCCTCCAGCACGATGCCGGCAATGGCGTTGGTGGCCGAGATGTCCGCCCAGCCCGGTTCGGGCATGCGGATGGTGGTGCAGGACTCGGGATCGGCAGCCCAGGCGGCGTGGCCGGCGCTCAGTGCCAACAGCGCGCATGACAGGGTAAACGTGTGTGTGTAACGCATGGTACCTGCTCCTTCGTTTGGGCGATGGGATTCAACCACCGTGTCCGTGAACTTTGGGGAAGCGCGCCATTGCTTCGAGCGTGTCGAGCTCGATGTGGTTGCGCATGTATTTCTGGCTGGCATCCTGGAAGGGTTGGAAGTCCCACGCCTTGCGTTGCCCCATCGTTTGCGCCTCGTAGTGGAAGCGCCGGCGTTGCTGGCTGGCCAAAACTTCCTGATGCAGCGCGGGCAGGTCCCAGCGTTCGGCCACCTCCCGGCGCAGGGCGTGCATGCGGTCGGCCTGGCTCGGGTCGTCCGCCAGATTGTTTCGTTCCAGCGGATCAACGCGCAGATCGTACAACTGGTCCGGATCGACTGGGCTGTGGATGTACTTCAAGCCGCCACGCCGAATCATCACGAGCGGGGCGATGGCGCCTTCGCCGAGGTATTCGCCGATGACTTCATCGTGCCCGCCTTGCCCGGCGAGATGAGGCCACAGGCTGCGCCCGTCGAGGGGTTCTGGAGGGGCGGGACTGTCGCCGTCATGCGCGAGGTCCACCAGCGTGGGCAATATGTCGGCCAGCGAGACCGAGGCGCCGACACGGCCGGCAGGGAAGCGTGCCGGTGCACTGACAATCAGCGGCACGCGGGCAGCGCCCTCGAAGAAATTCATCTTGTACCAGAGTCCGCGCTCTCCCAGCATGTCACCATGATCCGCCAGCAGGATGATGATGGTGTCGTCGGCCTGGCCGGTCTGCTGCAGGGCGTCCAACACCGCGCCGATCTGGTCGTCCACGAAGGAGACCGCGCCGTAATAGGCATGCCGGGCATTGCGAATCTGCTCGTCGCTGAGCGGGGTGCTGTCCATATCGCTGACATGGCGCAGCCGCAGGCTGTGTGGGTCGGCCTCCACGTCAGCCGCCGTGACCTTGGGCATGTCGATCTCGTCGTGCCGGTAGCGGTCCCAGTAGCGCTGCGGGATGGCGTACGGATCGTGCGGGTGGGTCAGCGAGACCACCATGCAGAACGGACGCGGGTCGTTGCCGCGGGCGAGGTCGAACAGCTTCTGCCGCGCGGCGAACACCACTTCCTCGTCGAAATCGAGCTGGTTGGTCCGCACGCAGACGCCGGCATCGATCACCGAGCCCATATTGTGATACCAGCTGGGACGCACTTCGGGCTGCGTCCAGTCCGGCGTCCAGCCGAAGTCGGCAGGGTAGATGTCGGTGGTCAGGCGTTCTTCGAAACCGTGCAGCTGGTCGGCGCCACAGAAATGCATTTTCCCGGAGAGGATGGTGTGGTAGCCGGCATGGCGCAGGTAGTGGCCGAAGGTCAGGACTTCCGATGGCAATTCCGACGCATTGTCGTAGCCGTGGATGCGCGAGGGAAGCTTGCCGGACATGAATACGTAGCGGGCGGGTGCGCACAGCGGGCTGTTGGTATAGGCCGAATCGAACACCACCCCGGAGTGGGCCAGTTTGTCGATGTTGGGGGTTTGGCAGACGGTATTGCCGTAGGCAGCCAAAGCGCCCGGCGTCAATTGGTCGGCCATCAGAATCAGGATGTTGGGTTTCTTGCTCACGACTTGCTCTCTTGTCATTGGCTTGGCTTATGCTTGGAAACAATGTAGCGTCTGATAACAACCGTGTGAACGCTATAAAATGATATGAAGGCATAAGAAAACGATATGGCAAAACCATCCCGGCTTCCGGCCTTGCACACCTTGCTCTATTTCGAAGCGGCCGCGCGCCACCTCAACTTCACGGCGGCGGCGGCCGAGCTTGGTAGTACCCAGCCGACGGTCAGCTTGCGTGTGGGTCAATTGGAGAGCGAACTCGGCGTCCCCTTGTTCACGCGGCGCCATCGCGGAGTGAGCCTGACGGCGGACGGGGCGCGTCTCTTCGAAGCGGTGCGTCAGGGGCTGGAGCTGATCGGGGAAGTGACCGGGGAGATACTGGCGCGCCGGCGCCAGCCCTTGCTCACCCTGGCAACCGACTTCGGTTTTGCCGCCTATTGGTTGATGCCGCGCTTGCCTGCGCTAAGAGAGGAGATGCCGGAGCTGGAAGTCAGGATCATCACCTCGCAGCAGGCGATCGACCTGCGCGACGAGGTAATCGATGTCGCCATTGCCTTCGGCGAAGGGCACTGGCCGGGCTGCGTGGCCGAGAAGCTGCTGCCGGAAAGTGTCGTGCCCGTGTGCAGCCCGTCCTTCCTCGCGGCGTCGGGCTGGCGGCGCGAGACGATTCCCTGGGCCGAGGTGCCCTTGCTTCACCTGGAGCGTCCCACCCCGGCACGGTGGATGGACTGGCCCGACTGGTTCCAGCGGCATCGGCTGCCCGATCATCATCCCGGGCACGACCTGACCTTCAACAATTATCCCTTGGTGCTTCAGGCCGCCATGAGCGGACAGGGCGTGGCCTTGGGCTGGCTGCCGCTGGTGCAGGATCTGCTGGCAGGTGGACAACTGGTCAGTCTGGTCGATGCGCCGATCACGACGCCGCGCGGCTATTTTTTGGTGCTGCGGGAGTCGACCCGATTGACGGGCGTAATTGGGCGTTTCCGACGCTGGGCGCGTGAGGTGTGCGCGAATGGGGCTCAGGAACAGGCTGGGCCGGGCGGTACATCCGCATAGGGTGACGACAAGGGGGCAGGCGGAGAGCTGGCTCGCGAAACCGGGCGGAGCCGTTGGCCTGGTCGACACGCCACATGAAAACGGCCCGGCAACCGTCTTCGGGTGCCGGGCGTTGGGGCTATCCGCTCGGGCGATCAGACCTTCCAGTCGTCATCGGCCTGCAGTGCTTCGAGTACGATCCCGCTCAATTCGGCACCGTCGCCTTGCTGCAGGTACTGCTGCAGTTCGCGGCGCATGCGCGGTTCCCAGAAGCGTTTGATGTGTTGCGAAATGCCCGCGAGGGCTTCCTGGTGATCCGGCATGGCCTCGAAGAAGCTGCCGATCTGGTTGGCCATGCGGGTCAGGTGATGTGTATCCATGGTGCGTTCTCGGTTTCAATCGGAGGAGCGTGGGAGCGGGGCGGCGATACGTTCGGCATGGCTGTAGGCGACCCAGCGCTCGGGGCGGGCAAAGCCGATCAGGCACAGGCCGGACTGTTGGGCAAGGTCCACCGCGAGCCGGGTCGGGGCCGAAATCGCCACCAGGGTGGAGAAGCCGGCGGTCACGGTTTTCTGCACCATTTCCATGCTGGCGCGACTGGTGACCACCATGAAGCCATCGCGCTCGGCGGGCTGCGAGGCCAAGGCCGCACCGATCAGTTTGTCGAGGGCGTTGTGGCGGCCGACGTCTTCACGCAGCAAACGCAGCTCGCCGCTGTCGTCGCACCAGGCGGCGGCGTGCGTCGCCCCGGTAACCTGCTGCAGCGCCTGATGCCGGCGCAACCCGGTCAGGGCAAGCCGCACCGCCTCGGCATCCAGCGTTCGCGGCTGCGCCAGAGGCCGCAAGGGACGAATGGCGCGCGCCAGGCTTTCGGTCCCGCATAGCCCGCAGCCGGTACGGCCGGTGAGGTTGCGGCGCATTTCCTTGAGCCGGGCGAAGCAGCCGGCGGCAATCTCGAGCTTGACCGTGATGCCGTCGCAGCCCGTCTCGACCTGGATGTCGAACACTTCTTTCGGCGTGTCGACGATGCCCTCGCTGAGGGCAAAACCCAGCGCGAAGTCTTCCAGGTCGAGCGGAGTCGCCAGCATCACCGCGTGCGAGATGCCGTTGAACTCCAGCGCCACCGGAATTTCTTCGGCCAAGGTGTCGAGGCTGTCGGCCACCACCCCGTTTTGCCAGGTTTGCACCTGACGGGTGGTGGCGCCGCTGGGGCTAGGAGAGGACTCGGGCGCCCCCATCATGCCTTGCCTTCTCCAGCCTGCTCGAGCAGTTCGAGCTGGGTCTGGTTGAAGCGCTGGTAGCTTTGCTGCCACTCGGACGGCTGCGTTACCGGCAGCACCTGCACCGCGGTGACCTTGTATTCCGGACAGTTGGTGGCCCAGTCCGAATTGTCGGTGGTAATCACGTTGGCGCCGGATTCCGGGAAGTGGAAGGTGGTGTACACCACGCCCGGCTGCATGCGCTCGCTGACCTTGGCGTGCAGCACGGTCTCGCCGGCACGGCTGGTCACCGCCACGCTGTCGCCATCCTTGATGCCGCGCTCCTCGGCGTCGTGCGGATGAATCTCCAGCACGTCTTCCGGATGCCACATGCTGTTGGCGGTGCGGCGGGTCTGGGCACCGACGTTGTACTGCGACAGGATGCGGCCGGTGGTGAGGATCAGCGGGAAGCGCCGGTTCACCTTTTCATCGGTGGCGATGTACTGGGTGACGAAGAACTTGCCCTTGCCGCGCACGAAACCGTCGATGTGCATGGTCGGGGTGCCATCCGGCGCGTCGTCGTTGCACGGCCACTGCACGCTGCCGTGCTTGTCGATCTTCTCGTAGCTGACACCGGCAAAGCTCGGTGTCAGACGGGCGATCTCGTCCATGATCTGTGACGGATGGGTGTAGTCCATCTTCAGGCCCAGGGCGTTGGCCAAGAGCTGGGTGACTTCCCAGTCGGCGTACTTGGCCAAGGGTTTCATCACCTGGCGCACGCGCGAGATGCGGCGCTCGGCGTTGGTGAAGGTGCCGTCCTTTTCCAGGAACGAGGAGCCTGGCAGGAACACGTGGGCGTACTTGGCGGTTTCGTTAAGGAAGATGTCCTGCACCACGATGCATTCCATCGCCGACAGCGCGGCGGTGACGTGCTGGGTGTTCGGGTCGGACTGCACGATGTCCTCGCCTTCGCAGTAGAGGCCCATGAAGCTGCCCGAGAGCGCGGCGTCGAACATATTGGGGATGCGCAGGCCCGGCTCCGGGTCCAGCGTCACGCCCCAGGCGTCTTCGAACAGGTGGCGCGTGGCGTCGTCGGAAATGTGGCGGTAGCCCGGCAGTTCGTGCGGGAAGGAGCCCATGTCGCACGAGCCCTGCACGTTGTTCTGGCCGCGCAGCGGGTTGACGCCGACGCCTTCACGGCCGATGTTGCCGGTGGCCATCGCCAGGTTGGCGATGCCGATCACCATGGTGGAACCCTGGCTGTGCTCGGTGACGCCCAGGCCGTAGTAGATCGCCGCGTTGCCGCCGGTGGCGTACAGCCGCGCGGCGCCGCGTACCAGCTCGGCCGGCACGCCGGTGATCTCGGCGGTGGCTTCCGGCGAGTTTTCCGGCTTGGCGACGAAGTCTTTCCAGTCGTGGAAGGATTTCTCTTCGCAGCGTTCGGCGATGAAGTCGTCGGCCAGCAGCCCTTCGGTGACGATGACGTGCGCCAGCGCGGTGATCATCGCCACGTTGGTGCCGGGTTTCAGCGGCAGGTGGTAGTCGGCCTGGATGTGCGGGCTGTTGATCAGATCGATCTGGCGCGGGTCGATCACGATCAATTTGGCGCCCTCGCGCAGGCGCTTTTTCATGCGCGAGCCGAACACCGGGTGGGCGTCGGTGGGGTTGGCGCCGATCACCAGGACCACGTCGGTCTGTTCGATCGACTTGAAGGTCTGGGTGCCGGCCGAGGTGCCGTAGGTCTGGCCCAGGCCGTAGCCGGTGGGCGAGTGGCAGACGCGGGCACAGGTGTCGACGTTGTTATTGCCGAAGCCGGCGCGGATCAACTTCTGCACCAGGTAGGTTTCTTCGTTGGTGCAGCGGCTGGAGGTGATGCCGCCGATGGAATCCTTGCCGTACTTGGCCTGCAGGCGCTTGAACTCGCTGGCGGCGTAGGCGATGGCCTCGTCCCAGCTCACTTCGCGCCACGGGTCGGTGATCTTGCTGCGGATCATCGGCTTGGTGATGCGGTCCGGGTGGGTGGCGTAGCCCCAGGCGAAGCGGCCCTTGACGCAGGCGTGACCCTCGTTGGCCTTGCCGTCCTTCCACGGCGTCATGCGCACTACCTGGTTGCCCTTCATCTCGGCCTTGAAACCGCAACCGACGCCGCAGTAGGCGCAGGTGGTGATCTTGCTGTGTTCCGGCTGGCCGAACTGGATGTGGTGTTGCGGGAGTATTGGCACAGGGCTGTATCGGTGGGATGAGCCGGGATGAACTGGGCTAAACCGGGATGTGATAAGGCTTTCAGCCGAGATGTCGTCGACTGACCACGATTTTGTGTTTAACGCTCAACAAAGACAAAGCCGCGAAGTTTCGCGGCTTTTTTGTCACTCAATCAGGTAAAGGGATGGCTATACCTGTCGCCCGTACCAGACGACGCGCCCGATGATGGCGAAGTCGTCCGTCGGCTTGTTCAGATCGACCTCGAAAGGTTCGTAAGCCTCGTTGGCACTCAGAACTTTCAGTCTCCCACCGGGGATGCGCTGTACCCGCTTCACAATCAGGTCGCCGTCCAAGCGTAGTACGTATAGGCCTGTGCCTGGTTCATTGTCGGTGTGATTCACCAGGATCGCGTCGCGGTCGTTTAGCACCCCTTCCATGGAGTCTCCCTTGACCGATAGCACCGACAAATCCTTGGGGTCGGCGCGCAGGTAGTGCTCGACCCAATATCGGCGGAAAGCCATTGAGAACACAGGCTTCTCACCATCAGTGGCCGAGCCGTGAGCTGCTGCAGCCTTCAGATTGAAGTGCGGGATAAAAACGAAGTCTTCCAGGCTGACTGGATTTCCCAGGGTGTCCTGGCAGATACATGGAGAAGGCTCTCTCTGCGGGGAGGGAGCTGCTACCTCGGCCTCTCCCTTGCGCATGGGGCCTTCGCCAAATAAGAGCCAATCAGCAGATATGCCGTAGTGCCGAGCAAAAATGGACAGTTTGGTAGCGTCCGGCTCCCGTTCCCCTGCCTCCCAGGCCTGGAATGTAGAAAGAGATACCCCAACTACGCTAGATGACTCATTTCTAGGTACGCCAAGCTCTTCTCTGGCCTCCCGAATGCGCCCACCAAGAGCGGACCTGCTACTTTCAGGTTTGTCTTGCAAACCTGAAAGCGATTTCGACTCGCCGATACCTGTTTTAAGGTTCGTCATAAGCACCTGAAAACAATATGTATTTTCAGGTATGTTGTTATTTTCAAACACAACAAACCTGAAAATAAGTTGAAAACCACTTGAGGCAGCCTGTTTTCAGGTATGATGCGTTCACCTAATCAGTGCAAAGGATTAAGGAATGAACACATCGCACGCCCCAAAAAAATCCGCCGAGGATTGGCACCGGGCGGACATCGTGGCGGCCCTGCATAAGCAAGGCTGGTCATTGCGGGAGCTGTCACGGCAAAGCGGGTTGAGTGCGGGGGCACTGAACAACGCGCTGGACCGTCCTTGGCCGAAAGCGGAACGCATTATTGCTGCCGCTATCGGTGAAGCACCCGAGACCATCTGGCCGAGCCGCTACGAACGGCGCCATTTTAAACCGGCTTTCCCATCCGTATCCCCAGTATCTGCAAATTGCCCAATCGTCATGGGTTAAAGCGTAGACCTGGACGCGACAGCGTACCAGAGCTGCGTTTCCCAATAAGAGGAAACACGTGATGAGAAAACGCCATTGGAAGTCGGTGCACCCCAGCAGTCTGAGCGAGGCATTCGAGCTGTGCATCGAATTTGCCGCCGAGCATCGCCGCCCGGTCAAGGTGCTGGCCGACCTGATGGGGGTCGAGGTGAAGACCCTGTACCGCTGGCAGGCGGAAACCTCCATGCCGCTGAACCGGGTGCGTCAATTCGAGACGTTCTGCGGGGTGTCGTATGTGAGCGAGTACCTGTGCCTGGCTCACGGCAACAAGGTGGTCATTGAGATTCCCACCGGCAAGAAGGCCTGCGTGGCTGAAGTCGCCCAGATACAAGCCCATGCCGCCACGGCCATGGCACTGCTGGCGCGGTTTTACGTTGATGGGCTGGACGCAGAAGAAACCCTGTCGGCCATGACCAGCGCCTTGTCCGAATTCGCCTACCACCGCCAGAACGTGATGAAGGCCGGCGAGCCGGAATTGGAACTGTTCGGGGAACGCCATGAGCCAGCCCACGGTTAAAACCCATTACAGCGCCGCCGAGTTGGCCGCGATGAAGCTGCCCGGCTTGCCCGGCACGATTCAGGGCATCGGTCTACGGGCCAAGGCCGAATCGTGGAACAGCCGTCGCAAAGCGGGCCGGGGCGGTGGCTTCGAATACGCCCTGACCAGCCTGCCGGCCGCCGTCCAGGAGGCCATCCGCACCCAGGTGGCGCGGCAACTGGTGGCCTCGTTGCCGACCGTCATCGACAAACCGGGCAATGCACCGGTGCTGCGTGAACAGCAGCTGGCCCTGCCGCTGACCACCGAGCAACAGACCGTGGAAGCCGCCCGCCTGGGTGTGCTGGCTCATATCGACAAGCTGGTGGCCGGCTGCGGACTGACCAAGGAACGTGCGATGCAGCACCTGTTGGCCAGCGTGGCCACCGGTACGGCCGACCCGCTGATCGTCGCCATGCTGCGCCGTGCCGGGGACAAGCGGGGCCGCAAGGGGGCAGGGGAGCTGCCCGCGATCCGCACCTTGAAGCGCTGGTTTGCTTTACGAGATGCCAAGCATCTGGCCCCACAAGTGCCGCAGCCGGACTTCACCATTCCTTGGTGGGCGCGGGATTTTCTCGGCTACTGGCAGCAGCCGCAGAAACCCTCGGTCGAGCTGGCATACCGGTTGTTTTGCGAGGAGATGCAGGCGAGGGGGGCTGACATGGGGCTGGAACGCATCCTGCCCAGCGTGCACGTGGTGCGGCGCTTCCTTAAAAAGCTCGGCACGGTGAGCCGGGAGCGGGGCCGCATGGAAAGCCGCGACCTGAAGCGCCTGCAGCCGTTTGTCCGGCGCGACTTCGGCGATCTGCTGCCAAACGATGTCTGGTCGGCCGATGGCCACTGTTTTGACGCCGAGGTGCAGCACCCGATTACAGGGCGACCGTTCCGCCCGGAGATCACCAGCATCGTCGACATCGCCACCCGGCGCGTGGTGGGGTGGTCGATCGATCTGGCCGAATCGGGGCTGGCGGTACTGGACGCGTTGCGCATGGCCGAAGAGCAGGCCGGCATGGGGGCGATCTTCTATGTCGACAACGGCAGCGGCTACGTCAACGCCATGATGAAAGACGAAGGCGTCGGCCTGATGGGGCGCATTGGGCTGACCATGCTGCACTCCATCGCCTACAACTCGCAGGCTCGGGGCGTCATCGAGCGCCTGCACCAGACGCTGTGGGTGAACGCCGCCAAGAGGCTGCCGAGCTACATGGGCGCCGACATGGACGCCCAGGCCCGCCAACGCCAGTTCAAGATCACCCGCGCTGCGCTGACCAAGAACGGCAACGCCAAGCGGATGCCGCTGATCGGCTGGGACGACTTCCTGCCGTTCTGCCGAGAGCGCGTGGCCGAGTACAACGCCCGGCCGCACGCCAGCCTGAAGGGGCTGAGTCCGGATCAGGCGTGGCAGGGCTTCGTTGCCAAGGGCTGGCAGGCCGAGCGACTGGAGAGCGCCACCCTGGAGGCCCTGTTCCGGCCGCGCATGGAGCGCACGGTACAGCGTGCCGAGGTCCGGCTGTTCAACAACCAGTATTTCAACGAGGCGCTTGCCGAGCTGCATGGCGAAACGGTGCACGTGGCCTACGACATCCACGATCCACACCGGGTGTGGGTGTACCTGACCGAAGGCCGCTTTGTCTGCACGGCCGAGTGGAACGCCAACCGCAGCAGCTATGTGCCGACCAGTGCCAAAACGGCCGCGCAGGAGAAACGCGCCGCCGCCCAACTGCGCAACCTGGACAAAAAACGTGACGTGATCGAACAGGAGCGGGGTGGCCGACCGGCGCTGACGGTGATCGACAGCCCGGTGGTGATGCCGGGCATTTCCGGGCGAGACATCGTGGGTGCCTTCGAGCGCCTGGCCGAACCGGAGGTGCCGTTAATTCACCGAGAACCGGTGCGGACGATTAACGCGGCCAGTGGCGATACCGAAGGGTTTGTTGTGCCACCGGCGCCGGAGCTGCGCATTCGGGTGTGGCACGAGCTGAGCACGTTGGCCGAAGCCGGCGGGCTGCTGACCGAGAAGGAAACCAAGTGGCTGGCGAGCTATGCCAAGAGCCACGAATTCCGGGTGATGAGCCAGAAATACGCCGAAGCGGACCAGGCCTCGGCGTGATGTGAAACGTGTGATTCAAGGGGATTGTTAACGATGTTCGACCATAGCGTCAATCGCATTGCCCCCATCGCCAACCTCGATCTGGTGGCGGTGGTGATGGAGAAGCTGGTGCACCGGCAGGATGGCTTGCCCGGACTGGCGGTGTATTACGGCCCGTCCGGCTGGGGCAAGACTACTGCCACGGTAGCGGTGGCCAACCGCAGCCGCGCCTATTACGTGCAGATGCGCTCTTCCTGGACGCGCAAGGACCTGCTGGAAAAAATCCTGTTCGAGATGGGCATCAAACCGGCGGGCCGTACCACCCTGCTGCTGGACCAGATCTGCGAGCAACTGGCCGCCAGCCGGCGCCCGCTGATTCTCGACGAGTTCGACTACGCCGCCGATAAGCACGCGATGGTCGAGTTGGTGCGCGACATCTACGAGGGCAGCCAATCCAGCCTGCTGTTGGTCGGCGAGGAGTTGCTGCCGAACAAGCTGAAGAAGTACGAGCGTTTTCATGGGCGGGTGCTGTCCTGGGTGCCGGCGGCGCCGGTCAATCTGGACGACGTCCGCAAGCTGGCGGCGATCTACTGCCCGGAGGTGGCGCTGGCGGACGACCTGCTCAACCACCTGGTGGCCCTCAGCCACGGCTCGGTGCGACGCGTCTCGGTGAACCTGGTCAACGTCCACGACGCTGCCCTGATCGAAGGTTGGGACAGCGTGGATCGCGCCCAGTGGGGCGAGCGTGCCTTGTATACCGGCGACGCGCCGAAGCGTCGCGCCATGGCATGAGGGGCAGGGCATGATCGACCGCAAACGCCCCAAACGTCAGCCGGCAAACATGGAGATGGTGGGCGGCAAGGGGAGTCGTCAACGTACCTGGGAAGCTGTCCGCAAGCTTCGGGACGACTTTACCGCCTACCAGGTCGCCAGGGTGGCCAAGGCCGACGACGAGACTGTGCTGACCTATCTGCGCTCGCTGGACAAAGGTGGCTTCATTACCTGCCTGACGCCAGCCGATGCCCCCTTGGCCACCGTGAAGCGCTACAGCCTGACCCGGGATAACGGTATCGAGGCCCCCCGGCTGACCAAGGACGGCAAGGTGGTGAAACAAGGGCTGGGTACGGAGGCCATGTGGCGAGTGATGCGCATCATCGGCGACTTCACCTGCCGCGAACTGGCGGCTCATGCCAGTACGTCGGAGGTGAAGGTCAGCGAGGACTCCGCCAACAGCTATATCCGTGCCCTCAAGCTGGCGGGTTATCTGGTGGTGACGGCGGAGGCCAAGACCCGAGGGATCGGGGAGGGTAGAACCTTGGCCCGCTACCGCCTGGCGCCCGGCCGCTACACCGGCCCCCGCCCGCCGATGATCCAGCGCACCAAGAACGTCTACGACCCGAACCTGGGCAAGGTGGTGTGGCAGCAGGAGATCGACCATGACGACCTCTGAACCGCGCTGGCTGGAGTTGCTGCGCGCCGAGGCGGAGCGCACCAGCATCGCCGCCATTGCCGGCCGGCTGGGCTACAGCCGCACCAGCATCAGCCTGGTGTTGGCTGGCAAGTACCCGGTGGCGCCCGACCGCATCGCCCGGGCTGCGATTGCCTTGCTGGACGTGGTCGAGTGCCCGCATGCCGGGCAGACCCTACCGCTGGCAGAGTGCCGGAGCGTCGCTCTCGGCGCGGCGCCAACACACCACCCGATGAAGCTGGGCCACTGGCGCGCCTGCCAGCGCTGCCCAAACCGACCGCAAGGGGACTGAGATGCAGATGCAATCGATCGCTGAGCGAATCAAAGATTCGCACGCCGTTCAACCAAAGCGCCCGCCGTTCAACGCCCTGATGCTGGCCGCCACCTTCAAGGCCGCGGCCGCCATCGAGGCACTGAGCCAGAGCGGCCTCACCGTGGTGAAGGTCGAGCTTGAAACGCCGGCCCGGCCGACCATCCGCATCCAGACCTGCGGTCAGTGCCGACGCCTGATCGAAAGCGGCGATGCGGTGTACTTCAGCTACGGCCAGATGGATCACTTCGGGCCGTACCGCGAGGGGCAGTTTCAGCTGGGTGGCTGCCGCATCGTGTGGACCGAGTTTGGACATTGAAGAAGAAGGGGAGAGCCATGAGCAATCAACAACGCATCGATTACCGCGCACTGCGCAAGAGCAAGGACCTCAACCAGCAGGATTTCTGGGGGCCGGTTTACGTGACCCAGTCCGGCGGCAGCCGCTACGAAAGCGGCCGCGACGCCCCCGAGCCGGTGGCCGAACTGGTCCGGCTGTATCACGAGCTGGGCATCGATACCCGCCTGATCACGCCGGAGAACGCCCCGCTGATTCGCGCCGTCCTCGACAACGGGATGAAGGTCGCCAGGCATGACGACCGCGCCGACTGAACTGGACCCTGACACCAGGAGTCGGCTCGCCGACGAGGTGGAGCGGCTGGTGCGGATGGGGATGGACCGGAAGAAGGCGCGCCGCGTGGTGTGGGACGACTACCTGGACGAACGGGCCGCCGATGTCACCCCGCCTCCCGAGCCCGAACCCGTCCAGGTGGCGCCCCCGGTGACCGCGCCGTCACCCGCGACGCGGCGACCGATCCCGGAGGCGCAGGCCGAGCAGTTTTTCACCCCCGAGCGGCTGCAACGAAACCGGGGCGAGCTGGCCAGGATTAAACAACTTGTTGGATTAAGGAACCGGAAAACATGAAGACAGACCAAACCCTCCCCGCCGGCTACTGGCGCGACGCCAAGGGCCGGCTGGTGCCGCCGGAGCTGGTGGCCCCCCTCGACCAACTGCGCGACCAGACCGTGCGCCAGCTGGTGGACAAGGCCCTCGCGTTGCAGACGCAGCTGCAGGCCTTCAAGGGCACCGCCTTCGCCGACGTGGCGGCGATGGTCGCCACCAGTGCCGAGCAATACGGTGTGGCCTTGGGTGGCGAGAAAGGCAACGTCGTGCTGACCAGCTACGACGGCACGCTCAAGGTGGTGCGCGCCTACCAGGACCGCATCAGCTTTGACGAGCGCATCAAGGCGGTGAAGGCCCTGATCGACGCGTGCCTGGAGGACTGGACCGCCGACGCCGTGCCGGAGCTGAAAGCCCTGGTCACCCGCGCCTTCGAGTCGGATCGGGGCGGCGACCTGCGGGTACAGCGCATTCTGGAGCTGCGCCGGCTGGAGATCGCCGACGAGCGCTGGAAGCGGGCCATGCAGGCCCTGGACGACGCCATCAAGGTCGACGGTACGGCCGGCTATATCCGGCTCTACCAACGCGGTGGCGCCAACGAGCAATGGCAACCGATTTGTCTTGATCTGGCCGCCGTGTAAGCCCGACACGCCACCCCATTACCCTCGCACGCCATCAACTTTTTTATCAGCAAGGAGCAAAGCATGACCAAACAAGAACTGATCGCCACTCTGGCCGCCAAGGCCGACGCCACCAAGGCCGACACCCTGCGCTTCATCGACGCGCTGGAGCGCACCATCCACGAAGAACTGGGCAACGGCGGCGAGATCACCCTGGCCAGCACCGGCAAGTTCAAGGTGAAGGTGACCAAGGAGCGCAACGGCCGCAACCCGAAAACCGGTGAAACCGTGCTGATCCCGGCCAAGCGCAAAGTGACCTTCACCCCCTCCAAGGCACTGAAAGAGGCCATCGCCTAAACCGACGCGACCGTTCAGAACCCGGTGTCGAGCCGGCCGCCGTTAACCCGGCCGGCTCCGCAACGTGTTTTAACCCGCCATGCAGCCGTGAGTGGCCAGCCTCCGACCAACCCAACTGGAGGTGCGCCGTCCTCTGAACCCGGCTTGGCCACTCACGGGTGCATGGACTCAAGGAGACGATTCGATGACTGACCGCCGCCGCGCCATGATCGGCAAGCTGCACGTCGCCCGGCAGCAGATCGGCATGGCCGAGGAGGATTACCGCGCCATGCTGGCCCGGGTGGGCGAGGGCAAGACCAGCAGCACGACGCTCACCCTGCCGCAGCTGGACCGTGCCCTGGCCGAGATGAAGCGCCTGGGCTTTGTGCCAAAACCCCCGCAAAAAGCCGGCAAGCGTCCCACGCCGACCGACGAGCGGGAACGTTACATGGCCAAGGTCGAGGCGCTACTGGCCGACGCCGGCCGGCCGTGGGAGTACGCCGACGCCACGGCCAAACGCATGTACCAGATAGACAAGGTGGCCTGGCTGGACCTCGCCCAGCTGCGCAGCCTGATGGTGGCACTGGAAATCGAGGCACGCCGCCACGGCAGAGGAACCGAACCATGGGAAAAATGAACGAAGAGGCCATCGCGCGCGCTCAGCACCTGCTCCCGGAGAACGCCCGCGAGCTGGTGCGGCTGATCGGGCTGAACCTGACCATGAAGTTGGTCGACCTGCTGGGCGGGACGCATTTCCCGATCCCCAAAACCGCCAAGCAGGAGGGGCAGTATTTCGCGGCCCTGGCCGAGGTGGTGGGCGTGGAGGCCGCCAAGGTGCTGATCCGCCAGTACGGCAACACCCGCCTGTACGTGCCCAAGTGCGCGGCGGCGCTGCGGGCGCTACGCGACGCCAACATCCGCGCCGATTACGACCGTCACTGCCGCGAGCTGGGGCACAACGCTACCGTCAATCATATCCTGGTGCCCAAGTACCGCCTCTGTGACCGCCGCCTCGAAAAAATACTGAGCAAGGTCGACGAGCTGCTGCCGGAAGCGGCAGCCCAGGGGCAACTCTTCTAGTCCCTCTCCACCGCGACCATCCCACACCCCGCCATCCGGCGGGGTGCTGCTTTACCGAACCCTTTCCCGGTCCGTTCCCGCCCCATCGCTCTCTACGATAGCCCCCATGTTTTCAGCATGAGGAGGCGTGATGCCCCGTTCCATCGATCTGATCGTCATTCACTGCGCTGCCAGCCCCAACGGCAAGCAGCTGGCCAAGAATGACGGCCACCAGACGGCCGCCGGAATCATCGACGTCTGGCACAGCACACGCGGTTTCCGTCGTCAGCCGGCCGCCGTCACCCGGTTCAACCCCCATCTCAAGAGCATCGGCTATCACTTCGTGCTGGACTGCGACGGTCGCAAGAGCACCGGGCGCGGGCTGGACGAGATCGGCGCCCATGCTCTGGGCCATAACACCCACTCCATCGGCCTCTGCCTGGCCGGGACCGACCGTTTTACCCGCGCCCAGTGGGACGCTCTGCACAGCCTGGTGAAGGCGCTGCGCGCCAAATTTCCGGCCGTCCGTGTCGTGGGCCACCGCGACCTGTCACCCGACACGGACGGGGATGGCACGGTGGAGCCCTCCGAGTGGCTAAAAACCTGCCCCGGCTTCAACGTCGCCGACTGGCTCAAGGGCGGCATGCAGCCCTTGGCGGGTCACCTGGTGGAGTAAGGCATGCACCTCTCCGACCTCGTCACCAACCCCGCCACCGGCCGCCTGTCGCACACCAAGCTGTGGGCCAACGTGGCCTGCGCCTCGGCCACCGGCCTGTTCGTCTACCAGGGCGTCCAGGGCACGCTCGGGGCCGACGTCTGGCTGACCTACCTGGGCACGCTGGGCTGCTACTCCGCCGCCCGTAGCTGGATTGCTACCCGGCGCACCAAGGGAGCTTCCGATGCTTGATCTCAACATCAAACCGCTGCTGATCGGTACCGCTCTTGGCGGTGTGCTGCTGACTGGCTACGGAATCGGCCGCTGGCAGAGTGATCTGAGCCACGAGGCCGTGATCGCCAACCTGCGCGCCAGCCATGAGCAGGATCTGCGGCACCTCTCCGACGCCAAGGCGGCCGAGCTGGGCCAGGCCTTGACCGAGCAGCAGCGCCTGACCGACCACGCCAACCAGCTGGGCTGGGAGCTGATCCAGACCCGCGCCCAACTCACCGGCATTCAACATCAACTCAAGCAAAGGATTGCCGATGCGGTCCGCTCCGATGGTCCCCGTTTTACTGGCCTTGGCCCTGTCAGCCTGCGGCTCTACGCCGCCAACCTCGGCTACCGCACCCCGGGTGATCCAGGTGTGCCCGCAGCCGACCCCGGAAATGCGGCAAAAGCCGATCAAGCCCGCGCCGCCGGTACCGGGCTATCACCGGCCGACCTCCTAGCCCATTCAGCCGATTACGGCACGTGGTGCCTGCAGCTGGAGAGCCAGCTGGACACCTGGATCAGCCTCTATGCCAAGGAGTCGTCATGACGACGGAGGGAGTACGCATCAACGCCCAGGGCGACCTGCTGGGCGAGCTGGACGTGACCAGCACGCGGCTGGCCGCACAGATCAACCAGATCGCGCCCTTGGGCGGCAACGCCGAGTGTGCCAAAGAGGCCGCCAAGCGGCTGGCCGAAGCCCTGTTCTGGGTGGAACGCGCCACGGGGGAATTCGATGGATCGATTTGATCGCGAGAGCGCCGACGAGCGCCGCAAGGAGGGACTGTGACGATTACCGTCGATTTCTGGTACCTGGTCGGGCTGCTGCTCGGCTTCCTGGGCTTTGTCTTCACCTTTGGCCGGCTGCTGCTGAGCCAGATCGACCAGCGCATCACCGCCTCGATCAAGGCACTGGCCGAGGCCGAGAAACACACCTCGGACCGTGTGGCCGGCCTGGAACGCGACCTGATGGCGATGCGCGCCGAGCTGCCGTCGCGCTACGTCATGCGCGAGGACTACATCCGGGGCCAGAGCCTGATCGAGGCCAAGCTGGACGCTCTCTATAGCCGCAGTGAAGCGATGAAGAACGACCTGATCAACAAGCTGGAAGCCATCTGGAAGGACAAACCATGAGCGTCGATCTGCAGAAAATCCGCCGAGAGAACATGCGCTGGCAGATCCTGCTGGTGTTGAACAACGCCCGCCCGGTCGGTGCCTACGAGGAAGTCATCCTGTCGGTGGTGCAGGCGCTGTACCCGGATGCCACCGCGCACGAGGTGCGCCTGCAACTCGACTACCTGGCCGACCGCCAGCTGGTGAAGCTGGAGCGCGAGCCCGGCGGACGCTGGTTCGCCGACCTGACCCGCCTGGGTGTGGACATCGCGGAATACACCGTGGACTGCCAGCCCGGCATCGCCCGGCCCGAGAAGTACTGGAGCGCCTGATGCCGCCGCGCTCCAAAGTCGCTCAACTCCCACCCGAGGTGAAGGCTTGGCTCGATACCGCCCTGGTCGAAAGCAATTTCAGCGGTTACCAAGAGCTAGAACAGGCTTTGGCCGAGCGGGGGTACAAGGTCAGCCGCTCAGCACTGAACCGCTATGGCCAGGAGTTCGAAGACAAGCTGGCCGCGTTGCGGCAGTCGTCCGAGCAGGCCCGTGCCGTGGTCCAGGCGGCGCCGGATGAGGAAGGATCGGTCAACGAGGCGTTGATGCGCCTGGTTCAAGACCATCTGTTCAAGCTGCTGATGAGCCAGGACGACAAATATGACCTGTCCAAGGTGGCCAAGGCCGTGGCCGAATTGGGCCGGGCCAGCGTGGTGCAGAAGAAGTGGCAGTCGGAGGTCCGCGCCCGTGCCGAGGCGGCCGCCGCCTCGGTCGAGAAAATCGCCCGCAAGGGCGGGCTGTCGGCCGACTCGGTGGCACAGCTGCGCCGCGAGATCCTGGGGATCGCCGGATGAGCGCCGTTCCCGCCCAGCTCCCCGACACCGCGCTGTCGCCCATCCCGGCCGCGCTGATGGGCTACCAGCAGCGCTGGGTGGCCGACACCTCGCCACTCAAGGTCATTGAGAAGTCGCGCCGCACCGGCCTCACCTGGGGCGAGGCCGCCGACAACGTGCTGACCGCCGCCGCCAGCCGCACCGCCGGGGGACAGAACGTCTACTACATCGCGTACAACCAGGACATGACCATCGAGTACGTCCAGGCGGCCGCGATGTGGGCGCGGGTGTTCAACTACGCCGCCTCCGAGATCGAGGAGGGGCTGTGGGAGGACGACGAGGACGACAAGCACATCAAGACCTTCACCATCCGTTTCCCCGGTTCGGGCTTCCGCATCGTCGCGCTGACCAGCCGGCCGTCCAACCTGCGTGGCCGCCAGGGCACCATCGTGATCGACGAGGCGGCGTTCCATGACCAGCTGGATGAGCTGCTCAAGGCCGCCCTGGCCATGCTGATCTGGGGCGGCCGGGTGCGCGTCATCTCCACCCACAACGGCGACGACAACCCATTCAACGACCTGATCAAGGACATCCGCGCCGGCAAGCGCAAGGGCACCGTGCATCGCGTCACCTTCCAGGAGGCGGTGGCCGACGGCCTGTACCGCCGCGTCTGCCTGCGCCTGGGCAAGGACTGGTCGGCCGAGGACGAGGCCGAATGGATGGCCGGGGTGTACGCCTTCTACGGCGACGGCGCCGAGGAGGAGCTGGACTGCGTGCCGGCCAACTCGGGCGGGGCCTGGCTGTCGCGTGCCCTGATCGAATCGCGCATGTCGCCCGACACCCCGGTGCTGCGCTGGGAGTGCAAGCCGGGCTACGAGCTGCAGCCCGACCCGCTGCGCGCCGCCGACTGCCAGGAGTGGCTGGAGGCCACGCTGGCGCCCGAGCTGGCCAAGCTGCCGGCCGGTGCCCGCTCGTTCAACGGCGAGGACTTCGCCCGCTCCGGCGACCTCACCGTGCATGTCCCGCTGATCGAGCAGCCAAACCTGACCCGCCGCGTGCCGTTCGTGGTCGAGCTGCGCAACGTGCCGTTCCGGCAGCAGGAACAGATCGCCTTCTACCTGCTGGACGGCCTGCCGCGTTTTGCCGGGGGCGCGTTCGATGCCCGGGGCAACGGCCAGTTCCTGGCCGAATTCGCCCTGCAGCGCTACGGCGAGGACCGTATCCGCCAGGTGATGCTGACGGAAAGCTGGTACCGCGAGCACATGCCGCCGCTGAAGGCGGCGTTCGAGGACGGCGACCTGCAGAACCTGCCCCAGGACGCCGACGTGCTGGCCGATCTGCGCGCCGTCAAGATCGTCGGTGGCGTGCCCCGCGTGCCGGAGACCCGCAGCAAGGGCAGTGGCGAGGACAAGGGCAAACGCCACGGTGACGTCGCCGTGGCGCTGGCGCTGGCCTGGTTCGCCAGCCGCGAAATCGACGCCCAGCCCCTGGCTACTCGGGGCTACAAGGGGATCAGCCGGAACGGCTTCGCCGGCTCCACCCGCTTCGGCCGGGGTACCTGGTAACACCACAAGAAAGGCAACACATGCCGCGCATTCTCGGGCCGGACGGCCAACCCATCGACACCGGACTGTTAAAAACCACCCTGGTCCAGCCCACCACCACCGGCGTGCGCCAGGTCGCCGCCGCCAGCCTGCAGGGGCTGGATGCGGAAGAGCTGGGCCGGCTGCTGCGCAACGCCGTCCAGGGCGACGCCACGGCCTACCTGCAACTGGCCGAGGACATGGAGGAGAAGTACCTGCACTACGGCTCCGAACTCAGCACGCGCAAACGTGCCCTGGTCGGGCTGGAACTGTACGTCGAGCCGGCCGGCGAGGATGCCGCCAGTCATGCCGCCGCCCAACTGGTGGAAGAGGCGCTGGACCCAATCCGCAAGAGCCTGTTCGACCTGCTGGACGCCATCGGCAAGGGCTTTAGCGTGCACGAGATCGACTGGGAGACCAGCGCCCGGCAATGGATGCCGAAGGGACTGAACTACCTGCAGCCCTACTGGTTTACTACCCGCAAGACCGCGCCGGACACGCTGTTTCTGCGCTCCGACCTGCACACCGGCGGCGAGCCGCTGGCGCCCTACAAGTTCGTGGTGCACCAGGTGAAGGCCAAGTCCGGGGTGCTGATGCGCGGCGGGCTGGCGCGCATGGCGGCGTGGGCGTTTTTGTTTTCGAACTACGCCATCAAGGACTGGGTGGTGTTCGCCGAGGCCTACGGCCAACCGCTGCGCGTCGGCAAGTACGACAGCAGCGCCACCGCCGAGGACATCGGGAGCCTGTTGATGGCGCTGCGCCAGCTCGGCACCGATGCGGCGGCGGCGATTCCCAAGAACATGGAGATCGAGTTCGTCGACGCCGGCAACAAGACCGCCTCGGTCGACATCTACGACCGGCTGGCGGCGTACTTCGACAAACAGATCAGCAAGGTGGTGCTGGGCCAGACCCTGTCCACCAACACCGGGGACGGCGGCGGCGGGGCCTACGCCCTGGGCAAGGTGCACAACGAGGTGCGCGAGGACATCCTGGAATCGGACGTGGCCGAGCTGGAAAGCACGCTCAGCCGCGACTATGTGCGTCCGGTGGTCGACCTCAACTTGGGGCCGCAAGCCGCCTACCCGAAGATCCGGCTGCGCATCAACAAGCCGGAGGACCTGACCGCGCTGGCTGGTGTGGTGGACAAACTCGTGAGAGCCGGACTACCGGTCAGCCAGGAGTCGGCCTATACCCGCTTCGGCCTGACCCCGCCCAAGCCCGGCGAGGCCATCCTGGTGCCGGTGGACCTGAGCCAGCCACAACAGGCGATGAACCGCTACCGCGCCGCCAACAGCCGGCAGCCCACCGGGGAGGGCGGCGACGTCGACCCACTGGTCACGCAACTGGCCGAGGCGGCCGGCTCGCCGCTGGACCGGATGCTGGCGGTGATCCGCCAGGCACTGGACGATGCCCCCGATCTGGAGACCTTCCGCGACTGGCTACTGACCGCCTTCGGCGACCTGCCCAGCGAGCAGCTGCAGGACGTGATGGCCACCGCCTTCAGCCTGGCGACGCTCGCCGGCCGCTACGAGGTGAGTCATGGCCGATGAGCTGGGCCTGACGGCCGTCATCAAGCAGCCCTGGCCAACCCAGCAGGACTATTTTCGGCAGAAGCTGAACCTGCCGACGGCGGCCTGGACCGACATCATGAAGCAGGCCCACGACCGCTCCTTCGTCGTGGCCGGGGCGATGAAGGCCGACCTGCTCGAAGACCTGCGCCAGGCCGTCGACCAGGCGATTGCCGGCAAGGCCACCTTGGCGGACTTCCTTCGCCAGTTCGACGACATCGTGGCCAAGCACGGCTGGGACTATCAAGGCGGCCGCGACTGGCGTACCCGGGTGATCTACCAGACCAACTTGTCCACCAGCTACGCCGCCGGCCGCTGGCAGCAGATGACCGACCCTGACATGCTCAAGGCTCGCCCGTACTGGCGCTACCGCCATAGTGACTCGGTGCTGCGGCCTCGCCCGCAACATGTGTCCTGGCACGGCCTGATCCTGCGCGCCAACGACCCGTGGTGGCACACGCATTACACGCCCAACGGTTGGGGCTGCCAGTGCAAGGTATTCGCGGTGTCGGAGTGCGAGCTGCGCGAGAAGTACGGCAAGTCCGGGCCGGACACCGCGCCGGCCATCCAGTACGTGGAGCACGACACCCCGGACGGTCCGGTCCAGGTCCCCGAGGGCATCGACTACGGTTGGGACCACGCCCCCGGGCAGGCCTACCTCGGCCAGCTGCTACTGAACAAGGCCGCCGCCACCTCGGCACGGATCGGGGCCGCCGCTGTGCAGAGCGCGGTCGAGCATGTCGGCGCGCTGGACACCCTCATCAACGGCCCCTGGAAATCCTTGGTCAACACCATCTACCCCGAACCGGGCGCGTACCGGCCGACCAAGCAGCGCCTCCACGTCGGCGCGCTATCGCCGGCCATGGTCGAGCGGATCGAGCGCGAGGCCGGCGAGGAGCTGGCAACCGCCGTGATCTCGGTCGACGACAGCGAGATCAAGCACGCGCTACGGGATGGGGGAGGGAAGGCCGACAAACGGGTCAGCGAAGCCGATGCCCTCAACGCCGTGGCCGGGATGTTCCAGCCTGAGCGGATCTATCAGGCCTTGGACAATGGCCAGCCCTTGCCGGTGTACCTACTGATCTACCCGGCCGAGGAGGGGGAGCGTTACGTCAAGGCGGTGGTGAGTGCCAATTATCGCGCCAAAGAACGCGACACCACGGGCAAGCGGAGAACGATTCAGACCAACACGCTGACGACGCTGGGCTATGCCCGCTTGAACGATCTGGACAACCCGGCGCAATACCGCCGGATTCAATAAGAGGGAAGCCGCACCGGCTGGACGCCACCCCCAGCGTGGGCACGCCCGTTTCCGGGATTGCCATACGTACATGCGCTGTTTCACGTATTCCAGTGCGGTAGGGAAAGTATGAGCGACAACACCTTTGAGATCAATGTCATCTCCAACACCATCCAGACCGCCCTGGACACCCTACTGGCCCGGGGCCAGAACCTGCGCCCGGCGCTGCTGGACTGGGCCGAGTGGGCCAAGGGCGAGACTGACGAACGCTTCACCGAGCAGGCGGACTGGCATGGTACGCCTTGGGAGCCGAACGCCCCCGACACCCTGGCCAACTACGTCCAGGCCGGCGGGGCCAAGAACTTTAAGAAGGACGGCTCGTTGTCAAAGCGAGGCCAGACCGTGCTGGTCGCTAAGAAGATTCTGCAGGGGCACACCGGCAACCTGCGCCAGTACGCCTTCAGCTACGAGGCCTCGGCCGACAGCCTGACTTTCGGCCCCTGGGGTAACGGCCTGGACGCCTATGCCGCCATCCAGCAGTTCGGTGGCCAGGCGGGGAGGGGGCTCAGCGTGTACCTCCCGGCGCGGTCCTATCTGCCGGTGGATGCAACCGGCCAGCTGGCTCCGGCGGCGGAGGCGGAGCTGCGGGCAGTGTTGGGGGAGTATTTGAATAGATTATGGAGCAGGTAGAGACCCAAAGTCGCCAGTCTTGAGTAATGAAAGTGTCTGTTCAACACCCACGATAAGCGGGGCGGGGGCGAAGCACGGGAGGCAGCAACAGGTGCGGGATGCTGGTGGTTCGCCTAAGGTTTTGAATGAATCGTTCCTCACCTGATCACTGACAAGGTTTCAGAAATATCGACAGGCAAAAACTGAGGAAATTCTTCAATTGTTTGAAGTATGCCAAGCTTTAGTCCCGCATCTCCATTTCTGCTGGATATGGCATTTAGTTCAGGAATATTTTTTAGTAAAAGAGCCTCCCAATCATGCCCTCGCATCATAAGAAAAGCCTTTGGTAGCTCGACAACCCAGCCATTATGGAGGGTGGATTGGGTTTTCTCGCCAAGCGGGACTGCAGTAGATGCAAATATTTTGTTTGCCATATTCTGCGCATCGTGCTCCGTCAATTTTGCTGCATCAACGTACGTGTGCAAATCGATTACAGAAAAGTCACTTAATGATTTTTTCCCCGCTCTGACAAGTGAAAGAGCAACATAAATTGGGTCAAGAATGTAGTTTTCAATGGAATATCTTCTGCCTCCGCCGAGCACGTAGACCGGGTGGCGATCTGTTTTTTTTCCATCCCAGTCGATGATGCCACGAACCAAATCACTGCCAGCTTCGTGAAGCCGGGTTGTGATTAACTCAACATCAGTACAGTTAGATGTTCCACTGTGAGGCTCAAGAAATATCGGCTGATAGCCGAGCGGATTAAATCTGTTTATGGTTTGAAATAGTTTCTGAAAGTAAATAACATCATATTTGCTTTCAACAAATATTTGACGTCTTTCTTCAATTGACACCTTAAGATGCGGTATGCCCTCGGTCAGTACCTCAATGCCTCGGCTGACGCTAATCATTTCTGGTGTTCTTGTTGCTCTATTCATTTCAAACAGTGCGTTATCTGGACACATAGCCACAGTCGATGGCGAATGCGTGGTAACAATAACTCTTACATCGGCTTTATCTACAACAATATCCCGCAACGTCTCAATCAGTAATTTTGAGTATTGGGGGTGAAGGGGGGCGTCAGGCTCATCGAGAATCAGCACCTCCGGTTTACCTGTTGATTCATGTGTATTATAAATGGCGAGCGCTAGCGACATGAGTACCTTTTCGCCAGTCGATAAATCATTAGCAGAAATATCGGTGTTATTTACCCTATCTATCAATCGCAACTTGTAAGTTGAATCTATGTCAATTTGCTCTGGACTCACCACCTCGTATGTGAGTCCCGCTTTTGAGAGTATTTCATTAACCAAGTCCCATGGTCTTGGGCCGTATTTCTGCAAAAACTCTTCATCAGTGAGGGTCGGAAAGTTTGTTTTGTTTTTTTCGTTGAGATATTGTTTGAATTGATTTTTGGTGTATCTGAGGTGGTAGGTTTTGAATATGAGCGCCAATTGCGAGGCGAACATGGTGCCTTGGTTGGATTCTGCAATGCTAAGGTTGTAGTAAATATCGTCTTCGCACAAGTCCTCAAACGGTTTAGACAGCTTGCTTGTAATGCTGGCTGCAACTGCGGTGAGAGGCTGGTTTTGCCCCCACCTTGGTAAGAATTGCGTGATAGGGTCGGTGATTATGTCGCCATTTTGTTTGGCTTGCTTGAGTAATCTTTGCTTCTCCTCTATTTGACTCCACCAGTTTTTTGTGATCTGGATAAGATTTTGCGGGTCACAGGCTTCATCAATTTGGGGGTTAAGCCCACCAAATCCGATTAGCTGGACTTTTGTTAGTGTTAGCCCGGAGTCTGTAATGGTTGATAGCTGACTATTCGATATTGCTTCCAGTAAATGGCTTTTCCCGCTTCCATTTTTTCCTGTAATTATGCAGAATTTTGGTATGTCAAAGAATATGTTGGCCGGTATGGATTTGTGGTTTTTATTGATCGTTACTTTCATTTTATAGGCGGATTTCTTATTAACTATTATGGATAAAACGTCCTGTGGTTGCTCAGTCGACTAGCAGAAAGCGTACTCGGCCCTCTGGAGGAGCATACGCCCTAGCTCGGTCCGAAATCTCCCTAAGCCGGGACCTCCATTTAGTCTCAACTCCTTGCCGTCGCGGGGTCTCCAGGCAATCTAGCGCCGAGTAGGTGCTATTAAATGAGCCTGAAAGCCAGCATATCAGTCAGATAGCATACTCGCATGGCACGTGAATGTCTGCTTCAAGGCAGGTGGACAATATCCGCTTCTGGCCGATTTCAGACCTTAGTTAGTGAGCTATCAGCAACTCATCCCAACAGGTTGTCCACCTTGGCGACCTTTTTTCTTGCCGCATCGCCCAGTCCCGCGTCAGCCCCTCCGACGCCAGGCGTAGCGTTCCGTGACCAAAGTCCCGATTCACGCGGTCCATTGTAGCCATCAGCGCGGTTCGGCGCGGATCTGGCAGCGGGGCGAACAGGTCCTGCTGATCGATGCCGGCAGGGCCGATTTCCATCAGCACGGCCCCCGCCTTCTTATAGGAAAACCCCTCCCGGTAGATGGCCCGCAGCCCGGCCATTGCTGCCCGGGTGATTTCGATGGTGTCGGCCGATGGGTGGACGAGCGGCACTACCGTCCATCCGTGGTATTGCAGGTCTTGTTCGCGGAAAGGGTTCGTTCTAATGGACACCCCCACAAGCCGGGCCGCGCTGTGCTGTAAGCGCAGTTTCTCGCTCGCACGACTGGCATGGTGGGAGATGGAACTGGCCAACGTATCGAAGTCGGTCACCAGTTCAGCAAAGGACCGCGAGGAGATGATCTGTTGTTTGTCCGGTGCCACGTCCTCCAGGGTCAGGCAGCTGACGCCATTCAACTCGGCTATCGTCCGCTCCACTACCACACTGAACTGCCGCTGGATAGCGCGTGGGTCTGCCCGCATGAGCTGCAGTACTGTCGTGATGCCCATGTGGGACAATTTCTCAGCTATCCGACACCCGATGCCCCACACTTCCCCCACCGACATCCGGCTCATCAGCTGATCCTGGTAGTGCTGAGATAGCCAATCCCAGGCAAACACCCCTTTGCATTGGGGATGCACTTTGGCCACGTGGTTGGCCAACTTCGCGAGAGTCTTTGTCGATCCGACGCCGACACAGGTGGGGATGCCCACGCGCTGCAGTACATCAGCCCGGATACGGGCGGTGTAGTCACGCAAGTCAGGGATGCCGTCCAGTGTGATGAAGCTCTCATCGATAGAGTACACCTCCTGCTCGATGCCCCAGCGTGCCAGTACCGTCATCATGCGTCTGGACATATCGCCATATAACACATAGTTGGAGCTGAAGACGGCGACTTCGTGACGCCGACATAGGGCCGCAATTTCAAAGTAGGGCACAAAGCCTTTGATTCCCAACTGCTTGGCTTCCGCCGAACGGGCGACCACGCAGCCGTCGTTATTGCTCAGCACCACGATGGGCTTGCCGTCCAGGTCGGGACGAAACACTCGCTCGCAGGAGCAATAGAAACTGTTGCCGTCGACCAAGGCGAAGGTGGTCACAGGAATTTCTTAATGCAGCCGGTGACCACGCCCCAAACCTGCAGCTCCTGGCCGTTGTGCAATTCGATGGGCGGGTAGGCGGGGTTTTCGGGGAGCAGCGCCACGCGGTCGCTACGCTTGTGCAGCCGCTTGACAGTGAACTCTCCATCCACGGCGGCCAGCACGATCTGACCATGCGCTGGCGGGATGCTGCGGTCGACCACGAGGACGTCGCCGTCACTAATGCCAGCGCCGAGCATACTGTCGCCGGACACCCGTACCATGAAGGTGGCGGCAGCATCTTCGATCAGGTACTGGTTCAGGTCCAGCGCCGTCTCCAGGTAGTCATCGGCGGGCGAAGGAAAGCCCGCCGGCACGCGCGAGCCATACACGGGTAATGCCAGGGATGGCGGGTCGCTGGCGGGGGTGAAAAGGGTATCGATCATGATGTGCTCCAGAACTCTTTTGATTGTGTACGAAATCAAAAGCAAGGCCAAGCACAATCGTGAACGCTATACTGGCGGCATGTGTGTCAACTTCATTCCACCCACCCGCCAACAACTCCTCGATTTATTTGATGTGGAGCCGCCACAGTTGGACTGGCCGCTAGAGGTCTGGCAGGACTACATCGCCCCGATCATCATCGACAACGGCAGCGGCCCCCATGCACTGCTGGCCAACTACGGTTTTGTGCCGAAGCGCCACATGCCGCTTGGCATCCGGCTCTCCACGATGAACGCCCGGGCGGAAACCATCGGCCAGCTGCGCACCTATAATCAGTCCTGGCACGCCGGCCGACGGTGCCTGGTACCGATGCAGTTTTTTTTTGAACCGTGCTATGAAAGCGGAAAGGCCGAGCGCTGGCGTATCGGACTGGCCAGCGGCCAACCCTTTGCCGTGGCTGGCATCTGGCGTGCTTGGCCGGAGGAGGATGGCTCGATCAGCCATGCCTTTTCCCAGGTCACCATCAACGCCGACGATCACCCACTGATGCGACGCATGCACAAGCCCGGCGACGAGAAGCGCAACCTGGTGATCATTGAGCCCGAGCACTACCAGGACTGGCTGGCGTGCCGTGACCCGGAAATAGCGCGAAGCTGCCTGACGAACTACCCCGCCGAGCAGATGCTGGCGGAGCCCGCGCCGAAAACGAACAAAGCGCCACCGACATCGGGGACACTTGATTTGTTCAGCTGAATACGAAGCGAGGCTTGTAATGCCAGGTCAAAGTGACTTGCCAACTATCTCCCGCAGCAAACTTTAAATTTTTTCCCTGAACCACATGGGCATCGATCGTTACGTCCGATTTTCTCGCTTTTTCTGGCGAATGGAATGACCGTTGATTTAGGGGTGGCAAATAACATTCCAGGGATGAAGAGCTGACCGGCAAGCTCTATTTTTTTATCTTCACTGAGATCGCGGGCTTCTCGAAATTTGTACAAATTGTCGAGAAATTTTCTATTTTGCTCTTGACGGTTTTTGACAGGATGGCCCATGGAATCAAAGTAGCTCAATACGATTATCGCGCTTTCCATGATCGAATCGCTTGCTGCATTCCTAGCAAAGCCATTCCTAATTTGACTCACTAGGGGCGGGGATTGCTTCCAACATTGTTGGGCAAGCTCACTTTTCCCTCCTTCTCGTTCATAGCACTTTTGAAGCAAGTTGGCTGCTTTTATCAGATCTTCATAATCCGCCCCCTTGGCTATATAGACTTGAGCAAGTTCATAGAGGACCTCATTGCCCAGTTGCCCAGATTTCAAGCAGCCCAAGTAAAGCGATTCTGCATCATCGCTTCCCTTTCCTTCAACACGCCCTTCCGCGATAAATTTAGCCAGGGTGAACATTGCAGTGGGAAAACCCTGTTCAGCTGCTTTGGTCAGCCAATTCAATGCAGTGATTTCATCCTTATCAACCCCGATCCCATTTAAATAGTGAACAAACAGATTGTATTGCCCCTCCGGATAGCCGGCCTCTGCGGCTCGGCGCGTGTAGTCAAATGCGGCTTGCGGGTTTGCCGGTCCACCCATTCCTTTATCGTACATCGCCCCGAGATTGATCAAAGCTGTCGGGTGGTCCTCCATCGCAGCCAACTCAAAATGGTTGCGGGCTTCCACTGGGTCAACGTCAAACAATTTAGATCCGAACATGTAGCAGCAACCAATGAAGGCATGAGCATCGGCATTGCCAAGCCTGCTGGCCCTGCAAATAAGATTCTCACCTATCGCTATTTTGTCTTCGCCTTCAAAGCCGTTGGCAAGAGCGGCACCGTATTCAAACATTGAAGGGGCATGCTCCTCATTGGCCGATGCCAATCTGAACCAGAAGACAGCCTGTTCCCGAAAAGACTGAATATCAAAGTTATGAAAACTAATATCCCCTGACTCAAGAGCCTTCTGGGATTCCAGTTTCAACCCATCTACTTTGTCTTTAAATATCTTTCCTGCCATGTACCTTGCTTCGGGGTCGGCCCCAATCATGGCTTGATAGCAAATCTCTTTTAATCCATCACTAACTTGGGCCGAAATATCGTAATGTGGCACGGGGGACCCAGGGTGGCACAATTGATAGGTAACATGAAGCAACTCCCTAGTGATGTTCATTGACTGTTCACAAAGAGCTGTAAAGCCCTGCTTGGTCAGGTAGAATTTTTCTGGATGGGCCCCTGTGTTTCCATTCTTCCGTAGCTGATGTAACTTTGACATGGTTTCTGAATTGATCAGTTGTTCTTTGAACAGCCGATAAATTTTCTGATCAAGGTCGCCCCCATCTGACGAACTAAGACCCCCTTTCTCAGCGATCAGCTCACAGACTAGATGGCACAAGCCTCTCAAACGTCCCAAGGAATAATCAGGGAGCTCCGAGCTGTTTTCCTTTGCAGATTTGTAAAGCTCTCCGATCCTAGGCGAGATGAAAAGCGCAAAATCGATATCATTCATGAAAAATGCTCGTGTTGTGTCCCGCTAGCTTAGACTGACTAAAGTAACGTCTATTGTCAGTTTACGTGCCAATTTGTAAGAGTCTTGGCCGCAGTTGAGTAACCCAAGAGACCTTGGCTTATTCATGGTTGCATCACTATGGATTCAAGTGGCACTTTGGTGCATCTGCTGTGACGGAACATAAATCAACCAAGTTCTGAAGTCAGAATGATGACGCGAGGCCACTGAGGTCCTAACCACAAAAACTGCCGCTGCAACGCGTTCATCATGCCACTAGGGTCGATGTATGCCAATACCATTACGAGCCGTGCCTGAGCCGATTTAACGGCCTTTTAACGCCATCACCGTAGCCCGCCGTCACTCCACCTCGCGGCTTACCGAACCCTTTCCCCCGTTTTGCCCGAACTCGACCCGCTCACAATGCGGGCCATGAACACGACCCCACTCCACCGAGCCATCAACGCCTTGTTCTCATCAGGGCGGGCCATCAACGCGCTGACCATCGATTTGCCCGCCGAGGTGCCGGAATGGGTCGAGCTGATTCCGGCCGGGCGATTTACCGGCCGGGATGGTCGCGGCCCCTGGTTCAGCGACATCCCGCTCATCCTGCAGGCGTTCATTTCGGACCAGGCCACCGGCATCGAGCCGGTGGTGGATTACGACCATCAGTCCTGCGTGGTGCTGCAGACCGGCCAAAAGGCCGAGGCCGCCGGCTGGATCAAGCAACTGGAAGAGCGGAGCGGGGCGATCTGGGGGCGGGTCGAGTGGCTGGCCGAGGCCGCCCAGGACATTGCCGGCCGTCGCTACCGCTACCTGTCACCCGTGTTCGACTACGACGCTACCGGCCGGATCGTGAAGCTGGTCTCGGTGGGGCTGACCAACGTACCCAACCTGTTTTTACGTGCGCTCAACTCAATGGAGGAACCTGGCGTGGAACTGCTGAAACAACTGAATGAATTGCTGGGGCTGGAGGCCGGTGCTGACGCAGCGGCGGCTCTGGCGGCCACCAAAGAGCTGCAAGGCAAGGCGACGGCGACGCAGACCGCGCTGAACAGTCTGCGCAAGGCAACGGGCGCAGCCGAGTCGGCCGACCTGCAGACCGTGGCCAACAGCGTGCTGACCCAGTTTGTGCCGCGCTCCGAGTACGAGCGCGTGGCCAATGCGCTGTCCACCCAGCAGCAGCAAAGCAAGGAAGCCGAGATCGACCAGGTAGTCGATCAAGCTATCGCTGACGGCAAGGTGGCGCCGGCCAACCGGGGCTATTTCCGTGCCCAGGCCAGCGCCGACCTGGCCGCCTTCAAGCAATTCGTGGCGGGCGCCCCGGTTATTGCCGCGCCGGCCAATACCCAGCGTGCCGCCAACACCCTGCAGGAACGCCAGGACACCAACCCGCTGATCGCCAACGCCAAGGCCCGTGCGGCCGCCAAGTAAAGGAATCCTGAATGCCTACCGTGATGGAACAACTGCTACCCGGTATCGCCCTGGTGGAAGACCCGCGCCTGTCGCGGGAGCTGGTCGACGTGGGGCCGGCCGCGTTGGCGGCCGGCACTCTGGTCGGTGTCGCCGCCCTCGATGACGAGCTGGCGGTGCCCTGGATCGATCCGGCTGCCGCGCCGCCGGCCATCCTGCTCGGCATCGTGCCGCGAGACATCCCGGCCGCCGAGGCCGGCGTGACCTCGCGCCCGGTCGAGATCGTCGCTGGGGCGGCCCTGGTGGCCCTGGACGAGCTGCTGGTCTTGGCCTCCGCCCAAGCCACGACTGCCGCCATCTACCGCAAGGTCGTGCGAGAGCTGTCGCAACGCGGCATCCGCCTCACCGAACGCTCGTAACGCACCCCATATAAGGATAAGGAAACACCACCATGCCGCAAAATATCGCCGACATCCTGAAAAACCCCGCGTTTGGCGTGGCCAGCCTGACCGAAGCGATCAAGCTGCTGCCCAACGTCTACAGCAAGGTGGGCAAGAGCGGGATTTTCAAACGCTCCGGGATCAACACTCGCACCGTGGCGCTGGAATACGCCAACGGCCGCATCCACCTGCTGGCCACCAAGGAGCTGGGCTCGGCGGGCAGCCGTACCAAGGCGAACCCTCGTGCCGTGCGCTACTTCGGCGTGCCGCATATCCCGCACGACGACACCATCTTGGCGGCCACCCTGCTGGGGAGCCGTGCGTTCGGGTCGACCGATCCGGTGGCCGACGTGGCCTCGGTGGTCAACGATCACCTGCAGGAGATGAAGACCCGCCACGACGTCACCCAGGAATGGATGATGCTGGGCGCAGTGAAGGGGCAGATTCTCGATGGCGAGGGAGAACTGCTGTACGACCTGTACAAGGAATTCGGCATCACCAAGAAGGTGATCAAGTTCAAGCTGTCCGACGGCACATTCAACGTCAAGAAGGCCTGCATGGAAGTGTGCCGCCACGTGGAGAAGAACCTGCTGGGCGATACCACCAACGGCATCAAGGTTTGGGTCGGGGCGGACTTCTTCGACGCGTTGACCAGCCACCCGAACGTCGAGAAGGCGTTCCAGGGCTGGGCCGCCGCCCAGGAGAACATCGGCGGGGATACCCGCAGCGGCTTCAAGTTCGGCGGGCTCATCTTCGAGGAATACAACGGCGAGGTGCCGGATGCCAAAGGCGCGACCCGGACGCTGGTCGAGGCCAACCGGGGCCATGTCGTACCGCTGGGCACCATGAACACCTTCCGCCTCTACGACGCCCCAGGGGACTTCCTGGAAGCAGTCGGTACCAACGGCGAGCCGTACTACGCCAAGATCAAAAACACCGACTTTGACCGGGGTGTGGACCTCCACACCCAATCCAACCCGCTACCGCTGTGCAACCGCCCGGGTGTGCTGGCAGAACTGCAGCTGGAGTAAGGGTAGGGAGAAGTAAGTAAGAGAGACAGCGACCAGCCGGGTGCTGCGAACACCCGGCCGGCCAGCTGACCCGCAGAGTATGCCTGCAAGCCAACCCGAGGCTGTCACTTTCTGCGCAGAAAGCGCCGACAGTTTAGCGGGATTATTAGCACTTGCAGAGACATGACGAACAAATTGGATGACATCCGCTGCGGCCACTGCGCCCGCAAACTGGCCGAAGGCCGCTACATCGAACTTAGCATTAAGTGCCCGCGCTGCGGGACGATCAATCACCTCCGGGCCGCGAGCCCATCACCAGCACGCCCGCGAGCGTCCGAAAGCAAGGATGCTCATGCATGGCCAACAAACCACAACACAACCCACGGTCGGTAGCCTCTTCGCCGGAATCGGCGGATTCGACATCGGCTTCGAGAACGCCGGATTCCGTACCGTCTGGCAAGTCGAAATCAACCCCGTCTGCAGGGCTGTCCTCGCCGACCGTTTCCCGCACGCCAGGCAATTCGACGATGTGCGAAGCATCGGCGCCCACAACCTTGCCCCCGTTGCTGTCCTCGTCGGCGGCTTTCCCTGCCAGGATTTGTCCACCATGGGGAAACAGCGCGGATTGGCAGGGGAAAGGTCCGGACTGTTCTACGAGGTCTGCCGGATTGCCCGTGAAATTCAGCCTCGCTGGCTGGTCCTTGAAAACGTCACGGGGCTGCTCTCTTGCAACCATGGCGAAGACTTCCAGGCAGTCATTTCAACGCTTGCCGAATGCGGGTATGTGGGATATTGGCGGGTGCTTAATGCTCAATACTTCGGAGTTCCCACGAGGCGCCGTAGGGTTTTCATTATTGCCGGCCTTCATGAACATCCCCCCATTGAGTTGCTGGCTGACGCCGAATCAATGGACGCTGTTCATGAACCGACGGGCGCGGAACAAAACAGGCGAGCTTTTCCTACATTGCTTGCCGGATCGGCTGCCAGCCAAATCGATATCAGTGGTTCCGGCCTCATCGTTCAAGCCAACGGATGGGATTCGATGGTTGAGCGGGCCCGAGCGTCTACGGATCATGGGCTTTGCCTCGGACTGGATGAGACCAACTTTGCAGAAGCTCGGGCTGCCGGTAACGCCGTTGTGCCGCAAGTCGTGGAGTGGGTAGCCAAGAGTTTGGCTAAGACGTTCTAGGGCACTTTCCCATTGCCCTAGCTGTACAACAGGGACTGCAGAAGATGAATTGAGGGGGATTCATACTCGTCGGCAGAGAGGTTTGGACGTCTCTGCCGAGTTTCCTGTTGAAGGTTTATATCTGACGATTGACGAATGGGGCAGTCGGTGAAGTACGTAGCGCGATAGAAATTAAAAGGTGCCACATATCAGCAGGTCTTCTCAGTAAAATCTATGGAACTACTTCCACCATGCCTTTTGGTTGTCAACATAAATAGTGCACTGTGGGATTCGAATCGTTTTGCTGGAGAAAGCCTTTTTGACCTCCCACCGGAAGTCCGTTGCCAAATTCACCAAAACACCAGGCGAAGGCGTTTTGTATCTTTTAGATGTTTTGTAGTAACCTCCTGATGTATTTTCGCTTCCACCAGGTTCGTACCAAGTGCGCTGCTCGACATAAAGCTTGTAATCACCAAAATGTATTGGCTGCAATATTAAGCCTTCCACCCAGTAGTAGACACGGCCAAAGTAGGTGGCATGACACCATTTCTCCCACGCTTTGGGGCTATACATATTCGAAGAAAGATTTTCGTTTCTTAGTCCAATCCAAATAACGGCTACTCCCAAGCGATGGTAGTTTTCTGTTCGCGTTGTTATATCCGAAACACTTAGATTGCTTCGTTGAATCTCTATGGCAACAGGGATGGAGTTGATGCAGGCGAACACATCCGCAACTGAAACTCCAAAGTCTTTTTCAAGCTCAAGGCCTGTGATATTGGCTGAGTTGGCAAGGGCGTGAAAAACATCTAGCTTACAACGCATGTGAGCTTCAGTCTCACCCTTGCCGCGATGGCATGTTATGGGAGGCTTGTGCTTGAAATGGTGGGTCTTAATGTTTCCTTTATTTAGGACGACCTGTTTCTTGCATGTTGGACAAAAAAATGGAGCTTCGATTTTTTGTGCGACAGATGCAATAACCTTGCTTTCGTCGCTTTGGCGGATTGCTGTCAGCATTTTGACTCCAGATTTCTATTGATTAGACTCAGCTGGTACAGAATTCTGCCCTTCAGGATTGGAGTTTAGGCTTTTGACTTCGTGCCGAAGCTTTTCAAGCTGCAGGCGAGCCGTCTCATCTTGGATTGGCTGTATTTCGCGATGCCATTTAACAAATCCATAAAACATGGAAATAACACCAAATCCGGCGACAAACCCAAGCACCGCCATAAAGAATTTCTTGTCAGATAGAGCTAGCTCAACCTTCTTTTCAATTACCTTTTGTTTGGTCGCTTCGATAGCTGTTGGTTTTGTAGTGGATTTTAATGTCTCATACTCAATTGTGGACGCAAAAATCAATTCATTAGTTGATCTGGTAATGTAGAGCGAAGAGCCCAAGCAGAATATAAAAATCAGCAGTCCAAATAGTGCGTAGAATTTGTAAATGCTATCGGTTGGGAGTGGGATTTTGTTTTCCATGGAGGCGCAATCCGTGATTGAGATGTGTCGCTATTGAGGTGAGTGTTAAATTTCTCCCAACCTGACAGCTTAGGGTGCGTTTTCACCGTGCCACTCACTGAGGGTTTGTGAGGCGAGCTCGGCAATATTCGCTGTACTTATGCCGTGCCTCTTGACGAACGCCTCTACTTGTTTGGCCACCTCTTTGAGTAAGAGGCGAGCTTCTTCCGCAATGATGTCCAAGCGCTCAATCAGTATCTGGCATGCGTGATCGTTGTGAATTGCAGCGCGGCTGCTGGCTCGGGAACTATGGACTAACCAGTTTCTCTCTGAGAGAAGAGCTTGGAACCGGTCTTCGACCTCCTGTGGTAGCTGCTTAGCTTTTACTAATTGATTAATCGTTGAGCCAAAGGTCTTGCTTTTCGCCTTGTCAACTAGTTCTTGACCCGCCGCGATACCCATACCAGCCTTTGCGTGAACTACAAGTACGAAGTACTGGGCAGAAGTAGCTTCTAGCTCCTGAAGCTGCCAGAGAGCAAACCCTACTCGGTGAGTGATGGCAAACAGCCGATCAGACTGGAGTTGGTGGTCGTGTAGCATGGTTATATGTTCTAATTTAAAATTTTCTGGCCGCTGGAGGCCGAAGAATAGGGAAGAACCTGCAGGGGAGATTGTTGGCAGTCCGGTTGATCACAGTATTAAGCAAAAGTACTGGCCGGTATGGAAATTTGATCGACGCTATAGCCCAACTTGGTGGCAAGAGTGCTCACGTCAATTCGGTCCCAATGAGGTGAGCCAGTTTCGTTTTCAGATACAAGCAGGTAATCAACTTTGTCAGGTGACAATCCAGTTCCTGCGGGCCAGTGTTCAAGCCACACAACATCCGGTTTTTCTTGCCTCAACAGATCAAGTATCGATTTCTCATTTTTCAATGCTCCAGATACCTGACGAAGAAGGAACACGACAACCGCAACCGTAAGCTTCTTTGCCTTCTCAATAGTAGTTGCAAATTCATCCAAGGTATCCGCAAGGAATTTTCTCTTTTTCTCGACAGATTTGTTTGACAGATATTGATATACCTGGTCTCGAATGATCTCGTATGCGTTCTGAACGGATGTGCCATGATTGTCTGGTGTCTGAGAGCAGACGATCACGACGGGCCTCCCCGACTCCGCAACGATACGAATGTGACACTTTGATCGAATCCCGCAGAATCCTGGGAATTCGTAAAAAAAATCCTCTTGCATGAGAACACCCCCCTTATACAGCCCAGCCAAGTCTAGTCTTGCATTGCATTGTTGAGTATTCATAAATCATATACAAAATGCATTACCCTCTGCCAGAGGTGTCGTACATTGAAGTGTTCACCTCTGGTTGCCTACAGTCCTCCTTACCGAACCCCTTCCTCCCTCTCCCTGTCTGACCCCGCCCACACAATGCGGGCATGACTAGCCCGACGCCCTACATCACCCCCCAGGATCTGGAGGACCGCTTCGGCCCGGACTTCCTGCTGTCGGCCACCGACCCGCGCAATAGCGGTGAGGTGGACCAGGCAGCGGTATCCCGCGCCATTGCCGACGCTACCGACCTGATCAACAGCTACCTGGGCAAGCGCTACGTGCTGCCGCTGGCGGTGGTGCCGGGCACGGTGGTCCGCATCGCGGCCGATCTGGCCCGTTACTTCCTCCTCGCCGACAACCCCGGCGAGGAAATCACCAAGCGTTACAACGACGGGCTGCGCTGGTTGCGCGACGCGGCGGACGGCAAGGTCTCGACCGGCCTGCCGGAAGTGCAGGTCCCCGCCAGTTCCAACGGCAAGGTCATCGTGTCCGGCTCGCCGCGCCTGTTCAGCCGTAAAACGCTGAGGGGGTACTGATGGAGCGTCCCAATCACCTGGCGTTTGGCGGTCTGCTGGTGAGCCGTCTGCGGGCCGAGCTGACCGACATCCGCAACATCGGCCAGCGCGGCGAGCTGGACGAGGTCATCAGTGGCAGCGGCCAGGGCTTGCCGGCCATCGCCGTGATCTACCGGGGCGACCTGGTCCGCAGCGGCAGCGAGCAGGCGGCCGGCGGCACCCGCATCGTGCAGCAGTGGCTGGTGGTGGTGGCGGTCAAGGTGGCCGGCGCTCCCGACAGGGCACTGCTGGACGCCGGCGACCTGCTCGGCCGCGTCCGGGGCGCGGTGCTGGACTGGTTTCCGGGGCATGAGCCCTACGGGGCCATCGAGGCCGCGACGCCGCCCCAAGCGCTGTATCTCAACGGCTGCGGGTTCTTCCCGCTGGCCTTCAATGTCGATTTCTACGCCTGACCAACCCAAGGAGAACGTCATGGCCGATCCAACGCCCGTCCGCGTGAAGCTACTGAAGGCCCACCGCCACGCTGGCGCGGACCACCAGGAGGGGGCAGTGCTCACCATGTCCCCGGCCACGGCAACGTGGCTCAAGAACAACCGCATCGCCGTCGACGCCGACACGGCCACCGAGGCTGCCACCGTCGTCACCGTTAAACCCAAGGAGGCTCACGCATGAGTTTCGCGCCATTCCAGGCCAGCACCGAGAAGCACACCATCGCGGTGAACGGCCAGTTCCTGTGGGCGGACTACGCCGCCCGCAAGTTCACGTCGTTCGCCATGGTGGAGTCGGCTGACATCTCGATCAGCGAGGAGTCCGAGGAGCTGCCCGACTCGTACACCGGGGACGGCAACTACGACAAGATCACCCGCGTGAAGGCGGTGGTGATCGACTTCGCGGTCAAAACCTTCTCTCCGGAGGTGATGGCCGAGATGAGCCAGGGCACCGCCTCGGTGCGCGCCGCCGCCACGGTGTCGGACGAGCTGCATACCGCCTACAAGGGCAGCGTGGTGCTGATCGAGCAGCCCGGCGCCGACACCTACCAGCTGACCGACGAGGCCGGCACCAAGACCTACGTCCCCGGGGTCGATTTCTTCCCGACCGCCGCCGGCCCGATCCCCCTGACCACCGGCGCCATCGCCGACGGCAGCAAGGTCAAGGTCAGCTACCAGGCGGGCGAGGCCAACGTCGTCGAGTGGCTGACCGGCCAGCGCAAAGAGAAGGCGCTGCTGTTCCACGGCATCAACCGCGCCAACGGCAAGCAGGTTGTGGTCGAGGTGTTCCGGGGCAAGTTCGGCTTCGTCGACAAGTACGCGCTGCTCGGCAAGTCGTTCCGGTCCGGCGGGCTCAAGTTCGAGTGCCTGGCCGATCCGCTGCAGCAGGGCGCGGGCCGTTCCCAGTGGATCAGGGAAACCTACCTCAAGTAAACCATGGGCACGGGACACCGTGCCCCGCCGGAGCCAAACATGCGCGTTCAAGAAACCTATCCCATCGGCAAGGACAAGTCCGTCACCGTGACGGAGCTGACCGTCGCCGAGATTCGCGGCCTGGTGGTCCAGTTCGCGGCGCGAGATGACGTGGCCGACCTCGACCCGGCCGAACGTGCCGACCTGTTGATCGACAAGACCCTGGTGCCGGGGATCGACCTATCAGCCATCCGCCTGATGACAGGGCTGTCGCGGGAGGTGCTGGGGGCATTCGGCCAGTCCGAGCTGCAGGCCATCGTCGAACACTGCCGGGGCTTGAACCCGCTTTTTTTCGGGATGCTGGCACGGTTGGAGGAGGCGAAGCAGCGGGCCGAAATGGCGGCGCTGGCGAGCTTCCAGTGGCCCAGCAGCTAGAGCGTTTCGAAGCCACCCTGTGCGCCGTGATCGGCGCCGGCCATCCGCATGCCTTGAGCTACCCCTGGCGGCTGTTCCTGGCCGCCATCGATGAACTGAACCGCCAACGATCATGACCGCCCAGACCCTGCAATACGTCATCAACGCCAACGCCAGCGGCTTCCTGAGCGCCATTGGCCAGGCTGAGGCCAAGTTCGGCAACGCCTTGCAGGGCATGGCGGACAAGGCCGCCCGCGTCCAGCTGTTCGAGCGCTCGCAACAGAGTGCCAAAGAGGCCGCTAAAGCGTACTTCTCGCTCAAGAAGGAGGTCGACGCCTACCGCCAGGCGCTGGCGTCGGCCACGTCGCCCAGCAAGGAGCTGGAGGCCCAACTGGCGCGGGCCGAGCGTGGGCTGGCCCAGGCCGGCACCCGCATGCGCACGGAGGCCGGGGCGCTGGCCACGTTGCGGAAGGAGCTGACGGCGGCCGGCATCGATACCCGCAACCTGGCGGCCGAGCAGGAGCGCATGGCGGCGCGGGTGGCTTCCGTCAGCCAGCGGCTCAACCAGTCGCGCCGGCTGGATTCAGCCCGCTCGGTGCTGGGGGTGGAATCGGAAGCGGACGTCACGCGCCAGATCCGGCAGGTGCAGGCGGCCTATCAACGGCTGACCGCCAGCGGCAAGCTCAGTTGGTCGGAACAGGTCGCCGCCGCCCAGGCCATGCAGACCAAGGTCGCCGAGTTGCGCGGCTCGCTGGCCGTACCGATGCGTTCGGGCTTGCTGTCGTCCTTCAGCTCGGAAATGGCCGGCGCCTTGCTGGCGCTGGGTTCCCTGACGGCCGCCGTCCAGGCCACCCAGTCCGTGCTGACCGTCGGTGGCCAGTTCGAGACGCTGCAGGTGCAGCTCAACAACGTCGAGAAATCCTCGGTGCTGGGCGCCAAGGCCATGGCCGACATGCGGCAGATGGCACTGGACACCCCGTTTGGCGTCAAGGGGCTGACACAGACCTACGCCCAGCTCAAGAACTTCGGCCTCGATCCGCTGAGCGGCGCGATGCAGGCCGCCACCAACCAGGCGGCCAAGCTCGGTGGCTCCCAGGAGACCCTGTCGCGCATCTCCCTGGCGCTGGGCCAAGCCTGGTCGAAGGAGAAGCTACAGGGAGAGGAGGCGCTGCAGCTGATCGAGGCGGGCGTGCCGGTGTGGGAGCTGCTAGGCCGGAAGCTCAACAAGGCTGCCTCCGAGCTGCAGAGCCTGGCCAGCAACGGCCAGCTGGGGCGCGACGCCATCCGCCAGCTGATCCAGGCGATGGAAGAGGACGCCAAGGGCGCCGCCGCGTCCAACGTCGGCACCTGGGAGGGCATGCTGTCCCAGCTGCGGGACCTGTGGGATCAGTTCCTGGCCATGGTGGCCGAGAACGGCGCCCTGGACGCGGCCAAGGAACAGGTCAAGGCGTTGATGGACGCCATCAAGCAGGCCATGCAGGACGGCACGGCGGCGGAAATGGGGCGGAATCTCGCCGCCGCCATCCGCGCCATCGGCGAGGTGGCCCGCCTGACGGTCGGTTTCATCCGCGAGCATGCGGACGCGATCAAGCTGATGCTCGGGATGTGGGTCGGCGGGAAGATCCTGCAGGAGGCCATCGGCTGGCTCGGAGGGCTGGCTGGCGCCCTCAATGCCGTTCGCGCCGTATCCTCGATCCGGGTGGCGGTGGCCGCCGACTCGGCCGGCATCGCCAAGGCCCTGAGTGAGATCACCGGGCTGCTGAAGGTGGTGCGGATGCTGCCGCTCAGCCTGACCCTAGGCATCGGCGTACTGGGCGCGGCGGCGGCCGTGGTCGCCATCGATGTCATCCTGGAGCACACGGAACGGCTGAATGCCGCGAACGAACGGCGCAACAAGCTGCAGCAGCAATTCATCGACCTGGCCAAGAGCGGCGTCACCGAGGTGGATGTGAAATCCGCCGCTCAACTCAACGGCTTGAGTAAGGAGGCGCGCGCCAAGTACGAAGCCGACCTGAAGCGCGCCCTGGCCACCAAGCAGAACCTGCTGCACCAGCGCCAGGAAGACGTCGGCGACATCAGCGGCGACGCCACGGCACAGCGCCTGGCCAAGGAAGCCTGGGCGTACCAGCAAGCGCTGGACGCCTACCGACAGTACAGCCGGCAGCGCATCACCCTGGAAGAGACCTTCGGCAAGAACGTCGAAGGGGTGCGGCGTGGCACTTTGGCCAACCTCGCCGAGAACCTGGCAAAGGAACAGAAGCTCTACGACCGCGCCAACGAGCAGCTGAAGAAAAGCCTCGATGCCCGCCAGCGTCACCAGGATGCCTGGGCGGCGCGCAACGCGACCGACCCGGCAGCCAAGGCCAAGGCGCCGGACGAGCTGGGCGTGACCGACTACTACGACGCCAAGAGCAAGGCGGCGGCCTTGGCCAACAAGGCGTCGGACAGCCTCAAGCAGGCACAACAATCGGGGCTGGACAGCGACTTCCGCCGCTACCAGCGCGAGGCCCAAGCCGCCGAGAAGGCATTCGAGTCGCTGGCCGACACCATCGCCCGGCTGCGCGAGGCGGGCAAGATCACCGAAGGCGAGTTCAAGTTCTTCAACGACGAGTCCGGCCGCCTGCAGGACAGCTTCGACGCCGAGGCCGAGACAGCCGCCAAGAACCAGCTGCAGGCCGTGATGGAGAAGCTGGAGGCGCTCAAGCAGGCCGCCGAGCAGGTCAAGAACCTGAAGGTCGGCTTCGATACCGAGCAGGGCGTGTTCGACCTGGAGAACCTGCTGGCCCGCTTCCAGCAGCTGGCCGAGGCGAAGCCAGTGCGGATACCGGTGGAGTACGTCGACCCCGACGGCAACTACCTGAAGGAAGCACGACAGTCCGTCGGTCTGCCGCCGATCCAGAAGAACGCGGCGGGCGGCCTGATCCGTGGTCCGGGGACGGGCACCTCCGACAGCATCCTGTCGTGGCTGTCGAACGGCGAGTTCGTGGTCCGCTCGGCGGCGGTGCAGCACTACGGGCCGGAACTGCTGCACGCGCTCAACCGGCTCAGCCTGCCGCGCTACGCGCACGGTGGACTGGTGACCCAGCTGCCACGCCTGGCCAGCCCGATGGCGGCGTTGCCGGCCCTACGAGCGCCCGCGCCCACGGTCTCCCGTGAACTGCAGCCGCTCAACCTGTACCTGCCCGGCCAGACCGCCCCGGTCGCGCTCGCCGGCACGAATGATGCGGTCAAGCAGCTGGTCGACGCTGCCCGGACCCTGAACCTGAAATTTGGCTGACATGACGGAACACGACTACGCCCTGACCTTTGGCCTCGACGGGGTGTTAATCCCGGTCCGGGCCGCCGTGAAGTTAACGCAGCGCTATGAGCGGCTGGGCGGCAGCACACTGCTGCGCACCCGCTCCGGCAAGGGGGTGCTGCAGTCGCACTGGCACAAGTGGCGCACCGAGTTGACCGGCACCGGCTGGATGCCGGCGCCCCTCGGCCTGCTCGATCCGACCGTGCCGCACGTACTGGACTGTGTGGCGCCTCGCGCCGTGACGGTCGGCACACCGGTGGTCGAGCGCCCGGACATCCCCGGCCAGGTGCGCGACGGCTTCTACATCTACTGGCCGCGCCTGACGGGCTTCATCACCGTCACCGAAGACACCGATCCCCGCGCCCTGACGTGGGGCTGGACCCTAACCCTGGAGGAGCAGTAATGGCGACGCCGAATCCCGACTACCGAAAATCCGTCCCATCCATCAATGGCATTCCGACCTATCTGGACGGGTGGGAAACCGTCACCACTGCCGAATGGGATGGCGGCATGGCCCTGCCGGTGGATGACTGGATTGGTCTGGACGCCATGCTCCGGAGTAATGCTGACACGTATGCCGTCCTGACCATCGAAACCCCTGCCACGGCCCCGGTCACGTATCGCCAGATACTGGTGGTCTACAGCATGAGCGACATGATGCAAATTGGACTCAGCCAAAATATGGCCACCGATGCGCCGCCGCTGGACTTCCGTTTCCCCGCAGGCAGCCGCCTCTACATGTCGATTTCGGCGGAAGACCTGCAGCAGTTGTTCAACAACCAACTAACCGTCGTGCCGTATGGTGTGGTCAATGGCAGTTGGGCCTGCTTGGCGCCATTCCCGCCCAGAGTGGTCAATCCCGATGGCACGAGCTACGTCCTACCGGCGGTGGGAAGTCGCACCGGGCTGATCCTGGTGGCCTTCCCGGCGGCCGGTGGCAAGCATATCGCGCTGTCGGCCACACCCTTGTCCCTGTCGGGGACATGGTACAAGCAGACGGATAACGGGGCCCCGTCTGAGGGCGGGCCGGCCTGATGCTCGGTACCGGTATCCTGTCACGTTTCGTCCTCGGGCAGTCCGAGACGACACGCCCTGACAACACCTTCCGCCTCCCGCTGCATGTCGTGGTGACCGCGCCGGCCGCCGGCAGCATGACCGCCGTCGCCGTGCGCGTCGCCGTGGTGCCGGCCCGGCTCGACGCATCCACCTGGTCGATCCGGGTGATGCTGGGCGGCGCCGATGTGTCCGAACGGCTGACCGGATCGGTTGAGATCGAGGCCGAGGAGGGCGCGGCACGGATTGCCACACTGACGCTGCTGCTGGCAGCCGGCGACACCTTGGCGGGCTATGCCGGCGCGGTTCTGGCCGTCGACGCCCAGGCCACCCCCGCCGCACCGTGGGTGCGACGCTTCACCGGCCGAGTGGTAGTGCCAGAACTGGACCTGGAACAGGGCACGGTGCGGCTGCACGGCCAGGATGCCCGGCGCGAAGTGCTGGCGCTGGCCGACCGCAGCGCAATCGATGCCATGCTGGGTGGTCACGGTTCTGACGTGGTGTTTGGTGCTGGCCGCGACAGTCTGCGCTACGCCACGGACCAACTCATCACGTTGGCCGCTGCCTTCGACCTTGATATTTACGGCAATCCCCGGCTGACACCCTGGTCGGGCCTCGCCATCACCCGGACGCTGAGCGACGACGACCTGATCGACGGTACGCTACACGTGCAGCCGGCGGCGCTGACCGACGTGGTCAACGTGGTGACCAACGACACCGTCAGCCTGGTCGACGACAACGCCTCGGCCAATAACGACCCACGCAATGCCGTGACCGTCGGCCGCCAGCGCCGGCAGACCGCCTGCAGCTTCGAATACCGCCTGCCACGCTTGCACCAGTGGACCTTCACCTACCACTGGAACATGGGTATCAGCTACAGCGAGTACGTCATCGGCAACAACGGAAAGCCCTACCAGCTCCCCGAGAAAACCCTGTTCGAACAGGCGGCGCAGAACACCGGCTGGCTGTTGGCCTCGGCGACCTACCACCCGCCACGCCCGACCGGCTTTGTCGGCTACAGCTCCACCGGCAGCGTGCTGATCTTCGTTAACGACTACACCGGCGACCCGGCCACTGACCCACGCTGCGACGAGGCCCAGCTGACCCTGGTTAAGCGCATTGCCCAGGTGGTCACCGAGCGCTGGCGCCTCACCGTTTGTGCACCGGACTCGGTGGTCGCGCTGGGTACCCGCAAACAGCAAGGCGCCACCGCCAGCCTCGACGCAAATAGCCGCTTCCAGTCAAGCGAGTGGGAGGGCTCTAGCGACGTTGCCCCGCTGATCGCCGGCACCACGGATGTCGACACCTTGCCCGGCGTGAGCCGTGCCACTTGTACGACGGCCATCAAGACCCTGGCGGCCCTCGGTCGGGCGCAGATCCTGGCCAGCCACCGCGCCACGCGGGTCCGGTGTCAGATCCCGGCCGACCTGCGTGCCGATCTGAACCAAGCCTGGCGGCTGGACAGCCGCAGCCTGCTGGCCAGCGGCAAGCTGGCCCGGCTGGTGGAGCGTTACGACCTGAACGCTGGCACGGCGCTGATGGACGTCGAACTGGCGGTGTCAGCCCTGATCGGCGCCGGCACCGTGGACGCGTCGCCATTGCCCGACCCAGCGCTGTCGGCCATCACGGACCAGAGTCTGACTGCCTCGGTGACGGTGCCGAGCTACCTGGAGGGGAGGGCGGAAGCCGAGTCAGGCACCGGCTTCACCACCGGCGCTCAGGGCGATACGACCGCCAGCTACCCGCGCCAGGTGGTGATCCAGACCCCAGCCATCCCGGCGACCCTGACCGACCCGCTCGACGTCGAGCAGACCTATGACGTGACCGTGGCCATCCCGGTCGACGAGTTCACCGTGAGGATTCCCACACCATGATCAGCTTTGCCCTGTACTACGACGCCGCGCTGACCCGACCGGTCACGGAACTGGCCCTGACCGGCGACAGCGAGGGCATGGGCACTCCGCCAAGGATGCGGCTCTGGGCCGGTCCAACGCCGGGCCGGGTTGCTACGGCCGCCGACGGCGGCGATATCGTCCTGAGCGCCCAGAGCACCGGCGCCGGCATCCAGGCCAATGCCGTCCGCCTGGCCACCTCTGAGGATGGCCTGGCTACCGGTGGTGCCAGCGTCAGCCTGGGCGCGCGCATCGACGTCGCCGTGCCGGTGTGGTTGCAGATCACCACTCAAGGCATCGCCGTTGGCGACTACCGCAATCTGGAACTGGTCACCAATGCCCTGAAGGAGGCTGCACTATGAGTCTGAGCAAAGATGACGCCAAGGCCGTGGCCAAGGCGCTGGGGGTGCCGGATCGCCAGTCGAGCGGCGGCCTGCCACCGGCTCCGTCGCGGGGTGGCATCCCCAGCCGGACAGGAACCGGCACCAGCATCCCCTCCGGTGGAGGAGGCATGTCATTCAGTAAGTTGACGGAACAAAGCCGCGAGTATTACCCGGCGGCAGCGACGCCCGCTTATACGGCCGACGGCTTGTTCGCCATCACTGCCAAGCCGATCAAGTCGGTGAAATGCCTGACGGACGGCAATGATGTCGTGACGCTGGAGTTCAAACAGCCATGACACTGGACCAGGTCGAGAAGGCCGGCTTCATCGGCGGGGGCTACGTGGTCACGCAACCTGACCCCGATTCGCCGTACAGTCCGATCACCGGCTATGGGCGCTCCGGCACCTTGCACCGCTGGGACGGGCAATCGTTCGCCTGGCGCGGGGCCAATCCTTTCGGATTCCAGTGGGACGACAAAGGGAATTTCAAGAATGGTGGGCCGCCTTCCTGCATTAACGTGGTTGACGTCCCCGGCGCCCCGAAAAACGTACCCGGGGCCAGAACGGAGGTCTGGTTCACCGGCCCACAGTTGTCGGTGTACGCCGGCCAGGTGCTGGGCCAGTCCTATTACCGCTCACCCCCCTGGCTGTATCCGATAGGTCCAGGAGAAGTACTGTGGCTCTCTTTCGATGGCGGCGGGTTCGCGGACGAGCGTGATCGCCTCCTTCAGCCAGAGGTGAACATCCAGGAGACCAACTCGTTTGCCTGGACCCTCGCCTGGAACGAGAACATTGAGTGGGTTTGGTGTTCCCTGGACGGGAAGAAGGTGCTGGTTCTGGTCAAAGGCTGGGGCTACTTCGAAGCCGACGTCACGGCGGTTACACGAACCGACAATGTGGGCAACCCGAAACGGCTCAATCAAACCCGATACGATGTGCAGATCGCGGTGAAGCAGGTCGCCAACATTCTGCCGCGATACAGTGGCACCAGTGGCGGAGCGGCCTTTCTCATGCCAGAGGGTGTCGTCAAACTGGTCGAGACCCAGGAGGCCTTTGACAGCGATAGCGTGATCAGTGCCTACCAGGGCGTCCTGGAAGGCACGTATAACGAAGACGACAGCCAGCCGTCGGTCTCCCTAACCCTGAGCCAGTATTGGCGAGTGGTCACGCTGTCATTGGAGGGCAGGGACCTGGTGACCTTCAAATATGGTCAACAGTATGTCTCGGCCTGCACAATCGACGGAGAGTCCATTCAAGACTATATGGCAGGATCGTACACGCCGAACCTGGAAGATCGGTGGTGGGAGTCATACCACGGCCTGCCGTATGGGGCGCTGATGCGCGTCTACTACAAGGCTCTCGCTATCTGCGGGGAATCGTATGCTATCGAAGACATGGGGCGCCCCTTCCTGTCCTCCCTGATGCGCGTCGGGATCGTCGAGGTGCCGCAGAACGGGGTACCCGACCCGACTTTTTATTACATCGACGCGGTGAAGGGGAGCCTGATCCCGGATGATCACATCATCCGTAAAGTGCCGAACGCCCGCCATCTGAGAGCCCTGTCACCGGATTACCTCTATCTCTCGGACAACCCGGATGATCAGAGCTTCTTCTTTACGTGAGGCGCCTAGCTTAGCCGCAGACGGCAGCCAACTTGGCCGGATCGGTTACTAGCGGGTTGCCTTCGCCCTGCAGTTTCACAATGCGCTCGTTACGGCGCAGCTCCCAGTCATCGACGGGGTACTGCTTGGCCCAGGCGCACATCAGTTTGCGGTCCTGGCTGCTCATGCGTAGCTGGTAGCGATCGTGCATGTACAAGGTGATGCGAGCGGCCCGTCCGCGCACCTCTTCGCGCGGCTGCACGCGCCGGTTCTTGAAGTCGACGATGGTCCGGCACTGACCGTACATCGGCTCCGGGTTGCGCGTCCAGGCACCGTAAGCCAGGTTGCCCCGGTCGCCGTTGACCTCGCCTACGGCGGGCACTAGGTTGTTCAGGTCGCCCTCGGCCATCTGGAAAACCGGATCGGTAGAGGTGCAGTTTTTACGGCCGCCGTTCTGCCAGCACTGGCGTTGATGGCCCAGCACCCAGGCCGGTACCACGTGCTCCCACTCGATGCGGCTGGCGCGTGCGACGTTCTTGCGCGGCTGATAGCCGCAGGAAGAGAAGTTCACGTCCTTGCCGGTGTACTTGCAGCCACAGTAGAAGTCCTCTTCCATGCCGGTGAAAATACGGGGCAGCACCTTCTTGGCGTTTGCAAAATCACGGTGGCCAACGGCAGACTTGCCGTTAACCAGATTGGAGGCGACGACGGACGCAGCTGGCTTGTCAGTGGAACCAACCGAGTCGGTCGAACTCAGCATGCTCTGACCCAACTGAGCCAGTTGTTTGACGGCCGGGGAATGGGCAACCGAGGAGACTTGGCCGGCGTCACAGCCGGCCAACAGAAGTGCAATTAATACGGGGAAGTAGCGCATTGGGCGGAGTCTACTGACCAGCATGCCGCCCGACAAGCTCTCGCAGTTCGCCATCAAAATAACCTGACGAACCTGCCTGGGGCGGGGGCAAATGCCGGTCTGGCTCCTGCGACACAATAAATATGGAACTATTGCGTTGCTCAGAGTCGGCTCCCATCGATCCAAAGTTGCCGGTCGTATCAGTTGCGGTTAAACAGGAGGCATATGAGCGAAGCAGGCGCCCGGCGAAGCCACTAGCAGAAAGCAGGTCGGCCATAGCGGACGATCCTTCGCTATGGAAGAGAGGTCCGCCGCCAATTCAAAGCAGTTCTTGCGAAGTGTTACAAGGAGCGAATGCCTTTCGACCATCCCGGTCGCCCAGCATGCATTGGGAGAGGAGGGGTCTCCAATAGTCAATAGAACTGTTGCTATGCCTGGGAGCCTCATGCCACGTTAACTTTGGCAAATTATCCACTTAATGATCGCCCCAGAAATCTGCAACTCCTGCAATGCTGCCAATACGGCGAGCAATGTCAGCAGGAGGGACTTGGAAAACGAGTCGGCTTTTGTGCGGTCCCTTACAAACAATGTCTTCCCACCTCGCCAAGCCGCACTGCGTGAGCCGGTTAACAAATGCGACCCACTTTGCCGATCCAAGCCGCTGCGTCCAACCTAATCTTTCGCCATCCGCCTCAAGGGTTTCAGTGACGACGACAATTGGTGCGTCCGGACGGCTTACTAACGACTCAATAAAATAGTTCGCTGTGTCCAGCCACTCTCGGCTAGCGGCGTTTGCTTCTCGTTCGATAACGCCCTCATCTTCCAGGGCCTTGCGAATACTTGGTGTGGTGTCACAGTAGTAGTCTGGCGAACGGAGCACTTGAATCAACTCGGGGGTGAGATTACGCAGTCGCTTAAGCGTTGTGGAGTTGTCCACATCAAGGTATCCGATGGCCGTGTTTCTGAGGTCAACATTCGGCGCACCATTAGAAATCAGAAGCTGATTGACGATGGCATTTTGCATTCCGAGTACTTGACTGCTCCCATTTCTTAGACTGATGGTCTGGAACTCAAGCCCTGATGCGGAGAGGTGTGGCGGCACGCCTCCTGCGTAATCGAGGAGCGCAGTCCAAAGGGTTCCGACATTCTTCTTCCAGTTTGGCGACTCTCTTCTTTGCGATAGGAGTGTTTCCAGCGAGCGGCGTGCAACCTCAGAATTGTAAGCGACGAACCATTCGATAACAGCTGGATTGATGGTGCCCTTGTCGAAAAAGTTTGCGACGTAGGTCTGCTCAACACTAGCCTCACACCGTCGTTGCAGGGCCAGCGAAAGGAAGCAATCGTAAATCACCTCGTGAGAGAAACCAAACTTACTGTCGCCCGCTATGATGTCCCCGGCAGACAGGCCACATAGTGAGCTTAGCCTGCGCCGTAGCCCTGGGCGCTCCTTGTCGATATCATTGAGCCCTAAAGCAGCGCTGGCACAGAGCTCTAAATCCGACTGCTCCAGTTCACGTTTACCTTCAAGGTGCATCATCTCGGCGAACTCGCTGAATAGCACCTGAAGATCTGGTGTAGTAAGAATGGGAACGTTGTTATGGTCGAGAATCTTCGTGGACTCACGTTCAAGGTATTGCTCGACAACAACCTGGAAAATTCCAATCTGCTCTGTGTGTGAGGATTTTCGGCTAATACACCACGTAGCAAATGCTTTGGCGAAGAAAGGTATAGCCAGTAGCTTCCAGTCTCGCTCGCTGAGGCCGGAGAGGTCGGCATTTTGCACGCCGTAGCTCTCGAGAAAGGCTCTGATATTTTCTTGTGTCCACGGCTGGATGTGTGCGACCGTATGTTCCACATTCAGGTCTGTCGTCTCGCTTAGAGACCGTCGATACCGGGTCATGTAGTAGGCTGAGCGTGCGGAGGCGATTAACACGCCACGGCCACGCAAATCTCGGAACCATCCTTCGAGCGAACCAAGCGGGTTGTCGTAGCCGCTGCTACCAAGGAGCTCGTCGAAACCGTCAACGACTAGCACGAGTAGGCCATTTCTGCACAGTGCCTTGGCGCTTTGATTGTTTAGAATTCGGGTGATGCTAAGTGAGGTGTTGATAGCGTCGTCAATGTTGGAAAGGGCACGTCCCGCGGAGCTAACGAACAGGTAAAGAGGCACCTCGCTGGTTGAGTCGGCCTCTATCGCACTGGCCCGTTCGCGGGCGAGGCTCAGGAGGTACTCGGTCTTGCCCATACCAGCATCGCCAACAACAAAGAACACGGTTGTAAAACTCTTAGACGGTAGGCAGGCCCCGTCAGCACGCGACAGGAGATTAATACCTGCCTGCGAATCTCGGGAGTCGGTCTCCTCGACTAGCACAGCTTCAATTTTCGTTCCCGCACTAGACTGAGCTGTACCGGTCTCCGCGACCTGCTTGCGCCTTTCTTGCTCGTCGAGCTCAATGCGTACGCGCCGCGCCAGGACGCCCCAGTTTGAAATTCTGCGCAAGAAGCTGGAGTACCCGACCCAAGTATTCGAGTCGGTATCTAGCCACTCATAGCGATTGTCTTGGCCGCGACGGAACTGGTCAGTCCTATACACATTGCCCTGGCTGCTAGCCTGTGTCCAAGTGACGAAGACAACGCCCGCGTACTGTCCCTCCCCAAAGTCATAAGGTGGAGGCGAATGGTCTTCTGAGAAGCCCGCGATGTCCCGCGTGATCTCATAAACGAACTGGCCAAAATGCCTAGCTATTGGATCTTTCCCCAGGAAGCCGTCTCGGAACGCCTGGGTGTTCTCAGGATGCTGGTTGCGGTAGGACCCAATCTCTGGGCATAAGTAGTACACTCCATCGTAGTCGAAGGTCGCGTAAATACCGATAACGCCTTGCGCCAGATTGAAGTCCCAGACAGGGCAGAGCTCTTGTACGTCTTCCCCGCACGAAGCCTTAATAGATTTTGTGCTCGTTGTGTATGTGAACTTATCCAACTGCGTCTCTAAGCGATACGCAATCGCATCGGAAAACCCGCGCAATGCATCGCAGATCGCCGCTGCCGGTTTGTCGTCGACGGGGATCGGATTGCCATGAGAAAGCTCATCTCGAATGGTCTTAAAGTTCTTACCATCGTGAATGTTTCTCGAAAACTCCGCGAGGAATTCTTCGGCGAATTCATGCCATCCGACAACAATTGGATCTTGGCTGGTGCGCCATTTCCTGGCGAGCCTGATCCCGCTTAGCATCTCTCCCACGCCGGGTGTGTCACCGAGCTTGATGGGAGCAGCAGTGCGGGCACTGTAGGCTGCCAATAGAGTCAACGCGACTTTTATGTGGAAGTCCACGAGTGCGGCGTATTCACGGGCGTCAGAAGGAGACTGTGTTAGACGCTTTCTGTATGGCTTTGAATAGTTGCGAATGAGTTCTGATAGCTTGCCTTGCATAAATATCCCCGCGCGGTCTGTGCACAACATAGCAAATGTTACGATGACTTTTGTGTAGTCTATGACATTTCGGTGTATTTCTGGTACATCCCGACCTCCATAGATCGCCCAGGGCCGGATAGCACAACCCACAATCTCTCGAGAAAACAGGTTGGCGCATGTCAGAACTTCTGTGTATTCCTGCCATTGCGCATCGACCTCTGAGCTTGCTTTTTAGGCCGAGGAGTGCGCCTTGGGAATTCGGCTGGTTTTAGTGAGTACCAACTGCTCGAATGGCTGTTGAGTAGGAGAGTGAGCGACAGTACTTGGCCGTGCAGCGCAAACTTTGGTGGGGAGGGAGGTAGTCAGGAGGGGGGGCTCATTCTGCCTGTTGATGGGCAGGAATTTTGGCGCATAGGCTAGTGCAATTTAGCGAGCTAATGTGCATAAACTGGCGTGATCAGACTATGACAAAAGCCGCGCAAAAGAGTTTGTCATTTAGCGCGCTAATTGTCACAAGCCGGCGAGACGACGCTGTGACAAAAGCCGCGCAAAAGAGTGCCAAAACTCGCGCAAGGTTACACTGGATCACCGACTTTTCCTGCAGCGTGGCGGTCGGGCAGGCGTCGACGCAGGCACCGCACGACACGCACTCGGACTCCATGAAGGCCTCGCTCTGGCCCGGCGACACGCGGGAATCGAACCCGCGTCCGGAGATGGTCAGCGCAAAGGTGCCCTGGGTTTCCTCGCAGGCGCGCACGCAGCGGTTGCAGACGATGCACTTGGCCGGGTCGTAGCTGAAGTAGGGGTTGGATTCGTCCTTCGGGCTGTCCAGGTGGTTTTCGCCGGCCAGGCCGTAGCGAACCTCGCGCAGGCCGGTGACGCCGGCCATGTCCTGCAGTTCGCAGTTGCCGTTGGCCGAACAGGTCAGGCAGTCGAGCGGGTGGTCGGAAATGTACAGCTCCATCACCCCCTTGCGCAGGCTCTGCAGCTTGTCGCTCTGGGTGCGCACCACCATGCCAGCCTCGGCCGGGGTGGTACAGGAAGCGGGAAAGCCGCGCCGGCCTTCGATCTCGACCAGGCACAGGCGGCAGGAGCCGAACGGTTCCAGGCTGTCGGTGGCGCACAGCTTGGGCACCATGGTGCCGGCTTCGGCGGCGGCGCGCATCAGCGAGGTGCCTTCCGGTACGGTGACCTGCTGGCCGTCGATTTCCAGCGTGACCAGCTTGTCGGAAACGCGGGCCGGGGTGCCGAAGTCGGTGTCGTGAATCTGGGTGTTCATCGTCTGTTCCTTACTCTGCCGCGTCGTTGGCACCGAAGTCTTCGGGGAAATGGTTGAGTGCCGACAGCACCGGGTAGGGTGTCATGCCGCCCATCGCGCACAGCGAGCCGTGCAGCATGGTGTCGCACAGGTCGCGCAGCAGGGCGATCTGCTGTGGACGTTTTTCATCTTTCTGGATGCGCTGGATCACCTCGACCCCGCGTGTCGAGCCGATGCGACAGGGGGTGCACTTGCCGCAGGATTCGATGGCGCAGAATTCCATCGCGTAGCGCGCCTGCTCGGCCATGTCGACCGAGTCGTCAAAGGCCACGATGCCGCCGTGGCCGACCACGGCACCGAGCGCGGCGAAAGCTTCGTAATCGAGCGGGGTGTCGAACTGCGACTCCGGCAGGTAGGCGCCGAGCGGACCGCCCACCTGCACCGCGCGGATCGGCCGGCCGGAGGCGCTGCCGCCGCCGAAATCGTGCAGCAGTTCACGCAAGGTCAGACCGAAGGCTTTTTCCACCAGCCCGCCGTATTTGAGATTGCCGGCTAGCTGGAACGGCAGCGTGCCCTTGGAGCGGCCCATGCCGTAGTCGGCGTAGAACGCGGCACCTCGCGCCAGGATCACCGGCACGCTGGCCAGCGAGATGACGTTGTTGATCACGGTAGGTTGGCCGAACAAGCCGGAGAGCGCCGGCAGCGGCGGCTTGGCGCGCACCACGCCGCGCTTGCCCTCGAGGCTCTCCAGCATCGCGGTTTCTTCGCCGCAGACGTAGGCGCCGGCGGCCTTGCGCACGTCGAGCTTGAAGCGCTTGCCGGAAGCGAGGATGTTCTCGCCGAGGAAGCCGGCGTCTTCGGCCAACCTGATCGCCTGGTTCAGTACGTCGAAAGAATGCGGGTACTCGGAGCGCACGTAGATGTAGCCCTGGGTCGCGCCCACGGCGAGGCCGGCGACCGTCATGCCCTCGATCAGCATGAAGGGGTCGTCTTCCATCACCATCCGGTCCGAATAGGTGCCGGAGTCGCCCTCGTCGGCGTTGCACACCACGTACTTCTGCTGGGCTTCGGCCTGCGCCACGGTGCGCCACTTGATGCCGGTCGGGAACGCTGCGCCACCACGGCCGCGCAGGCCGGAGTCGAGCACTTCCTGCACGATCGCCGCGCCATCCATGCTCAGCGCGCGCTTGAGACCGGCAAAGCCTTCATGCGCCTGATAGTCGGCCAGCGACAGCGGGTCGGTGATGCCGACGCGGGCGAAGGTCAGGCGTTCCTGGTTCTTCAGATAGGGGATGTCCTCGGTCAGGCCGTGGCCGAGGCGGTGTTCCGAGCCCTGGATCAGCGCGTCGAACAGCGCCGCCACGTCGTCGGCCTCAACCGGGCCGTAGGCGACGCGGCCTTGCTCGGTCTCTACCTCGACCAGCGGTTCGAGCCAGAACAGGCCGCGCGAGCCGTTGCGCACCAGCTCGATGTCGACACCGCGGCGCGCTGCTTCGGCGAGAAGGGCGGCGGCGGCGTCGTCGGCGCCCAGGGCGAGGGCGGCGGAATCTCTCGGGACAAACAGGCGGATGCTCATTGTGCCTCCTTCACGTTGGCCAGGAGGCGGTCGAGCTTGGCGGCGTCGACGCGCGAGGCCATCTTGTCGTTCAACTGGATGTTCGGGCCGGTGGAGCACAGGCCCAGGCAGTACACCGGCTCGAGCCCGATGCTTTGATCGGCGCTACGGCCGTGCAGGCTACAGCCCAACACCTGTTCCGCGTGCGCGGTCAGCTCGCGGCTGCCGCGCGCCTGACAGGCCTCGGCCTGGCAGATCTGCAGCGTGTGCTGCGCTGGCGGTGTGGTGCGGAAATGGTGATAGAACGTGATGACGCCGTGCACTTCGGCACGCGACTGGCTGAGCGCCTTGGCGATGTCGGCCACCGCCCAGTCCGGGATAAAGCCCAGCGTATCCTGCACGTCGTGCAGAATCGGCAGCAAGGCGCCGGGCTGGTTCTGGTGCGTCTGGAGGATGGCCTGGAGCGACGCGTGCGCCAGGTCTTGTTCGGTCGTCATTGGATATCCCCTGTTGAAAACCTGCTTCCGATCTTGCTGCCGGCCCCGGTCGGGGCACAGGCGTGGCTCTTCATCCCGTCCGGGGCGCTCGCGACAGATCGTGAACAGATTTTGAGAGCCTGCTCTCAATCATTCTCGGACATCCTTGATTGTCCCGCTGAAAAGCGCGGCCGATCTGTCTGAATCCGACCCCGAATGGTTGGGAACACGCCATCCCATATGCTTCCAAAAACATAATGAAAGCCGTGATGAGCCGCAGTGTGCTAGGTTATGGGGTGCTTTTCAATATGAACCAGATTGCCGGATGATTATGCAATCAAAACATAATATGGCGCAGCGCCTGCGGGTGCAAAGCCAGCTGGTATGGGAACTGGCCGCCGACAGCGGCGACCAAATCCCGTTCCGCGTGATCGAGTTGCTGACCGCGGTGCAGACGCACGGCAGCCTGCTGACCGCCGCCAAGGCCTGCGACACCTCGTACCGGCACGCCTGGGGGCTGGTGCAGCAGGCGCAGGACGCGCTCGGGGTGCCGCTATTGGAAATGGCGCGCGGCAAGGGCGCGCGGCTGACGCCGCTGGGCGAGAAACTGGTGTGGGCCAACCGCCGCATCAAGGCGCGCATCGGGCCCTTGCTGGAAACGCTGGCGTCGGAAATCGAGACCGAACTGCGTCACGCCCTGCAGGCGGTAGGTGCACCGCTGCGGCTGCACGCCAGCCATGGCTTTGCCGTGGAAATGCTGGTGCGCACCCTGAGCGCCGCTGGCATGGCCATCGACCTCAAGTACCGCAGCAGCCAGGACGCCGTGGCGGCGCTGCATGCGGGGGAGTGCGACCTGGCCGGCTTCCACGTGCCGCTGGGCGAATTCCAGAGGATGATCGCCGCCAGCTACGCCGAGCACTTCGATCGCCACGAGCAGCGCGTCATCCATATCGTGACACGGCGCCAGGGCCTGATGGTGGTGCGCGGCAACCCGCGCAAGATCTACGAAATCGCCGACCTGGGACGGCCGGAGGTGCGCTTCGTCAACCGTCAGCCGGGCTCGGGTACCCGGCTGTTGCTCGACAAGCTGCTGCAGAAAGCCGGCGTATCGCCGCTTCAGGTGCACGGCTATGAACAGGCGGAACTGACCCACGCGGCGGTGGCGGCGTTCATCGCCAGCGGCATGGCCGACGTCGGGCTCGGCATCGAGACCGCCGCGCGGCGTTTCGACCTGGACTTCCTGCCGCTGCAGACCGAGCGCTATTTCTTCCTGGTGCGCCGCGCGACGCTGGAGCATCCCGCGCTGCAGACCATGATTGCCGCCCTGCAAAGCGCCGAATTCCGGCACGACATCGGCCAGCTGCCCGGCTACGATGGCGCCCAGTCCGGCACCATCCTCAGCGTGGACGAGGCGTTTCCGGAGCTGGCGGCACCGTACTGAGCCCACCGGCCCGGGACGCGTCGGGCAACCATCGCCCGTCCCGGCAGGAAGGGATCAATCGTGCAGCGGCCTGGCCGCACGATCCTCGGCGGCGTTGGCCATCAGGTCCAGCGCCAGCGGCGACTTGTCGCGCAGCAGCCAGCCGAAGAACACGGTGGCGGCCAGCGCGCCGGCCAGTTGCGCCACGATGAAGCCCGGCGTGTCGAGCGGGCGGATGCCGGAGAAGGTGTTGGTGGCGGCACGCGCCAGCGTCACGGCCGGGTTGGCGAACGAGGTGGACGCGGTGAACCAGTAGGCACCGACAATGTACGATGCCACGGCATAGGGCACCGCATCCGGCCGGCTGCGCGAACAGCCGAAGATCACCGCCAGCAGGCCGAAGGTGGCGACGAACTCGCTCCACCATTGCGACGGGCCAGTGCGGATGTGCTGCGAAGCGAACAACAGCGGCTCGCCGAACATGCCGTGCGCGGCCGCCACACCGCAAAATGCGCCGATGAGCTGGGCGAGCGCATAGAGCAGGGCCTCGCGGCCGGACAGCTCGCGGCGCAGCGCCGCCGCCAGGGAGACGACCGGGTTGAAGTGGGCGCCCGAGATGCCGCCGAAGGTCAGGATCAGCGCCACCAGGCCGCCGCCGGTGGCGATGGCGTTGGCCAGCAGCGCCACGCCGACATTCCCGCCCGACAGGCGCTCGGCCATGATGCCGGAGCCCACCACCGTGGCCAGCAGCAAGGCCGTCCCCAGCCACTCGGCCACTAAACGACGCGGTAAATCCATTGATTACTTCTCCCCCGGCTGGCGCAGTCTACGCTGCCCGGTGTTGCAGGTTTTATTGGTCATGATGGTGTTGTCTCCCCGCGCCGCTCAGTGACGCGTCAGCCCTTGCAGCCGCTCGACGCCGACCGGTTCCTCGGCCTGCAGCGGCACCACCGCCCAGCGTTGGGTATGGCGGGTGGCCACGGCATCGATCTGCGCCAGCTCATTGGCAGCACGTCGTCGCAACAGCGGCGACGTCGGATTGGCCAAGGCCAGGCTGTTGTTGATGATCCAGGCCCAGGGTTCGATGCCGGCACGACGCAGGTCGGCCTGCAGGTTGGCGGCCTCGAGCACCGGCGTGGTTTCGGCCAGGGTCACGATCAGCACCTTGGTCTGGGCCGGGTCCTGCAACTGCATCATCGGGGTGGTGAAGTGGATGCCGCTGGCCCCCATCTGGCGCGCCACCTCGCGGTGATAGGCGCCGGTGGCGTCGAGCAGCAGCAGGGTGTGTCCGGTGGGGGCGGTATCCATCACCACGAACTTGCGGCCGGCCTCGCGGATCACGCGCGAGAACGCCTGGAACACGGCGATTTCTTCGGTGCACGGGGAGCGCAGGTCTTCTTCCAACATGGCGCGGCCCTGCTCGTCCAGCCCCTTGCCCTTGGTGGCCAGCACCTGCTGGCGATAGCGCTCGGTTTCGGTGTGCGGGTCGATGCGGCTGACGCTCAGGTTGGCGAGCGAGCCCTCGAGCGTTTCCGCCAGATGGGCGGCCGGGTCCGAAGTGGTCAGATGGACCGGGTAGCCACGGCGGGCCAGCTCGACGGCGACGGCGGCCGCCAGCGTGGTTTTGCCGACGCCGCCTTTGCCCATCAGCATGATCAGGCCGTGTCCGTCGCCCGCCAGTCCGTCGACCAGCGTGGCCAGGTCGGGCGCGTCGGGAAGGACAATGGCCTCGACGGCGTCGCCCGCGCAGTCTTCCGACGACGACAGCATCCGGCGCAGCGCCGGCAACCCGACCAGGTTGAACGGCATCAACGGCACGTGGTCGGTGGGGAGGTCGCGCAGCACGGGCGGCAGCTCGGCCAGTGCGGCTTGTTCGCGCTGCCAGACGGCGGCCGCCAGCGCGTCACCCGACGTTTCCGATTGCGGCAGGATGCCGTTGACCACCAGGTAGTGCTGGGTCAGCCCGATGGCCGCCAGTTCTTCATGGGTGCGCGCCACCTCGCGCAGGGTCGAGCGTTGCGCGCGGGCGACCAGGATCAGGCGGGTGCGACGGGCGTCCGACAAGGCCGCCACGGCCCCCTGGTACTGGCTGCGCTGCTTTTCCAGCCCGGCCAGCGGACCGAGGCAGGAGGCATCGCCTTTGCCTTCCTCCAGGAAACCGCTCCAGGCGCCCGGCAATTGCAGCAGGCGGATGGTATGTCCGGTCGGCGCGGTGTCGAACACGATGTGGTCGTAGCCGGCCTGCAGGGCCGTGTCGGTCAGTAGGGCGGTGAACTCGTCAAACGCGGCGATTTCGGTGGTGCAGGCACCGGACAACTGCTCCTCGATGCCCTTGACCACCGTCTCCGGCAAGACGCCGCGCACCGGGCCAACGATGCGGTCGCGGTAGGCCTGAGCGGCGGCCTGAGGGTCGATTTCCAGTGCATTCAACCCCGGCACCGCGTCGATCGGCGTGACCACATTGCCGATGGTGACGCCGAAGACCTGACCGACGTTGGAGGCCGGATCGGTGCTGACCAGCAGCACCCGCTTGCCTTGGTCGGCCAGCCGGATGGCGGTGGCGCACGCCAGCGAGGTTTTGCCGACACCGCCCTTGCCGGTGAAGAACAAAAACGGCGGAAGATGATCGAGGAACAGCATGGGCATCCTTTCTTGGTGGCTCAGCAGCAACCGCTGCCGGAACAACAGCCGGAGGTCGGCTTCGTTTCTACCGCAAGCTGGCTGATGCCGGCCCAGCGCGCCAGCTCGGCGCGGCGCGGGTAGCGGCCGGCCAGCGCCAGTTCGCCGTCCACCAGGATCAGCGGCAGGCCTTCCTGGCCCGAGCGCTCCAGGAACGCTTTGACGGCGGCATTTTCGGCGAAGGCGAGCGGTTGCTGCGCCAGGTTGAAGCGGTCGATCTGGCCGCCGTTCTGCTTCAGCCAGTCCACGTCGCTGGCAAACGTCACCAGCGCCTGGTCGACGTCCACGCCACAGACGCCGGAGCTGCAGCACAGTGCGGGGTCGAATACCTGAATGGTTGCCATGGGTGAATCTCCTTTACGCGGTCAGGGTGGCGATCTTGTCCATCTCGGCCTTCAGCGCGGCCTTGTCCTGCTGCAGCGTCGCCAGCGGCAGCGCCAGGAAGGCCTCGATACGGGCACGCAGAATGCGGTAGGCGGTCATGAAGGCCGCGTCGATTTCCTCGTCGGTACCGGTTGCGTGAGCAGGATCTTCCACGCCCCAGTGGGTACGCAGCACCGGACCGAGGTAGGCCGGGCAGGTTTCGCCGGCGGCGCTGGCGCAGACGGTGATCACGATGTCCGGGGTAGCCGGCAGGTTATCCCACGACTTGCTGTAATAGCCCTCGGTCGAGATGCCTTCGCGCGCCAGCAGGGCGAGCGAACGGGGGTGGACCTGGCCGGTCGGCCGGCTGCCGGCACTCATCGCGCGCCAGCCTTCCGGCGCCAGGTGGTTGAAGGTGGCCTCGCCCAGGATCGAGCGGCAGGAGTTACCGGTACACAGGAACAGGACATTCATTCGGTTCAACTTTCGGACGACGAAGTGGGGATCGGGGAACGCGCCGCCTCCGGGCAGCATGATTCGGCCGGCGGGACGAGGCAGTGCTCCGGGTGGCCGGCGCAGCACTCTTCCGTCAGGTAAGCGATCAATTCGAGCATCTGGGGCAGGTTGGCTCGGTAACGCTGGAAGCGGCCTTCCTGCTCCACTGTGACCAGCCCGGCATGGTTCATGCCTTTCAGGTGGAAAGACACGTTGTTGGGCGGCAGATCGAGCGTGGCCGCGATCTGGCCGGCAACCATGCCGTCCCGACCGCACTTGACCAGCAGGCGGTAGATGTCGAGCCGGATCCCGGAGGAGAGCGATTCGAAGAGCTTGGTGGCGGTGTGCTTTTCCATAAATCAATACTACAAGAATTATTGAAATATTGTCTACCTTGGTCTGAGCTCGTCAATAGAACCCGGCCAAGGCGGACGACCGAGACGGCTAAAATGGCTGTCCGTTTACTCTTCAAATACCGAAGCCATCCCTGCAACAACCCTCTTCAGAGAGCCAACTGCGAGCCCAATTCCACCACCCTGTTGGTAGGCAGCTTGAAATAGGCGGAAGCGGCGCTAGCATTGCGGAACATGGCCAGGAATAGTTTCTCCCGCCAGATGCCCATTACCCCGGCCCCCACTTTGGGAATCAAGGTTTCCCGGCCAAGGAAGAACGACGTGTCCATCATGTCAAATCTCAGGCCCTGCCGCTCGCATTGCGCCAGCGCCGCGGGGATGTCTGCCTCGTCCATGAAACCGAATACCACCTTGACTCGGTAGAACTGCTGGCCCATGGCTTCGACAGTGACACGTTCATGCATAGGGATGTAGGGAATATCCGCTGTCTCGGCGGTCAGGATGACCACGCGTTCGTGCAGGCTTTTGTAGTGCTTCATGCTGTGCAGCAAGGCATGCGGGGTGCTTTGCAGATCAGAAGACATGAAGACAGCGGTGCCTTGCACCCGCGGAACGGCAGGCGCCATCAATTCGACAAATTGCTCCAACGGCATGCCGTCTGCGGCCAGCTTGTCGTGCACCAGTTGGCGCCCTCGCTTCCACGTCGTCATCACGATAAATACCATCAGGCCCATGGTCAGTGGGAACCAGCCGCCATCGAACACCTTCAGGCTGTTGGCACTGAAGTAGACGATGTCCACCAACAGGAACCCACCCAGGATCAGGTTGCATTTGAGCGGATGCCAGTGCCACCGCTGCCTTGCCACGATGAAAGTCAAAATTGTCGTGATCACCATGGTGCCGGTGACGGCAATGCCGTAAGCGGAGGCGAGCTTGCCCGACGAGCCGAATCCGATAACGAGCAGCGCCACGGCGGCCAACAGAGTCCAGTTGATGGCGGGCAGGTAAATCTGGCCAATCTCCTTGCTCGATGTGTGCTGCACGTCCATGCGCGGCACGTAGCCCAGCTGAATGGCTTGACGGGTAAGGGAATACGCCCCCGAGATCACCGCTTGCGAAGCGATCACCGTCGCCAGCGTGGCGAGTACCACCATGGGAATCAACGCCCAATCCGGCGCCAGCAGATAGAAAGGGTTGGCGATGGCCTGTGGCTCGCGCAGCAGCAGCGCACCTTGGCCGAAGTAATTCAGCACCAGCGATGGCAGCACCAGGCCGAACCATGCCAGCTGGATGGGCCGCCGTCCAAAGTGCCCCATATCCGCGTACAGCGCCTCGCCACCGGTAATGGCGAGCACCGAGGCGCCAAGCGACAGGAAGCCAAGCAGTGGCTGCTTCAGAAAGAAGCCCAGCGCTTGCCATGGATTGAGCGCCCTCAGCACCAGCGGCGTTTGGAAGATCGAAACGAGGCCAAGCAAGGCCAGCATGACAAACCAGACGACGATGATGGGCCCGAACAGCGATCCCATTCGTCCTGTGCCGTGTTTCTGCATGATGAACAGCGCAATCAGCACCAACAAGGACAACGGCACGATGTAGGGTTTGAGGGCCGGGGCGGCGACTTCCAGGCCTTCGATGGCGGACAGCACCGAGATCGCCGGTGTGATCACGCTGTCACCATAGAACAGTGCGGCACCAAACAGGCCCAGCACCATGAGGAACGCCATCTGCTGCCGGTTCTTGGCGTGATGCATCACCAGCGCCATCAGCGCCATGATGCCGCCTTCTCCCTTGTTGTCGGCACGCATGATGACGGTGACGTACTTGAGCGCCACCACGATAACCAAAGACCAGAGCACCAGCGAGAGCATGCCCAAAATGTTGTCGGGTGTTATCGGCACAGGGTAATGCGGGTTGGCGAAGATTTCCCGGATGGTATAGAGCGGGCTGGTGCCGATGTCACCGTACACCACGCCCAAGGCAGCCAGGGTCAATGCGGCCAACTGGCCGGAGGGTTGAGTAGTACTCATGCAATGTTACCAAGGGTCAGAGCTGGAAGCGGTAGCCCACCCCGGACAGGGTAATGAAATGGGCTGGTTGCGCCGGATCCTGCTCCAGCTTCTGGCGCAGGCGGCTCATGTAGATACGAAGGTAGTGGCTGTTCTCGGCATGTCCGGGGCCCCACACCGCCTGCATCAGCATGCGGTGGGTCAGCGCTTTCCCGGCATCGCGCAGCAGCGTGCATAGCAGCTTGTACTCTACTGGCGTGAGATGGACGGCCTCGCCGCCGCGCAGCACTACGCGCTGCGCCAGGTTGACGGTCACATCGCCAAAGCTGACCAGTGGCGAGGCTTCCAACTGCCGTGCGTGGCGCCGGGTCAGGGCGCGCACCCGTGCCACCAGCTCACCGACACCAAACGGCTTGGTGAGGTAATCATCGGCACCGGCGTCCAGCGCCTCGATCTTGTCCGCCTCGTCACTGCGAGCAGACAACACCAATATCGGTGCTTGAGACCAGTGGCGGAACTCCTTGATCACTTCCACCCCATCCATGTCCGGCAATCCCAAGTCGAGGATCAGTAGGTCGGGCTGCCGGCTGCCGGCTTCCACCAGACCCCGGTGGCCACTGTCAGCCTCGTAAACCGTCCATTGCTGGCCTTCCAGTGTGCTGCGGACAAAACGGCGGATATGGGGTTCATCTTCGATGAGCAGGATGCAAGCTTCAGACGCGGTCATGGTCATCCTCCGTCACAACGATGGGCGGGTTGCCCAAGGGCAGGCGGAGCTGTGCCGTGGTACCGCCTCCCGTCGAACTGGACAGTGTGATGCTGCCGCCATGGGCCTCGGCAATTGCCTTCGAAATGCCCAGTCCCAGTCCAACGCCCGGCGTGCTGGATTCGGTCTCGCCGCGTTCGAACAAGTCGAACAGGCGTTGGATATGAGCCGGATCGATACCGAGCCCCTGATCGCTCACCGCCAGGCAGGCAAAACCGTTGTCGATGTAGGCGCGGATGCGGATCGGGCTTCCCGCAGGTGAATACTTGGCGGCATTCTCCAGCAGGTTGCACAGCACCCGTTCGATCAGGACAGCGTCGAACTGCACCAGCGGCAAGCCAGGCTCAATCCGCAACTCCAGCGGGTGTACATCCAGCACCGGCTTCAACAGCTGCAGGCTGGTGCTGATCACATCCTCGTACAACTGCCATTCAAGGTGCAGGCGCACCTTGCCGGCCTGCAACTTTGCCATGTCCAGCAAGTTGGTCATCAGCTTGTGCATGGCCTCGGCTTGATCGCGGATCAGACGCGCGGTTTCATGCTCGGCCGCCGGCAACTCACGCCCGGCGAGGTCTTCCGCCATCCCCACCAATCCGGTGAGCGGGGTACGAAGGTCGTGCGACAGCGCGGACAGAATGGAGCTGCGCAGCTTTTCCGCATTGATCTGGATTTCGGTCTGTCGTGCCACATCGACGTAGTGCAAACGCTCGACGGCGATGGCCAACAGTGAGGCCGGCGTGACGAACCGCTCCTTTAACTGCGGCAAGTCGCTGATGGAGGGGTCAGGATACACAGCCAAGACACCCCGCATTCCCATGGGAGCCTTCAACGGCAGGTAAATCGGTGGCAAGCCTGCCTCGGCGTCACCCAGCACCGGTTCCTGCCGCGTGATCGCCATTTGCAGCAAATGGCTTTCCAGCACGGCCGAGTGGCGGACGTCCAGTTGGCCGGCATCAGTCAGCCAGAAACAGCGCGCAGCGCAGTGCTGGCAATCGGCATAGGTGGCAACGGCAGCCTCGACTTGGTCCAGCGTCGCCGCGCCGGTGAGGGTGCGCGCCAGATCGTAGAGTTCTCGCGTCTCGCGTTCGTGCTGCCGGACCTGCTCCGTTTCATCCTGAAGGCTGGTGGTCAGTTGAGTGGTCAGCAATCCGACCGCCAGCATCACGGCAAAGGTGATGAGGTACATGCCGTCATGGACAGCGAAAGTGTAGTGAGGGGGCACCAAGAAGAAATCGAACAGTGCCACCCCCAGGAAGGCGGCGAAGATGGCTGGACCACGCCCGAGCCGAAGAGCCACCAGGAAGACCACCAGCAGAAACAGCATGACGGCATTGGCCAACTCCAGCGTGTCACGAAACGGGACGGTCAGCCCGGTAATCAGCAAACAGCACAGCACCACCAAGCCATAACGCGCTGCGGGTGAGACGCGCAACTTTGAAAACCATTGCCCGGTGAACATGATGCTCTCGCTGATATCTGGATGATGTTAAAGATAGAGCGGAGCCTGCAAAAAAGTTGTAGAGAGTGATGCGCTTTTTGTAAACAGCATGTAAACAGCACCCCGCGCGACGAACATGTTACTAACCCGGCCCGTAATTAAGCTGTCCTCGTTCGGCCTAATTTCACTAGCAAGGGTGCCCTCAGGCGAGTGAATTCAGGGACCGGGTTAATAGATGGGTCGAACCCCCGACTCGCCCGTTCAGGCAAAACGCCGTGCCGCGTCCAGGGCCAGGCCGCAGCCGATGCTGCCGTAAAGATCGCCTTCCACCGCGCGTGCCGTCGGCAGCACGGCGGCGATGCGTTGGCGCAGCAGTGGTACACCGCTGGCGCCACCGGTGAAAAACACGGTATCGACATCGTCGGCCTTAACGTTGGCGTCCACCAGCAGGCGGCGCACGGTGCTCTCGATGGTGTCGATCTGCTGGGCGATGGACTGGTCGAACTGGGCGCGCGTGATGTCGTGCTGCAGGCCGGCTTCGATTTCGCCGAGCGGCAGCGTGACCAGCTCGGCCGAAGACAGCCCGATCTTGGCCGCTTCCACCTGGATCGCCAGCCAGTGCCCGGCGCGCTTATTGACCAGCGCGAACAGCCGGTCGAGCTTGTCGCTTTCCAGCGCCTCGTTGTACACGTCCTTCAGGCTGGCCAGGGCCTGACGCGTGTAGGCGAAGTTGATGGTGTGCCAGGTGGCGAGGTTGAAGTAGTAGCTGGATGGCATTTCGGCGCCGCTTTTGAGCCGGCTCTTCAGGCCCAACAGCGGCATCACCGCATGCAGGCTGAGCTGCTTGTCGAAATCGGTGCCGCCAATGTGCACGCCGCAGTTGGCGAGGATGTCGTCGCGCCGGTCGAGCTTGCCGGCGCGCTCCGGCGAGACGCGGATCAGCGTGAAGTCGGAGGTGCCGCCGCCGATGTCGACCACCAGCACCAGTTCCTCGCGCTCGACACGGCTCTCGTAGTCGAAGGCGGCCGCGATCGGCTCGAACTGGAATTCGATATCGCTGAAGCCGGCGCGGCGCGCAATCTCGCCCAGCGTGTCTTCGGCCAACTTGTCGGCCTTGGGGTCGTCGTCGACGAAGAACACCGGACGGCCGAACACCGCCTGGCGGAAGTGGCGCCCGGCCTGGCGCTCGGCGCGCGTCTTGAGGCCGTCGATGAACATCGCCAGCAAATCGAGGAAGCGCAGCACGCGGCCCTGCACCTCGGTCTGGCCGTTCATCAGGCCCGTGCCGAGGATGCTCTTGAGCGAACGCATCAGCCGCCCCTCGTACCCTTCGAGGTACTCGCCGAGCGCGGCGCGGCCCACGGCCACCGAGTCTTCGTCGGCGTTGAAAAACACCACCGACGGCAAGGTCGCCTTGCCGTCTTCCAGTGCCAGTAGGCTGGGTTGGCCGGGGCGGTGCCACCCGACGGTCGAATTGGACGTGCCAAAATCCACGCCGCAGGCGTTGGTCGTCATGCTGCTCTTACTCCGCTTTGCTTCTGGAAGGCGCGCGAGTATAGCGGAAAGTGGGCCATCCCGCTTGTCCACATTCTGTTGCCGGACCGATTTCGTAATCGCGACAGTCACGTACAGATGCGGGAAGCGGCGCGTCGGCCTTCGCCCCTGGTCGTCGTCATATAACCATGACTCATGTTGTTGTTTCAAAACGATATATTGCCGATTTCACCTGATTTTGTGCGGCGCAGCGGCGAGCGCGACAGCGCCGCGAGGGCGATTGCTGGCGCGCCGATTTACTGAAATGATCGTCGCGCGGTCGAGGTTCGGGGCAGGCGAGAGGCGATGCCACCCCGAACCTCGACCGCGAAACCCACCTTTACCCCACATGCTTGCGGCGTGCCCGCCACCACGGTTGCCGCGAAATAAGAGCCAAGATTGGCCGAGGAGAAAACATGAAGAAACTAGCTGCATGCCTGATGCTGTCGCTGGCGTCCGTCGGCGCTTTTGCCAAAGACTGGAAAGTCATCCGCTTCGGCGTTGATGCCAGCTACGCCCCGTTCGAATCGAAAGCTGCCGACGGCAAGCTGGTCGGTTTCGACGTCGATCTGGGCAATGCCATCTGCGAGAAACTGAAAGCCAAATGCGTGTGGGTCGAGAACGACTTCGACGGCATGATCCCGGCGCTCAAGGCCAAGAAGTTCGACGGCATCCTGTCGTCGCTGTCGGTCACCGAGAAGCGCGCCGAGCAGATCGCCTTCTCCGACAAGATGTTCAACGCCCCGGTGCGCATGGTCGCCAAGAAGGGCAGCAACCTGCTGCCCACCGCCGAATCGTTGAAGAGCAAGCGCATCGGCGTCGAGCAGGGCACCACCCAGGAAACCTACGCCAAGGCCTACTGGGAGCCCAAGGGTGTGAACGTGGTGCCGTACCAGAACCAGAGCCTGGTGCTGGCTGACCTGGGCTCGGGCCGCCTCGATGCCGCCCTCCAGGACGCGGTGCAGGCCGACATCGGCTTCCTCAAGACCCCGCAGGGCCGTGACTTCGCCTTTGCCGGCCCCGAGCTGAAAGACCCGAAAACGCTGGGCACCGGCACCGCGATCGGCCTGCGCAAGGACGACGCCGACCTGCGCCAGCAGATCAACCAGGCACTCGCCGCCATTCACAAGGACGGTACCTTCGACCGCCTCGCCAAGAAGTACTTCTCCTTCGACATCTACAACTGATCGGTACTGATTCAGTCCTGCCCACAACGGGCGGGACTGGGACGTGCATGCTCCGGAGACACCCGTGGTTACGGTGTCTCCGGCGTGCGTCTTTGTGATTGTGAAGCCGAGGCGGGGCCGCCGCGGGGTACACCCGCTTGCCGATGCGCCGCCGGTGCTTCCGAAGGAGAATGCCATGTTTCTGCAAGGCTTTGGCCCGCTGATTTTTGAGGGAACGCTGCAGACCATCAAGCTGGCACTGGTGTCGATGCTGCTCTCCGTCCTGATCGGACTGGTGGGCGCCTCGGCCAAGCTGTCCAGCCACCGACCGTTGCGATACCTCGCCACCGCCTACACCACACTGATCCGCAGCGTGCCCGACCTGGTGATCATGCTGCTGCTGTTCTACAGCCTGCAAATCCTGCTCAACCAGCTCACCGACTGGGCCGGCATCGAGCAGATCGACATCGACCCCTTCCTCGCCGGGGTGGTGACGCTGGGCTTCATCTACGGCGCCTATTTCACCGAAACCTTCCGCGGCGCCTTCCAGGCCGTGCCGCGCGGCCAGCTCGAGGCCGCCACCGCCTACGGCATGAAGCCGTGGCTGGTATTCCGCCGTGTGCTGTTTCCGCAGATGATGCGCTTCGCACTGCCGGGCATCGGCAACAACTGGCAGGTGATGATCAAGGCCACCGCCCTGGTGTCCATCATCGGCCTGGCCGACATCGTCAAGGCGACCCAGGACGCCGGCAAGAGTTCGATGCAGCTGTTTTTCTTCAGCATCGTGGGCGGGCTGATCTACCTCGCCATCACCACGCTGTCGAACGGGGTGTTGTTGTGGTTGGAGCGCCGTTATTCGGTCGGCGTCAGAAAGGCTGAGCTATGAACGAGATTTTGCAGCAATACTGGCAGGCCTATTTGTGGAGCGACGGCTACCACATCACCGGCGTCGCCATGACCCTGTGGCTGCTGGTGGCGTCGATCGGCATCGGCTTCGTGCTGGCGGTGCCGCTGGCGGTGGCGCGCGTGTCGCCCAATCCGCTGATCCGCGGCCCGGTGTGGTTCTACACCTACGTGTTCCGCGGCACGCCGCTCTACATCCAGCTGCTGGTGTTCTACACCGGCATCTACAGCATCGAGTCGGTGCGCGCCCAGCCGCTCTTGGACGCCTTCTTCCGCGAGGGCATCAACTGCACGCTGCTGGCGTTCGCGCTCAACACCTGCGCCTACACCGTGGAAATCTTCGCCGGCGCGATCCGCGCCACGCCGTACGGCGAGATCGAGGCGGCGCGCGCCTACGGCATGTCGAGCTTCACGCTGTACCGCCGCGTCATCCTGCCCTCGGCGCTGCGCCGCGCGCTGCCGTACTACAGCAACGAGGTGATCCTGATGCTGCATTCCACCACGCTGGCGTTCACCGCCACGGTGCCGGACATCCTCAAGGTGGCGCGCGACGTCAACTCCGCCACCTACGCCTCGTTCGAAGCCTTCGGCATCGCCGGCGCGCTGTACGCCGTGATCGTGTTCGCGCTGGTCTGGCTGTTCCGCCGCGGCGAGCAGCGCTGGCTCGCCTTCCTCAAGCCGCAGGCGCATTGATTCGCCGTATTGGGAGAGATTGAAATGTACAAACTGACCGTGGACGACCTGCACAAGAAGTACGGCAACCACGAAGTGCTCAAGGGCGTGTCGCTCAAGGCCAAGGCCGGCGACGTGATCAGCATCATCGGCTCCTCGGGTTCGGGCAAGAGCACCTTCCTGCGCTGCATCAACTTCCTCGAGCAGCCCTGCGCCGGCGCCATCACGCTCAACGGCGAGGCGATCCGCACCGCGCCGGACAAGACCGGGGCGCTGCGCGTGAGCGACGCCAGGCAGCTGCAGCAGATGCGCACCCGGCTCGCCATGGTGTTCCAGCACTTCAACCTGTGGGGCCACATGACGGTGCTGGAGAACATCATCGAGGCGCCGATGCACGTGCTCGGGGTGAGCCGCGCCGAGGCCGAGGCGCGCGCGCGCAAGTACCTGGCCAAGGTCGGCCTGCCGGAGAGCGTCGAGGGCAAGTACCCGTCGCACATGTCGGGCGGGCAGCAGCAGCGCGTGGCGATCGCGCGCGCGCTGGCGATGGAGCCGGAGGTGATGCTGTTCGACGAGCCGACCTCGGCGCTTGACCCGGAGCTGGTGGGCGAGGTGCTGAAGGTGATGCAGACGTTGGCCGAAGAAGGCCGCACCATGCTGGTGGTGACGCACGAGATGGGCTTCGCGCGCGAGGTGTCCAACCACGTGATCTTCCTGCACCAGGGCCGGGTGGAGGAGGAAGGGCACCCGCGCGAGGTGCTCAACCAGCCCAAGAGCGAGCGCCTCCAGCAGTTCCTCGCCGGCAGCCTGAAATGACCGCGGCGTCCCTGTTGCGGCAAGCCTGCTGATGGATACGCCACGCCAGTTGGCGGTGCTGCTGCTGCCGCCCTGTTCGATGTTCGGCATCGGCTGCCTGAACGAGCCGTTTGCCCAGGCCAACCGCCTGTCCGGCAAGAAGCTCTACCAGCTCAGTTTTTACACCTGGGACGGCGAGCCGTTGCCGCTCTCCGGCGGCATGGCGTTCCCGGTGGCGGGCGCGCTGCGCGAGGCGGCGCCGTTCGAGCAGCTATTCGTGCTGAGCGAGGGCGTCGCCTCGTTCGCCGACTCGGGCCTCTTCACCAGCGAGCTGGCGCGCCTGGCGCCGCGCCTGGCGCTGTTGGGCGGCGTGCACGCCGGCGCCTGGTGGCTGGCCAGCGCCGGCGTGCTGGACGGTTACCGCGCCACCATCCACTGGCAGGACTACCCGCGCTTCGCCGACCGCTTTCCCAAGGTAGTGGCGAGCCAGCGCGTGTTCGAACTCGATCGCGACCGCTTCAGCTGCGGCGGCGCGCTGGCCGTGCTGGATGGCGCCCTGGCGCTGATCGGGCGCGATCATGGCGCCGAACTGGTGGAATCCGTCGCCGCGGCGCTGTGCGCCGAACGCGTACGCGGCAGCGAGGAGAAGCAGCGCGTGCCGCTGCTGGCGCGTGTCGGCGAGCGCCAGCCCAAGCTCACCGAGGCGGTGATGCTGATGGAAGCCAATATCGAAGAGCCGCTCACCACCGACGAGATCGCCCAGTTCACCGGGCAATCGCGCCGCCAGCTCGAGCGGATGTTCAAGCAGCACCTCGACGTGCCGCCGTCGCGCTACTACCTGCAACTGCGCCTGGAGCGGGCGCGCGCCATGCTGCGCAACACCGGCAAGTCGGTGGTACAGATCGGCCTGTTGTGCGGCTTCTCGTCCGGCCCGCACTTTTCCACCGTGTATCGTTCCCATTTCGGCATCGCCCCGCGCGAAGAACGCTTCGCCAACGAGTCGAAACCGGCCGATGCCGAATGAGCCGCCCGGGCACGGCGTCCCGGGCTGGTGGAAACCGGAATGGACCTGTCGTTTTTCTGGAAGGTAAATAAAAAAAGCGTCATTAGAATGAATCCCATCTCAACGCCTGCCAAGGAGAACAGAATGACCGCTCAAGTCAACCGCCACACCTTCGATGAAGTCATGGTTCCCAACTACGCCCCGGCCGCCTTCATTCCGGTATCCGGCAAGGGCTCTCGCCTGTGGGACCAGGGCGGTAACGAATACATCGACTTCGCCAGCGGCATCGCCGTGACCAGCCTCGGCCACCTGCACCCGGAACTCACCGCCGTGCTGCACGAGCAGGTCGACCGCCTGTGGCACCTCTCCAATACCTTCACCAACGAGCCGGCGCTGCGCCTGGCGCGCCGCCTGACCGAATCCACCTTCGCCGAGAAGGTGTTCTTCAGCAACTCCGGCGCCGAGGCCAACGAAGCCGCGCTGAAACTGGCGCGCCGTTACGCCTTCGACCACTTCGACGGCGACAAGACCGGCATCGTGTCGTGCAAGCAGGCCTTCCACGGCCGCACCCTGTTCACCGTGTCGGTCGGCGGCCAGCCCAAGTACACCGAAGGCTTCGCGCCGCTGCCGGGCAACCTGAACCACATCGAATTCAACAACCTGGCCGCCGCCGAAGCCGCGATCAACGACGGTACCTGCGCCGTGATCGTCGAGCCGGTGCAAGGCGAGGGCGGCGTGCTGCCGGCCACCCCGGAATACCTGAAGAAGCTGCGCGAACTGTGCGACAAGCACAACGCGCTGCTGATCTTCGACGAAGTGCAGATCGGCGTCGGCCGCTCCGGTTCGCTGTTCGCCTACCAGGCCTACGGCGTGACGCCGGACATCCTGACCAGCGCAAAGGCACTGGGCAACGGCATGCCGATCGGCGCCATGCTGACCACCAGCAAGATTGCCGCCTCGTTCGTGGTCGGCACCCACGGCTCCACCTACGGCGGCAACCCGCTGGCCTGCACCGTGGCCGACAAGGTGATCGAGATCATCAATACCCAGGAGGTACTGGACGGCGTCAAGCGCCGCCATCAGCTGCTGGTGGACGGCCTCAAGCGCATCGGCGCCAAGCATCATGCATTCAAGGATGTACGCGGCATGGGCCTGCTGGTCGGCGCCGAACTGGTCGACGAACTCGCCGGCAAGGCCAAGGACTTCCTCACCGCAGCGGCACGCCACGGCCTGGTACTCTTGGTAGCCGGCCCCAACATCGTGCGCATCGCACCGTCGCTGGTGATCCCGGAGGCCGATCTGGAAGAAGGCCTCAAGCGCCTGGAAGCCGTGACTGCCGAGATCATGGAGAAGGCAAAGGTAGCCAAAGAGGCCCAGCCGGCTTAAGCGCCACAACTCGTAGGATGGGTGAAGGCAAATATGCCGGAACCCATCAGCATCGACCGATGGGGTTCGCGTTGCTCCACCCATCCTACGAACAGAAACCATTGGAAGGGACTGACATGCTGTTTGTTCGACCGAGCAAGCTTTCCGATCTGGACCAGATCGAGCGCATGGCGCGATCGGGCGGGCCGGTGCTGCACTCGCTGCCGCCCGACCGCCAGCGCCTGCAACAGCGCGTGAACGACTCGCTCAATTCGCTGCGCAGCGAGGTCGAGTGCCCCGGCGAAGAGAGCTACCTGTTCGTGCTGGAAGACTCCGCCAGCGGCCGGCTCTACGGCACCGCCGGCATCATGGCGATGGCCGGGTTTTCCGAGCCGTTCTACGCCTTCCGTAACGAAGTGCTGGTGCACGCCTCGCGCGAGCTCAAGGTGAACCACCGCGTGCACGCACTGATGATGTCGCACGAGCTGACCGGCCGCACCCGGCTCACCGGCTTCTACTTCGACGAAGCCGCGCTCGGCAACGCGCTGCTGGCGCCGCAGCTGCTGTCGCGCTCGCGCATGCTGTTCATCGCCGAACACCGCGAACGTTTCAGCAACGAGATCTTCTCGGTGCTGCCCGGCGTGGCCGACGAAGAGGGCCGCTCGCCGTTCTGGGACGGCGTCGGCTACAAGTTCTTCCGCCGCGACTTCACCCAGATGGAACTGGCCTCCGGCGGGCGCAGCCGCACCTTCATCGCCGAAATGATGCAGGTCGACCCGCTCTACGTGCCGCTGCTGTCGGAAGAGGCGCAACGCGTGATGGGCGAGCCGCACGTCGGCGCGCGCCTCAACTACCGCTGCCACCTGGCCGAAGGCCTGGAGCCGGACAAGTTCGTCGACCTGTTCGACGCCGGCCCGGTGCTGACCGCGCCGCTGGAGGTGTGCCAGTCGGTGCGCCACAGCCGGGTGCACAGCGCGCTGCGCGGCGAGGTGAGTGGCCCGACCGTGCCTTACCTGGTGAGCAATACCCAAACCGGCGATTTCCGCTGCACCGTCGCCGAGCTGCCGGCGCGGCTGGAGAGCGAGATCGTCCTGCCGCAAGAAGTGGCCGACGTGCTGGAGATCGCCGACGGCGACGAAGTGCGTTGCGCGCCGCTGCACGTTGAAGGAGCCCGCCCATGATCGTGATGAGACTGTGCCGACCGGACGATGTCGACGCCCTGGTGGAACTGGCGCACAAGGCCGGCCCCGGCATGACCACGCTGAAGCCCGACCACGCCGTGCAGGCGTCGCGCCTCGACCGCGTGCAGCGCACCGTCGACGGCACCGCGCCGCTGGCGGAGCAGGGCTATCTGTTCGTGCTGGAAGACAGCGACAGCGGCCAGGCAGTGGGCGTGTGCGGCCTCGAAGTCGCGGTCGGCCTCGACCAGCCGTTCTACACCTACCGCATGGACAGTTTCGTGCACGCCAGCCGCGAACTGGGGCTGTGGACCAAAATGGACAAGCTGCACATGTCGCACGGCCTGACCGGCTATTCCGAGCTGTGCACGCTGTTCCTCGACCCGGATTTCCGCGTCAACGGCAACGGCGCGTTGCTGTCCAAGGCGCGCTTCATGTTCCTGGCGCAGTTCCCGGAACGCTTCGCCGAACACATCTGCGCCGAAATGCGCGGCCACTTCGACGAGAACGGCGAATCGCCGTTCTGGAAGGCGCTCGGCACGCACTTCTACCGCATCGACTTCCACGAAGCCGACCACCTGGTGGCGCTCGGCAAGAAGTCCTTCCTCGCCGAACTGATGCCGCGCTACCCGGTGTACATCGACTTCCTGCCGCCCGAGGCGCAGGCCTGCATCGGCAAGGTGCACAAGGATACCGAGCCGGCGCGGCGCCTGCTGGAGGCCGAAGGCCTGCGCCTGGAGCACCACGTCGACATCTTCGAGGGTGGCCCGGTGCTGGAAGCCCGCGTCGACAGCCTGCGCGTGATGCGTGACAGCCAGCTGTACCGCGTCGAGATCGTGGCCGAACGCGCCGCCGCCGGCGAGCAGCGCTACCTGGTGGCCAACGGCGAACTGGCCGATTTCCGCGTGATCCTGGCTTCGGCCAACCCTACGGACGGTGTCATCGCCCTGAGCGCCGAGCACGCCCAGGCCCTGCACGTGAAGAGCGGCGACACCGTACGCGCCATGACGCTCTATCCCGCTGCCAAGACAGCTAGCTGATAACCGATCGCCGCCGGCAGCACGCCGCTGCCGGCGCACCACATGGAAAGACATGACATGAGCCAACTGTTCATCGACGGTAGCTGGGCCGCCGGCCACGGCCCGGTCTTCGTTTCGCTCAACCCGGCCACCGGCCTGCCGGTATGGGAAGGCCGCGCCGCGGCAACGGACGACATCGACGCCGCCTTCATCGCCGCGCGCCGCGCCTTCGCCGGCTGGCGCCGCACCGCGCTGGCCGATCGCCTGGCCTTGGTACGCCGCTTCGCCGAGGTGCTGGGCGAGCACAAGGAAGAGCTGGCCCGCACCATTGGCCTGGAAACCGGCAAGCCGCTGTGGGAATCGCGCCAGGAAGTGGCGGCGATGATCGGCAAGATCGAGATCTCGATCCGTTCCTACAACGAGCGTACCGGCGAACACCGCGCCGACCTCGCTGGCGACAGCTCCGTGCTGCGCCATCGCCCGCATGGTGTGGTGGCGGTGTACGGTCCGTACAACTTCCCCGGCCACCTGCCGAACGGCCACATCGTGCCGGCGCTGATCGCCGGCAACACCGTGCTGTTCAAGCCGTCCGAGCTGACCCCGCTGGTGGCCGAGCTGACCGTCAAATTATGGGAAAAAGCCGGCGTGCCGGCCGGCGTGATCAACCTGCTGCAGGGCGAGCGCGACACCGGCATTGCGCTGGCCCAGCACACCGACCTCGACGGCCTGTTGTTCACCGGCAGCTCCGCCACCGGCGTGGCGCTGCACCGCCAGTTCGCCGGCCGTCCCGGCTTCATGCTGGCGCTGGAGATGGGCGGCAACAACCCGCTGCTGGTGGCCGAGTGCGCCGACCTCGACGCCGCCGTGCACCACGCCATCCAGTCCGCCTTCCTCTCCGCCGGGCAGCGCTGCACCTGCGCGCGCCGCATGCTGGTGCCGCACGGCGAATTTGGCGACCGCTTCGTGGCGCGCCTGGCCGAGGTAGCCGGCAAGCTCACCATCGGCGCCTTCGACGCCGAGCCGCAGCCGTTCATGGGGGCGATGGTATCGCTCAAGGCCGCGCAGGGCATGCTCGCCGCGCAGCAACGCCTGATCGCGCTGGGCGCCAAGCCGATCCTGGAAATGCGCCAGCTGGAAGAGGGCAAAGCCTTCGTCACCCCGGCCATCCTCGACGTCACCGCCGTGACCGAGCTGCCGGACGAGGAATACTTCGGCCCGCTCACGCAGATCATCCGCTACCGCGACTTCGATCTGGCGCTGGAGATCGCCAACGACACCGAATACGGCCTGTCGGCGGCGCTGCTGGCCGACGATGCCGCGCTGTGGGAACGCTTCAGCCAGGACATCCGCGCCGGCGTGGTGAACTGGAACAAGCCGACCAACGGCGCCTCGTCCGCCGCGCCGTTCGGCGGTGTCGGCAACTCCGGCAACCATCGCCCGGGGGCCTACTACGCCGCCGACTACTGCGCCTACCCGATGGCCTCGGTGGAAGCGCCGGCGCTGGCGCTGCCGAGCCAGCTCGCGCCGGGGATGTCGTTGTAAGCCTCTCGATCAGGCGGCTGCGCCTTGGCATCTTGAGTGCTCGCAGGCTGGGCAAAGGCACACCTGCCGGAACCCATCAATAGCGGATGAGGGGTTCCACATTGCTCCACCCATCCTGCGCCTGCGAGGCGGCTCGGCCTGCCATGGCCCGCTCGCTTTCCGGAGGAGCTCCCGATTTTGTCTGTGGAAGTCGTCAGTGTTGGCAGTCCGGTGCAAACCGGGCTGTTTTTTTTGGAGCCGCGCCATCCTGCGTACGGGTCGTCCCATGGCGCGCGCTGGCAGTGTCTATAGTGGATGAGGGCGGCCGCAGGGACATGCAGGCCGGGGTTCAAGGCGGCGTGCCGCTGTTTTTCGACAAGGGGGAGGGACTGTCATGCCCAACACGACGGAACCCGGATTACTCCACCTGCTGTATCTCTACTTCATTCCCTACTGGCTGTTCCGTGACGTCTCGCAGGGCGACCACATGCTGCGCGAACAGAACTATCGCTTCAACCGCCAGCAACGCAAATACCTGCCGGGCTATCTGATCAAGTGGGCGATCCTGTGCGCGCTGCTGTTGGCCAGCCATCACCTGGCCAAGGGGCTGGCGGAGGTGGTGCCGGACTGGTACGAGGTCTTCCGCGCCTGGGCGCTGTTTTCCGGCATCAGCTTTTCGGTCGGCTTTGCCCTGATGGCCAACATCGTGGTGCTGTGGGGTTATCTGACCTTCATGCACTGATGGTCTCATGCCGTAGTCGGCGGGGGCGGTGCATCCAATGGCACACTTGATTGCCACCGATGCAGATCGCCCCTCAAGAGACATTCATGCTTCCGGCTGACGGCCGGCTCCTTCCTGCTGTAAAGGTGACATCCGCATTGCCCGATGCGCAAGCCGGGAACCCTGATGCACCGCGATGAGCGAGGCACGAGCCGGACCGGAGCCTTTCGTGCCGATCTTCTATGAAGCCTGGTCAAAGACCAGGCAAGTAGTGCTCGCGTGGGCGTAGAGCTTGCCGTCCGGTCCGACCAGCCGGCCTTCCGCGGTCGCCACCTGGCGGCCGCCGTGGACCAACCGGCCTTCCGCGCGCACCAGCGGCACCGCATCGGTGAGTGAGCGGACGAGGTTGAGCTTCAGTTCCAGGGTTGTGTAGGCCTTGCCCGCCGGCAGCGTGGAATGCACGGCGCATCCCATGGCGGTGTCGAGCATGGTTGCAAACCAGCCGCCGTGCACGGTGCCCATCGGGTTGTAGTAGCTGAAGCCTGGCTCTCCCTGGAATACCGCCAATCCGGGCTCGATGCGAAGCAGGATGAAATCGAGCGTCGCAGCCATCGGCGGGGGCGGAATCTCCCCGGCGAGGAGCGCCTGGAATATCTGCAATCCGCTGCGCCCGGCGAGCTGGGCAGGGGAGGCCACGCCGGGAGCCGTCTGGATGCGGGCGCGCACGGCCGCCTCCTCGGCCCGCCAGCGGGCAAGCGTTTCTTCGGGATTCATCGCGTCGGTTGGCGCTGTCATGGGGTCGACTCCTCACCCTAGCTTCCCAGAATCGAGCGACGCGCGCGTTCGTGCGGGTCGATTTTCGGCGGCGATCCCGCCTCGAGTGCGGGTCGAGACGCGACGCTGGTCACGGGCGACGGGACGATTCGCTGACGCGCGAGTTCATGCGGATCCGTCGGCGCTGGCGCCTCGGTTACCGTCGTGTTGGGGATGGCTGCCGAATGCTGCGTCACGTTCAGTATCGACTGCCGCGCCTGCTCGTGAGGATCCAGCGGGCGGCCGGGATCGGCCAGCGCGGTGTGGGCGGAAATGACGAGGGCGATGCTGGACAATGCCAAAAGCGATTTCATGATGAGTCTCCTGTTCGGGTGAGGCAGTAGACGGGCGGTACCGTTGGCGCCGGGCACCGCTCGGCCGGAAATGCGTGTGTATCCACATAAAGCGAGAAAAACACCACTAACCGTTTGCCATAGAACATCTCCTGTTAAACAGTCGTCCGAAATTGTCCGTACCCAGCGCCAGCCCGGTCCCCAAACCAATGCGCCACGGCTCGATGCACCCATGATGAGCACCTATGGATTCCCTGTTATGGTCATCTTGCTTACCTGCGGTCGTTGGTGGAAAGGTTGCTGGAGAGGCGGTTGCTGCTTGCATGCTGCGCATCCCATCCGCCCCCCAAAGCCCGGAAGGAGGCAATGGCGGCGCGCGCCGCCTCCGTTTCTGCCTGTGCCTTCGCGTCGCGCGCCTCCAGCAGCTTGCCATCGGCATCGAGCACCTCGATCAGGCTGACGACGCCGCCCTTGTAGGCGGCAAGCGAGTTCTCGCGCGCACGGACGAGCGAGGATTCGCCCCGCGTCAGGATGCCGACCTGGGCCTCGCGTTTGACGAGGGCTTCGATGGCGTTCTCGACATCCTCGGTCGCCCGCAACACGGCCAGCCGGTAGGCCGCCAGGGCTTCGGCCTCCTGGCCACGCGCGGCAGCGATCTGCGCGTCGACGCGGCCGAAGTCGAACAGGCGCCAGCGCAGTCCGAGAACGCCCTGGGCCTGGCTGGCGGCCCCGGTGAAGAGGTTGCCGCTCGCTATCGCGGTGGCGCTGCCCAGCAGGGCGGCAAGCGAGAACTTGGGGTAGTACTCCGAGACCGCCACCCCGATGCGCGCATTGGCCGCAGCCAGGCGCCGCTCGGCGGCGATGAGGTCCGGCCTGCGCCGAATCATCTCGGCCGGGGTGCCGGTCTCGGCCAGACCCGGAACGACCGGGACCGGCGCCACCGGAGCCAGTTCCGTGCGATAGGTTCCTGGCTGAGCTCCGAGCAGCACGTCCAGCGCGTTCATCGCCGAATCGAGGCCGGCTTCCAGGACGGGAATCTGCGCCTCGGCCTGGGTGAGCGAACCCTCGGCCTGGTTCATCTGGAGCTCGGCGGCGACCCCCTTCCCGTACTGGAGCCTGACCATGGCGAACAACTGACGGCGGGTTTCCACTTGCTGTCGGGCGATCGCGATGCGCGCCTGCAAGCCCCGGATCGTGACGTACACATCCGCCGTCTGCGCGGCCACGGCCAGCCGTGTCGCCACCGCACCGGCTTCGGATGCCTCGTACGCCGCGTGTGCCGCCTCCCGCCCTCGCCGCAGACCGCCGAACATGTCGACCTCCCAACTCGCGCCGAGGTTGGCCTCGTAGGAGCTGCCGCTGCGATCGAAGCCGGGCGTGGCGTTGAGCACCTGCCCCAGCGGGGTCTCGACCGACTGGTAGCCTCGCGCTGCGGTTATACTCACGTTGGCCGCCGGAAGCAGCGCCGCATCGGCGTAGCGCAACGACGCACGCGACTGGGCGACACGTGCCGCCGCTTGCGCGATGTCCAGGTTCTGGTCGAGGGCCAGCGCGACGAAGTGCGTCAGCAGCGGATCGTCGAAGGCGGCCCACCAGATCGTGAGGTCTGCCTTGTGCTGAACCTGCCGGTGATCGACGCCTTCCTGTCCGATGAAGGTGGGCGACAGAGCGATCTCGGGCCGTCTGTAGTCGGGGCCGACGGCGCAGCCCGTCAAGACGCCGACGCTCAGAAGAAGGGCGAGTGAACGGGGATGGGCGAGCATGAGAGTCCTTCGGGGGAGTTGAACTGTTTGAGTGACTATAGTCTAAATTGGTCACTAGTTGTCAAGCTTTAGCATACGAGGTATTGTTTTCCCCATGAATGAAATCGAGTCTTCCGCCCCACAGACGCGTGGCCCCGTCGACCATAGCGTTCGAGAACAGATCGTGGAGGCGGCCGGAGAGCACTTCAGCCACTACGGCTACGAGAAGACCACGGTCTCCGACCTGGCCAAGGCAATCGGCTTTTCCAAGGCCTATATCTACAAGTTCTTCGACTCCAAGCAGGCCATCGGCGAGGCCATCTGTTCCAAGACCTTGAGTGCCATCGTCGTGGCGGTCGAAGAGGCAGTGGCTGGCGCATCCACGCCGACGGAAAAATTCCGCAGGATGTTCAAGGCCTTGGTGGCAACCGGCGTGAGCCTGTTCTTCAACGACCGCAAGCTGTACGACATCGCCGCATACTCCGCCGGCGAAGGCTGGCCGTCTGCCCGCGCCTACTGCGAGCGCATCCAGCAGATCCTGACGGAGATCGTCCGCGAAGGGCGGGAGAGCGGCGAGTTCGAACGCAAGACACCGCTGGACGAAACGGTGCATGCGATCTATCTCGTCATGCTGCCCTTCGCGAATCCGCTCCTGCTCCAGCACAACCTCGACCTCGTCGAGGACGCGCCTACACGGCTTTCGAACCTGGTGCTGCGTAGCCTGGCGCCTTAGGGCGCTCCATGAGCACAAAGTGACTATTGACAAAAATAGTCACAAGTTAGAGGATGAAGGCCTTCGTATTCCCGGAGGTCGTCATGCTTCAGCGCCGTACTATTCCCTTCCTCGCCGTCGTCGGTCTGTTGCCCTTAGCCCTGGCAGCGTGCAGCGACGCCACTTCTGCAATTGATCCGCGGACCCGGATTCCCGTCGTACGGGTGGGGGCGGTAGAGGCCGCCGTCCAGGCCGAGCGCTCGTTCACCGGCATTGTTGCGGCGCGGGTGCAGAGCGACCTGGGCTTCCGCGTTCCCGGCAAGGTCCTGGAGCGCCTGGTCGATACCGGGCAGGCTGTCAAGCGTGGCCAGCCGCTGATGCGCATCGACCCCACCGACTTGAAGCTCGCCACGCGCGCCCACGACGAGGCGGTTGCCGCCGCCACGGCGCGCGCGCGCCAGACCGCGGAGGACGAGGCGAGATACCACGACCTCGTCTCGGCGGGTGCGGTGTCGGCCTCGGCCTACGACAAGATCAAGGCCGCCGCCCAGTCGGCAAGGGCGGAGCTCAATGCAGCCCAGGCCCAGGCCGACGTGGCGCGCAACGAAACCGGCTACACGGTCCTGCTTGCCGACGCAGACGGCGTGGTGGTGGAGACCCTGGCGGAGCCGGGCCAGGTCATCGGTGCCGGGCAGGTTGTCGTTCGTGTGGCGCATGCCGGGCGCCGCGAAGCAGTCATCGAGCTCCCCGAAACCCTGCGTCCGGCGGTCGGATCCGTGGCGCGCGCGGCCTTGTATGGCAGCGGGCTCACGGGCGCGGCGAAACTGCGCCAGTTGTCGGATGCCGCCAACCGTGAGACGCGCACCTTCGAGGCGCGCTACGTGCTGGAGGACCGCCTGGCAGACGCGCCACTGGGCTCGACCGTCTCCATCCGCATCCCGCAAGACCGCTCCGCTCCGGCATTGCGGGTACCCATCGGCGCGATCGTCGATCCGGGCAAAGGCCCCGGCGTATGGCTGGTCGAAGGGAAGGCGCCTCGGGTCACCTGGCGCGCCGTGCAGGTAACCGGCCTCAGTGACGAAGCCACCGCCATCGTCGGTGGCCTCGCGGCGGGCGATCGCGTCGTCGTGCTCGGAGCCCATCTGCTGCACGAAGGCGAGCAGGTACGACTGGCTGACGTCGGAGAACGGCAATGAGCGCCTTCAACCTCTCCGCCCTCGCGGTACGCGAGCGCTCGGTGACCCTGTTCCTGATGGTGGCGATTTTCATCGCCGGGATCGTGGCCTTTCTGACGCTGGGCCGGGCGGAGGATCCCGCCTTTACCGTCAAACAGATGACCGTGGTCACCGCCTGGCCCGGCGCCACGGCAAAGGAGATGGAGGAACTGGTCGCCGAGCCCCTGGAAAAGCGCATGCAGGAACTGCGCTGGTATGACCGGACCGAGACCTTTACGCGACCGGGCCTGGCCTTCACCACGGTGTTCCTGCTCGACAGCACGCCCCCCGCGGAGGTCCCCGAGCAGTTCTATCAGGCGCGCAAGAAACTCGGCGACGAGGCCGGCAAGCTGCCGCGTGGCGTCATCGGTCCGATGGTGAACGACGAATACGCCGACGTGACCTTTGCACTCTATGCCTTGAAAGCGAAGGGTGAGGCCCATCGGCACCTAGTGCGCGACGCGGAGACCCTGCGCCAGCGCCTGCTTCACGTGGCGGGCGTCAAGAAGGTGAACATCATCGGCGAGCAGGCCGAACGGATCTTCGTCGAGTTCTCCCATGACCGCCTCACCACCCTGGGCGTCTCCCCGCGCGATCTCTTCGCTGCGCTGAACGGGCGCAACGTCATGACGCCCGCCGGATCGATCGAAGCCAAGGGCCCACAGGTCTTCATCCGGCTGGACGGCGCCATCGACGATCTGGAGTCGATCCGGAATACGCCCGTCGCGGCACGAGGGCGTACGCTGAAGCTCGGCGACGTCGCCGAAGTGAAGCGGGGCTACGAGGATCCGGCCACCTTCCTCATCCGCAACAACGGCGAGCCGGCCTTGCTGCTCGGCGTGGTCATGCGCGAGGGTTGGAACGGCCTCGATCTCGGCCGCGTGCTGGAGACGGAAGCGGCGGCGATCAACGCCGAGATGCCGCTCGGCATGAGTCTGTCCAAGGTCACGGACCAGTCGGTCAATATCCACTCGGCCGTCGACGAGTTCATGCTCAAGTTCTTCGTCGCCCTCGGCGTGGTGATGCTGGTGGGTTTCCTCAGCATGGGATGGCGCGCCGGCATCGTGGTTTCGGCAGCGGTTCCGCTGACCCTGGCCGCGGTCTTCGTCATCATGGCGGCCACCGGCAAGAACTTCGACCGGATCACGCTGGGCTCCCTGATCCTCGCCCTGGGGCTCCTGGTCGACGACGCGATCATCGCCATCGAGATGATGGTGGTGAAGATGGAGGAGGGCTACGACCGCATCCGCGCAGCGGCCTATGCGTGGAGCCATACCGCCGCGCCCATGCTTTCCGGAACCCTGGTGACGGCGATCGGCTTCATGCCGAACGGCTTTGCCAAGTCGACCGCCGGCGAGTACGCCGGCAACATGTTCTGGATCGTCGGCATTGCGCTGATCACGTCGTGGATCGTCGCCGTCGTGTTCACGCCCTACCTGGGGGTGAAGCTGCTCCCGAACTTCAAGCAACACGAGGGTGGGAACGCGGCGATCTATGCGACCCCGCACTACGAGCGCTTCCGCCGCCTTCTTGGATCGGTAATCCGGCGCAAATGGCTGGTTGCGGCGGGCGTGGTCGGCGCCTTGTTCGTCGCGGTCCTGGGCATGGGCGTGGTCAACAAGCAATTCTTTCCGACTTCCGATCGGCCCGAGGTGCTGGTCGAAGTCCAGATGCCGTATGGCACCTCGATCCAGCAGACGAGTGTAGCGACCGCCAAGGTCGAGGCCTGGCTGGCCAGGCAGCCGGAAGCGAAGATCGTGACGGCCTACGTCGGACAGGGGGCGCCGCGCTTCTACCTCGCCATGGCGCCGGAGTTGCCCGATCCTTCGTTCGCGAAGATCATCGCCCTGACGGACAACCCGGCGGCGCGTGAGGTGCTCAAGCTCAGGCTGCGGCAGGCGGTGGCCGACGGTCTGGCACCGGAGGCGCGCGTGCGGGTGGCCCAGTTGGTGTTCGGCCCGTACTCGCCGTTCCCGGTGGCCTTCCGCGTGATGGGGCCCGATCCTGGCAAGCTGCGCGACATCGCGGCGCAGGTGCGTGCCGTGATGCAGGCCTCTTCCCAGATGCGTACGGTCAATACCGACTGGGGCGAGCGCGTGCCCACGCTGCGTTTCTCGCTCGATCAGGACCGGCTCCAGAGCCTTGGCCTGAGCTCCAGCGACGTGGCCCAGCAGCTTCAGTTCCTGTTGAGCGGCATCCCGATTACCGACGTGCGCGAGGACATCCGTTCGGTACAGGTCGCTGCCCGTTCGGCCGGCAACACGCGGCTCGATCCGGGCAAGATCGCCGATTTCACCTTGGTCGGAGCGGCCGGCCAGCGGATTCCGCTGTCGCAGATCGGAACGGTGGGCGTCCACATGGAAGACCCCATCCTGCGCCGCCGCGACCGCACGCCGACGATCACGGTGCGCGGAGACATTGCCGAGGGCTTGCAGCCGCCGGACGTGTCCACCGCCGTATGGAAGGATCTTCAGCCCGTCATCGCCAGACTCCCGGCCGGCTACCGGATCGAGCAGGGCGGTTCCATCGAGGAATCCGGCAAGGCGAACCGCGCCATGGCGCCGATCTTCCCCATCATGATCGCCCTGACGCTGATCACGATCATCTTCCAGGTCCGGTCGATCTCTGCGATGACGATGGTGTTCGCCACCGCGCCGCTGGGCCTGATCGGGGTCGTACCCACCCTGCTGTTGTTCCGGCAGCCGTTCGGCATCAACGCCCTGGTCGGACTGATTGCACTGTCCGGAATCCTGATGCGCAACACGCTGATATTGATCGGACAGATTCGTGAAAACGAACAGGCCGGACTCGATCCATTCCGTGCGGTTATCGAAGCCACCGTGCAGCGCGCGCGCCCGGTCATCCTGACCGCACTCGCCGCCATCCTGGCGTTCATTCCGCTCACCCATTCGGTGTTCTGGGGGACGCTCGCCTACACGCTGATCGGCGGCACCTTCGCCGGGACGGTTCTGACCTTGGTGTTCTTGCCGGCCTTGTACTCGATCTGGTTCAAGATCAGGCCGGCGGCGGCGGAGGGGCACGCCGTTCCTGCGATGCGAACGGAACCTGCCGCAGACTAGCAGAAGGAATCGGCGCGCCGGCCCCGCAGCGGTTGCCGGCGTGCCACCACTACATTTCACTTCATGAGAGCAGACGGAAGCCAGCTACGCGCGATCAATCGCCTCATCGGCTTCTGGGGTTATCCGGTCTGTTGTCGATCGGATATTTTCACTCAAATCGACCAGCACGCCGGCACCGCGCCCGATTGGCTAGCCGCAGGTTCCATACCCTCCCGCCCAGCCTGCTCCAGCAGCCACTCGCGAAACACGCGCACCTTGTAGAGATCGGCCTTGGTCGCCGGATGCACCAAGTAATAGGCATGCTGGCTGCGGACGGGCTTGTCGAGCGCCAGCACCAGCCGTCCGCTCTGCAGCTCTTCCTCCACCAGGAAGTGCGGCAACACCGCAATGCCGAGCCCCGCTACGGCGGCCTGGATCACCATGAAGAAGTGCTCGAAGCGAGGTCCGCTCAACAACCCCGCTTCATTTCCCGTCAAGCCTTCGATGCCGGCTGCGTGCAGCCAATCGTTCCAGGCCTGCGGCCGCGTGGTGTGCTGTAGCAGCGTGTAGTCGAGGATCTCGCGCACGTCGTCGAGGTGCGGCCGGCCGCCCAGCAGGGCCGGCGCGCACACCGGCACGATGTCTTCGCCCATCAGCCGGTGGCAGATCGCGCCTGGCCACAGCGCCGGGCCGAAGTGGATCGCCACGTCGGCCTCCACCTTGTCGAAATCGAACGGCCGCACCTGGGTCACCAGGTTGAGCTGGATATCCGGGTAGCGCGCCGCGAAGTCGCCCAGACGCGGCACCAGCCAGCGCGAGCCGAAGGTGGGCAGCATGGCGATGGTGAGCATGCCGCCTTCGCCGCTGTAGGCCATCAGTTGCAGCGTGGCGGCCTCGGCGCGGTCGAGCACGTCCTGCACCGCGGCGGCATAGGCTTCGCCGGCCACGGTCAGCACCAGGCGTTGCTTGACTCGCTCGAACAGCGGACGGCCGATGAAGTCTTCCAGCGCGCGGATCTGGCGGCTCACGGCGCTTTGCGTCAGGTTCAGTTCTTCGGCGGCGCGGGTAAAGCTCAGGTGACGGACGGCGGCCTCGAAACATTGCAGGGCCATCAGCGAGGGGAGGGTACGACGCATGGTAGTTGATGAGTTTTCAGAATGAAGTCAGCAGAATACATCGCTTGAGCCAAGCCGTAAAAAAATCGAGACTTTGCTTATCGTGCGGCAGCGACAGCGGGGTGGGCCCGCTGCCTCGAACTGCCCGAAACAGAACAAGAGGCATTCCGTAATGGCACACGTCAACGCGAACGTAGAAACCAGCCAACTGTGGCAACTACTCGAGGCCGTCGCCGGCCAGGCCAGCACGCGCGGCCTGTTCAACATGATCGAGGTCGACGACACCCTGCTCACGGCCGCGGTGCGCCCCGCCACCGTGCCGCGCGTGGTGCTGGCCCAGGCCATGAACATGCTGCTGTTCGCCAAGAACCTGGAAGCCGTGCCGGAAGGCAAGACCTACGTCACCGCCAAGTTGGCCGAAGGCGGCAAGGTGGTGTTCGACCACGGCGCACTGCGCACCGTCACCGCCGCCGACACCGGCGCGCTGCCGATGGGCGAGCAGGCGTTCAAGCGCTTTCTCGAGCCGCTGGGCTTCGCCGTGGCCGGCGTCTACCCGCTGCCGCGCCTGAAGATGACCGGCCGCGCCTACTGCCACCAGGACGCGCCGGAAGCGGTCGCCCAGTTTTTTGTCTCCGAGCTGCACGCCGATCAGTTCTCGCCGGCCTTCCAGGCGGCGGCGAACGAAGTACTGGGCAGTTCGCGCGACCCGCTCTCCGAGCGCGCCAAGGAACTGCTGACGAAGCTCGCCGACACCCGCGCGCTGCCGTTTGCCGAGGCGGTCGAACTGCTGCCGGAGCTGGTGGGCTGCTTCGACGTGCAGCACGCCACCCCGCGCCTCGCCGCCTACCAGACCCTGCTGGAAGAATCGGCCGAGATGGCGTGGATCACCACCGAGGGCAATGCCTTCAATCACGCCACCGACCATGTCGAAGACGTGTTCGCCGTGGCTGACGCGCTGCGCGCCCAGGGCCTACCGATCAAGGACAAGGTCGAGGTCTCCGCCGCCGGTTCGGTGCGCCAGACCGCGTTCAAGGCCACCCGCGTCGAGCGCGAGTTCATCGCCGCCGCCGGCACGCGCGTGACGCGCGTGGTGCCGGGCTCGTTCTACGAATTCATCACGCGCGACCGCATCGTCGACCCGGCCAGCGGCGAGAGCAAGCTCGATCTGCGCTTCGACAGCTCCAACGCGCAGGGCATTTTCAAAATGACGGCTGCTGCCTGCTGAAAACCCGTTGCATCAGGTGGCGACGCCTTGGCTCCTTGAGCGCACGCACGATGGGTGAAGCCCATCATCGACATCGACTGATGGGTTACGCTTCGCTCCCCCCATCACTACGCGCGCAAGGCGCCGCAAGAACTTCCCTGGACCGGAAGCCCGTACGGCCCGCGCTTCGGTGCGGGCCCTTTTTTTCGGGCGGGTGAAAGAAATCGTCGCGAGAGGTCCTCAGCGGGGTAAAGAGCAACCCACACCCAGAGCTACGCCATGCCCCCGCCTGACCGCCAGCACGCCAGCATATCGCTGGCCACATCGGCGAATTCCGCGCGCTGCCGAACGCCCTGGACTCGGCCTCCTGATCTCGTGACACGCTTCCAAAGCAAAACGGAGGGCGCCTGATGGCGACCCTCCGTTATCGATTCAGAAAAACTGCGGAGACAGGCGTCAGCGCTGGGTAGCCGACTCCGTTTCGGTTTCGGTTTCCGTCTCGGTCTTGAGGTTGGTCTTCTCATTCTCCTGGCCATTGACGCTCATGCGTTGCTGAGCACGAACAAGGCCACGCGTGGACGTCGACATGAACTGGGCGTTGGAATTGCTCACGGCACTGTCACTCATGTGATCAGCGGAGACGCCGCCAGCATTATTGCCCGAGTGATCCCCGGAATGGCCGCCGGAGTGGCCATTTGCCGCCAAGGCTGCTTGGGCAGTCGAGAGCGTCAACGCTACGCACAGCGACATCAGAGTAGTCTTGGTATTCATACAAACCTCCTTATTCGGAATGGCTGGCATTGTGCTGCCAGGGTCTTTTGTGACCCGGGCATGTCTTCAAGGTTCCCCTGCGCTGCCACCGACTTGACGGCTGACGGCCCCTTGCGAGGCCGTCAGCGGCACCGGCTTAGACGCTCGGGGTCGCGTCGTTGCGGGTCTTGTAGAGCGAGAACAGCACCCCGGAGAGCAGCAGCCCGAACGTCACCAGCAGCGACAAGCCGGTCGGAATCTTCACGCTGGTCAGCCCGATATCGTGCAGATAGACCAGCCCCACCTTGCTGCCGATGAAGACCAGCACCAGCGACAGCGCGTACTTCAGGTAGTGGAAGCGATGCACCATCGCCGCCAGCGCGAAGTACAGGGCACGCAGACCCAGCACCGCGAAGATGTTCGAGGTATAGACGATGAACGGGTCCTGGGTGATGGCGAAGATCGCCGGGATGCTGTCCACCGCAAATACCACGTCGGTCGATTCCACCATGATCAGCGCCAGCAGCAACGGCGTTGCCCACCAGCCGCGCGCCAGGCCGTGACGTTCGCCACGCACCCAGAAATGCTGTTCGTGCAACGTCGGGGTCAGGCGCATGTGGCCCTTCAGCCAGCGATACATGCGGTTCTTTTCCAAGGACGGATGCTCGTCATCGGCGAACAGCATCTTGACCCCGGTCGCCACCAGGAACAGGCCGAACAGCACCAGCATCCACTGGAACTCGGCCACCAGTGCCGCCCCCAGGCCAATCATCACCGCGCGCAGCACGATCACACCCAGGATGCCCCAGAACAGCACGCGGTGCTGGTAGATGCGCGGCACGGCGAGGCTGGTGAAGATCAGCGACATCACGAAGATGTTGTCCATCGACAGCGATTTCTCGATCACATAGCCGGTGAAGTACTGCATGCCGGCATCCGCGCCCTTGTACCACCAGAGCCAACCGCCGAAGGCCAGCCCCATGGCGATGTAGAAGGCCGAGAGCTTCAGGCTCTCCTTCACGCCGATCTCGTGCTGGTCCTTGTGCAAGACGCCCAGGTCGAAGACCAGCAGCGCCACCACCAGCGTCATGAACATCAGCCAGACCCAAAGCGGGTAGCCGATGACGGAGATGAAAATCCAATCCATGAACATTCCTTGGTTGTTACGAACGGGCCTGCAGCGCGCTCACACGCTCTTCGATGCTGGGGTGGCTGGCGAACAGCGCCATCAGCCCGCCCTTGCCACCGGCGATGCCCGACGCGGCCATGCCTTGCGGCAGGCCACCGGCATCCATGCCCCCCAGGCGATACAAGGCCGCGATCATCGGCTGGCGCGAGCCCATCAGCTGGGAGGCACCGGCGTCGGCGCGGAATTCGCGCTGGCGCGAGAAGTACATGACGATGGCCGAGGCCAGGATGCCGAACACGATCTCGCAGGCGATCACGGTCACCATATAGCCGATGCCGGGGCCGGACGACGCTTCCTCCTCGTCGTTGCGGCGCAGGAAGCTGTCGACCAGGTAGCCCACCACACGCGCGAGGAAGAACACGAAGGTGTTCACCACGCCCTGGATCAGCGTCAGGGTGACCATGTCACCGTTCTTGATGTGGGCGATTTCGTGCGCCAGCACCGCCTCGACTTCCTCCTCCCTCATCGAGGCGAGCAGCCCGGTCGACACCGCCACCAGCGAGTTCGATTTGCTGGCGCCGGTGGCGAAGGCATTGGGCTCGCCTTCATACACGGCCACTTCCGGCATCGGCAGGCCGGCGCGCGTGGCCAGTTTCTGCACGGTATCCACCAGCCAGCGCTCGGTGGGGTGGGACGGGTTGTCGATGACGCGGGCACCGGTGCTCCACTTGGCGATGGCCTTCGACATCAAGAGCGAAATGAAGGCGCCACCGAAGCCCATCAGCGCGGAGAACGCCAGCAGCATGCCGAGGTTCAGCCCGTTGGCGGTGAGAAAGCGGTTAACGCCCAGAAGCTGTGCCGCGACGCTGAGCACCAGCATCACGGCAAGGTTGGTCACAATGAGCAGCAGAACTCGTTTCATGATGGTTATCCGGGGGTTGTTGAATTGTGCTGACAGCATAGCCCCTGACATTAAAAGATAAAATCGAATAAAATCACATAAACACTACGGTTTATTCGAACAATCATGAAAGAAATCCTCAACTACAAGCACCTGCATTACTTCTGGGCCGTGGCGCGCGAGGGCGGGGTGAACCGGGCGGCGGAACGGCTCGGCATGAGCGCGCAAACCGTCAGCGGCCAGGTCTCGAAGCTGGAACACGCCCTCGGCAAGGCTCTGTTCACGCAGCAGGGGCGCAACCTGGTGCTGACCGAGGCGGGGCGCGTGGCTCTGCAATTCGCCGATCAGATCTTCATGCTGGGGGAGGCGTTGCAGGAAACGCTGGAGGACGACACCTTGGGGTCGACGGTACGGCTCGCGGCCGGCATCACCGACGTGTTGCCCAAGACCGTGTCTTACCGCCTGCTGGAACCGGTGCTGGGCGGCGAGCAGCGGGTACGGCTGGTCTGTACCGAAGGGGCGTTCGACGAATTGCTCGCCGAACTGGCACTGCATCGGCTGGACGTGGTGCTGGCCGATCGACCGGTGCCCGCCGGCGGCCAGCAGCCCTTCGTGTCCACCCTGATGGCGCGCTGCCCGGTGATGATCTTCGGCACTGCCAAGCTGTGCAGCCAGTACCGCGAGGACTTCCCGCTCAGCCTGTCACGCGCACCGATGCTGCTGCCGACGCGCGACAACGTGCTGCGCAGCCAGCTCGAACAATGGTTCGAAGAGCAAAACATCAAGGTCGACATCGTCGGTGAATTCGAGGATGGCGCCTTGCTCAAGACCTTCGGCCGGCAGGGCGTCGGGCTGTTTCCTGCCCCCTCGTTCCAGGTCGACGACATCACGCGCCAGTTCGAGGTTGAGGTGGTGGGGGAGGTGACGGGTGTGTACGAGCACTACTACGCCATCGCCAATCGCCGCAAGCTGCAGCACAGCGCCGTCGAGACCCTGATGCGCTCGGCGACGGAACCACACGAACGCTAATCGCCACCAACCGGTACACCGGCCAGTCCCCATGTGCGCGGTAGACGCTGCTCATCCTTCTTTCGGCGGGGGAACCGGGGCGAAGTAGCTGGCCGCCAAGACCAGCAGGGCCACGCCAATCAGCGATCCGGTCCACAGCAGGGTGCCGGCGCCCGCCAGATCGACGAACAGGAGCTTGGCCCCCACGACCGCCAGCAACGCAAATCCCGCCTGCCAGAGGCGCCGCACGCCGATGCCGGCCGCGCGGATCATGGCGGCGATGGCGGTCAGCGTCCATAGCAGGGTCAACATCGCCTGCAACAAGGTGGAATGCCACAGCGCATCGGCCCGGAAGGGGACGCCGCCCCAATGATGGGCAATGCGCGCGGCCAGGCAACTGATCCAGACAAACGCCAGCACCCCGACCCGGTTGGCCTGCGGCAACGGCGTGTCTGGCCAGGGGTCGTCTTCGAAACCACGCAGCCAGCGGTAAAGCGTCGCCAGCACGGCCAGTTGCACCAGATCGAAGGGGTTGAGGAGCGGCACGTAGGGCAGGCCGGAACCGCCGCCGTCATGCGCCACTCCAGCCCACAGCAGCCACGCCGCCAGCCAGGCCGCTGGCAGCAGGGAGCCGGGACCACGATAGGTGAGCGGCGCGGCCGAGACCGGCGGCAAAGCACGGCGGGAACCCTCCACCGCCAGCCACAGCCCGCTCAGCGGCCCAAGCGCCATGGCCAGGACCGGCCAGAGGGTGGCACCGGGCGCCAGACGAAAGCCCAGCCAGGCCAGCTCGCCGGATATCAGCAGCATGCCCAGCCAGAAGCCGCCCACGTGGCGTACGGCCGGCCACATCGCTACCCCGTCCGCCTGCTGCCTGGCCAGCAGCCAGTAATGCCCGGCCAGCGACAACGGCAAGGCCAGCACCATCAGACCGGCCAGCATGTGCTGACTGTGCAGCCAGGCCGACCACGCCGCCAGCCACAGCACCGGCAGCAACAGCAACGAGAGATGGCGGAGCGCGTTCCAGGCCAAGCGCCGCCCCAAAACTTCCAGCGTGATCAGTGACAAGGCGATATAGGTCAGGGTCACTGGGGTACTTTGCAGCAGAGGCAAGTGGCGCTCGCTCTCGCTCCAGCCGGCGAGACCCCACCAGGCAAAGGCCCAGAGCAGCGCCGGTATTGCCACGCGCTCGTCGACGCGCCGCAGCAGACGGGCGCAGGCAAAACCGGCCCCGGCCAGCAGGACCATGCCGAGGAAGATAGCGTTGATCACCGGCAGGCCCGTCAGCATCTGCGGCAACCCGTACAGGAAATACGCAGCAGCGGCCACTTGCAGTCCGGTGCCGCAGGCCATCGCCAGCTTCCGCTGCTGCACGACGCCGAACCACACTACCGCCACGCCTTCCACCGCCCAGAACGCGGCGGTCACCTGGGCGCCAAACGCCAGCGGCGCCACCAAGGTGCCGAAGGCGATGCCCAGCCCCAGCTGGCAGCGCTCCAGCACTCGCAGGACTTCGTCGCGGCGGCGAAAGAGCAGCACCCACAGCGCCAGGTAATAGAGCGCGGCCGCCAGCGCGGCCCAGGCCAGCTCGTAGCGGTCGGCAGCCAGTTGCGACTGCAGCGCGAAGCCGACCAGCGGCGTGCCAAAGACCAGCGTGCTGTCGCTCCAGCCGGCCCAACCAGGGGCGCGAAACAGCGCCATCAGCACCGGCGTCACCGAGTAGAGCCCCCAGAAGAACAGCAGGAACGCCTGGCTCACGCCATGAAAGTCGGCGCGGTAATGCTCGACGGCCCAGGCCATGCCGACGCCGATCGTCATCAACAAGCCGGTGGCATTGAGCAGCCGCCAGTTCTTGAACCACGAGACGCCGACGATGAAGGTGTTGAGCAAAACGAAATAGGCGAACAGCGGCGCTGGATCGCTGCTGCCGGTGGCGGCCAGGACCGGCGCGGCAAAGGCGCCTGCCAGCCCGAACGCCGCCAGCACCACGCCATCCTGGGCCACCGCCAGCAACACGCAGGCGACGCCCAGCAAGGCGAACAGCAGGAAGGCGGGCGTGGCCCCGAACAGGGCGTAGCGCACGTGCATGAAATAGACGATCAGGTAGAGGATGGCAAAACCGCCGCCCTGCAAGACGATGCCGAAGTGGGTGCGCACGCCCTGGTGCACGCGGTTCCAGCCAAAGGCGACCATCGCGCCACCGGCGACGGTGCCCAGCAAGAGGCGCAACGGCACCGGTAGCAGCCCGTAATCGGCGGCCAGGCGCAAGGCCGAGGCGACGCCAAAAAACAGCAGCACGACGCCGATCTTGGCGAGCAGGTTGCCGGCCAGCAGGCGCTGCCAGAGCGGCACGGTCGTTTTCGCCGTCGCCTCGGTTTCGGCGGCTGGCGTGGCAGCGGCGGGTTCGACCACTGGCTCTGGAGGCGTCGCCGCTTCTTCATCATCGAGCGTTGGCGCGGTTTCTTCTGCCGCCTCCAGCAGCGGGGTGGATACCCGGGGTGGCTCGGCGTCGACGTCCTGGCCTTTCAGTGCCGCCAGCTCCTGCCGCATCTGCCCGGCCTCGCGCTGCAGCCAGAGCACCTGCTCTTCGAGCGATCGCAGGCGTTGCTCGACCCCGCTACGCCTGCCGAGTCGGGACAAGAAGACGAGTGCAGCAAGAAACAGCAGAAGCCCGAGCCATCCCATGGTCGCCTCCTAGCGGCGCTCGCCGCGCAATTCGCCCACCAAGGTTTGCAGGCGATCCGGCGCGGCGTCTTGCGGCGCAACCGGCGGCGCCCCCACCAAGGCGATCTTCGAGAAGAAGCCCCGGCGGAACGGCGTCTTCATCGCCTGGCCGTCGATGCGGGAGAAGAAGCTTCCCCACAAGCCCTGCAGGGCCAGCGGAACCACCGGCACCGGGTTGGCCTCCAGAATACGGGTGACGCCCGGGCGGAAGGGGTAAAGATCGCCGGTATCGGTAATGCGGCCTTCCGGGAAGATGCCCACCAGATCGCCGACTTCAAGCGCCTTGGCGACCTCGGCAAAGGCCCGCTCCATCATGGCCGGATCTTCCTTGGCCGGTGCGATGGGGATAGCGCGCGAATGCCGGAAGATGTAGTTGAGCAGCGGCGTCTTGAAGATGCGGTGGTCCATGACGAAGCGGATCGGCCGCGGCGAGGCCCCCATGATGATGACCGGATCGATGAAGCTGACATGGTTGCAGACCAGCAGCGCAGGCCCCTCGGCGGGGATGTGCTCCAACCCCTTCTTCTCGAGCCGGTAGGCGGCATGAATCAGCAGCCACGCCAGGAAGCGCAGCATGAACTCCGGCACCAGCCCGTAGATATAGATCGCCACCGCCGCATTGCAGAGTGCCGCGATGCCAAACAGGGCAGGGATGGGCAGCCCGGCGCCCAGCAGGCCGGCGGCGGCCAGGGCACCCGCCACCATGAACAGGGCATTGAGGATGTTGTTGGCGGCGATGATGCGCGCCCGGTGTTCCGGGGAACTGCGCAATTGCACCAGGGCGTAGAGCGGCACGATGAAAAAGCCGCCGAACATCCCCAGCATCACGAGATCGAACAGCACCCGCCACGCCCACGGCTGGCTCAGCAGCGCCCCGATGCCGAGCGGCGTCGCGCCGCTGAGCGCCGAAGGCGAAGCAAAGGCGAAATCGACCCCGAACAGGGTCAGGCCGATGGAGCCGAAAGGCACCAGGCCAATCTCGATGCGTTTGCCGGACAGGCGTTCGCACAGCAGGGAGCCCGCGCCGATGCCGACAGTGAAGGTGGCCAAGAGCAGCGTGACCACCGACTCGTTGCCACCCAGCACATTCTTGGCGTAGGCCGGAAACTGCGCGAGGTAGAGCGCGCCGTACAGCCAGAACCACGAAATGCCCAAGATGGACAGAAACACGGTGCGGTTCTGCCGGGCAAAGCCGATATTGCGCCAGGTTTCGGTCAAGGGATTGGGGTTGACCTTCAGCTCGGGGCAGGGCGCCGGTGCCGTCGGGATCCGCCAACTGGTGAGAAACCCCAGTAGTGCCACCAATAGTCCGCCAACCGCAATCCAGGCCGGATGCGCGACGGACCCGGCCAGCAAGCCGCCGGCCAGGGTGCCAATCAGGATGGCGACGAAGGTGCCGGCCTCGACCAGCGCGTTGCCGCCGACCAGTTCGGTTTCATTGAGATGTTGCGGCAGGATGGCGTATTTCACCGGGCCGAACAGCGTCGAGTGCAGGCCCAGCAGGAACAGCGCCGACAGCAGCACCGCCAGGCTGTGCAGCCAGAACCCGGTGGCCGCCACCGCCATGATGACCATCTCCAGCACCTTGACCAGCCGTGCCAGCCGCGCCTTGTCGTACTTGTCGGCCAGTTGCCCGGCAGTCGCGGAAAACAGGAAGAAGGGCAGGATGAAGATGCCGGCCGCCAGATTGGCCAGTACCTCAGCCTTGAGCGTGGTCCACTGGCTGGTCTGGAAGGTCAGCAGCACGACCAGGGCGTTCTTGAACAGGTTGTCGTTGAAGGCCCCGAGAAACTGCGTGACGAAGAAGGGCGCAAAACGACGCGCTTTGAGCAGACCGAACTGTGACGGCATCAAGTGGCCTCGCGCAGGTAGGTGAGGACGGCAGACAGGCTCTCCTCGAGAAAAGCCTTGTTGATCCAGCAATACACTTCCTTGCCCTGCTTTTCGGACTGGAGCACGCCCGCTTCGCGCAGGATCTTGAGATGGTGGGACACGGTCGGCCGCGACAAGGTGGACGCGTCGGCGATCTGACCCACGGTCAAACGGTCGCCCGGTTCGAACAGCAACAGGATGCGTTGCCGGTGCTCATCGCCCAAGGCGACAAACACCTTGGACATGGCGTACCACTGGGGAGGGATTGCCTGGCTATAGTTTGACTTCATGTCGATAGATTTAGACATATCAACGGAAAGAGTCAAGAACGCAAACGTAGGTCACAGCGGCACGGCCGGGCCTGCCGTCTGCGGCGACGCATCCCGAGCCGGCGCCTGGCGCCGCTTACTGGTCGTCAACCTCGCCGGTGGCTGGGTTACTCCCAGGCGACGTTGGCCGAAAACAGGTAGCCCGCGCCGTAGATGGTCTTGATCAGGGCGGGGCTCGCCGGGGTTTGCTCCAGTTTCTGGCGCAGCCGCGACACCCTTACGTCGATGCTGCGGTCGAGCGGGTCGAGATCGGAGCGGCCGGCGAGCTGTTCTCGCGTCAGGATGCGGTTGGGCCGTTGCAGCAGCGCCGTCAGCAGCCGGGCCTCGGAAACGCTCAGCTCGACCGATTGGCCGGCCGGCGAGGTGAGCTGGTTGCAATCCAGATCGAAGCACCAGCCGACAAACCGCGCCCGGCGCTGCGCCGCGGCCGGCTCCGCCTCGGCCTGCCGGGCGTAGCGGCGCAGGATGACGCGGATGCGGGCAATCAGCTCGCGCGGCTCGAACGGTTTCACGATGTAGTCGTCGGCGCCGGTCTCCAGCCCCACCACACGGTCGGCCACGTGGCTGCGTCCGGTCAGGATCAGCACCGGACAGTCGTGGGTTTTCCAGAGACGGCTGACCAGCTCCATGCCGTCGATGTCCGGCAGGCCCAGGTCGACCAGGCACAGACTCGGCCGGGTGGACCTGAGAGCACCGAGCAGGTCCTGCCCGGTGGCGAAATGGCGGGCGTCGAAGCCGTAGTCCTGCAGGGTGCGGCAGATCAGCCGGGAAATCTCCGGCTCGTCCTCGACAACGAAAATGAGTTCGTGGCGGGCCTCCGCCATCGCTTCGTTCGGCGTATTGACTGGGTTCATCATGGGCCTGGATGGATCGCCAAAGCGAGTTGTTCTTTGGAAAACGGCTTGTACAAGGGGTCGATGCCGAGCTCGGCGGCCAGCCCGGCCGCACTGTCCTGGGCATTGCCGCTGATCAACACCACGTGCAGTCCGGGGCGCAGGCGGCGTGCCCGTTCGGCGAGCTGCCAGCCGCTGACGCCGCCCGGCATCACCACGTCGGAGACCACGCAGGCGATCTCCTCCACCTGTTCGATCATGGCGAGCGCTTCGACGCCGTTGTCGGCTTCCAGCACGGCATAGCCCAGGTCGACCAGCTGCATGCGGATGATCTTGCGCACCTCCGCCTCATCCTCCACCAGCAACACCAGTTCGCCGCTGGCGCTGCAGATCGCGGGGCAGGCCGGCGAGCGCTCGCCTGCCGGCGCCGGGCTTCCCGCCGGCAGATAGAGGATCACCGCGGTGCCGGCGCCAATGGTGCTTTCGATGTGCACCATGCCGTGCGACTGCTCGACGAAGCCATACACCATGCTGAGCCCCAGGCCGCTGCCGCCGTCGAAGCGCTTGGTGGTGAAAAACGGCTCGAAGGCCCGCGCCAGGGTGGCGCCGTCCATGCCGCAGCCGTTGTCGCGCACCGTGATCCGCACGTAGTCGCCCGGTGCCAGCGGGCGCTCGCCAACGCCGATGGCCAGAATCGATTCCGGGGCGATCTCGATACGCAGCCGCCCGCCATCAGGCATGGCGTCGCGCGCGTTGAGGGCAAGGTTGAGCAGGGCGTTTTCCAATTGGTGCGGGTCGGCAAACGCAAAGAGCGGTTCTTCCGGCAGCTGGGTGGTGATGCTGATGGTGGAAGGCAGCGAGCTGCGCAGCAGCCGGGTCAGGTTGAGCACCAGCCGGCCCACTTCGATGCTCTGCGGCTCCAGCGGCTGCTGGCGCGAGAAGGTCAGCAGCTGGCGGATCACCTCGACCCCGCGCCGCGCCGCCTGGATCGCCGGGTCGACGTACTCCATCAGCGCGGTGGCGTGCGCATGTTTTTCCTGCAGCGCCACCAGGTTGCCCAGCACCACGGTGAGCAGGTTGTTGAAATCATGCGCCAGGCCGCCCGCCAGCTCGCCCACCGCTTCCATCTTCTGCGCCCGCAGCAGGGCGTTTTGCGCCAGCACCTGCTCGGTGATGTCGAGCGACAGCGAAAAGAAGCCCATCACTTGGCCGTCGGCGCCGATCTCGGGCACCAGGGTGCTGCGGGCGTAGACAGTGCGGCCGTCGGCTCGTACCCGCGAGTATTCGTAGCCGACCTGCTGCCCGGCCTGGGCCTTGCGCAGATGGGGCTGCAAGGTCTGGAACAGTTCGGCCCCCATGACGGTTTCCACGGTCTGGCCGATCACGGTTTCCTTGGTGCGCCCGGTCCAGTCGGCGTAGCCCTTGTTGGCGAAGCGGTACACCAGATGGCGGTCGATGTAGGCGATGAAGGCCGGCACGGTGTCGGTGATCAGGCGCAGCCGCGCCTCGCTCAGGCGCAGGTCGGCGGCGACCAGGTCGAGGTTGGCCTTGGCCTTGCGCAAGCCGGCGTTGGCGCCTTCGAGTTCGGCGGTGCGTTCGCGTACGCGGCGGTCGAGCTCGGCGTTCTCGTTCTCGATCAGGCGCTCGTAATTGCGCTGAGTAGTGATGTCGGTGTAGATCGTGATGAAGCCCTTGCCGGGCAGCGGCACGCCGTGGACCTTCAGGACCTGTCCGTCCGGCCGCACCCGTTCCATGGTGTGCGGCAGGAACTGGCGCGCCACCTCGACCCGCTCGGCGACCTGCTGCTCGATATCGCCCGGGCCGTATTCGCCGCGTTCGGCGTTATGGCGGATAAAGGCTTCGAACGGGGTGCCGAGGCGGGCGAGCTCGTCCGGGAACTCGAGCAGGTCGAGAAAGGCCTGGTTCCACGCCACCAGGCGCAGATTGGCGTCGAACACGGTCAGGCCCTGGTCGATCAGGTCGAGCCCGGCGTACAGCAGCTCGTGCCGCTCGAGCGCGGCGCTGAATCCTTCTTCGTCCGAGACAGGTGTCGGCTTCCCCGAATCCATGGCGATTCCATCCCATTCCAACAACGACAGTAGGCCTATTGTGCCATGACCCGGGGCAGGACAGACCCGTCACCCGCCCTCGTTACAATTCAGTACATTTCACGAAAAGTTCATTAAACCTTCTCTTGCACCATAGGGATAACGCCTGCCGCAACAAGGCGAACGGCAGTTCCGCCCGCCAAGACCTGCTCATGATCTGTCACGAATCCTGAACAGGTTCCAAGGGCCCGCTGCCGCGGCACCTTACAACATGTGCATTAGAGGAGGAGGTTGCAGTGAACTCTACCAATCCGTACGGCATTGGCCTCGACAAGGGTCCGGCCAATTATGTCCCGCTGTCCCCGCTGACCTTCCTGGAGCGCAGCGCCACGGTCTACCCCGAACGCATCGCCTCGATTCACGGCGACTGGCGCATGACCTGGCGCGAGGTCTACCAGCGCTGCCGCCGCCTGGCCTCGGCGCTGCAGCGTCGCGGCGTCGGCGCCGGCGATACCGTGGCGGTGATGCTGCCCAACATCCCGGCGATGTTCGAATGCCATTTCGGGGTGCCGATGTGCGGCGCTGTGCTCAATACGCTCAACACCCGTCTCGACGCCGAATCGATCGCCTTCATGCTGCGCCACGGCGAAGCCAAGGTGCTGATCACCGACCGCGAATTCTGCGAGCCGGTCGCCAAGGCGCTGGCGTTGCTGGACACCAAGCCGCTGGTGATCGACGTGGACGATCATCTCTTCAGCGGCGGCGACCTGCTGGGCGAGACCGACTACGAGGCATTGCTCCGCGAGGGCGACCCGGAATTCGCCTGGACGCTGCCCGGCGACGAGTGGGACGCCATCAGCCTCAACTACACCTCGGGAACCACCGGCAACCCCAAGGGCGTGGTCTATCACCACCGCGGCGCCTACCTCAACGCCGTGTGCAACCTGTTCGAATGGGGCGTGCCGCGCCACGCGGTGTACCTGTGGACCTTGCCGATGTTCCATTGCAACGGCTGGTGCTTCCCCTGGGCGATGGCCGCCAACGCCGGCACCAACGTGTTCCTGCGCCGCGTCGACCCGCGCCAGATCTTCGCCCAGATCAAGCAGCACCGCGTGACGCATTACTGCGCGGCGCCGATCGTGCACAACATGATGATCAACGTGGCCGACGAGTGCGGCAAGGACATCGAGCACGAGGTGAGCTGTCTCGTCGCCGGCGCGGCGCCGCCGGCCGCGGTGATCGAAGGCATGCAGCGCCTGGGCTTCAACATCACCCACGTCTACGGCCTCACCGAAACCTACGGCCCGGCCGGGGTCTGCGCCAAGCAGCCGGAATGGGAGGGTATGACGCTGGCGGAGCGCACCGAGCGCAACGGTCGCCAAGGGGTGCGCTACTCGATGCAGGAAGGCATGACGGTGATGAACCCGGAAACCATGCAGCCGGTGCCGGCCGACGGCGAAACCATGGGCGAGATCATGTTCCGCGGCAACCTGGTGATGAAGGGCTACCTGAAAAACCCGGACGCCAGCGCCGAGGCCTTTGGCGGCGGCTGGTTCCACACCGGTGACCTGGCCGTGCTGCAGCCGGACGGCTACGTCAAGATCAAGGACCGCTCCAAGGACATCATCATCTCGGGTGGCGAGAACATTTCCTCGCTCGAGGTGGAAGACGTGCTGTACCGCCACCCGGCGGTGATGAGCGCCGCCGTGGTGGCCAAGCCGGACACCAAGTGGGGCGAGGTGACCTGCGCCTTCGTCGAGCTGAAGGACGGCGCCACTGTCACCGAGCGCGAAATCATCGACTACTGCCGCGCCCATCTGGCGCACTTCAAGGCTCCCAAGCAGGTGGTGTTCGGGCCGATTCCGAAAACGTCCACCGGCAAGATCCAGAAATTCCTGCTGCGCCAGGAAATGAAATCGTCCTCGGCCATCGAATGACGGCCCACGCTGCGGAGTGAGGAAATGAAAATTGTGGTACCCGTGAAGCGGGTCATCGACGCCAACGTCAAGGTCCGCCTCAAGGCCGACGGCAGCGCCGTCGACAGCGACAACGCGAAGATGTCGATGAACCCGTTCGACGAGATCGCGGTGGAGGAGGCGATCCGTCTGAAAGAGGCCGGCGCGGCCAGCGAGATCGTCGCGGTCTCGATCGGTTCGGACGCCTGCCAGGACGTGCTGCGCGCGGCGCTGGCGATGGGCGCCGACCGTGCCCTGCTGATCCGCACCGAGGCGGTGCTGGAGCCGCTGGCGGTGGCCAAGCTGCTGCGCGAGGTGGTGGCACGCGAACAGCCGCGGCTGGTGATCTGCGGCAAGCAGTCGACCGACGGCGACGCCAACCAGGCCGGGCAGATGCTGGCGGGCCTGTTGGGCTGGCCGCAGGCGACCTTCGCCTCCCGGCTCGACCTCGGCGCCGACGGCGCCACGGTGACGCGGGAAATCGACGGTGGCCTGGAAATCATCGCCGTCACGCTACCGGCGGTGGTCACCACCGACCTGCGCCTCAACAGCCCGCGCTACACCACGCTGCCCAACATCATGAAAGCCAAGAAGAAGCCGCTCGACGTCGTCGCGCTGGACGAGTTCGGCGTCGACACCCGGCCGCGCCTGACCACGCTGGGCCTGGCCGAGCCGGCCGCGCGCAGCGCCGGGGTGAGGGTGGCCGACGTGGCCGAGCTGTTGGCGAAATTGAAGAACGAGGCAAAGGTGATCTGAATGACGGCCCTGATTATCGCTGAACACGACAACGGCTCGCTCAAGAGCGCGACCGCCAACACCATTGCCGCGGCGCGCCAGCTCGGTGTCGAGATCCACGTGCTGGTGGCCGGCAGCGCCTGCTCCGCCGCCGCCGAACAGGCAGCCCGTCTGCGCGGCGTGGGCAAGGTACTGATGGCGGATGCGCGGCATTACGAGGGAGGGTTGGCCGAAAACCTGGCGGCGCTGATCGTCTCCCTTGCCCCGTCCTACAGCCACGTGCTGGCGCCGGCGACCACCTTCGGCAAGAACGTGCTGCCGCGCGTGGCGGCGCAGCTCGACGTCGGCCAGGTGTCGGACATCGTCGAGGTGCTGGCGCCGGACACCTTCGTGCGGCCGATTTATGCCGGCAATGTGCTTGCCAAGGTGCGCTGCGACGACCCGATCAAGGTGATCACGGTACGCGCCACCGCGTTCGAGGCCACCGGCCAGGGCGGCACCGCGCCGATCGAAACCATCGCCCCCGGCCCCGACCTGGGCATGTCGCGCCTGCTGGCACGCGAGCTGACCCATTCCTCCCGCCCGGAACTCACTGAAGCCAAGATCGTGGTGTCCGGCGGGCGCGGCCTGCAAAGCGGCGAGAACTTCAAGCTGCTGGAAGCGCTGGCCGACCGGCTCGGTGCCGCGATCGGCGCATCGCGCGCGGCGGTCGACTCGGGCTTCGTGCCCAACGACTACCAGGTGGGCCAGACCGGCAAGATCGTCGCCCCGCAGCTCTACATCGCGGTCGGCATTTCCGGTGCCATCCAGCATCTGGCCGGCATGAAGGGCTCCAAGGTGATCGTGGCTATCAACAAGGACCCGGAGGCGCCGATTTTCCAGGTCGCCGATTACGGCCTGACCGCCGACCTTTTCCAGGCCGTGCCGGAGTTGATCTCCGCGCTTGGCCAGTGACCGTTCACCACCCGACCCCGCACGCAGGCCAGCGGTACGGCCTTGTCCGGCGCCTTCGGCCAACGTGCGGGCCCGGGTTCGCAAGAGGATAGAGAAATGAGTCAGTACGTTGCCCCCGTGCGGGATATGTTGTTCGTGATGCAGGAACTGGCCGGCTTGGCCGACGTGGGCGCGTTGCCGGGCTGGGAGGAGGTGGGCGGCGAGCTCGCCGAGGCGGTACTGGAAGAAGCCGGCCGCTTCGCCGGCGAGGTGATCGCGCCGCTCAACGTGGTGGGCGACCGCGAAGGCAGCCGTCTCGTCGACGGCAAGGTGGTGGTTCCCGCCGGCTTTGCCGAGGCCTACCGCCAGTTCGTAGAGGCGGGCTGGGGCGGCATCTCGTCACCGGAGACGTTCGGTGGGCAGGGCTTGCCGCAGCTCTTGGCCAAGCCGGTGACCGAGATGTGGAAATCCGCCTGCCTGGCGTTTTCGCTGTGCCCGATGCTGACGCAGGGCGCGCTCGAGGCGCTGCTGCATCATGGCACCCCGGAACAGCAGAACGCCTACCTCGCCAAACTGGTGTCGGGCGAATGGACCGGCACCATGAACCTGACCGAGCCGCAGGCCGGTTCCGACCTCTCGGCGGTGCGCAGCCGCGCCATGCCGGAAGACGATCATTACCGTATCTTCGGCAGCAAGATCTTCATCACCTGGGGCGAGCACGATGTCACCGACAACATCGTGCACCTGGTGCTGGCGCGTCTGCCGGACGCCCCGGCCGGGGTGAAGGGCATCTCGCTGTTCGTGGTGCCGAAGTACCTGTTGAATGCCGACGGCTCGCTCGGCGAGCGCAACGACGTGCAGTGCGTGTCGCTGGAGCACAAGCTTGGCATCCATGGCAGCCCGACCGCGGTGCTGGCGTTCGGCGAGAGCGCCGGCGCGATCGGCTACCTGGTGGGCGAGCCCAACCGCGGCCTGGAATACATGTTCACCATGATGAACCACGCGCGGCTGGCGGTGGGCCTGGAAGGCGTGGCGATTTCCGAACGCGCCTACCAGCAGGCGCGCGACTACGCCCGCGAGCGGGTGCAGGGCAGGGCGCTGGGCCACGAGTCGGCCGGCGCCATCATCCGCCACCCCGACGTACGGCGCATGCTGTTGACCATGAAATCGCAGACCGAGGCGATGCGGGCGCTGGCCTACGTCACCGCGGCCTACATGGACCAGGCTGCGCGCCACCCCGACCCGGCCGAGCGCGCACGCTACCAGTCGCGCGTCGAACTGCTCACCCCGGTGGTGAAGGGCTGGTGCACCGAGACCGCTCAGGAAGTCACCTCGCTCGGCGTGCAAATCCATGGCGGCATGGGCTTCATCGAAGAAACCGGCGCCGCCCAGCACCTGCGCGACGCTCGCATCACCACCATCTACGAAGGCACCACCGGCATCCAGGCCAACGACCTGCTCGGCCGCAAGACCCTGCGCGAACAAGGCAAGACGCTGCTGGCGCTGGTAGAGGAGATGCGCGCCGACACCGTGCACGTCGGCGCTCTGGACGGCGAGGCTTTCCGCCAGTTGGCTGCGGCGCAGCATGTGGCGATCAAGGAACTGGAAGGCGCCACCCGCCACCTGATCGATGCGGCCGCCATCGACCCACGGCTGGCTTTCGCCGGCGCCGTCCCTTACCTGATGCTGCTGGGCACCGTGTGTGGCGGCTGGCAGATGACGCGGGCGGCGGGAGTCGCCCAGGCCCGCATCGCCGCCGGCGAACCGGTGGCCTTCTACCGCGCCAAGATCGACACCGCGCTGTTCTACGCCGAGCACATCCTGCCGCGCGCCATGACGCACGCCTACGTGGTCCAGCACGGTGCCCGTTCCACGCTGGCGCTCGACGAGTCCGCGTTCTGAGGGAGGGGAGCATGAACGCGCGCGAAAGCATGGAATACGACGTGGTGATCGTCGGCGGCGGCCCTTCGGGGCTGTCCGCGGCGATTCGCCTCAAGCAGCTGGCGGCCGACAAGGGCCAGGAGATCAGCGTCTGCCTGCTGGAGAAGGGCTCCGAGATCGGCGCCCACATCCTCTCCGGCGCGGTGCTCGAACCTCGCACGCTGAACGAACTGATCCCGGACTGGAAAGACAAGGGTGCGCCGCTCAACACCCCGGCCCAGAAGGATCAGTTCCTGCTGCTGACCGAGACCGAGTCGATCCAGCTGCCCACTCCGCCGCAGATGCACAACGAGGGCAACTACATCATCAGCCTCGGCAACTTCTGCCGCTGGCTCGGTCAGCAGGCCGAAGAACTCGGCGTCGAGATCTACCCCGGCTTCGCCGCCGCCGAAGTGCTCTACCACCCGGACGGCTCGGTCAAGGGCGTGGCCACCGGCAACGTCGGCACCGGCAAGAACGGCGACCAGGACGGCGAGCCCGGCATCGAGCTGTGGGCCAGGCAGACCGTGTTCGCCGAGGGCTGTCGCGGCTCGCTCACCAAGACCCTGTTCGAGCGTTTTGACTTGAGAAAGGGATCCGACCCGCAAACCTACGGCATCGGCATCAAGGAACTGTGGGAGGTGAAACCCGAGCTGCACCAGCCGGGCAAGATCACCCACACCGCCGGCTGGCCGATGGACACCGCCACCTACGGCGGTTCCTTCCTCTACCACCTGGAAAACAATCAGGTGGTGGTCGGCTTCGTGGTGGGGCTGGACTACCAGAACCCCTACCTGTCGCCGTACGAGGAATTCCAGCGCTTCAAGACCCACCCGGCGATCCGTGGGGTGTTCGAAGGTGGCCGCCGCCTGTCCTACGGCGCGCGCGCCATCTCCGAGGGCGGGCTGCAGAGCATTCCCAAGCTCACCTTCCCGGGCGGGGTGCTGATCGGCGACACCGCGGGCTTCCTCAACGTGCCGAAGATCAAGGGCACCCACACCGCGATGAAGTCCGCCATGCTGGCGGCCGAGGCGATCGTCGAGGCGCTGGCCTCGGCCCAGGAAGGCCAGCCGCTCGAGGCCACCACGTACACCGCCACGTTCAAGCAGAGCTGGCTCTACGACGAACTCCACCGCGTGCGCAACATCCGCCCGGCGTTCCGCTGGGGGCTGTGGCCGGCGATGCTCTACTCGGCGCTGGACACCTACCTGTTCCGCGGCAAGGCACCGTGGACGCTGCACCATAAGCACGCCGACCACGAATGCCTCAAGCCCAAGGACGAGTGCACGCCGATCGCCTACCCCAAGCCGGACGGGGTGCTGACCTTCGACCGGCTGTCGTCGGTGTTCATCTCCAACACCAACCACAGCGAAGACCAGCCGGCGCACCTCAAGCTGAAGGACCCCAGCGTACCGATCAAGATCAATCTGGCCCAGTACGACGCGCCGGAGACGCGCTACTGCCCGGCCGGGGTGTATGAGATCGTCGGCCGTGAAGAGGGCGAGCCGCGCCTGCAGATCAACGCGCAGAACTGCGTGCACTGCAAGACCTGCGATATCAAGGACCCGAGCCAGAACATCAACTGGGTGACGCCGGAAGGCGGCGGTGGGCCCAACTACCCGAACATGTAAACGGCCCGTGCGGCCTGGCCTTGCCCGGAGCGCCTCGCCCTCCGGCAAGCGCCGGCCTGCGCCTGATAACAAGCACACCTTCACACAAGAGAGAGAACAGAGATGACAGACAATAATTTGACCATCGGCGTGGTTGGAGCAGGGCAAATGGGGCGCGGCATCGCCCAGGTCTGCGCCATGGCCGGCATGACGGTGCTGCTCAACGACGTTTCCGAGCAGGCCGTCGCGCGCGGCATCGACACCATCGCCGGACAGCTCGACCGGCTGGTGACCAAGGACAAGCTGAGCGCCAGCGCCCGCGACGAGGCGCTGCGCCACCTTAAGCCTGCCGCCAGCCTGGAGCAACTGGCCCAGTGCGATTGCGTGATCGAGGCCGCCACCGAGAACGAAGCGCTCAAGCTCGACATCTTCCGCCGTCTCGACGCCATCGTGCAGCCCAACGCCGTGCTCGCCAGCAACACCTCTTCGATCTCGATCACCCGCATCGCGGCGGCGACCCAGCGCCCCGACAAGGTTATCGGCATGCACTTCATGAACCCGGTGCCGGTGATGCCGCTGATCGAGGTCATCCGCGGCCTGCATACCTCGGACGCGGTGTGCCAGGCGGTCACGCTGTTGGCCAAGCAGATCGGCAAGGTGCCGGTGGAGGTGAAGGACGGTTTCGGCTTCGTCGCCAACCGCCTGCTGATTCCGATGATCAACGAGGCGATCTTCTGCCTGCACGAAGGGCTGGCCAGCGCGGAAGACATCGACACCGTGATGAAGCTCGGCGCCAACCACCCCATCGGCCCCCTGGCGCTGGCCGACCTGATCGGGCTCGACACCTGCCTCGCCATCATGGCGGTGCTGCACGAGGGCTTCGACGATTCGAAATACCGCCCATGCCCCTTGCTCAAGCAGATGGTCGATGCCGGCCTGCTCGGGCGCAAGACCGGCCAGGGCTTTTTCCGCTACAACACATAAGCCAACCCGATGGCCGTCACGGAGCTGGCGCGCGGCGCCGGCTTCGCCGATCACCCTGACAACAGGAGGCATCCGCCATGTCCAGCGAACCCAATGTGCTGCTCGAGATCGTCGAGCCTTCCATCTACCGTCTGACCATACATCGCCCCAAGGCCCTGAACGCCCTGAACCGCGCCACCATCGCCGAGCTGGGCGCGGCGCTTACGACCGTCGCCGCCGATCGCTACGCGCGCGCGCTGCTGGTGACCGGCGCCGGGGACAAGGCTTTCGTGGCCGGCGCCGACATCCGTGCCATGCAGGACATGAGCCCGATCGAGGGGCAGAGCTTCGCCCGTGAAACGATGGCGGTGTTCCGCCAGCTGGAAACTCTGGCGATCCCGGTGATCGCCGTGGTCAACGGCTACGCGCTGGGCGGCGGCTGCGAGCTGGCGATGAGCTGTGACTGGATTCTGGCGGGCGAGAACGCCGTCTTCGGCCAACCCGAGGTCAACCTGGGGCTCACGCCCGGCTTCGGCGGCACGCAGCGCCTGACGCGGCTGGTGGGGCGAGCGCGCGCGCTGGAACTCATCACCACCGGGCGGCAGATCAAGGCGGACGAGGCGCTGCGCTGGGGCCTGGTCAACCATGTCTTCCCCGCCGGGCAACTGATGGACGAAGCGCTCGCCATGGCGCGGCAGATTGCCAGCAAGGCGCCGATCGCGGTGCGGCTCAGCAAGGAGGCGGTGCAGCGCGGCCAGGACCTCGACCTCGACAACGCCTGCCAGTTCGAGGCCCAGGTGTTCGGTCTGGCGTTCTCCACCGAGGACAAGCGCGAGGGCGTGGCCGCCTTCCTCGACAAGCGCACTCCCACCTTCAGCAACCGCTAGCACCCCGTTTTACCGGAGAGAGGGCGCGCCCGCGCCGCCTCTCCGGCGTTGTATCCCCGCAGCACTGAACCACCCACCATAACAATCAAAACTTCCAAGGAGGAAAACTATCATGACTGCACCTCAGCAGGGTCTTCAGATCGTCGAAACCCGTACCACCATCGCCGACCCCACCGCCCTGGGCGTGTTCGGCCTGTCGCTGGTCACGTTCGTGGCGGCCTCGGCCAAGATGCACTGGACCGAGGGGGTAGGCTATCTGATCCCGTGGACGATGTTCCTGGGGTCGATCGCGCAGATCTGGGCCTCGTCGCTCGACTTCAAGAAAAACAACTACTTCGGCGCCATCGTGCTGGGGGTGTACGGTCTGTTCTGGATGGCGGTGTCGATGCACTGGGCGATCAGCCTGGGCTGGTTCGGTGCCATCAACCCAGCCCAGTTTGACCCCAAGCAGATTGCCTTTGCCTTCTTCGGCTACGGCATCTTCTCGCTGTTCATCATGGTGGTGGCGTTCGAGACCAACAAGGTGTTCGCCACCATCGTGGTGCTGATCAACGTCCTGCTGTTTTCGCTGGGTTTTGCCGCGCTGGGCGTGGCCAAGGCTCAGTTCAGCACCGCCGCGGCCTGGTCGGAACTGTTGATCTCGCTGCTCGGCTTCTACGCCTGCGGCGCGATCTTCTTCCGGAATTTCTTCGGCCGGGAAATCCTGCCCCTGGGCGCCCCGCTGGGTCTGATCAAACGTAGCTGATGCCCCCCGGGCGTGCCTGCGGGCGCGCCCGTTTCATTACTTCCGCCCACGAGTCTGGTCGAAACGACCGTTCTCCTGCGGGGCGGTTGAGCCTTCCCCTCCCATAAAGAAACGCAGCCGATCGGCCACTCCACGCGCCGCTAGCGCCGCACGCTCACTTCGAACAGCGCGGCGGCACGCTCGGGCGGTTGCAGCTGGCCATCCACCAGAAAGATGCGGCGGTCGGCGGCCTGGGCGAAGGTCGGGTCGTGCGTGACCGCGACCACGGCACGGTTCTGGTTGCGCGCCAGGTCGTGCAGGATGTCGCGCACGTTGGCGCTGGCGTGGGTGTCGAGCGAGCCGCTCGGTTCGTCCGCCAGGATCAGCTGCGGGTCGTTCGCCAGCGCACGCGCCACGGCCACGCGTTGGCGCTGCCCGCCGGACATCTGGCTCGGGCGCTTGTGCATCTGTTCGGCCAGATCGAAGGTGCGCAATAGCTCGCTCGCCTTGTCGCGCGCCTCGTCCTCTTGCAGGCGCGCCAGTTTGCGCATCGGCAGCATCACGTTGTCGAGCGCCGAGAATTCTTCCAGCAGGAAATGGAACTGGAACACGAAACCGATATGTTCCAGCCGGATATGGGCGAGGTGGTCTTCGCTCAGGCCGGTGGTCAGGGTATCGTCCAGCCACACCTGGCCAACGGTGGGCATGTCGAGCAGTCCCAAGAGATAGAGCAGCGACGACTTGCCCGAGCCGGACGGCCCCATGATGGCGACGAACTCGCCGCGTGCGATCTCCAGATCGATGTTCTCCACCAGCGTGGTGGGCACGTCGCCCGGCAGCACGCGCGTGAGCGATTCCGTGCGCAGCACCGTGCTCATGCCGCGCCCCGCAGGATGTCCACCGGGCGCACGCGGCCACCCTTGCGCGCCGGCAGGTAGGCCGCCACCAGCGCCGAGCCCATGGCGAACGCCGCGGCCAGCGCCATCTGGTCCCAGCCCCAGTAGATCGGCAGGAAGGCTTGCGTGGTGATGAACGGGCTTTTCACTTCCACCCGCGCGAGGCCGGCCATCAGCGCCAGTCCGAGGCCGGTGCCGAGCACACTGCCGACGAGGCCGAGCAGGGCGCCTTCGATCAGGAAAATCCGGCGGATGTCGCGCGCGTGAAAGCCGATCGACTTGAGGATGGCGATGTCGCGGGTTTTTTCCAGCACCACGGTGGATATCACGTTGTAGATGCCGAAGGCGGCCACGATCAGGGTGGCGGCCACCACGCTATACATGATGATGTTGCGGATCTTCACCAGGTTCATGATGTCTTCGCTGGCTTCCTGCCACGATTGCGTCTTGTAACCGAGCGCACGTTCGATCTGGCCCGCAACGACCGGCGCGCGCGCCGGATCGTCCAGCTTGAGGATGAAGCGGTTGGCGACGTTGGGGCGGCCCAGCAACGTTTGCGCGCGCTTGAGGATGATGAAGGTCTGTCCCTCGTCGTAGGCAGCGGTGCCGGTACGGAACAGGGCGACGATCTTCATCACGCGCACCAGGCCGGTGGGGGAGGTGACCGAAATCTTGTCGCCGAGCTTGGCGCGGAATTTGTCGGCGAGACCGGTGCCGATGATGATGCCGTCCGGGTCGGAGTGCAGCGAGGCGAGCGAGCCGGATATGAAATACTGGTCGATGGTGCTGACGTTCTTCATCAGGTCCGGCTCGATGCCGTTGATGGCGGCGCCCAAGTCCTTGCCGGCGAAGGTGAAGATCGCCTGCCCGAGTAGCACCGGCGCCACGCGCAGGCCCGGCAGGCGGCTGACGAAATCCAGCTTCTGCTTGTACTGGCGGATGCCGCGCACCTCGGTTTCCGGTTTGACGCCGCGGATTTCCACCGCGCCGTGCGCCGCCGCCAGCTCGGCCGCCTGCGGCTTGGCCTGGCGGAATTCGTCGTACACGGTGATGTGGGCCGAGTTGTCCACCAGGCGGCGCATGAAATCCTGCTCCGAGCCACGCATCAGGGCCGACACGGCGAGAAAGAACGCCACGCCGAGACCGATGCCGGCGAGCGAAACCAGCGTCTGGCGCCGGCGCGACAGCAGGTGGCTGAGCGCGATCGAGGCCGCCAGCTTCATCGCGAGGTTCCTGCCGGTGCCGCGGCGGGCGGGATGCGCACCTTCTGCCCGTCTTTCAGTTCGGCCGGCGGCTCGGAGATGAAGGTGTCGCCATCGGTCAGTCCGGCCCGCACCTCGCTGCGGTCCGCGCCCTTGGCGCCGAGCGTGAGGCGCTGCTTGTGGGCACGGCCGTCGCGCACCAGCCAGATCGTGCTGCCGTTGAGCGCCGTGCTCGGCACCAGCAGCGCGTGTTCACGCCGGGCCAGGATGATGTTGACCTCGGTGGTCATGCCGATCATCAACGGGGTGCCGGGAAGCAAGGCGATGCGCACGCGGTAGTTGCGCGCCAGCGGGTCCCCCTTGGCGGTGATCTCGGCCACCTTGCCTTCGAACACCCGTCCGGGGAAACCGTCGGCGGTGATCTGGGCCGGCTGGCCCACTTTGACGCCGGCGATGTCTTCTTCGTCGACCACGGTGGTGATGCGCGGCGGCGCGCCGGACTGGGCGAGGTAGAACACCGGCTGGTTAAGCGGGATGAAGTCGCCCACCTCGCCGTCGCGGCGGATGATGCGCCCGGCGCCGGGCGCGCGCAGCGTCATGAATTTGATCTGCTCTTCGATGCGGCGTGTGGTGGCGCGGGCGGAATCGAACGTGGAGCGGGCCTGATCGAGCTGATCGATGGTGGCGAAGCCGGAGCTGAACAGCGCCTGCACGCGTTGCCAGCGCTGCTCGGCGTAACGCAGCCGGGCCTGCTCGTCGCCCAGGCTGGCGCGCAGATCGCTGTCGTCGAGCCGGCCCAGGATTTGCCCCGGCGCCACCTGGGCGCCTTCATCCGCGCGCAGTTCGACCAGCCGCCCGCCGACCTGCGGAGCGATGGTGACTGTCACGCTGGCCTCGACGTTGCCAGTGGCGTACACCGCCTGGATGGCCGGCCCGCGTGTGGGGTGGCCCACCTTGACCATGGGGGGGGCAAGCCAGTACCAGAGCAGGACGGACAGCCCGGCGGCGAGCAGCAGGAAGAAGGCCCCTTTGCCTGCCCGATAGAGGGCGGTTTTTCGGTGGGAACGGCTATCGTTCGATGCCATATCGTGTCATTGGTCGCTTCATAAACAGGCGCTGCGGCCAGCGGAATACGATTCCACCTGCGTGAGGTGGCGCCGCGCGAGCCCTTCATCTGCCTTGCTATCGATGGTTCGGCCAACCCCGCCAAGCCGTCGAGCACGTTGCAAGGAACTATGTTGACGATAGATCGCGCAGCCGGCGAGTGCCATGCGTGGGGTCAAGATTTATACAGAATGGATGGGCGGGGCCGAAACAGACGGTGATCTACCCGTGCCGGCAAATCACATGCGGCAACACGGTGGCGAGCCATGTCTACCGGTGATGACGGTACGCCAGGCCCGGTGCAACGTGGGGGAGGGTTCAATCGAAGCGGTCGTCGCGCACCTGCACCATGCCCTGTTCGACGCGCACCGGGAAGGTGGTCACCGGTTCGTAGGCGGGTGGGCCGAGCGCCGCGCCGGTGCGCAGAGAGAACGGCGCGCCGTGGCGAGGGCAGACGATGCAGTCACCCAGCACCTCGCCACCGGACAGGGTTTCGGCTTCGTGGCTGCACAGGTCCTCGATGGCGTAATAACGGCCCTCGACGTTGAACACGGCAATCGGCACGCCGTCGGCGTCCACGGTACGGAAGGTCCCAGGCGGGAAGCCATCGGCCGGGGCCACGTCGAGCCAGTCGCTCATCACAGCAAGCCCAGTTCCAGGCGTGCCGCCTCGCTCATCATGTCCTGCGACCAGGGCGGTTCCCACACCAGTTCGACCTCGGCCTCGTGCACGCCGTCGACGCGTTCCACCGCCTCGGCCACCTGGGCGGGAAAGGTCTGCGCCACCGGGCAGCCCGGCGCGGTCAGCGTCAGGTCGATCCGGACCTTGCCCTCGGCGTCATCCACGTCGAGCGCGTAGACGAGGCCCAGGTCGTAGATGTTGACCGGAATTTCCGGGTCGTACACGGTGCGCAGCGCCTCGATCACGCGCTGCTGCAATTCGGAAACCGGGGGCGGGGTGGCGTCGTCGTTGCGGTGATGCCAGTGGAACAGGTCCATCGTCTTCACTCCGTCGATACCGGCTGGTCGCTCTGGTGCAGCGCCGCCAGCAGGGTATGCCAGGCCAGGGTGGCGCACTTCACCCGGGTCGGAAACTCGCGCACCCCGGCCAGCACGGCAAGCTTCCCGAGCGGCGCCTCGGCGGGAGTGGCGTCCTCGGCCGTCACCAGCGCGTGGAAAACGGCGAACAGCGCTTCGGCCTCGGCCTCGGTCCTGCCCTTGAGCGCATCGGTCATCAGCGAGGCCGAGGCGGTGGAAATGGCGCAGCCGGCGCCTTCGAAACAGGCATCCTCGATTACGCCGTCCACCACCTTGAGCGACAGCGAAAGATGGTCGCCGCACAGCGGGTTGAAACCCTCAGCGTGGCGGTTTGCCCCCGCCAGCGGACCGAAATTGTGCGGCCGTCGGTAGTGGTCGACGATGAGTTCCTGGTAGAGATCGCGCAAGTCGGACATCAGCCAAACACCTCCCGGGCCTTGCGGATGGCGTGCATCAGCACGTCCACCTCCTCGGCCGTGTTGTAGAGGGCGAACGAGGCGCGCACCGTGGCGGGCAGGCCGAAATGCGCCATCACCGGCATCGCGCAATGGTGTCCGGCGCGCACCGCCACTCCTTCCAGGTCCAGGATCGTGCCGACGTCGTGCGGATGCACGCCCTCCAGGGTGAACGCCAGGATGCTCGCTTTGTCGCGCGCCGTGCCGATCAGGCGCAGACCGGGTATCTGCATGGCCTGGGCGGTGGCGGCGGCGAGCAGGGCCTGCTCGTGGGCGGCAACGGCGGGCAAGCCCAGCGTGTTCAGGTAGTCGATGGCCGCCCCCAGGCCGATGGCGCCGGCGATATTCGGGGTGCCGGCCTCGAACTTGTAGGGCAGGTCGTTGTAGGTGGTGCCGGCGAAACTGACCTGGCGGATCATGTCGCCGCCGCCCTGGTAGGGCGGCATCGACTCCAGCAGCGCCGCCTTGCCGTAGAGCACGCCGATGCCGGTGGGGCCGTACAGCTTGTGGCCGGAAAAGGCGTAGAAATCGCAGTCGAGCGCCTGCACGTCGACCGGCTGGTGAGCAACGGCCTGGGCGCCGTCGACCAGCACCACCGCCCCGGCGGCGTGGGCCAGCTCGATCAGCTGGCGCACCGGGTTGACGGTGCCCAGCGCGTTGGACAGCTGCGTCACCGCCACGAGGCGGGTGGCCGGGCCCAGCAGACGGGCGAATTCGTCGAGCCGCAGCTCGCCCGCGCCGTCGATGGGGGCAACGCGCAGTGTGGCACCGCTGCGCTCGCACAGCAGCTGCCACGGCACGATGTTGGAGTGGTGCTCCATCTCGGTGATCAGGATCTCGTCGCCGGGCCGCAAACGTTGGCCGAAGCTCGCCGCCACCAGGTTGATCGCTTCGGTGGTGCCGCGCACGAACACGATTTCCTCGCGCCGGGCCGCGTTGATGAAGCGCCGCACCGTGTCGCGCGCCGCCTCGAAGGCTTCGGTGGCACGCTGGCTCAGGGTGTGCACGCCACGGTGCACGTTGGCGTTGATCTCGCCGTAGTAACGCGTTTCGGTCTCGATCACGCTCTGCGGCTTCTGGCTGGTGGCGGCGTTGTCGAGGTAGACCAGCGGCTTGCCGTGCACGGTGTGGCTCAGGATGGGGAAATCCTGCCGCCAGCGCGCCACGTCGAATCCGGGCAACGCATCACGGCGGACGGTCTCTTGCTTCACCACGGCATTCATACCAGCTCCTTCACCCGCTCGGGCAAGCGCCCCAGCAGCAGTTTTTCCAGCCGCGCCCGCAACGGCGCCATGTCGATCCGGCCAACCATCTCCGCCGCAAAGGCGAAGGTGAGCAGGGCGCGCGCGTCGGCCTCGTCCACCCCGCGCGAGCGCAGGTAGAACACCTGCTCCGGGTCGAGCTGGCCGACGGTGGCGCCGTGGCTGCACTTCACGTCGTCGGCGTAGATTTCCAGTTGCGGCTTGGTGTCGATTTCGGCGTTGTCCGACAGCAGCAGGTTGCGGTTGGCCTGATAAGCGTCGCTGTGCTGGGCGTCGGCCTGCACGACGACCCGGCCGTTGAACACCGCCCGCGACGCACCGGCCAGCACCCCCTTGTAGAACTCGCGGCTGGTGCCGTAGGGCCGGGCATGGTCGATGCGGGTGTGGTGGTCACTGTGCTGCCGGCCGTCGGTCATGTAGAGCCCGTCGAGCGTGCAGGCGGCGTGCTCGGCGTTGAGCCCGACGCGGATGTCGACGCGCGCCAGGCCGCCCCCCAGCGCGAACGAGCGCGAAATGAAATGGCTGCCTTGCTGCTGGTCGACATCCAGCGCAGCCACGTGGAAGGCCTTGAGGGACTCCTGCTGTAGCTTGAGGTGTTCGATCTCGGCATCTTGCCCGACCACGAGGTCGGTGGCGGTGTTGCTCAGGTAGGCGCCGTCGCCCAGCGCCACATGGTGCTCGATCAGGCAGGCGCGGCTGCCGGCCTCGGCACGCACCACGTTGCGCGTGTGCAGCGCCAGCCCCGCTTCGGTGGTGACGAACAACAGGTGGACCGGCGTCTCGAGCGCCACCCCGGCGGCCAGATCCAGATAGACACCGTCGCTGAAGAAGGCCTGGTTGAGCGCGGCGAAGCCCGACGGGTAGCCAGCGGGCAACACGCCCAGCACGCCCTCCAGCCGCTGCGGATCGCGCTCCAGCACCTCGGCGAGGCTCGCCAGCGTGACCCCGGCCGGCAACGGGCCGATGTTCGACCAGCGCGGCTGGTAACGGCCATTCACAAACACCAGGCGCTGCGTTCCCGCCAGCCCCCAGGCGTCGATCAGCCCGGGCGCGACGCCGTTCGCCGTCGGAGGGGGCGGCATGAAGCGGCTTTTCTCGATGGCGGCGACACTGGTGTACTTCCAGTCCTCCTGGCGCAACGTCGGGAAACCGGCCTCGGCGAAGAATGCCAGGCCCGCCTCGCGCCCGCGCCGCAGCCACGGCAGCTCGCTACCCGGCAAGGTCGTGGCGACGCGGGCGAAGGCGTCGCGATAGAAGTCGGCGGCAGGATTCATGCGCCGCCTCCCGCCTGTCCCGCCGCCGCCTCGACCCAGCCGTAGCCACGGTTTTCCAGCTCCAGCGCCAGCTCGCGCCCGCCGGACAAGGCGATGCGGCCCTGTGCCAGCACGTGCACCTGGTCCGGCACGATGTAGTTGAGCAGGCGCTGGTAGTGCGTCACCAGCACCATGGCGCGCTCCGGGCTGCGCATGGCGTTGACGCCGCCGGCGACGATCTTGAGCGCGTCGATGTCCAGGCCCGAGTCGGTTTCGTCGAGCAGCGCGAGGCGGGGCTCGAGCACCGCCATCTGCAAAATCTCGTTGCGCTTCTTCTCTCCGCCGGAAAAGCCTTCGTTCACCGAGCGGTACAGCAAGCCGGTGTCCATGCCCATCAGCCTGAGCTTGTCCTTCACCAGCGCGAGAAAGTCCACCGCGTCCAGCTCCGGCTCGCCACGGTGCAGGCGCAGCGCGTTCACTGCCGCCTTCAGGAGGTAGATGTTGGCGACGCCGGGAATCTCCACCGGATACTGGAACGCCAGGAAAATCCCCTCGCGGGCCCGCAGCTCGGGGGACAGCTCCAGCAGGTTGCGCCCCAGGTAGCGCACTTCGCCGGCCGTCACCGTATAGCCTTCTCGCCCGGCCAGCACGTGGGCCAGCGTGCTCTTGCCCGAGCCGTTGGGGCCCATGATGGCGTGCACCTCGCCGGCGCGCACCGTCAGATCGAGGCCGCGCAGGATGGGCTTGTCGTTGATCGAGACGTGCAGGTTGCGGATTTCGAGCATGGTCTGTTCCTTGTTAGCCGATGCTGCCCTCCAGGCTGACCCCCAGCAGCTTCTGGGCCTCCACCGCGAACTCCATCGGCAGTTCCTTGAACACTTCCTTGCAAAAGCCGCTGACGATCATCGACACCGCGTCTTCCGGCGCGATGCCGCGGCTCTGGCAGTAGAACAACTGGTCCTCGCCGATGCGCGAGGTCGAGGCCTCGTGCTCGACGCGGGCGGTCGGGTTCTTCACCTCGATGTAGGGGAAGGTGTGGGCGGCGCAGCGGTCGCCCAGCAGCAGCGAGTCGCATTGCGTGTAGTTGCGCGCGCCGACCGCGCTCTTCGCCACTTTCACCAGGCCGCGATAGGCGTTGCTGCCGTGCCCGGCCGAGATGCCCTTGGAGAGGATGGTGCTGCGGGTGTTCTTGCCCAGGTGGATCATCTTGGTGCCGGTATCGGCCTGCTGGTAGTGGTTGGTCAGCGCCACCGAGTAGAACTCGCCGACGGCGTTGTCGCCCTGCAGGATCACGCTGGGGTACTTCCAGGTGATGGCCGAACCGGTTTCCACCTGGGTCCAGGAAATCTTCGAATTGTCCCCACGGCAATCGCCGCGCTTGGTGACGAAGTTGTAGATGCCGCCGTGGCCCTCCTTGTCGCCGGGGTACCAGTTCTGCACCGTGGCGTACTTGATCTGGGCGTCTTCCAGCGCGATCAGCTCGACCACGGCGGCGTGCAGCTGGTTCTCGTCGCGCATCGGCGCGGTGCAGCCTTCCAGGTAGCTGACGTAGGCGCCCTTGTCGGCGATGATCAGCGTGCGTTCGAACTGGCCGGTGTTGCGGGCGTTGATGCGGAAGTAGGTCGACAACTCCATCGGGCAGCGCACGCCGGGCGGGATGTAGCAGAACGAGCCGTCGCTGAACACCGCCGAGTTGAGCGAGGCGAAGAAATTGTCGGTGTAGGGCACCACCGAGCCCAGGTACTGCCGCACCAGCTCCGGGTGCTCGCGCACCGCCTCGGAGAACGAGCAGAAAATGATGCCGAGCCCGGCCAGCTTGTCCTTGAAGGTGGTCGCCACCGACACGCTGTCGAACACCGCGTCCACTGCCACGCCAGCGAGCAGGGCACGCTCCTCGAGCGGCACGCCCAGTTTCTCGTAGGTACGGCGCAGTTCCGGGTCGATCTCGTCCAGGCTCTTCGGCCCGTCCTGGCGCGACTTCGGCGCGGAGTAATAGGCGATGTCCTGGTAATCGATGGGCGGGTGATGCACGGTGGACCAGTGCGGCTCGGCCATGGTGAGCCAGTGCCGGTACGCGCGCAGGCGCCATTCCAGCAGGAAGTCCGGCTCGCCCTTCTTGGCCGAAATCAGCCGGATCACTTCTTCCGACAAGCCGCGCGGCACGGTGTCGGACTCGACGCTGGTGAAAAAGCCGTGCTGGTATTCCTGGCTGATCAGCTCGTCGAGCTTGACTGTCGAACTGGCCATCTGCCTCTCCTGTCGGTTTCGCTCAGCCATGACCGTCAGAACGGTGCCGCCGGTCATGCTGCGCCCGCCGCCGCTCCGGCATTCCCGCCGGCACCGGTTGCGTCATGTCCTCCAGCGTCAGGCCATCGAGGGTCTGGCGCAGCGCCCGATCGATGCGCTGCCAATGGCGACGCAAGGCGCACGCGTTCTCCTGCGGGCACAGACCGGTCGCCACGCTGCATTCCGTGACGCCGAACGGGCCCTCCAGCGCGTCGATGACCTGGGCGATGGAAATCTCCCGCGGTGGCCGCGCCAGCAGGTAGCCGCCGTGAGCGCCCCGCAACGAGTGCAGCAAGGCCTTGCGCGCCAGGGTCTTGAGGATTTTGCTCGCGGTGGGCAGGGCGACCCCCACCGCGCCGGCGAGCTCGGCGGCGCTGTAGACATGGCCCGGTTCACGCGCCATGTGGGCCATGATCACGGTGCCGTAATCGGTCAGCCTGCTCAGCCGCAACATCTCCAAGCCCCTGTTCTTTATATAGAATCAATTTAGTCCTATATGTTCCGCAGGGCCAGGTCGACGAGCCTCTGGCAGAGAAAAAAGAGGCGTCGGACACCCGGCCCGGCTCACCCCGCCAGGGAAGGAGGCAACGGCATGAAATTCATCTTCGAAGTTCGCATGCGGCCCGGTTACACGGTGGAGGAATACGCCGAGGCCTGGATTCGCGCCAGCGAGATCATCCAGCGCACGCCCGGTGCCCGTGGCACCTACCTGCATCGCAAGATTGGCGCCCCCGACACCCTGCTCGCCATCGCCACCTGGGAGTCGAAGGCGCACCGAGACGCCAAGGACGACCGGCGCGACGAAACGGTCCGTGCCATTCTCGAAAAGCATGCGGCCAATTGCGACATCACCGTGATCGGCGAATTCGACGAACCCGAATGGTCCGTGCTGCCGCAAGGCGCAGGGCGATGAGCGGTACGCCGCACCAGGGGGAGGGAAGGGACGGAGCCGCGCCGTGCCGCTCACCCTGCGGCCGCGCCTTGTCTTGGCATGGCCCGCCGTCATGCCCACAACAAGGCGGCGAGGGGCCTTATCGGCCGCCAAGCGGGGCGCGATTGGCCACGTATTCGGGCGAGCGGGATAGCTGCCCCAGTTGCTCGGACAGGAAGTCGATCAGCGTGCGCACCTTTTGCGGCAGGAAGCGGCGCGCCGGGTAGAGCGCATACAGCGCCGTGCTCGGTTTCTCCCAGTCCGGCAGCAATTCCACCAGCCGCCCGGTGGCCAGGTCTTCGCTGACCAGCACGCTGGGCTGCAGCGCGATGCCGAGCCCGGCGCGGGCCGCGTCGATCAGCACCGCGCCGTCGTTGGTGCTGAGCGAGCCGGACACGCGCACGGTCACGGGCGACTGGGGCGGGCCGAAGCTCCAGGTGTTCGACTCCAGCGGGCGGCTGTAGCGCAGGCAGTTGTGATGGACGAGGTCGGCCGGTGTCTGCGGCGTGCCGTGCTTCTCCAGATAGCTCGGCGCCGCCAGCAGCGTGCTGTAGATCGGGCCCAGCAGCAGCCGGGCGATGAGGTTTTCCTCGCTGGCGTGCAACGAGGTGCGCAGCGCGAGGTCGTAGCCTTCTTCGACCAAGTCGATGTGGCGGTTGGTGAGCATCAAATCGACGCTGATTTCCGGATAGCGGCGGTGAAACTCGGTCAGCAGCGTGCCCAGCCGACGTTGGCCGAAGGCGACGCTGGCGGTGATGCGCAGCGTGCCCGCCGGGGTCTGACTCTGGCGGCTGGCCACCGCCGCGGCTTCATCCACCTGCGCCAGGATGGACGCCACGCGCTGGATGTAATCGGCACCGACTTCGGTCAGGGACAGGCGCCGGGTCGAGCGATGCAGCAAGCGCACGCCCAGCTGCTGTTCGAGTGCCGCCACGTATTTGGTGACCATGGCGCGGGACAGGTCCATGCGCTCGGCGGCGCCGGCAAAACTGCCGGCTTCGGTCACGGTCTGGAAGACGCGCATGGCAGTCAAGGTGTCCATAATTTCTTTTTAGTTAATTACCCATTTCATTTTCGCCGGTTTATTCCCAACGAAGCAACTGTTGAAATACCTCCATGACGCCCCGCACGACAACGCGGCGCCGCTTTTCCGGTAACCGAGGTCGTTTCGGCCCCGCGGACACCGCCCAACATGGAGATTTGCAGCATGAAAAAAATCAGCTTCGCCGCCGCCTTGCCCTGTACCACCTTGATCGCCCTCGCATTTGCCGGTTCGGCTTACGCCGGCAACGACAACTATTACGTCGACAACCTGGGTGGCGCCACCGTCAAGACCGCCGCCACGGCACCGCAAGCGTCCTTCGGCACCCGCACCGCGGTGATCGATGCCGACACCCATCTGCGCCTGACGGTGGCACAAGACGGCAGCGTGCAGCCTGGCTCGGTCGGCGTGCCGCGCGACGACAGCATGGCCTTTCACGTCGCCAACACCAGCGCCCAACCGGTGAACGTGGTGATCGAAGGCGAAGGAGCGGCCCCGGTCACCATCGGTCAGGTCGGCGCGCACAAGGAAGCCAACTTCGCCTGGCGCTTCGACAACTTCAAAGCCGTGCCGCGCGCACTCAAGGTCGGCCAGTCCGCCGTAAAACTGTACGTGCTCAACCCGCGCAGCACCAACTGATCGCCACGCCACCCTGTCCGCCCGAGCCCCGGAACCCCGGGGCTTTTTAGACTTCCGGCCCGGCCGCTTTGCTATAACCAAAGCCAAGACCCAGGCATGGCCGGGAGCCCCCGCAGGTTTAAAACCCCATGCGTGCTGAGGGGTATGCGTCATTTTTTCCTCCCACAACCCATCGCCTGCGTCGGATGGGGCGGCTAACAACGACACCACATGATGACTCTCCCCAGCTGGCGCGATTGGCTGTTTTCGGCCAAGACCTTTCTCGCCGCGATACTGGCCCTGTACATCGGCATGGCCCTTGGGCTGCCACGCCCTTACTGGGCGATGTCCACGGTGTACATCGTGTCGCATCCGCTGATTGGCGCCACCCGCTCGAAAGGGCTTTACCGGGTCATCGGCACCCTGATCGGCGGTGCCGCTGCCATTCTCTTCGTGCCCCGCTTCGTCAACGAGCCGATCATGCTGAGCCTGGTCATTTCGCTCTGGACCGGCACGCTGCTGTGCCTGTCGCTGCGCGACCGCACACCGCGCAACTACCTCTTCATGCTCTCGGCGTACACCTTGCCGATGATCGCGCTGCCCGCCGTGTCCCAGCCCGAGGCGGTGTTCGACATTGCCCTGGCCCGCAGCGAGGAAATCGTGCTCGGCATCGTGTGTGCCAGCGTGGTTGCCTCCATCGTCTTTCCCAGCAAGGTGGCGCCGGTGCTCGAAGCCCGCATCGGCGCCTGGTTCAAGGACGCCGGCGCCTGGGCGGCGGAAGCCCTGTCGCCGGCCTTCGCCAGCAGCCACCCGGCGACCCGCCACCGCCTGGCCGCCGACATCCTGTCCCTGGACCAGTACATCACCCACCTGGCCTACGATGCCGCCAACGCGGACATGGTGCACACCACGCGCGAACTGCAAAGCCGCATGAGCATGCTGCTGCCCATCCTGTCCTCGCTCACGGCGACGCTCGACGCCGCGCGCAAGCTGGAGCAGGGCGTTCCCGCCCCGTTGACCGGCCTGATGGAAGCCATCGCCCGCTGGATACTCTCGTCGCCTGGGGCCAGGGGCCGCGACGAGGCGGCACGTTTTCAGCGCCAGCTTGCCGATGCGCGCCGTAGCGGCCCGGACGCGGAATGGAACGATCTCTTGATCGCGCACGCCGTCACGCGCCTGCAATCGCTGATCCGGCTGTGGCAGGACTGCCTCGACCTGCGCGACATGATCGCCCGGGGCGAGGCCGATACCGCGTGGAAACCGGCGTACCGGCGCTGGGAACTCGGCGGCAAGGCGCGCCATTACGACCATGGCATGATCCTGTTCGCGGCGGCATCGGCCTCGCTGGCAATCTTCCTCTCCTGCCTGCTGTGGATCGGCATGGGCTGGAACGACGGCGCCAGCGCGGTGATCCTGGGCGCCGTCTCGAGCTGCTTCTTCGCCGCACAGGACGAGCCGGCACCGCTGATCCGCACCTTCTTCACCTGGGCCGCGGTCAGCATCCCGCTCACCGCCGTGCTGCTGTTCCTGATCATCCCGGCCGCGCACGAGTTCGAAACCCTGGCGCTGATGCTGGCCATCCCGTTCCTCGCCATCGGCACCCTGGCATCGCACCCGCGCTTCACCATGGCCGCCATGCTGCTGACGGTCAACACCGCTTCGTTCCTCGGCCTGCAAGGTGCCTACGACGCGGACTTCACCGCCTTCTTCAACAGCAGCGTGGCCGGGGTGTGCGGGGTGCTGTTCGCCTTGTGCTGGACCCTGCTGACGCGGCCGTTTGGAGCCGAGCTGGCGATGCGCCGCCTGCTGCGCGCCAGCTGGAAAGACCTGGCCGAGACCGCTGCAGGCAGCCACCGCGGCGATTACGCCAACCTCACGTCGCACATGCTGGACCGCCTGGGCCTGCTGGTGCCGCGCCTGGCCGCCAGCGACGATGACCACGGCGATGCCGGCTTCGGCGAGTTGCGGGTAGGGTTCAGCACCCTGGACCTGCAGCGGGATGAACACCGCCTGCCAGAGACAGCGCACGTGGCGATCGACCGCGTGCTCCAGTCCGTCGCCGGGCACTACCGGGAATGCGTCGGCCACCATGGCCAGCGTCAGCCTCCCGCTTCGCTGCGCGAGGAAATCGACCGGGCCTTGAGCCTCACCAAGGCGGAGCTGGGCAGGGCGGCGCGGGAAGCCCAGAACGCCCTGGTGGAATTGCGCATCACGCTGTTTCCCGATGCCGCCCGCTTTGTCGCGCTGACCGGAGTCCCCGCCACGGGCCCCTCCGCAGGAGAAACCCCATGATTGGCGAAATCGATCTCTACGGCGTGTTCATCCCCAGCCTGCTGGTGCTGATGCTCGGCGCCCTGGCCGTCACCGGCTGCCTGCGCTTTGTCCTGATGCGGCTGGGCGTCTACAAGCTCGTCTGGCACCGCTCACTGTTCAATTTTGCCCTTTACGTGATCGTGCTCGGCGGCACGGTTGCCTTGACTCGCGGATTGCATCCATGAAAAAAAACATTCGAAACGCAGGGTCGGTGATCCTGACCCTGACTGTCGTCGTCATCGCCGCCGTGGTCGGCTGGCACCTGTGGGATTACTACAGCAATGCGCCGTGGACCCGGGATGGCCATATCCGTGCCGACGTGGTCCAGATCGCCCCGGACGTCTCCGGGCTGATCACCACCGTATCGGTGCGCGACAACCAGCTGGTGAAGCGCGGCCAGGTGCTGTTCGTGATCGACCGCGCCCGCTACGAGCTGGCGCTGAAGCAGGCCATGGCCGCGGTGGCGGCGCAGCGTGCCACGCTGGCGCAGGCCCGTCGCGAGACCGTCCGCAGCCGCGCCCTGGCCGATCTGGTGGCCAAGGAAAACCTGGAGGAAAGCGAGGCCAAGGTGCAGCAGGGCGAAGCCACCCTGGCCGCCGCCGAAGCCGCGCTCGACGTCGCTCGCATCAACCTGGAACGCACCGAGGTGAAAAGCCCGGTGGACGGCTACCTTAACGATCGCACGCCACGCCTGGGCGATTACGTCACCACCGGACGCCCGGTGCTCTCCATCGTCGATGCCCGTTCCTTTCACGTCGACGGCTACTTCGAGGAAACCAAGCTCAACAACGTGCACATCGGCCAGCCGGTCGACATTCAGATCATGGGCGATGCGCACACCCTGCGCGGCCACGTGCAAAGCATCGCCGCCGGCATCGAGGACCGCGACCGCAGCAATGGCGCCACCTTGCTGCCCAACGTGAACCCCACCTTCAACTGGGTGCGCCTGGCGCAGCGGGTGCCGGTGCGCATCGCGCTGGACGAGGTGCCCGGCGACTTCCGCCTGATCGCCGGGCGCACCGCCACGGTGTCGGTGCAGACGGTCACGGCGCTGGCCACACCCGCCGCGAAACAGGGGGAGGCCCACTCGTGAAACGCCTCTCCGTTCTCGTGTCGCTCGCCCTGCTGGGCGGGCTGACGGCCTGCACCACGGTCGGCCCGGATTATCGCGTGCCGGATAACGCCATGGTGCGCGCGCCCTCGGCCAACGGCGCCTTCATCGGCGGCAACGGCGCCGGGGTGTCGCTCGACCCGGTCCCCGCCGGCTGGTGGCGGCTCTACCGCGACCCGGCGCTGGACCAGCTGGTGAGCGAGGCGCTCGAAGCCAATACCAGCATCCGCATCGCTTCGGCCAACCTGCGCCGGGCGATGGCGGTGGTGACCGAGGTCGACGCCGAGCGCGGCCCGCACGCCGGCGTGACGCTGGCCGCCAAGCGCGCACGGGAGGCTGGCGAAGCCTTCCTGGTCGAGGAAAAGCTGCCGGTGTTGAACGAGGGCGACGCAGGCATTCAGATCGCCTACCAGATCGACCTGTTCGGCAAGCTGGCGCGCGCCGAAGAGTCCGCCCACGCCAGCGCCGAGGCCAGCGAAGCGGCGCTCGACCTGGTGCGCGTCTCGGTGGCGGCGGAAACCGTGCGTTCCTATGTGCAGATGTGCTCGGCGGGGCACGAACTGGCGGTCGCGCAGCATGTGCTGGATCTGCAGAACCGCAGCGTCGACGTCGCCCGCCGCCTCGCCGACGCCGGGCGTGGCCGCATCACCGACGTGCTGCGCGCTCGCTCCCAGGCCGATACGCTGCGCGCCACGCTGCCGCGCTTTCAGGCCGAAAAAGACGCCGCTCGCTACCGGCTGGCGGTGATGGTCGGCAAAACCCCGCAACAGCTGCAGGACGCCCGGATCGACTGCCAGACCGAGCCGCGCATCGAGCAACGCATCCCGGTCGGCGACGGCGCCGCGCTGCTCAAGCGCCGCCCCGACGTGCGCGAGGCCGAGCGCCAGCTCGCCGCCTCCACCGCCCGCATCGGGGTGGCCACCGCCGCGCTCTACCCCAGCATCATCATCGGCGCCTCGGCAGGGTATAGCGGCATCCTCGAACACCTCGGGGAAGGGCGCACCGAACGCTTCGGCCTCGGCCCGCTGATCAGCTGGACGATACCCGACAGCGGCGCCCGCGCCCGGGTCAAGATCGCCAAGACCGACGCCGAAGCCGCGCTGGCGCGCTTCGATGGCGTCGTGCTCAACGCCCTGCGCGAGACCGAAACCGCGCTGAGCTTCTACTCGCGCAACCTGCAGCGCCAGGCCGACCTGCAGACGGCACGCGACGAAGCCCGCGAAGCCGCCGAGCAGAACCGCCGCCTCTACCAGGCCGGGCGCGTGCCCTACCTGTCGAGCCTCGACGCCGAGCGCACCCTCGCCAACACCGAAGCCTCACTGGCCAGCGCGGAGAGCCAGCTTGCCGTCGACCAGGTCAACCTGTTCCTGGCACTGGGCGGCGGCTGGGAGAGCGAGGCGACGAAGTAAAGGCAAGGCTCCCCGGAAGGCCGGCGCGCCAGGGCAGGGGGCAGGCTTCGGCCAACCCTGCGCCACGCCGGACCACGCCTGCTAATGTGTGGATTTTTGGTCGATAATGTGACAAGTTACTGACTTCCAGCTTGGGCCGAGCGCTGTCTGACAGCGGCGGCGCCAAGTCTTTGCCGGGAGGTCTATGAGCCACTTCTTTCCTTTGACACCAGCCACTCCGGATCCCTTGCAGGCCGCCCACCTGCTCAGGGAGAAGCTGCGTGTGGAGGGACAACTTCCCCAGGGCCTGTTGCGCCAGGAAATCGAAGCCTCCTGGCGCCGCAGCTTCAGCCACGGACTGGATTGCATCGACAGCAAACTGGTCAGCCTGCAGGTCGTCAACGATCTGGACATGCTGCTGGCGGCCAACCGCATGCTGCTCGACGCCGCCACCCCGGAAATGGAATTTCTGGCCGAACGTTACGGTAACGAAGGCTTGGTGATTCTGGGCGATGCCAACGCCAACATGCTCGCGGTGGAAGGGCGCACCGATTACCTCCGTACCCTCGGCATTCAGGACATCACCCCCGGGGCATGTTGGAGCGAATCGCTGCGCGGCACCAATGCCCTCGGTACGGCGCTGATCGAGAGCCGGCCGATCCTCATCAATAGCGGCGAGCATTACCTCGAATGCCTGAGCCGTTTCTCCTGTTCCTCGGTGCCGATCAAGAACCCGCACGGCGACGCCATCGGCGTGCTCGACCTGACGCGCGAGGGCACCCTGGCCCAGCCGCTGGACAGCCTCGGCATGCTGATGATCGCCGCCAGCCAGATCGAAAGCCGCCTGTTCGGCGCCTTCTTCCCGGAGCATCTGGTGCTGGTATTCCATCCGCGCCAGCAATATCTCGGTTCGGCCTGGCACGGCGTGCTGGCGGTGAGCGTGGAAGGCGACATCCTGGCCGCCAACCAGCAAGCCTGCGACCTGCTGCGGCTGCCGCGCGACAAGATGGTCGGCCAGCGTTGCGAAGAGGCGCTGGGCGTGCGCGGCAACACGCTGATCTCGCGCATCGTGCATGACGGCACCGCCAAAGTCCCGCTGGCACATGGCGAGTTCTACTTCAAGGCCTTGCAACTGCCGCGCACGCCGACCATCGTGTCGACGCCGACCACGACAGCCAAACCACAGCCCAGACCCTGCACCCTGGACGAGTTGGCGGATGGCCAGAGCCGTTTCGGGCGAGCCCTGAGAATGGCGCGTCAAGGTTTGAACAACGATCTCCCCGTGCTGTTGCTCGGCGAGACCGGCACCGGCAAGGAGGTCGTCGCCCGCGCCCTGCACGAAGCCAGCGCTCGCGCCGGCAAACCGTTCATCGCGGTGAATTGCGCCTCCATTCCCGAAGGACTGATCGAATCGGAGCTGTTCGGCTACCGCGACGGCGCCTTTACCGGCGCACGCAAGGGCGGCGTGGTCGGGCGCCTGATGCAGGCCAACGGCGGCACGCTGTTCCTCGACGAAATCGGCGACATGCCGCTCCACCTGCAGGCGCGCCTGTTGCGCGTGCTGCAAGAGCGCAAGGTGGCGCCGCTGGGGGCCGGCGAAGAGCAGAACATCGACGTCGCGGTAATCTGTGCCACCCACCGCGACCTCAAGGCCATGGTGCGCGACAAGATGTTTCGCGAAGACCTCTACTACCGCATCAACGGGGTGAGCGTCGGCTTGCCGTCGCTGCGCGAGCGCGAGGATCTCGGCCAACTGATCGACACCCTGCTCGGCAAGCTGGGGGCAGGGCACGTCACGGTCAGCCACGAACTGGCCGAGCTTTTTGGCCATTACCCCTGGCCGGGCAATATCCGCCAGCTGGAAATGGTGCTGCGCGCGGCACTGGCGATGCGCGAAGACGACGAAACCGAGTTGACCCCCGAACACCTGAGCGACCATTTCCTCGAGGAGTTGCACGCCAGCACGCGGCCTTCCGGCGGGCTGATCCGCGACCAGGAACTGGAGCTGATCCGCAGCACCCTCGACAGCCATCAGGGCAACGTTTCGGCTGCGGCCCACGCGCTGGGCATCAGCCGTGCCACCCTCTACCGCAAGCTGAAGCAGCTGCAGTGGTAACGTCCTCCGTGTTCCCTGCCACGCAGAGCACATCTTGACCCGGCAGCCGCCGCGCGGAACCCCTATGTTCAGGTTTTTCCTCAAGCTCGCCAAAACAAACAACCCGGCCCTGTTCGAACAGTCGATGGACTGGCTGTACGGCTTTGTGCGTCCGCATCGTCTAGCCATCGGCGGACTGCTCGGGCTGTCGCTGGGGGCCTCGTTACTGGTGCTCGCCCAGCCCTGGCTCACCAAGATGCTGATCGACAGGGGACTGCTCGGTAAAGACTACCCGCTGCTGCTCACCATCGCGCTCGCCATGATCGTGGTGGGCATTGCCAGCACCCTGCTCAGCGGCGTCAACCGCTACCTGCACACCCGTCTGTCCGGGCGCATCCTGTTTTCCCTGCGCGGCGCCCTGTACGGTCATCTGCAGCAACTCTCCCCAGCCTTCTACGGTCGGCGGCGCATCGGCGACCTGCTTTCCAGACTCGATGGCGACGTGGCCGAAATTCAGCGCTTTGCGTTGGACTCGCTGTTTTCCGCCGTCTCCAGCGTGATCGGCCTGATCGGTGCCATCGCCTTGCTGCTGGCGCTGTCGTGGAAACTGTCGCTGCTGGTGGTGGTGCTGATCCCGCTCGAAGTGCTGTGGCTGCGCTGGATGCGCCAAAAAGTGGAGCGCGATGCGCGCCAGCTGCGCGAAAGCTCGGCCGACATGTCGTCCTTTCTGGTCGAAACGCTACCCGCGATGAAGTTCATTCAGTCCGCCGGACAGCAAACCGCCGAACTGCATCGCCTCGACCACCTCGGCGAGGGCTATATGCAGCGCCTGCTCAAACTACAGGTGACCGAATTCTTCACCCAGGCCGTCCCCGGCACGCTGACCTCGCTGTCGCGTGCCTGCGCCTTCCTCATCGGCGGCTACTGGGTCGTCAACGGCAGCTGGCAACTGGGCTCGCTGATCGCCTTTTCCACCTATCTCGGCATGGCGGTCGGGCCGGTGCAAAGCCTGCTGGGGCTCTACGTCGCCCTGCAACGCATGACCGTAAGCCTGGGCCGGGTCATGGAACTGCAGAACGAGCCGGTCAGCATCCATCAGCCAGAACATCCGCGAGAGCCGTCGAGCAGCGGCGGCGAACTGGTACTGGATAACGTCTGGTTCGCCCATGGCGAGCGCCAGCAGGGAGTGCTGCGTGGCGTATCGGCGCAGATACCGGCAGGACGCAAGGTGGCCATCAGCGGCGCATCCGGGGTCGGAAAATCGACCCTGATCGACCTGCTCCAACGCTTCTACGACCCCCAGCAAGGGAGCATCCGCTTCGAAGGGGTCGATCTGCGCGAACTGGACCTGTTTACCCTGCGTCGGCGCATCGCCGTCGTGAGCCAGGACATCGTGCTGTTTCGCGGCAGCCTGGCCGACAACATCCGCTACAGCGCACCGCACGCCAGCCGCGAACAGATCGAAACCGTGGCACGGCAGGCTCGTCTCGACGGCCTGATCCAGTCCATGCCGAACGGTCTCGACAGCCACGTCGGCGAACGCGGGCAGCAGCTCTCCGGCGGCCAGAAGCAGCGCATCGCCATTGCCCGCGCCTTGCTGCAGGACCCGTTGATCCTGGTGCTCGACGAAGCCACCTCGGCGGTGGACGAGGCCACCGAGCGCGAAGTCATCGCCGAGATCGACGAGCTGTTCAGCCAGCGCACCCGCATCCTGATCAGCCACCGCGCGTCGACGCTGGCGCAAGCCGACCTGCGCTTCGAGCTGATCGACGGGCAATTGTTGCTACGCCAGGAAGCGTGCGTGAGCGATGGCCACTGAACTGCACATCGGCATCGTCGACAGCGGCTGCCGCCACGAACAGGCGAGCCGGGTGCGGGCGGCGCGCGGTTTTTGGCTCGAGCAAGAAAACCTGCGGCACGGGGAAGCCCAGCCCGACCGGCTGGGGCACGGCGGCGCCGTGCTCGACATGGCGGCACGGCAGGCCCCGGCGGCGCAGTTCTGCGTGGCCCAGGTCTTCCACGCGCGCTGGACCACCACCCCGCTGCAGATCGCGGCCGCCCTGCATTGGCTGATCGAGCAAGAGGTCAAGGTGATCAACCTCAGCCTGGGCATCCGACAGGACCGCCCCCTGCTGCGTGCCGCCTGCGAGCAGGCACTCGCGGCCGGCATCGTGCTGTGTGCCTCAAGCCCGGCCCAGGGCGAACCGGTCTACCCGGCGAGCTACCCGGGCGTGTTGCGCATCACCGGCGATGCCCGCTGCCGTGCCGGGCAATGGTCCTGGCTCGCCAGTCCCCAGGCCGACTTCGGCACCGTGGTGGCGAACGGCGAGGGGGAGATGGCCGGGGCCAGCATCGCCACGGCGGCGATGAGCGGGCTGATCGCGGCCTATTTCTTGCTTCATCCCGATGCCACGCGCCCACAACTGCTTGACCATTTGCAGCGCGAGGCCAGCTTCATCGGCATTGAACAACGCAGGCATCCATCATGACTTCAGCACATATTCTGGTACTTGGCGCCGGTCCAGCCGGTGCCGCTGTCGCCCTCGGGCTCAACCGGCTCGGTTATCGCGTCAGCGTGGTCAGCGACTGGCGCCGCTTCGATGCGGTGGAGGGGATATCGCAACGTGTGCTGGACGGCCTGCACCATGCCGGCCTGCGACGGGCGGCCGACAGCGCGGCGGCACCGTCGGCGCGCGAGGTGTACTGGAACGGCACCCGGCAAACCCTCAACACCGAATTCCTGCTCGACCGCCGCGCGTTCGACCATGCCCTGAGGCTAGACCTGCAGGCAGCGGGCATCGCGGTGATCGAGGCCAAAGTGCGTACGCTGGTTTCCGACGCACAAGGCCATCATGTTCAATTGGACGGCCCCGACGGGGCCAGCGTAATCGCCGCCGATTTTCTGGTGGAAGCGCGTGGCCGGCTGGCACCGCTGTCCGGCAAAGGGCTGCGCGGCCCCGAAACCCTGGGTTTGCTCAACACTTGGCAAGGCGCCCCCGGGCCGCATGGCTCAGCGGTGGAAAGCATGGAGGATGGCTGGGTCTGGATGGCGAGGCTGGCGGACGGTCGCTGCTACTGGCAGCTGACGCTCGACGTGGCCAGCACTGCGCTACCGGAGAAAGACCAGCTGGCCGGATTCTGCGCCGCCCGGCGTACCTCAGCGCTGGTCATGGACTTTTTCGGGGCGCATGCACAGCAGGAGGCCGCCGTACATGCCCGTACCAGCACGGCGACCCTGTGTCTGGAAACCTCCGGGGGCAACTGGCTGCGGGTCGGCGATGCCGCCATGGCGGTAGACCCACTCTCCGGCAACGGCATCTTCCAGTCGCTGTCTTCCGCCTTGCAAGCGCCGGCGGTGATTCATACCCTGCTGACCCGGCCGGATCGCACCCAACTGGCACAACGCTTCCATCAACGCCGCATCGAGCATCTATTCCACCGCTTCGCCAGGATCGGCCGCGACTTCTACGCCATGGAACAGCGCTGGGCCGAGCGGCCGTTCTGGCAGGCACGCTGTGCCTGGCCCGACCAGCAGCCAATCCATGTGGCGTCAGGCTTCGAGCAATTGCGGGTAGAAAAGGCGCCGGTGATCAACGGTGACGTGATCGATGAAGCCGACGTGGTGGTCAGCCCCGACCAGCCGCTCGGCATCTGGCATCTGCAAGGGGTGGAGTTGGCGCCGATCGTGCAGGCGCTGCAGCAGGGCCCCGGCACCGACGTATTAAATACCCTGGCGCCGGAGCAGCGCCACATGCTGCGCGGCTGGCTGCTGGCGCAGGGCTACAGGCCAGCCTGAAAAAAACTGGCGCCCTCGGGCGCCAGTATCGACTCACTTAGATATTCATCACCACCGACTTCACCTCGGTGTAGTGCTCGATGGCGGCGGCCCCCATCTCACGCCCAACTCCGGACAGCTTGTAACCGCCAAACGGCATGGCCGGGTCGAGCGCGCTGTGGCAGTTCACCCAGACCGAACCCGATTTGATGCGCGGAATCATGCGGTGCGCCGCCGACAGGTTGTTGGTCCAGATGCTGGCCCCCAGGCCATAGCGGCTGTCGTTGGCGAGGCGGACGACCTCGTCGATATCATCGAACGGCATCGCCACCAGCACCGGGCCGAAGATTTCCTCCTGCACCAGCGGGCCTTTCTGCGCCACGTCCACCAGCACCGTCGGTTTGACGAAATAACCCGGACCGAACTGCTCGCCCCCGCAGGCGATATGGGCACCCAGCTCGCGGCCGCGCTCGATGT